>NZ_JBEEWD010000001.1:141833-578232 GCF_040140245.1 Proteus sp. fly-1013 | reverse complement strand
CAGCCTGATACTTCTAAACAGCCTGATACCTCTAAACAGCCTGATACCTCTAAACAGCCTGATACCTCTAAACAGCCAAGTGTGAGTCAGCCTATATTAAGTAATAGTGCTCAAGCCGTTATTAATATGGCTTCAGCACCACAGCATATATTGAGTATTGAAACGAGTACTTTGCGCCAAAGAATGGGGTTATTACGTGAAAATACGAATGTTCTAGGTGTATGGGTTCGATACTTAAATGATAATTCTCATTTGAACGATAAAGGCTATAGTCAATTCCATTCTAATTTAAATGGAATGCAAATTGGTATAGATAAGAAAATAGCCATAAATAATGATCAATTGCTATTTGGTTTAATGACTTCTTATACTAAGAGTAAGATCAAATCCGAAAATATTAATAATGGTGATATTAATAGCTATGGCGGTGGTATCTATTTAACTTGGCTTAATTACTCAGGTTTTTATGTGGATTCTTTATTTAAGATGAATCACCTTAATAATGAAATCAACACTAATATGAATGAAGGAAATAGAGTTAAAGGAAGTTACAATCAAAATACGGTTACAGCATCGACAGAAATAGGCTACCCTATTGAAATTTCAAATGAATTGCTACTTACACCATATAATCAGATCCTTTATTCTCATATTGGTAAGTCACATTATGTATTAGACAATGGTATGAAAGCAAATATCCACGATGCTGATAGCTTAAAAGGTGAATTTGGAGCCACATTAGAGAGTAATTTACTGATTGCAAACCACAATGTTAAGCCTTACATAAAAGCAGCAATATCTCGTGAATTTATTAAAAATAATACAGTAGAGATTAATAACATATCATTTGATAGTCATTATGCTGGGAATGTGGGTAAGTACGGCGTTGGTTTGACAACAAATATAGGTAATGATGCTCTTTTTTATACTGAAATAAACTATCAAAACGGTAATAAAATAGAAACTCCAATATATGCAACAGTAGGATTTAGAATGAACTTTTAATAATTTTATTTTCTATTTTATAAAATAAACAAATAGAAACCGCATTCTTTAATGCGGTTTCTATTTCGGATTTATATTAGTATGTTTTTGCTGATATTAACTCAAAACCTAAAGCATTTGTTTTCTTCAAAATTATGGCATTTCCAGTTTCATAAATATTACCGTGAACAATTTTAGCACAAACCTTCATTTTCATCATTTACTTTTATACCAGAACATGACCTGCTTCCTTCTACGTATAAGTAACTGGATTTGTAACTACTCATCTCTCCATCAGTAAAATAAACGATACTAGAAAGTATGAAGTATTCACTAATAAATATAATAATAAATAATGCTAAAGGAAACATTAATAAATTCTTTACTGTCTTATTAAAAGTTGCTTTCTTATATATGAAAAAAAAGCAGACTAGCAAGCCAATAGCAGAAATTCCCAATGCTATTTTAATCGATATATTTGAAATTATAACGTACTCTTTAATCTCAAATTTCCAATAGAAGAATACAGTTATAATAAATAAAATTGCAAATGTGTAACTGAATAACTGAAAATAAGAATATTTTTTCATGCCAGTCCCAATCTATTTATTTTGAAGAAACAACAATTATATTATATAATAGTCATATCACCCTAAAATATTCAATTTAAAAACCATCAACAACACACTATTAATAACACCAAAAGTTAATTTTACACGATTTTATTCTACTGAGTTAGTGGTAACACTATATAACATAGCTTTATTAGTATCATTTTTTAATTATACTGCTACTATTACAATAATTTTTTACTTGGAGATACAAAATCAATAAGGATCTTACTATGTATAATCCCCCCTCTCCACGTTATGAAACGGCTGTTGCAATCGAACAATTAGCCACAGATTTGAATTTACCCAATGAACGTTGGATGCAAGATTGGGCTTATATTGTCTCGATCCCTCAGCATATAGATAAATATATTTCACATTATAAGAAACTATCTGATGATGACCAAAAATTTGCATTGATGATGCTCATATTACAGGCACTAGAAGAACAAGATAATCAAATTGATAAATATAAGTCAGAAGTTAGTGCATTATTACAGCAAGAATACCCTCTACATGCGTATACTATTTTTCATTGGTGTAGCTTTGATAATGAAGATCTAAGTGATTGCTGGGAAATTGCACCAATGATGCGGGAAATATTTTTATCAAATAATGTACTTAAAGAGCCAGGTGAGGATCAATTATCAATAGAGTACAGAGATAATTATGAAGATAACTACTGAATTTGTTGAAAGAGATAAACATACTCGTTTTCCTTTTTTACCTACTATTGAAATCGATCAGCTATCTAATAGTGTTTATTTAAGTTGTAGTGTGCTAGTTTCTTTGGATAATAAGCCATCACTTATCCTTAACATATATTCGGTATGTGACGATGATGGATGCATTCTTGAGCAGTGCTTCAAAGAAATTAAAACAAATAAGAATGTAGTGGCTATCCTCCATGGTCAACATATCCATCTCTATGATGTGAATACAGATCGTGTATCAAGTATTGCTTTGAATGACTATGTTGGCCACTTATATTCAATACCAAATATCCATTCAGATAAGCTTACTTCTGATTTTATCGTAACCACCTTTGCGTACACTTTTTTAGTAAACATTTACCAAGGAATTAAGTGGCGCTCAGAGCGATGTGCAATTGATGGTGTTATTATTGATAGCATAGAAAATGGTATTATTAATGGCATTGGTGAATGGGATCCTCCGGGGGGATGGGAGCCTTTCCAATTAGACTTTGATACAGGTAAGTTTTTACATCCATCAAATAGTTCATAATACTTGAAACATCTCTCCTTATTTAAATTACGAAGATTCGTTTTAACATCTACATCGTAACCGAAAGATATTTTCTTGGTATAAACCTGAATGCCACACGCATGTTTAAGGCGCTGACACGACTTAAACTGACTAAAACATCGATTTGTTATTGTGTTTAAAATCATTTTATAATAATGTCTTTGCCTGTATGTTCGTAACAATCTATTAAAATCCCCGAGTTATCATCATAGTATTTTTATATTATTCTTTCTAAATAACTAATATAAGTTAAGGGATGATTACGATACTGGAGCTACTTAGTAAAAAGTATTTTTTACTTTAATTTAACTCAAGATGATTTTTCATTAAAAAATATAATTTCATAAATATAATTAATCATTATAATTCAGCTTGATGTTTAAATGTGTTATCATTTAAAAAAAGATAATCTAAGATAGAGATAAAAAATAATGAAAAAGTTCGATATAGATAAAATAATGAGAAATTTATCGGACAAAGATGTAAGAAAAATAAATCAAACTTATAATAACCAAACTAATAAAGAAGAAAGTTTTAAGAAATGGTTTTTTGATACATTTATTTTTGATCGAATATTATTTGAAGGGTTATTTATTTCACTTACTATAGTTTTAATTTGTATAATCACATCTGAATCCACACCTCATCTATTCTATGCTTTCTTAATTTTAGTTTTTATTTACTTCGCTATGAGTTTTGTAATTACCACCTATAATTGTATTAATAATAAAATATCATTAATATTGTTTTTTAGAGTGAAAATAATTTTCTTAATAACTTATTTGATTAAGAGATAATTACTAGATAGTGATTATTTATTGATTAGAGATCATCTAAATCAGATTAAGTATTATTATATAATGCAATTCTGCTACCATTTAATTATTTGCTTTAACTCTGTAATTCGCTCTCGAAGTAACCAATAATTTCTGTATAGGTGTTAGTAGGTCGGGCGGTGGTTGCATAAGCCAATCTGGTGGAGGGAGTGGTTTTGCTTTTTGGGCACTCGGCTTTGATATACACCCGCTTAGGATGACGCTCACTAATATCACGCAAGCGATTAATTTCATTCTTAGCATTCGCTAACTCCTGCGTATATTGAATATCTAGTTGATTTAACCGCATTATGCGTGCTTGATAGTCAGTATTAATAGACTTCTGTTCTTCGAGAGCAATCGTTAGTTCTTTGTTTGTTTCTACTAATAGATTAATTCTGTTAGTTTGCCAATTAATCATCCAATAGCCACCCACTATGATACCTACCATCGCAATGACGGCATAGAGTTTCCCGTATTTCATGATTAGTACCGATGATGTGAGAGTGCAATCTGACAGCGTTTTTCTAAACTCACTTGGTCTTTAGTACATGAGTTATCAATTGAGAGATAAATGCCACCAGCGACTGTGATGAGTAATGCGAGGATAAAGCTGATAATGATGATTAAAGATTTCCATGACATAGTGCTGACTCCGCATCTCTACGACTGACTAGCCCTCGCCATACCTTTCCACCTGCATAAACCCATCGTTTCATTTCTTCACAAGCGCCATACTGATCGCCTGCGTTTAATTTCTTTAGCAACGTAGAACGTGCAAAAGCTGTGGTACCCACATTAAAGGCAAAAGAATATAGAGACGCTTTTGTTTTATCATCCAGCGGTACTTTAATCAGGGTATCAACTTGCTGCTGCGTTCTAATAAAGTCTTTCTGCAGTAATTCGTCACACTCTTGCTGTGTATATGTCTTACCTTGAATGATGTCATTTCCAGTGTGGCCATAACAAACCGTCAGAATTCCAGCAACATCATGGTATGGCTCATAACGCACTCCCTCAAAATAACCAATCACGGTTAGCGCGATGCTTACCGCACCAGCACTCGTGACTACTGTCACTTTCTGTTTTAGGTTCATTAAATATCCTTTTTAGCTTTAGTCAGCATCTCGCCAACTATCTTTTCTATGCTTTGCGGATCACTAGAACAATTACGGTGAACTAATTCAGCAAATAACGCTGTTCGTTTTCGTTGTTCTCGCTGTGTCATAAAATAAGTTGCTAATCCAAGGAGCATGCTGAATCCCATCCCTATTACAAATCCCCATTCATAAAGTGAGAGACTTGCAAAAAAGGCAGTTAAGCCAGCTGTTCCGTAGGTAGCATTGGTCAATTTTTCCATGCGCATAGTCACCCCCTACGGAGTGTCCGAGTTTAGTTAAAGAGATACAGATACACAGTTTTTATGTGAAGTAATCAGTATGTGATTGATACTATGATCTATGTATATAAAAAAGGCCGCACATGGCGACCTTTTAAATGAGATACTTTAGCTTATTCTGGCTTCAATCTTTCTGCATTAGCAATATACAATGCAATAACTAGAATAAGGATTGTTCCTGAATATACGATAAGTAATTGCGGATTTTTATGTTCAACAACAATAAGTCTAATTACAGCTGTGATAGCGATGTAAATAAAATATTGTAATGGAAAGTGATAATTTGATTGAAAGTATTTAATAATTAAGGCAATAAACTCAAAATACAGAAAGTAAATGATAAGTCCATCAACTAATAAATAAATTGAAACTGGATCACTAACTGTAAACAACAAATTAGCAAGAATAATAGTTTCTTTAACTAAAAAAATTATTAAAATAATTGCAAGCAATATCAGGCCAACACTACTAATCCATTGTAAAACTCGACTAATTACTTTTGTTTGATTTAGTCCTGTCATAATAACTCCTAAGAGTTTATGCCCCTAATATCAAGTTTTCTATAGATTAAAATAAAAAATAGATGAGAAGCTTTATATTTAATTGGGCCGCCATCAAGGTATCGAACCTCGACTTTTAGTTTAAATAAAACTAAATACTCTCCCAGTTAAGCTAATGGCGGAATGAATTTACCTGAACCAACGAACTATCATAAATGCAACTAAGAGCAATAAAGCAATGATAATTACATTCCGTAAAAAAGCGGGGATTAGATGTAATAGCGCAGACCAATTCATAGGCATCTCCTTAGGAAATCATTCCTTTAGATACCACATCTATTTTCGATAAAAACTTGCAAATGCAAGGTTTGCTGTTGATAGCAATGAGGTATGTTTACTCTTCTAAGTTTACCACACACTAATGAATATGTACGTTTTAAAATATAAAGGGATCATCTTTAAATTTAAGCAACAAAAAAACCCCGCCAAAACGAGGTTTTATATATTCAACTATTAACGCTTAACTCATTTGAGCAGCCATCACAGTCTTACAAAAAATACATTTTGCGCCGTGTGGATTGTTCACTGTAACATCAAATTGTGATGTTCTATATTGTGAACCGCTACAACAAGGACATTTAAAATAGAGGCGAATAGTAATAGCGCCTTTAGAGAGCCACCACGTTGCCTGCTGCTGGACCTTTCATACCATTTTCAATGGTAAATGAAACTTCTTGGCCTTCCATCAGAGATTTGAAGTCATCACTCTGAATTGCAGAGTAATGTACAAATACATCTTTACTTCCATCTTTAGGAGTGATGAAACCAAAACCTTTATCATCGTTAAACCATTTTACTGAACCAGTCATTGTATTAGACATAGAATTTCCTTTAATTTCTTTAATTTGCCATAAGGCATATGAGGGTTTGTTTTTTATTTTTACTTATGGGAATTAATTAGAAGGAATTCGCAATGAAGTGGTATCGAGGATAACGCTAAACGGTGAACAACTTTAAACTGACTAACATAAATAGGCCTGTACTTCCAAACCAGTGATGTCATTAAGCCATAGATAAACTCAGATAGCAAACTTTATTTTATATATAAAAACCCCGCAAAAGCGGGTTTATAAGTTGGCTGACCTTGATGTCACTCTTATCACAATATCATCATTTTTACGATCGTAAAGCGCGTTATGTGACTTTTTCTATGTATCGATCCATTTCTAAGGAGACATCTAACATCATTAACATACCTTCTATTATCCCTTCTGCTTTTTGCAGTTTTTTTCCTATGTGAGTATCAGAACAATTGTGCTTGTTAGCCAGTTGCATAAATGTCATTCCGAATAAATAGTAATCAAGCAATAGGTCATGCATCTCACTATTCTTTTTATTCAGTTGCGCCATACAACTAGAAATAATTATTGCATCGTCTTCACAACATTGAGGGCGTGCCTTAACCTTACTTGGTATTAATCCACTAAACCCCGCAGCAACCGAATACCATTGAACCGACTCTGTATTATCTGCCGACCATGCTCCCCAACGTGATAAAAATTCCTGTATATCTCTCATGCCTATACTCCTCGTGCCGTACACACGTTAAATAAATGCACCGATACCTAATGAACGGTTTAAAAAATGAAATAACAATTCGAGTTGATTGCCGTGAGTAACTTCCCATTGTTTTGGGTCTCGATGTAACTCGTCATGATGAATGCGACATAATGGAATAGTGAATAAGTCATGAACCTTAGTACCCATCCCTCCCATGCCATGACCAATGATGTGATGCGGATCATCAGCCTGTTTCCCACACACGCAACACGGTTGAGTCTTCACCCATTGGAGCCATTGGGTATTTTCCCAACGTTGCATTTTAGGTTTAAGAAGAAATGACGCTGGTGGCTCCGGATCAACAGCAACTTTAATAACCGGCTTTATGGTATCTAACCGCTCATTCATTGCAGATAATGCGGTTACGTTACTTGGGATAATGTCAGCTTCAGGAAAACCACCGTGAACTCTGCGTTCTTCTTGTTTATCTGACCAATTTAAAATCTGGCGCAATATCGCTTCGGGTAATTCATCAACCAAGCTATGCATTACTGCAAATGAGAAAAAATCAGGTATCGTTAGCTGGTGGCCACTATCTAATCTCAACCGAAAACGAATAGTGTCTAACATCCAATTGATTCGATTTTTATGAGCTAATTCAGCAATCCACCCTGCTGATGAATGACGAATATGATTATCGTGATACCAGCAAGTGCGGATCACGCCAGCCTCATTAAATGTCGTTACTAACTCATGGTGATGATAATTATCTTCATCGTTATCAATCTGACAGTATTTGATATTACTAATAACCCAAGAGTCCATCGGTGATACTTTATCGATGGTGTGGATTACTTTTTTGTTATTGAGAAATTGAATGATGTGCTTATTGTTTAAAATTGGCTGTTCATCACCCGTTAATGCGCCTGAGGGCAACACATCTAAACTTTTTGGAACATCGCTAATAATCACGCGGTGATGCTTTTTAAATTGCTCGAGTAATTCAGCACCCGGTTTAAGTAATACAACGCCCAGTTCAGGTTGAATGTAGGGAGTTAATAATAATTTCATGCGCTCACCTGCTTATTCAACATCACCATGCGGATCAATTCATCCGTTTTACTCTCAAAGAAATGCGGTTGGGTTTCGCGCGGATTATTAGGACTCGTCATATTCTTCCCAAACTGACAACCTCTAGCCGTAACAGACCAAAACTCTTTCGTTTTGCTAGCAGTTTTCGTGCTTGGGCGTGATAGACGTTCAACAATGCCTAGTTCGGCTAATCGCTTATAGGCTTGCTGTGCTGAAATAGGTAAATTGTGTTTTTTAATCAGTGTTGATAATGCAACTGTTGGACGACTGGAGCTATCCATAGATCCACTTGGTGCATCAATCGCATAAACAGGGGCTAATTCAGGTAATCCCGCCATGGCCTGTAATTTTTGATAAGCGCCTAACTTTGATGAATTCGAAAAGTTTAAACTTTTAGACATTGACTCAAGCAGTATTACACCCGCTTGAACCTTATCACTGAGTTTCTCTTGGTGCTGTTGTGACATTAAAGCATCGAAGGTACGGATCACTTTTAAATGAAAAGAAGCACTGATCCACATTGCGTAGGCATACACTAATTCTTTGCAAACATAGGTGCCTTGGTTATATCCACCAGCCACAGTAACAATGGGCGCTCCTGTGATCTCAGGAGCGGTCGAAATTTCATCAATTAACTCTTTAGTTTGAGCTAATGAACTCCAATTCGATGGTTGATGCCGTTTTTCACCACCCGATACTCGATGTAAATCATTTAAACAATAACGACCGGCTACATCTCTACGAACCTGAAAGCCATCAATAACAATTAATCCATTCATGCTATTTCTCTCCACGTTTTACTCGTGACCGTACATCACGCTTTTACTATGCTGACGAATGATTATTTCAAGCTTCCCGCCTTTAATAACGTCCATCCATTCAACATCCATTTTTTTAATCTGCTTATCATCCACCCATACACCGGCATGAGTAAGGGCATCAAAAGGTGCTTTTAAGAAATTATCAATATCTCTAGCCTGCTTAGTTGGGGGATATAATTTCACAGAAACAAACACATCACTCTCAATAGCCTTAGGTCTACGCTTTAATTGTTCATAGACTGCTGCAATCGCATTTGCTCTAAATACTCGCCCTTTTACACTGACTAGGGTTCCTCTTTGGGTATTTCTCCAATAAGTATTTACACTAGGTGGAAATGGTAGTGTTAGGGTTAATTCAGGCATAAGTACCCCACAACCCAATCAGTAATGTCACAACGAACCAAAAACCAACGAACAACATGTATTTAGTTAGCATCGTTTACACTCCTTTTATCCCAAGCCTTCAAAGCACCTTCGAAGTCATTAGCGATAGGCCCTCGTGCCCCACATTTTCTGCAACGAGTAAATGTATTGATCATCACTTGCATGACTTCTAGTTTTTTAGAGTTACAGAATGGACAGCTTTTATTGTTCATTAGTGATTACCTCTTACAGCTCTCACTAATGAGTCATACGGCTCGGTTGGCAATTTACCCATGAGAGCAAAATTAGAGGTGGCGTGTTTTACCCATTTGATTGTGGGTAATGCGCATTTTTTAGCTTTCTGAGTATTCAGCTTTTCAATGTAGACTGACTCACCTGATTTACGTGATTCTGTTATTACTGAATGAACTCTTTCTGCCTCTTTAGTTACTCTGTAGCGTAATGGACGTTCTTCGCTAATTCTGACTAATGCACCTAAAGTCCAAAGGTGTGCCAACGCTCTTGATGCGCCAGCTAAATTAGTGTCTAAATCACGAATAACAATGTCGCGATTAACTTCTTCACCCACTTTGTACAACGCTAAGATTTGCTCTGTGATTTTCATGCAACACCTCTCGATACAAGCCATTTAGCCTGTTCAACAAATGTTTTACCGATTTGCTCCAACTCACTACGTTGAATGTAATCAATAGCTTTACCATTCCACGTTTTATCAAACACCACGATAGCACCCGCAAAAAACGCACCCGTTGGCACTTGGGTTTCATCTGCAGGAACAAACCATTCAGGAACATCAAAACCAACACGACCGCGAATAAAACAAATATGATCCGCTTCTTCACACCACCATGTTTCGCTTGTCGCCACTTTCAACAGGAAGACATATCGACCACCTTTTTCACGCATCGCTAACGCATGATTCATAATGTGGCGAACACCAGTAACAGCTTGTTTTTCATGATATGAACTACGTGAATAGGGTGGATTAGCGAAAGCTGCACCGCCAATTTCTTTGAGTTTTTCTGACCAATCTTGGGTAAGCGCATTATCCTCAACGGTGTAGAAATGAGGGCATTTGCTGTTTTGCGCATCAGTAAATAGATCTAGCGTGAACGGCCCATAGAGTGAATTGATACCCCAATACAGATTTTCAGGTGTTCGCCATTGATCACCAATTTCTTTTAATTTGTGAGCAGATTGGCTTTTTAATGCCTGTAATTTCAGTGCGTAATCAATCATTGCTGAACCTCCTGTGACATTTCAGTCGCTTGTTTCCAAATGCTGTTCCATGCTTGACGACCAGAAAACTCACTCATACGACGAATACCTGTCTTACCTGCTAATTCAAGTGCGATCTCTTCAATACGGTTTTGAGGTTTAGAACGAGAACCAATCAAGCGAGAGAAGGCGCTGTCACGTTCAACGGTATCAACTTGAACCTTCGGCTCATCCTTTGGCTTTTGGCTACGAACGATCAGCTCATCAAAGTGTTTACGTAATTTACGAGGGCTTAAAATGTTTTGGTGCCAGAATGAATCTTTGTTGGCCCAATCGAACAAGGCACAAATTTGTTCATGGGTACGTC
This sequence comes from Proteus sp. fly-1013, assembly GCF_040140245.1. Classification (NCBI taxonomy): domain Bacteria; kingdom Pseudomonadati; phylum Pseudomonadota; class Gammaproteobacteria; order Enterobacterales; family Morganellaceae; genus Proteus; species Proteus sp. fly-1013. The sequence continues at coordinate 567,215 of NZ_JBEEWD010000001.1, read as the reverse complement.
CATCGATTTGGCGCATCAAACGAATATCGTTCGCCCAGTCATACCAAGTAGGCTCTAGTGCAGATGAATTCAGTTTTTTAACACGACCAAACATCCATTTTGCCGTTTTCAAATCACCTTCATCACCCCATTTCTGGAAATTAGTGCTGTAAATCACGGCTTCTGGATAGCAAGTTAAAAAATCATTTTTCGGCTGGTCGCTGGATTCGCCAGAATTCTGCGACGAATGATCTGTTTCTGTTGTACTCTCTGAAGTAATCTCTGTTGTATTCTCTGTAAGAACAGGCCATTTTGACCCGTTCAGAACAGCGCATTTTGAACTGTTTGAAGGTTTCAATTTGCGCTTATCGATAAGGTCATTTTGAACTGTTCGATGAGATGAGTTATCGCTATTCGATTGGGTCATATTGACCTCATCGGTCAGCAGATGATGACCGTAGTTAATCGCATAATAATTAGTACGGTCATGGTTCGATTTATTGATTTGCTCGATGCGTAAAACGCCCTGCTTTTTTAAATTAGTAAAAGCACGTTTAATCGTTGATTCAGAGAAAAAAGGAAATTGATTCTTCCACTCTTCGACGGTGTTATAAATCCAGCGCGAGCCGTCATATTCAACACCTGAAGTAGTTTCAGTTAGCCAATATTGAATTTGCTGTAACAGCATCGCCTCATTTAAACCAAGACGTACCGCTAATTCAGGAATAACGACTAAAGGGCGACTTTTTAGTAATAATAAACTCATCTTGCCACCTCATTACTTAATACGAGTGTACTTCTCTTTAAATCGCTGTACCGGTTCACATTGTGGATCGTCACAACCATCCAGCATAAAAATGACTCGCTGTTTTTCTCTGTCATAACGAACAACATGAACAACGATACCTCTGTGATTTTTGTAGTAGCGATCAAGTTGGTTTGGGTTCTCATTGTTCATTGCCCGCCCTTAAACCATGTTTTGAATTGAAATCATCTACAAGCCAACGCATAAATTGGTAGTTTGTTTCTTCATAGCCTTCTGGTACTTTAATTTCATAGACAAAACGACCATCACGCATTGAAGCCCGTACTTGCGTACAGCATGCTAAGTTTGATAATCTACTCATGCTAATTTCTCTTCACACAATTGAAATTTGCAAACCGAAGCCAGAGGCCGTACACCTTTGGCTTCACCCTTTCTGGATATAGCCATCTTTAATTTCTCTTTTGATGTAACGAAACAAACGCATTCATAAAGGTGCGGATTTGCGAAATTAATCCATCCAACATCATTTTTATCTTTTGCTCTTCTTCGTTATCAATAACGCCATCAGCCAAGCTATCTTTCATGAATAAAGCTAAACGCCCCTGCATTTCGTCAACACCACTACGCAGTACAAACAATTCCGTTTCATCCAGTTCCGCAGGACTGATCCGGTCCACAAGTAAGCGATTTGATTCCCGAGCGACAAATTCAGCAAATAAAACGGTCTTAGAAATATCTTGCATAGCTAACAGCTCGTTTAAATCAAACGAACGACAACCGTTTTTCTCATAAAGCTTGTTGTTGAATGATGTTAAAGACAGACCTAGTGCTCCAGCCATTGCCTCTCGCCCACCAGCTGTCGCTTCACACATTTCTTTCACTACCTGTTTTATTGATTGGTTACTCATTTCCTACCACCATTGATAAATTCTTGTAGTTAACTGCTTTAAACGGTTTTGTTATTGTTTTGGTAGACCATCGGTTTTATTTGGGTAGAGATCAGGTCGTAGTTGATGCGGTGATACAACCCAACCACCTAACTCACATAGTTGGATCACTCGCTCTGCTGGTACTTTGTTATTTTTAATCCAGTTAAAAACTGACTGAGGGGAATTAAAGCCAAACATTCGAGATACAGCAGATGGCACCCCGACTGTTCTAATTGCTTTTTCTGTATAATTTTCTTGGTGCATAGATGCCTCTCCTTAAGTAATACATCAATACTACTTAAAGTAGACAAATAAAACAACTTAAAATAGAAATGACAAGGGTGAGATTGGTGGATAGAATTCTACTTATGGTAGAAAATAACAAATACGATAGTTTCGCTAAACGACTAACCCAGCGAATGAAAGAGGTTAATGTAGATATTCGGCAATTGTCCGAACAAGTTGGTGTGTCTTATGAAATGGCACGTCGATATACATTAGGCACAGCCAAACCTAGAGATGATAAGATGGAATTAGTTGCTAAAACCGTTTTTTCAACCCCCGCATATCTTGACTATGGTGTAGGTCTACAAGCTGATCCGCAAAACGAATTTAATAAAAATACAGCCACAGTTAGACAAATCGAGGCTTTTGCGTCAGCAGGAAATGGCTATATTAATAATCCATTCCCAGAAGTAGTTAGATCAATAGAAATACCACAAGAACGTATTTATGAGTTATTTGGCCGTAGTAATCTAGATGGCGTAATGATCATCAATGTGGATGGTGATAGCATGACTCCCACACTGAACCCTAAAGACTTACTTTTTATAGATACCAAAATAAATCAGTTCAATGGTGATGGTATTTATATCTTTAACTTTGAAGATTCTACCTTTATTAAACGATTGCAACGCGTTAAAGGTAGAAAGTTAGCTGTAATATCAGATAATGATTTTTACCCTCCATTTTTTATTGATGATCATGAAATACATGAAGTTTATTTTCATGGAAAGCTTATAAGAAGCCTACCAATGTCATTTAAACAATTCGCATAAACATTAAAACCAACTAAAAGTTGGTTTTTTTACGCCCTTACTTTCTACTTTTAGTTGTTGACAATATCTACTTTTAGTTGCATTCTATTTCTAAAGCGAAATAAACTGTGTGAAGAGGAACAATGGCTGGCTGAGTCTTAAACCATTAACGGGGGTGTGGTGATAATGTTCTGCTCAGTCAGCCATTTTATCAAATCTAACAATAAGTAAGGGTGCTGGCATTCATCCATGACAGTCCATATCAGGTATCTACTGTAGCTAGTGCCCTTTCTTATTGTGTGAAGTGTAAATCCATTTTTATTTTTTATTAGCAACACCAGGGAAATGTAATCTCGATTAATTCGAGAGGGATTTTTATTACCTAAAAATTGTGTGGAGAGAATAATGTCTTATATTGCAACAGCAACAAATAAACATTTCTATTATCTCGATGTACGGATCGAAGATATAGATATTCAAGATATTGCTAGTGGCCTTGCTAATGAATGTCGCTTTAATGGACAGATTGATAATTTCTATTCTGTTGCTCAGCATTCTGTATATGCAAGTTATTTAGTTGCACCTGAATTTGCTTTAGAGGCCCTACTTCATGATGCCAGTGAAGCTTATGTCAAAGACCTACCATCACCACTTAAAAAGCTATTGCCTGAATATAAATTAATTGAATTACGTGTAGAAAAGATGATCCGCAAAAAGTTTGGGCTACCTGAATCTAAATCTGATGCAGTTCATTTTGCTGACTTAATGATGTTAGCCACAGAAAAGCGTGATTTAGAAATTGATGTAGGTAGTAATTGGTTAATGCTTGAAGGTATTCCAGCAAGTGATTTTGTTGTTAACCCACTAACACCACCACAAGCAAAAGCTTTATTCCTCCGCCGTTTTAATGAACTTTATAAAGAGAAAAAGGGCTAATAACCACCAGCATCAACTAATATCTATTTAAACTGTGTACGGACAGTGTGGAGAGAAAAATATGCAAATGTTGACTTTAGAGGAGTGGGCGCAAGAAAGATATAAAAGTCGTCCACCAAAGTTAGGAACGCTACAACGATATGCTCGTGGTGGCCTGTTCTACCCACCAGCAAGGAAAGAAGGTGGCATTTGGCGCGTGAGAGAAGATGCCGACCTTGTCGGTAATTTGACATCACTGGTTATCAATAACAACGATAACCCTATTTTACAAAGGATCCTCAAAGATGGCTGCCAGACCTCGTAAAAATAACGTCAATATCCCTAATCTTTACCCATTATTTAGTCGTAAAGCTAACAAGGTTTATTGGCGTTACCGCCATCCTGTAACAGGTAAATATCATGCCCTCGGTGATAATGAAGCCGAGGCGAAAGCAATAGCCATTGAAGCTAACACAAGGTTAGCGGAACAACGTAGCCGACAAGTTATGGCTATTGGTGATCGGGTGGCAAAAATAAAAGGTAAAGAAATCACGGTTAATACTTGGTTGGATAAATACTGGATTATTCAAGAAGAGCGTTTAAAAGAAGGTGATATAAAGCCGAATACTTATAAACAAAAAAGGAAGCCGGTAGATTTAATGAGGCAAGCCTTATCCATGAAACCATTACCCGCTGTTGATGCCAGAGATATTGCTGAAATTCTGGATGAATATAAATCTAATGGTCAGCACAGAATGGCACAAGTTATTCGCTCTGTTTTAATTGATGTATTTAAAGAAGCGCAACATGCAGGTGAAGTTCCTCCTGGTTATAACCCTGCCCTCGCCACTAAACAACCGAAACGAAAAGTAACTCGCCAACGTCTTAATTTTGATGAATGGAAAAAGATATTTGAGATTGCTGATAAACAACATCGTTATGTTGGGAATGCCATGTTGCTTGCACTTATTACAGGCCAACGATTAGGTGATATTTCCGCAATGAAGTTTAATGATATTTGGGATGATCATTTACATATTACTCAAGAAAAAACGGGTACTAAATTAGCTATTCCATTATCACTACGTTCTGAACAATTAAATATGTCATTACGTGATGTCGTTGCTCGTTGTCGTGATCGCGTTATTAGCCCTTATCTTATTCATTATTTTCATACCACTTCACAATCTAAACGTGGTGATCAAGTTACTGCAAATACACTAACGACTAACTTTAAAAAGGCGAGAAATAAAACAGATATTGATTGGGGAGAAGGAACACCTGCAACATTTCATGAACAGCGTTCTTTATCTGAAAGGTTATATAGAGCACAAGGTATAAATACTAAAGATTTACTCGGTCATAAGAACCAAATTCAAACAGATAAATACCATGATGATCGAGGGAAAGATTGGATAAAAATCGTGATTTAATAATAATATTAATCAAAAATCAGACTACTAAGGTAATAATATAAAAAGATTACCTTATTATTACCTCATCCAAACTCCACATAAAAATACAATATAATTATTTGTATATAAAACGTTCATCAATAGTTTTATATTAATATAAATTGAGTTCAGTACAAACTTTTCGAATTAATATCTCACCAAGAGTTGGTGGAACAGCATTACCGATTTGTCTTGCTTGTTCTGATGCATTCCCACAAAATATAAAATCATCATTAAATGATTGTAATCTAGCAGCATGACGTAATGTAATTCCATGATTATTCCATGGGTGTACAAAACGCCCTTTAGATGGATTATTACATCCCGCGGTTATAGTATTGCTTGGCTGATGTATAAATATTCTTCCATATACATCTTTATGTCCTTTATAACCATCGGAATGGCATTTTAGTTGCCCATCCACACCAAGATCTTCTCTGCTTCCATTTAGTCCTATTTTTATGAACCTATTTATCATCATTTCACTCGGATTCATATGTATATTTGATGTGTCATTCCGAAGAATGGGTGAACCCGATTCTAAACTAGATAAAAGTGAAAAAGCTTCAACTTTTGTTAATGATGTTTTTCGTGAGAAATAATCTTTCCAATATTTTTCATACAACTCCCTGGGAATTTTTTCAAAAACGGATGAAGCTGGTCGCCAAATTGGGTATTTACCAGAAGATGGTGAAAAATGAGTCTGTTTGGGAGGAAATTCCACCGTTTTAATATTTAAATCAGCTCTTATACCTAAAATAAATACTCTTTTTCGATTTTGGGGTACACCATAATCTTTAGCATTAATCGTTCCCTGAAAATGGATGTTATACCCTTCTTTTTTGGCTAATTCTAAAAATTTATCAAGATATGATTTATGTCGTTCCCACAAAAGCCCGGACACATTTTCCACAAGAAATACTTTTGGTTGAAACTCATGGACAAATTCAAAGTAACGCAATAAAAGCTTATTACGAGGATCATTAACTCCTGAATTTTTAATTCTATGAGACGAAAATCCTTGGCATGGAGGTCCCCCTAAAATTAAGTCCAACTCACCTCTAGATAAAGCCAATTCATTTCGTAATTTTTTTGTATTAATTTTATTAATATCTTCATTTAAAATGCGTATACCAATCCCTTTGATATCATTAAAGTTTTTATTATAGGTTTCTGCAGCCACTTTATCTAATTCAATAGCAGCAAGGACACGTACTCCTGCATTTATAGCAGATAAAGAAAAACCACCAGCGCCAGAGAATAGATCAATTGCTTTAATTGACATTAAAAACACCTATTAAACTACGATAAAATCATTTTAAATAAGATCCCTTAATATGACATAAAAACAAATCAAAGTCAAAAAAAACAAAAGGTTAGATATGAAAATATGATATCATAAATTTGAATAAAGCCTATTTTATTATTCTTTTTTGTATTTATTTATGAGAAAGTTCAAATAAATATATTCTTAATACTGTTGTAGTGTAATTATTTGCTATCATAAGAATTTTTACAGATAGAAGAATATAATATGGAACCTAGTAAACTAAACTCACTACATAAAATTTTCAATTCACCAAAGATCGAGCCTTTTATTAGAAAATTAGTTTTTACTAACTTTAAAAACATAAAGTCAGGACAACAACTTAGTTTTGATTACCCTATAACTGTATTAGTTGGACAAAATGGTACAAATAAAACTTCGGCTTTGGTAGCATTATTAGGTTCTGTTGCTGGCGTTTCACCTGCTGGATATTGGTTTACAACTCCTATTGATAGCGTTAAAAAAAATAAAGAAACTGGGGATTTATACCAGTCATACTTTTATACATATAATGAAGGTAAACATACTGCAGAGGTATTTTTAGTTAACAATCAGAGAACTGATAAAAATAGAACTGTTGACTATTGGGAAACTGCTCGTCCTCAAAAACAATATGGTATGAATACTAATCTTGAAAATATAGAATCTGCATCTCTATCCAAAACAAGATGGAGTAAAATAAGAAAAAATGCCATTTACATAAACTTTAGATCTGAGTTAAGTGCTTTTGATAGATGTTTATATCATGCCAATAAACCATCTAAACATTATAAAACAAAGCAAGAATTTATAAGAAGTAGAAGCGAAAATTTAAAAAAAGCCATAAATGAACATCTAAAATCATTTAATTATTATCAAAAAGATAGGATTACAAAAAATATAACCTTATCTCAAATTGAGGTTGATTCAATATCACAAATATTAAATAAAAGATATACTAATATTCAATATATTGAACACACTTTCTTTAATGTACGAGGTGGCACCGCATATATTACAACAGAACATTATAATTATTCTGAAGCTTATGCTGGTAGTGGTGAATTTGCGGTTATTTCTTTAGTCTCTAAAATTCATTCTGCCCCCCAAAATTCCCTAATCTTATTAGATGAACCTGAAGTTTCTTTACATCCATATGCACAGAAAGAATTAATTAACTATCTTATAGAACAAGCTAAAATAAAAAAGCATCAAATAGTTATCTCATCTCACTCACCTGAAATTATAGAAAACCTTCCTGATGAAGCTATCAAATTATTCCATGAAGATCCTAATACTGGATATGTACATGTACACAATGATGTAGGTAAATTAAGCGTATTTCATGTTATAGGAAAAAAATTTAATAAAATTCCTATTTTTTGTGAGGATATTTTAGCAAAAAAAGTAATAATGAAAGCTATAGAGAATGATGAGAATTTAAAACATAGTTTTCAAGTAGAATTTTACCCAGGTGGTTCTAGCTCTATCGTTTCTCGATTTAACACTCTAATTGAAACTAACCACAGTTTATTAGTTTTATTAGATGGCGACCAACAAAGCACATTATATTCCGAACATAATTCATTTCCTGATGATACCGATATCCCAGATAAAAATCTGCACAATATTATCGAACAATTAGGTTTCGATGTCTCTTTTTCAAAAAATAGCAATTCTAGTTCTGTTCCTCAAATGAGAAATTTTTTACAAGGCGCTAAGAAATATATCACTTACTTACCTTTTGATTCTCCTGAGTATTTTATACTACAAAAAAATTCATTATGTAACGAATTTCTTTCTAATAACGAGGCAAAAGAATGTTTTAAGCAGTTATCAATTAGCTTATATGGAGAGGATGATTCGGATGCTAAAGCAATATTGTTAACTCAGTTAAAATATCTTAATAGAATTGATTATAATTGCCAAGAATTCATGGAAATAAGAAAACTATTAAAATTTTACTTAGCTCACTCAACTATAAATAATTGGAATAAATAATATAAACCTAAATATAGGTGAATAAAGAATACAATAGATTTGATAGCAAATTTCAGGTGGTTTTGATAACTCGTTTTGATAACTTTTTGATAACCATTTCAAAATTGGCAATAAAAAACGGGAACTAATAAGCTCCCGTTAACTATTTATCAAATCAACAATTACATATGTTTGATAATCGCGTCACCAAACTCGCTACATTTCAGCAGTTTAGCGCCTTCTAACTGACGTTCGAAATCATAAGTTACGGTCTTAGCGGCAATCGCACCTTCCATACCTTTAATGATTAAGTCAGCAGCTTCTGTCCAACCCATGTGGCGTAACATTATACCCATAATAATTTGGTAACTTATTAAATAAGCTATAATTATTAGGATGATAATTTGTTTTTTATGTGATCTTGTTTTGTATGTAACTGGTTGATTTTTAGTTTGGGTTGGGGTGGTTTTGGGGAAGATATTTTAAATGATTGAGAACTTATGAAACTTGCCGCCAAACACTCAAACCTATTATTTATATTAAATAATAGGTTTAGTTATAATAATTAAAGCTAGTAATAAATTAGAGTACTTATTTAAACTGAAAATAAAAAATAACAATTTATTATGTAACCATTCGAACTTGATTATCAGCTTTGAGCAAGAAAGAGACATCTAATCTTCTTAACGAATGATTCGTGGTAGCACTACGAAAGTGCCTAGATGAGCCGCAGTAATCCAAGAAGAATAAATCTCACTCCCATTTTTTATCAAAAAAATCCATGATGCAAAACAGCGCTTGTATCTTTTTTAATAGATGGTAGCATTATTTTTTCCCTAAAAATCATCAATCTAAAATGAATATTAGAAAAATAAAGCAGTCCAGATTTGATTCTCTAGCGGCGTATGCAAGGAACCCTCAGGTAAAATACCTTGGCAGGGAGATCGCTTGGTATGAAACTGAAGACAAAAGTATTGTTTCATGCATCATACAAGATTACACAGATAAAGATTTTTTTGGGATATTAATGGCTCGTGATGAATCTGAACGATACCGTTTTATTGATAATTCCGAATGGAATGAAAATTTTGCTCTTTCTGAATCCGCCTTGTTGACCAAAATACTAGAAATACATGAAAATATTGATAAGGCAAGATTACAAGGGGATACTCATAAGGCCCCGGTTGATTTTTTTATCCCACTAATAAAAACAAAAAACAAACTATCCCCTCTTTTCAATGAGTTGATATCTAATCCATTATTTGCTTCTGCAAAGAATATTATTGAACCCATGATGCGTTGGTATGAAGATGCCGATGGTAATTTTGTAGAGCAATTTCAGACAACAGGTTTTAATCAACGAATATGGGAGCTGTATCTATTCGCTCTGTTGACTGAAAATGATATAACATTCAATCAGAAAGAAGCTATTCCTGACTTTATTTGTGACAGCTTCCAAGGTGAATTTTGCATAGAAGCTACAACTATCAACCCTTCTATAATAGAGGGTAAAGTTGAAGAATTGCCACAATATCACAACTTAAAAGATTTGGAAGATATAAAGAATAACTATTATCCTATAAAATATGGAAGTGCTCTTTTTTCAAAACTTAAAAAAAAATATTGGGAAAAGCCAGTTTGCAAAGATAAGCCTTTAGTTTTTGCTATCACAGATTGTCTCAGTCCTGCTTCCGGTAAAGATTCTAGGGAGTCATTACCATATTATCTTTATGGATACAGACATGAGGTCAAAGTAGATGATAATGGGAGTTTGACAATAGTTCCTGTTAAGATAGAAGAGCATACTTGGGGGAAAAAAGTAATACCTTCAGGTTTTTTTAATCTTCCAGAAGCGAAAAATATTAGCGCGGTGATTTTCTCTAATGATGCATCATTTGGAAAGTTTAATCGTATGGGACTTCTAAATGAATTTGCACCTGAAGGTTCAGAGATGATTAGGACGGGACTTAGAATTAATCATGATGTCAATGCAATAAGGGGTCAATCATTTAGCCTAGAAGTCGGTTCTCCTTCCTACCATGAACGGTGGAGTGAAGGTCTTGAGGTTTACCATAACCCTAACGCTTTACATCCTCTATCTAGGAATGTATTTCAAGAGGCCGCGAATCATTATTTATCCGCTGATGGGCAAATTAAAACATATTTACCAGACTTTCATCCGATTAGCTCAATTACTAAAGTAAAACATTTAGAGTAAGCGTTAGTATTTATTTTAAAAAAGCTAAAATATACTATTTGGTTACAGAAGGTGGGGCACCCCACCTTCGATATATGTCAGCAACGTCCGCTTCTGGCACAAAGCAGACCACAAACAAATATATTCTTTTATTTAATGGCCTTTCGTACTCATCAACTAAACCAACTATCTAAACTCTTTTATCACCCACCATATTCCCTTACATCAATATAAAAATACTGCTTTCCTAGTGAGGTTGTTGACATTTGTCCGGCCACTATCATGGAATGAGGAATAATACGGTTACCTCGGCCACAAAGAGTTACTCTAATCGTTTTTCCTCCCATTGAATCCATCATACCAATCTGCCCTATTGTTGTGATTAATACCGCACAAGGGAAACCAACATCCACGCCACTCCAATTATTTCCTGTGAGTACAAAGTTATTTCCCTCTAATAAATTAAGCGGTCTTTGGCTTGAAGCGTGTGTAATAACACCTTTATGATAAATTTGAATTCCCCATTTTTGAGGATGAAGTGAAATATGATAAGAAGACTTCACAAATACATAGAGCTCATATTCTGCTGAATTACCTTGAATCGTATCAATTAAATTCACACACCACGCATTGTTCTCATAAATTACTTCAGATAATCCACTTAATGATGGATTCGAGGAATTAAGAACTCGAATAAAAATAAGTGGCACTGCGTTATTATTACCTTCGATAACTTTAATTAGTCCCGGCTTAGTTTTTATCTTTTTTAAAAATACAGCTGATTCATAAGGTGTTAATTCTTCGGTAATACCCTGATTAAAAAATAATGCACCATATTTACTCATTTAATTAGTACCATAATAATTCCATTAATCGATTGGCTACCGCGTAGAGAATTCCACGAGATTTTATTATTCTCGACTCTAACAGTGAAATAAGATCCTCGATTTCTAGCGACAATATAGGCGGCCAATGACCGCCCTTTAGGAATATTATTATAAGTTTTACTGCCATTTTGAGTGACCGCTATTTGGTCAAAAATAAACGAACGCCCTGTGATTTTTATTGGCTTTCCTTTTTCATATATCTCTATTCCCCACGACATGAGAAATCCTCTACGGCATCAGGAGATACCCATCCTCCTAAGAATTTAAATCCTAATTGAGGTACAGCATGATAAAGAGGCCCTTTAATGGTTTCTCGTTTTTTATCAAACTTCACCAATACAGGTTGTTGATAGTGAAAAGTTTTTATTTGGTAAACACCTTGGCAATCGACTTTTTTATATCCAGAGGTACACCCTGACAATAATAATGCTGTAATTAAAACAATAAACTTCATACGCTACCCTAAATAACCTATTTTTGCCGCTAACTGATTGTTTTCATCGTAAACATAAATAGTATTATTCGTTATCACTAACCGCCCTTTTGTTCCTCCTGAGTTAATATCTAACCGTCCACGAAATACTGCATCATTTAATTCCACATTCCCTGTTGTGGCATCAATATTAAATCCTTTCTTGCCCGCTGAATAATTAGTGGATGTGATTTTTTTACCTACCGATAATTTATCAATAGTTGCCTTGCTAAATAACGCATCATTGAAAAAAGCTTGTCCATTTTGGATCACAAAAGGCGTCACCACTTTACCGTTTAATGACGATATCACTGCAAAGTTTTGGGCATTAACCAGAAATTGGCTATTTCCTTGTGCATTAAATCCTAAGCCAATGCCAGTAATGACTTTATTCCCTTTGCTATCTTGCTGAACTTTCATTGTCCATGATGCGGAAATTTTGCCATTTATGTCTGTGACCACTTTCGAAGTTTGTTCGATTTTGGCTGAACTTGTACCCACTTGGCTTTCTAAACGAGTGACTTGCTGAGAGGTCGAGGTCACTTTACCTGAAACCTCAGTCACTTTGGTTTCAAGTTGGCTTACCGCATTCGCCGTTGCGTTGGCTTTCTGTTCACTCGATTTAGGCACATCATTCGCCAAAAACCCCTTTGGGGCCACCGATTGCTTGTTGTTGGTATAAGTGCTGGTGATAATTTGATGGTTAACACTTTTATGCTTAGTGAGTTGGTATTTAGCCCCTCCTCGTAAATAGATATATTCCACAGAGCCATTCGTTAATTGAGTTGGCCCCATCACAGGGGATTGATTTGTCCATTTCCAATCAAAGTTATCAATGATGCGGTTTTCAGACTGAGTTCCCCATCCAGAACCACTCACTTGCCATTCCACAATCATGGCAAAACCTTTGGTGCGGTGAGTTGCATAGCTGGGTTTATTGTCTGAATATTGCCCTAAGGTTCTAAAAACCTTAAAGGCATAACGTCGAGAGGTTACTAAAGGCAAAATAACCGGATAATAGGTGTTTTCATTGAGTTTAGATAAATCTAAATCCACCACCACAGATTCCGTTAAATCGGCTTTCACTTTATCTAATTTGCTGGATAACGTTTGTACCTGAGAGGTTGCGGATGTCACTTTGCCATCAAGATTAGATACTCGAGTATTTAACGCATTAACCACACTGCTATCGGCTTTCCCTTTCAGATTTGAATTGAGCGTTGAAATCTCTTGTGTTTGCGCTTGCTGTTTCGAGGTGAGTGTTTCTAGTGATTTATTAATCGCGGAAACATTCCCATTCATCCGTGTTTCCAGTGATTGTCGGGCTTTCGCTTCTGCTTGGTCGCCTGTGACTCGCGCTTGTTTCTCTGTGGAGATGAGTCCTGCGGTGACTTTCGATAAATCATTGCCGGTATAATCACCACGAAGTTGAGTGGCTAAGGATTGTCGTTGTTGTGCTTCAGTTTTATCAGCCTCAATACGTGCTTGTTGCTCTTGTTTAATTGCGGCGGCCTGTGCTTCTGTTGCCGTTGCAACTTGGTTCATTCGCTCAGCTAATAATTTTCCTGCCTCCTCCAGTTTTTTTTCACTTTCTTCAATCGTTGCTCCATGCCTCACCAACTCAGATAAAATCTTGTCGTGATTTATCCTCATCAACTCATGTAATTCAGTAATATCGAGTTGGTTAGCCTTGCTGTTGATCTCACCTAATAGGTCTTGCGCTAATTGGTCTCGGCTAATTTGCCCCGCTAATTCCTCAAGAATTAAATCGGTTTGAGAAGAGCAAGTCCCCGAAGCTTCCACAAACGGTGATTTGCCATAGCTGTTGATTGTTCGAACATAAAAATAATAGGTATGCCCTGCTTTTAAATTCTCTTGCGTCCAGAAATTCCCTTGGCCAACTTTATTTGTTTTGGTGATCACTTCATTTTCAGAAAGATCAACGAGCTTTTCCTCACTAAACCAAAATTCAAAGGTATAACCAAAGACAGTGCTATCGCCTTGTTTCGGTGCAACGGTCAGATTAAATAAGCCAGAGGTAACATCAATATGCTCAGGAGGTGGTGGTGCTTGAATGGCAAAGTCACTGATAGCGGGTGCCGACATTGCACCGGCCACATTTGTTGCTCTAACTTCAACACGATAAGTCCCTCGCGCTAATCCGTTAATATCAACACGTTCAGCCGGTACCTGAATAGATTGAATAACGTTGCCTTCTTGAAGAATAGTGACAGTGTTATAACGCACATCAGAAGCGATATTCTGCCAAGAAAGCGTACCTTGTACTATGTCACTGACTGCAAGTGGAACAAAGGTAAGATTAATCGGTGAAGCAACACCACCAGTGGGCAAACTCACAAACGGCGGACGCTCAAAAGGCTTGCCAATCACATCTTCATATAAATAAGCACCATCTTCTTCTAATGTCAGAGAGACACCTTCTAAAGCATGGAAGGTCCATTCAGCAATACGGAATTCCAGTCCACTAATCCCCAAAGCCGGTAATTCTAAAAGCACAACTTCCCCCGGACGATAAGCATAGCCGTCTAAGTTCATGGTCAATTGAACTCGTCTTCCCGCTTTCTTTTTGCGGAGATATTGGCGGGCTAATCGTTGTGCTTGATAAGGGCTGGTGACAAAACGATAGTCAATATTCTCTCGAATTTCTAAGCCATCCTCTTTCACCCATTCGTCCACAATCACAGGCGTGAAGTCGGTTTTTGTGTACAACTGTTCGGCATCAATAAACGTGCCATACACCGCATTGGTCGCATCTTTTAAGCCTGTTTCAGGGGTACAAGTGACGGTGCCAATCAATTGTGATTCAGAGATGGTTTTTATTGCAGGCCCATAATAAGCGCCGATTTGAATACCGTGTTTTCCTGCGGTGAATGTCGGTTCCGCATTAATGCATTTGTGCATCGCTTCCAAGACACTCGATGGACTTTCATTTAAGTCATAGGCGCCATTAAGGGTATATCGCGACTCAAATCCGCCTTCTGGTAGACTCACTTTTTCATCACATAAATCGGCAGCCTGTTTAAAGCTGTCGAAATCAATATCCGTATCAGGCACTTTTAAATAATGGCGGTAATAATCCAAAATCACTAAGGCCCCATTGTTACTCCATGCAGTTTGCCCAGTGCGAGGATCAAACAGATGTTTTCCCCAGACTTCACATTTCACATTGGGTAATCCATAAGGGAATTTTTCTTGGTCAAACGTGAGTGTCACACGTAACCACGCCAGACCTCGACCAATCATATCCTCTTTCCATGATGGGCAATTTTTAAGCATAAAGGGATCGGCATTTTCTCTATCGTTATGTAATTCCCATGAAGCTTTATCACCAAACGTCTCAATGAGATCATCCCCCAACCAAATCTTCCCGATTTTCTCTATGGAGTGCCCTGCTAACGCTAATGCCAGTGTGATTTTTTCATTTTCATCTTGTTCGCCAGTTTCTTCCTCTGCGAAGAAAAGCAAACCCGATATCACCGTTTTTCCGATGATTACGGTTTCAGGGGCAGACGATGAACGTAACATCTGTTTGCGTTCACCAGTATCTCGATAATTCATGGAAGGCAGTTTTGGCTTAAAGATAAGCGAACTCGCGACTTGAACCGCAACGCCAGCCGCCATCAGCGCCATGCCCATCGCCGATGTCACGCCTCCAGTAAATAGCCCCGCAATCATTAAGCCAGCACCCACGACTTTTGAAATTAATCCACCACTCCCACCCATTATTCCACTCTCCACGCTTTGATTGGGTTAATCTGCACCGGCTTCACACCTTGTGAGGTTACGCCCCAATAATGCCCCGCCCAGACCACGGCTAAACTGTCACCGTCCTCACCTTTAAACAGTACGAGATCGCCACGCTGAACGCGCTCAATCTCAATGGATTTGAAATAGCGTGAAACGGCTTTCTCTAAGGAGCCAAATTTAGATTTGATCAGGTTGAAGGCTTCAGCTTTGGTTTTATAGTGATTGAGATAAGGCTTTATTGGCGAGAAACCACATTGTGCGTCAATACATTCCGAGGCAAAAATACAACAATCAAATTCACCCCATGAAAAAGGGCGACTCATCGCCGCCCTTATGGTTTCAGGTAATTTAAGTGTCCAGTTGGGTTGTTTCATGTACTGACCTTAAATAGCAAAAAACCCACAAAAGTGGGTTAAAATAACGAACGTATTATATAGTTATATACCTAAGATATCCTTGTTAAGGATATCTAGTGCTGCTTGTTCTGCATTAAATGCTCTTGTTCTCAACTCATTGGCAGATAAAGCTAACTCATTGATTTTCATCATTACATTTTCATCTACTAACGGAACTTCTACCTGTGAAAGTTGGTGCTGGTCTATTTCAAAAACAACAGCACCGTAAGTATGCCTTCTTATTAGAGGTAATGCCCATTCTGAACTTAACCAAGTATACAAATACCCAGCCCATTTAGAACTTGCAGGAATTACTCTTAATAAGTGCTGACTAGCTGCCCACCCTTCCCAATGTTCTGGTACTAAAGTTACTTTACCGATTGTTCCGCTACAAGTAATTAGTATATAATTATTTTTCAAAGCTAACTGAGTGCTTATCAAATCATTGTGTTGTTTAAAAGATAAATATTTCTCACCTCTAGGATCTAATTCTAAAATTTCTTTACCACCGATAAAAGGCACTCCAAATTCAGGCTCAACATAATAACGTTTAAACCTACTAGGGAGAATGATACTGTTAACTATATTTTTATCTGCTAATTTTGTCATATGCATAGCATGAATGTTTAAGTGCTGGATTATTTTTTGTGCCGTTGGATGGTGATAATTTGCCTCTAATCGGCCATTTAAATCAGACGAATTAACACTAAATGCATATGCTTCGCTACTGTTTTCTTTACCTGAAAAATCATCAAAATCAGGTAGATTTAGCGATTTTCTTAACAATGCTTGTGCATCTTTAAGCAATTCATTTGATCTATCTCGTAAACCAAATGAATCTATTATTAAATCATTTATTTTCTGCTTCAATATCAAAGGGGCATTAGGAATTGGAACTCGATACAAGTGCTCAGGCTCAATATGCTTGATTACGGCTCCGTAATTATTCGCTTGAATAATCAATCTTCCTATCTCACTTAAGAAATAAGTGTATAAATAGCCCAAATCAGACTCATTTTTGACATTAATACGTAATAAATCATGGCTAAATATGTAATTTTCCATTGTATTAGATACAATTATAACCTTACCTACAGTGCCTGAGCAGGTCATAAGTATTTGTCCCTTTTTCACTCTTAACTTATTTATATCCGTATTAGTTTTTTCTGAGATATACGCAGCAGGTGTAGGATTTAGCTCTTTGATTTGAGATGGTTGATAGATTGGTAAGTTTGATTTATGAACAAAAATACGTTTAAATCTAGGACAATGATTAGTTTGAACAAACTCAGATAACAGTGCAAATCCGAATTGACCATCCAAGACTAATAATCTAGCTTTTTCAGCCTTTGTAGCGTAAACCTCTGCCTCTAAACGCAGATCATTCTCAAATATTTCCTGTAATGGTACACTAATCCATTCAAAGTCTTGATTTAAAGTTTGAGATTTATCATTTGAATGTTCTATTTTATAGGCTGAAGAACTTACCATGACATCCCCTCATCTCTTTTCCACTTTTCAAATACTGAAGGTACATAAAGAGTTTGGTCATCAGGCACTTTTTCTAATCTCTTACTAGATTTAATCGTTTTTATATCATCTGCAACAACAGAGATTTCTGTGACGTTATCATCCACCTCAACTAAAATTTCATCTCCATTTTCATCACGCTGATATGTATTAACGCCCCTCTTATCATGTCCAACTTTATCAATTACGGCCATAAATATGTTATATGGCTGCATTTTTCCTATTAAGTCAGCCCTCTTTTCTTCCTCAGTTTTTTTCTGAAGAATTAATATTGATGTCTGTACACCTGTATGTGGCTGGAAAGCATCACCATCTAGATCTAAGCTTGCTATAACTTTGGCTTCACATAATAGCCATTGTCTGATGTATCCTAGTCCAGGAGAACCTAAAATAGAATCTGGTAAAACAATTGCCATTCGACCACCAGGTTTTAAAAATTGTAAACAGCGTTCAATAAATAATTGTTCCGGTGGTGTCGGTGAAACTACTTTTTTCTTTTCCCAAGTTTCACTTTCTGTCTTTTTAGGATTCTCCCAACCATGACCAATGTCAAACTGTTCAAGCATATATTCTTGTTGAATTGTAATTTTACTACCAAAAGGTGGATTGGTTATGATTACATCAAAAAATTCAATATCTTCATGGTGTTTTATTTCTTCAGGTTGAATCTTTAAAGCTTTCGCCAGTGAAACTTTAAATTCACTTTCCCATAAATGAGGTGGCAACAAAGAATCAGTTCTTAAAATATTTCCACTACCATCATTATTCATGACCATATTCATTTTGGTCGCTTTTACTAACTCTGGAGCAATATCAAAGCCAAAAAATGATGTTGCGGCTATTTCTGAAATCCTTTGTTGTAATGCTTTTTTCTCATCGTCCCCCCACTGATTTTCTGGAATATCTAAATCTTTGGCAAAGTCAATTTTCAATTGTTCGATCACCATATTCATAGCAGTAACCAAAAAGCCACCTGTGCCACATGATGGGTCCAAAACCTTTTCTCCTAATTTTGGATTAATCATTTTCACTGCCATATGCATAATATTTCGTGGTGTAAAAAACTGTCCTCGATCTCCTTTTAAGTTAGAGCCAACGATTTCCTCATATGCTCTTCCTTTTAAATCAATATCTGTTGCTAAAAAACTATACCCCTGAAGCTCAGAAACAATTTGAGCTAAACTCCTAGGTGTTAACTTTATTTCGTCATTTGAATCAAATATCTGTGAAAACTTTATTTTTACGTTGTCAAATATAGTTTCTATTCTCTTTTTACAAACACTTTGTCCATCTAAATTCCCTCTTTCCTTAGATGCAACATAAAAATTTAAAGGTTTGGGGATATTCCTTTCATCTTCAATTTTACAAAATATAATTTTTAAAAATTCAAAAAAAGCATTTTCTTTATTAAAACCATCGTAAGTGTGAATAGCTTCATGACAACGTCTAAAAGCTAGAAATAAATTATCTCCATCAGCCTTAATCAGTTTATTTCGCTTAGGCCTATCTATATCATCAGTATTACCAGTTACATCAGGGATGTCATTAAACTCAATAAACTCACCAGTAGATACAATCTTCCTAATGACAACTCTTTCCTTTTTATTTGTCCAAAGCCCCCATTCACAATTAATACCGCAGGCGTGCATATAGCTTTTTAATTGTTCGATACCATCATTCTTATCTTTAGAAGATACACTCTCTTTTTTACATTCCACAATTATATATGCGTACTCTGGCAGATGTGGCATACCATCTTGGTATACTACGATATCAGCTCGTGGCTTTCTGCTCCCCATAGGAATAGTAACTTCAACACCAATTCTATTTTTAGGATATTTAAGTTCGTTAACAAGACGTTTTTCAATGTTCTGTCTTACATATTCTTCTGGAGTATCCGCTCTAAATGTACCAGTGATAAAATCAGCAATCTTACCTTCGGGAATCGTTAGGTACGTTTTGGATATCATAATTATACCTTAAAAACAAATAATTAGTGGAATTAACATTAGTTTGAATCTACCATTATTGCAGAAGCTTATCCAATGAAAAAATCTAATTTGCTCTCATAAAATACTATTTAAAAGAGGTAATTATTAAATTAAAGGTATGAATGCTCTTATTTATGCAATAAAAACCCACAAAAGTGGGTTTAACAAAGCAATAAGATTATTTATAAATAAATGCAGGTGCATCTTTCTTACTGCCCCAATAAATAGCTCGTTCAGCCATTTGAGCAACATAACGAAAGATGCGATCACCTTGTCTTCGAGATGACCACGACTCATCGGTAAATCTATCGGGTAACCCGATTGACCATCGCTCGAATCGATTAGAAACATTAACACATACGGCATTTTCTTCGCCAGACACCACATTAATCGAGGTAATTTGTCCGACAAATAAGACTTCGGCAAGAAGCGGTTTCCCCTCTTCGCCGATGGCGACCATCATCAACCTCACTTCTCGCCCTCGACTTTGCTCATTCATCACCATTCCCACCAGCGATTTATCAAAACCGGCTAATTTAAGCTGTAATTGTGGGGGACTGGTTGTCTTATTTTCTTTTAGCTGAGTGATTTCGCCTAAACTTCCCACGCCCAAATAGGTTTCCCCCGCAATAATCAGTTGCCCAACACCGGTATGCGCACAGGTGACGCCTGATTTCAAATCGAGTCTGGCGGCTAAAACGATATAAGCCCCTTCATTAATCGCGTTGACCATAGCATCAGAAAATGGATGATATTGCATTAGTACAACACCTCCTCAAAAGATAACGTGATATGGGTATACCCCAAACGACGATGCTGAAATTTACCCTGTTCATTATCAACGAGCCGAAATACTCCAAAAGGACGCTCAACCTCGAGCATTTCATTGACGGTAGGTGACGTTCTTAACATCGGTGAAATAGGAATATTTGCACGCCCTTGATGATCACTGACCACATCCGCCACCACCATTTTGAGTTCATTGCCCACAGTTAAGCGATCCCCTTGTTGTAACACGCGCATATTGCGCTTCCAGTCCTTTGTTTCTAGCTGATTACCTAATTGGCTCGGTATTGCAATACGAGGCGAACCATACCCATAACGCCCTTTTCTTATCCAACTGGCTATTTTGACTCGCCCCGACATCCCATCCAATGAAGCCACCAGCGCTTCTAACTGGCGCGATTTCTCTTCATTTAAATTATTAAATGTCAGTTCACAACGCCAACGGCTTCCCGGAAAGCGTACCGTCTGGCTACTTCCATTAAATGGCGAGGTAAAGGTTTTGCTGTTACTCAATAATTGCCAGTTTTCCTGTGTGGGGATCACCTCTTTTGGCCATTCAAGAATAGACATTTAAACTCCTAATGTTCTACGTGCTGCACCATTACTTTGAAAGTCTTGTAACATCATCGCGTGAGCTTTCTGTGCGCCTGCTTCTGTCCCTTGTTGTGCGGCTTCCTTCATTGCCTGCGCAAGTACAGCGTCACCATTTCCTGTCACCGTAATATGATTGACGATGGTCATTTGCACACCGCCTGCACGAGCTAACGTCGGTTGTGGTGTAATCGGTATTCGTCCTGCGACCGCGCCCACAAAGCCCCCTGAAGCATAACCTTGCGCCGCATGCATTAAGCGATAGAGATTGCCGACACCCAATTTAGCCGTCGCTTCTTTGGTAAAAACAAACTCACCACCATGTACAATCCCTTTAGGCTCAAATTTGCCGCCATGCCCCGTATAACCACCGTAAGCATGCCCTTTGCTCATCCATCCCATATCAAAGCCCATCGCCTGCCCGCCTGCTTCAATGGCTTTGAAAACCAGCATTTTCATCACCATTCGAGTGATATCGGAGATCACCGCATTGGCAAAATCTTTAAAGCTTCCTTTGCCCGTTAAAGCAAAATCGGCTAATGCATCAGACATATTATTAAGCGCATTGGTGGTGACATTTCTGACGTTCTCCATCACATCCATGGCCGACTCACTGAAATCTGATAAGCCTTGTTTTAATCCCGCCATCGGATCACCTTTCATGGCCTCTCGCTTCCTCAGCTCTTCCTCAATCTGCTGCTTAGTGAGTTCGACATTGCGTTGTAAATTCGCTAACTCTTTTTCGCCTAAATCCACACTGGCTTGCTGATACAGCACATCAATCTGACGAAGGGCATTGAGTTTTTCTTGCTCTGCGCGCGACTTTCCTATCAAGGTGGTTTCAAATTGCATCTGCTCAATTTCTTTACCGCGATCATAAGCAAATTGCGCAACCGAGTTGGCACGCGCTAAGTCATCAATGGCTTTCGCTTTTTCTTTTATCGTCTCAATCGCTTTGGGATCGATTTTTAAGATGGTATCAAACTTGTCTTTATTCTGTTTGATATCAGCTAAGGTGGATGTGTATTCATTAAAGGAAGAGGTAGTGCCATACAGCTGAATACTTTGTCCATCCGCAATCAGTGAGGCTTGTTTTTCCTCTAATTCCGTCAAGATTTTGGTGTACTGTTTAGCGTAATCAATGGTTGATTTATGGCTAGGCTTATACGTCCGTTTGGCTTGCAGTGCCAGTTGTGCCTCAATTTCAGCTTGTAAGGCCTTATCGTAGCCTTGCATATCTGGCGTAATTTTGCGTGAAGCCAATACATCTTCTGCATTTAATTTCGCTAATGCCTTCCCTGTGGCTTGCGCTTTTGCCACTGAACGTTGCGATTTTTCAATCGATTCATCAATCTGTTTAGCAATCGCCGTGGCGGCATTCACTTGGCTCTTTGTCGCCTGAAGCGTGATATCAATGAGTGATTCATATTCAATGCCTAAACTCTTTAAACTCGCCTTAAGTGAATTGATAACGGCATCAACATTTTGTAACTCAGTGGCATAGCGTTTATATTCAGGGGCTTGATCGCCCACTTTGTCTTTGAGTGTCGCCAACATATTTTGCATATTGGCTCGCTGGCGCTCTAAGTTATTAACTTGCTCTGCATATGTCCCCATCGCAGCATCAAGCTCTTTTTGCTTTTCAGCCACTCGTTTAAGGTATAAATCCCCCACTCCTTGTTCAGTAAACGCCTTTTCACTCTCAACGCTGTATTTCGATAGATCTTGTAAGGAAATAACCTGTTGTTTAAGTTCCTCGATTTTCTCCAATTGCGCGTTAATGCCCGATGAAACTTTGCTTAAATTCGCCACTAACGTGGCATTGCTCATTTTGTTTAACGCTTCTGTTGATGTATCAAGGGAATGAGCAAATTCAATCGATTCTAACTTGGCTTGTTTGACATTTTCGCTGTATTCATACAATCCCATGCCCAATGCCGCAACACCCGTCAACACTAATCCAATAGGGCCACCCGCTAATCCCATAACACTGTTGAGTGCTCGCCCCGCCACTGTTGATTGACGCCGAGCGGTCGTTAATGCACGTTGAGCAACATTTTCGGCGGTTAATGCCTGTGTATAATTTAGAGAGGCTGTTCTTGCGAGTGACTTTGTAGCGATAAGGTTATCGAGTGCGATTTTTTCCGCGTTAGTGCCTCTAGCAACTTGATATTCCATTTTGGCTCTATTGAGCGCCGATGTGGCGGCTTCTTTATCCGCCCATGCCTTCCTCACGGCACTGGTTGCTGCCACACTGTTTGCCTGCGCACTCTGTAATGTGGCTTTGGCTTCATTCAACGTTGCCTGATTTTTCAGATAAGTGGCTTTCGTCCATTGAGAGAGTTTTGCTACCAATGCCGTGACGGCGATCCCTTCAACTACTTTAGCGACTAACGATAGATTATCGGCAAGAGTGGTCATCCCTGTGGTAAAAAGCTGAGTCGCACCTGTACCTTGATTCGCTTCACCGATAAATTTTGTCATCGCCGATTGAAGATTAGTGAAACCTTGGCTAACCGTTGTCATGCTGGTAGCAAATTTTTTATCCACACTGTCGGCTGCACGTTCTAAAGCTTGAATGACTTTCTCAATCGTCATTTCACCGTCTTGGGCTTTCTTCCTTAATTCGCCCACACTGACACCCATTCCGTCAGCGATAGCTTTTGCTAACGCAGGGGTTTGCTCCATCACTGAATTTAGCTCTTCGCCACGTAACTGACCCGAGGCTAATGCTTGACCAAATTGAGTTAATGCCGCTTGGGCTGCGGTTGCACTCGCTCCTGAAATCGCCACGGCTTTTGAGACGGTTTCAGTGAGTTCGGCCACTTTTTGCTGACTTAAGCCTAAGCGGTCGGCATTATCCGCAAAACGTTGGTAAACTTGTGCCGTGGCATCCAATGATTGATAGTTTTTTTGGGCAATATCATAGACGGCTTGTGTGGCTTTATTTAACTCGACAGAACTTTCCGTCACCAGTTTTAAGCGGTTCTGTAATTCCGTCCAACTATCGGCATAATTAATGACTTGATGAATGGATAATGCGCTTGCGGTGACACTCGCAAAACGGGCAAAAAGCGCCGAGGATTTTGCGGTTTGCGATACCATTCGCTCTTGTTGTACGGTGATAGCTTGAAGGCTGACGCGAATACTTTGCCCAAATTGTTCTGTTTGGCGCTGACTACGGTTGATCGCATTTGTGAAATTTGCCGTATTCAGCGTCAAATCAATATTTAATCTACCTAATGCTCCCGCCATAAATTCAATCCTTGGTATGAACACTACAAAAGCAAACTTTCACCCTGAATAAATGCAATATTCCTTGTTATTTGCTATTGATTTAATTATTGATAAACTGAAATTTCGAATAATAGAGGGGGTTTTATGAGACTTATTCTGGCGTTATTACTACCTTGGTTACAATTTTTCACGATTGGTCGCCCATTTGCTGGCATCTTCTGCCTTATCCTACAAATCACCTTAATCGGATGGATCCCTGCGGCTATCTGGTCGGTTTATGCCCTTTCTCAATACAATACGGATAAAAAAATTGAGAAAATGTCTCGCGGTGGTTAACGATTAAGCCCCACAGATGTGGGGCTATCGATTAGCTAATACACTCTCAGTGACGTTGTCCCACAGCTCTTCTTCCGTGATTTTCTTCTTCCACATCGGCATAAAATCCATCAATTCAGGCGGAGATGTTTTCGGATCACGATTTATCATCGCAAGAAGATGCGCCACTTGTGCCATCCGATAATCCTCTCGCCATAAACCAAAGGGTTGTTTGCGATAAAAGGCTTCATATTCACACAAGTGGCTTTCGGGCATTTGCTCGATTTCCGCGAGCGTTTTTCCCAGTGCCAACGACAATATCAATTGGAATTGTCGTCGGTCTCCGAGTTTTTTTCACTGTTCCCCGCTTCGGCTGTAAACACTGCATTAGAGAACCCTTGCCCTAGACGATTAAGACCTTTTAAATCTACTTCATTTTCAGCATCAAAAAGCAGTTCCCCTTTTTCATCACACAACTTAAAGGCCAGCATTCTGGCGACATCATATTCATCGTAGACACGATTTATCGCCTCATTAAATTGTTCGGGATCGTCTTCATCTAAATAAATATCCTGCGCCTCAGCGAGCTTGATTTTAATTTGGCGAAGTTTGCGCTGAATGTAATTCATGGTGCCAACATCCAACTCTTTGACATAAAAGGTGTTGTCTAAATAAGTAAAAGGCGTCACTTTCAGTGCTTGGTTTAACACTAATTCACGCAATAAAGCGTTAGACATAATCACTCCTAAGATTTTTTATCGTGAAGGGAGAAGAGAAATAATGAAAGAGGTGAATTAAGGGTTATTTCTTCGCATTCAAATAATCACGGCCAGACAATTTAATCGAAATCCCCGAATCCATCATTTGCCCTACACTGCCATCAATGTTCATGCCCGTTTCGACGGAGCCGTAATAAAACATGGAGCCTTCATCTCGTGTTAAGACCATTTTCACCGCAAATTTTTCTTTGCTGTTTTCATATTTACGTAAGAGTCGCTGCACATCACTGGAGCTATAACGTAAGAAAAAGGTCAATTTAATTGAGCCGTATTCCGTATCACCGGATTCATATTCCTTGCCATCACTGCAAATGGTGGTGACATCAATTTGTTCGGTTGTCGAACCGTCTTTGCTGAAACTTTTTACCGCACAGAAATTATTAGACCATTGAATACGTTGTGCTTTGGCGTTTGCAAAATCCGTGGGTAACGTTTTATCACTCCAATCCACTTCCTCACACAAGGTCACTTTATTGCCATCAACCTGTGCAATGGGGAAACGCCCATCTAACTCCCCTAAACCCGATAACATAATCATGTCATCGGCTTTCAGTTTATTATTGGCGATGGTAATGGTTGCGGGTGATAACGCCGCTTCCGTCACGGTCATCGCCTCTCCTAAACCTGTTTGCACAAAGATCTTCGTGCCGAGGAAAGGCGTCGCTTTATGATTTTTTGACTTTGCCATATCCATTCCTTATTTATCTGATGAAATCATTAATTCAAGAACAAGCCGATGCAATTTGACATCCGCTTCATACCCAAAGACCGCATTCACTCGTTGTGCAAATGGGATCGCCTCGATAATCTGAGCCTCGATTTTTTTACGCAAGACCATAAGGGGTTGTGGTTGTGGCGCATACACATCAAGTTGCACGCGATAGTTGTCTAAATCCGTATCCTCCAGCGCACTGTTAGGCGTGATGCTGGCAAACTGGATCACAATGGCGGGATAATGCCCTTTTCCTTCGGGTAATACCTGAAAAAAAACCCTTCCATCGACAAGCGGTGAAAGGGTCTCTTTTAATTGCTGTATCATGATCTCTACCTTGCTTTTTCAATATCCTCTTTGAGTGTTTGAACAATCACTTTAGCCGTCGCTTCCTTTTTCGCTTCAAAGCTGGGGCGCATAAACGGTTGTGCAGGCATCTTGGCGGTGCCAAACTCAACAAACCACCAATAAAACGGATCATTTGGGTTCAATGCCGCACTTTTTCCCGTTGCCTGTTTAAAGGCAGACACCTTTTTACCCGATAATGATTTCACCCAAATGCGCGTTTTGACTTGCCCATTGCGTTGTACTTTCGTTTTAGAACGAATATTGCGCTTGATAGTGCCTTTACGTCGATGAGGCACCGTTTCCTTAAGAATAGGCACTCGATGTTTGATTTCCTGCTTTAACGCCGAAGCGCCTGCATTCATCGCCTTACGCGCACTTTGATTTCTGGTTTTACGGGCAATGTCTTGCATTCGTTGAGCGAGTTCAGACAATCCACTGATTTTAATCTCACCCATCATTCACGCCCTCTTTGCACATCAATTGAAGCTCACGATGGCGCTCATCAGGGTCAATAATCGAAATAATATTAAATATTCGCTTACCCCATACAATACGCATCGAAGTATCAATATCAGCAATATAGCGAATAAGAATTCGCGTTGTGGCCTCACTTTGTACTTGCTGAGCTTGAAAATATTCTCGCCCTTGATAAGGCATGATCGCTGCACGTACTTTTGTCGCATGATCCGTCCAAATCACATCACTGCCACTAATGGCATCGGGCGCTAATACTGATTTTTGAATATGAATAGTGTGGCGTAATCGTCCCGGATCCATTAACTACCTCGCCAATTTCGACAAAGCAGTAACAATCGTTCTACTGCTTTATTTTCATATAACAGAATTTCACTTTGGCTGGTTCGATGTTCAAACATATCCCCCAGCACCAAAAGCATGGCCGATTTCACTTCATAAGGGATATCATCAGGTGATTTCCATGCTGGTTCATCACACCATCTCAAACAATAATTTAATGCGCTTTGAGCATAAAATAGAATCTGCTCATCACGATCATCACCGCTGTATTCGAGATGCTGTTTTAATAAAGAAAGAGGAATGACATCTAAGATATTCATGATGTAATGCGGGATAGTTACCTACCCCGACCTATTACTTAAGCACTTCTTCCAGACGTTGGGAAAGTTCCTTTAATTAAGGCTTGAGGGCGATAATGGGCTAATGCTAAACGCTCTTCACACAAAATGGTCAGCATATTTTTCACAAAGTTATCACGATCTTCTCGACTCACTTCGATAACTGCATTCATTCGATCCCATACTTGAGACGCCAAATCAAATGCACCAACAGTAAACTCACCTTGTTTTTGTGCTTTTGTTGGAACAACAGGTAATCCCCACATTACATTTGAAGTAAAGGCTTGTGGGCCACCAAAAATATAACGCCCTTCTTTATCTTTCATTAACGCAATGGCATGCCAATCACGAGGATTTAAAATAATACCAGAGGCACTAAATTCAGATTCTGTTACCTGATAAATGGCATGAGCAATCAGGTCAGCATGCGTGTCGCCCGTAGCACTCAACGTGGTATCATAGGCAGTGGCAACATGATTAATTCCCGTCAAATTATCCGCTGTACCGTCACCATTGAGTAATTGCTCCTCTTCCACTAACGCTAAGCCATACAATAAGCGATTATTAACGTAAGACTGTAACTGCACAGCATCATCCATCACTTGGCGAGACGCTTGGATCCAATGAGCAATAGTGATCACATTTGCCGTTTGTTTTTCAAACGTCAGATTAGATTCTGGTTTTTGTGCCTTTTCTTTCACGGGTGCCGCGCTATTGGTAAACAATTTTTCACGTACATATTCCAGTGAGTTACTGGAAATACGACCTTGTGCTAATAAATCGCGGATAACTAAACGACGCATACCCGGCATAATAATACCCGGTACTTGCATCGGCTGAATTAGAACTCCGGCTGAGCTCGCATCACTGCCTAATGATTTATTAAAGGTTTTCACTTCATAAGAAGCCTGACTCCCATTCCATGATTTTGTCAGCGCTTCTGCTGCTCGCTCAGAAAAATCTTTTTTCGTATTAGGATCATCAGCACTCGTTGCCCCTTTCTGCTCTAAATCAAACAGACGTTCACCGGCTTTTTTTAATTCCTCTTGGACTAAGGCTAAATCTGTTTGTAATTGCTTTGAAACTACGCCAGTAGCTTCAATTTCTTTCTTCTGTGCATCGAAAAGCTCTTGCACCTTTTTTTGTGATCCTTCGATGGCTTCTTGGATAATAGCTAAGTCAGACATATTCTATCCTTTCAGATTAAATGCATTAATTTGGTTAACAATGGATGCGACTAGGGATTGTTGAGTGTCATCGGACTCACTCCGAATAGCGGATTTGAAGCGGGAAATAAAACCGACGGCTTCTGATTTTGATAAACCGGCTGACTCTCTCAGCCAATCCTCAATATCTCGGATCGTTAATAACCCATCGATGCTCTTGAGTGATGAAACCTGTGCTTGGTCATTAGCGGGAAATGTACAAATACTGATTTCACGTAACAGGGAGATGTTTTTAAAAATACGACCTGAAGGTGTTCGCTCAAAGTCATTACGCAGACAACCGAATCCGATAGAAAGCCCGTCAACCGTGCCATGCTTCATTGCCGCTTTTAGATCTTGAGCCGCACTATGACCGGGTGTCAGTTGTCCTCTCACACGTAATCCTTTTTGATCTTCCTCCATGTACTCCCATTTCCCGACAGGAAGCTCCCAGACTCGATGGTTATAAAACATAGCGACTTTTTGTTTTTGCTTATCTAAAACATGCTTAAACGCACCGGGTAAAATAATGTCACCGTCGAGATCTTGATGACTAAATACGGAGGCATAACCTTCGAAAATGCCTTGTGTGTCATCTCCCGTAAATTTGATTTCCGCTTCATCAAAATTCAGTGTTTTTCTAATATCAGGCATTGAACCCCCATAAATAATTAAGCCCCACTTTCGTGAGGCTCTTTATTGAGTTGGTTAATCGGTAAATATTGTGCTTGCCGGTAAGCGACATCCCCACCTTCAAGAGGAGGATAATTATCGAGCCGTCGCATTTCATTAATGGTTCTTAACCCCGATTCTCCCATCGCTTTCATAAATGCGGCGCGTGAAGTAGAATCGCCTCGCAATAATCCATCAAGGTTATGTTCAGCATGGTATTTTCCCACTTCGGGGGGTTTTAGAAGCCAACGCGCAATGCAGTTTTCCCATCGGGAGATATAGGGTTGTAAGGTATATTGAAGAAAACCTAAGTTTTGTTGCTCAATACCTGTTCCCCAACTTGTTGATTTTTCAACATCGCCGACTAAATGCGGGGGAACACCAAAGAAACGGGCTAATTCACTGACTTGAAATTTGCGGGAAGACATTGTTTCTGCATCTTGAGGACTAACACCAATATCTTGTGCTTGAAATCCCCCTTCTAAGATCCACAATCGTTTTTTAACGGGACCACCCGCAATTTCTTTGAAATTCTCTTCAAGTTGGCTACGTTGCTCTTTATTCAATACCTTATCGCCCGTTGTCAGAATTTTAGGAGACTTAGCCCCATTAGCGTAAAACTCACGTTGTTGATCTTCCATCGCAACGGCCGTGCTTGCTGTCTTACACGCATAAGCAATCGGCGACAATCCGACTAATCCATTAAAACCAAACCCTTTTAAATGAAAAATTTCATGTTGTTTAAATTTCGCAAACTCATGATCACGCTGATATTTATAGATAATATTCTTCCCCTCCATGCGTACATCCATATTGGCAGACAACAGAGGAAGCAAGCTAATCACATCACCCACTTTATTTCGCTCAATCAACGCGAAAGCATTACCATAAAAGCAAAGCTGCATAGTCATTGCCTCTCGGAATTCTTGAGCGGTCATATATTGATTGGGCGAATATCGCAGTAATCGAGCCAATGGGTTACTTAAATCAACTTTGGTTCTATTTCCCTGTTTATCCGTTTCGAACACATCCAGTGGCAAACAAGCCGTTAACGTCGAAATTAAGCTAACACAACGCCAAACCGTGGATATTTGGAGTATTCGCTCATCATTTACAGAAGAATCACCAAGCGAGCCTTGCGCTGAGATAGCGCCTGATTGTGAACCTTGTTCAGGTGTCACAAGTCTTCCCCCAACAAAGAAGGAAGCCAGACGCGCAAACCAACCATGATTAGTGCGCAAATCGATTGAATATTGTTTATCTGTCATCACATACTCAATGGGTTAGAGAAAAAATCATCAAGGTTGCCATCATCAACCTCACCTTCCGCAGCCCCAATCGCCATTGCTGATGCCACCACACCATCAATTCGACCCGTGCTTTTTTTCTTGGCAAAGACGCGGTTATCTTTTTGGTCAGCCTCAAGCACAGCAGATGCGGCATTCCATCTCAAACAAGGATTGGTGTGGATCTCAATCTTCTTGTCATCAATTAGCTGTTCAAACAGTTCGATAGAGTGTGGCATCCATAGCCCTGAATCTTTGGCTTTGTAATATCCTTGTCCATGCGGAGTTAAAGGAACCGTCACACCCGCTTCATCGAGTTTGGGTTCAAGGTATTTAATGCGATAAGGGTCAAAGGCAATGGCTCTCATGCTGACGTGCATCGCCATTTCAGCAATGCGTTCTGCCACAAATTCATACCTCACCGCATTCCCTGGAGTGGTATGCATAAAACCTTGCCTTACCCATAAGTCGTAAGGCACTCGGTCGGTTTTCGCTCTATCCAATAAGGTGTCTTTGGGTGTCCAAAATTCAACATAAAGACGTTTGAGGCGAGGAAAATACAGGGCTAATGCGGTTAAATCTTTGGTTCCTGATAAGTCCAATCCGCCATAACACTCTTCACCTTGAAGATCATCGAAGGTGAACGTGTTTTCACACTGCATCCATGTTTCACTGTTAATCCACGGATTATCGGCATCCACCCACTGGCAAAAATTAAGCCGACGCACAATACTTTCTTTTGCGGGCATACCTCGAGCTTGTGTCACTTGTTCACGTAAGTAGCGATCAGAAAAGGTGTAGCCCAATGACGGATTGGCTTTCCCCCAGCAAGACTCATCCTTAAAGGGATCATCGCCCTCATCCAGTGAGCATATATAGGAAAAGAAGCTGTCGTCTTCGATAGTGCCTTCGGCAACTTTTCGTCCGTATTCATGATAGTCATAACACACACTGGTTTTATCATGCCCACTATTGGTGATCATAAATATCAAGGCTTGTCGCCGACCTTTTGTGCCTGCTCGCATCATCTCAACGGCGGTATTATTTTTATGCTCATGAATTTCATCTATCAGCGCACAATGGGGACGAGGCCCTGATTGCCCATCATCTGAGCTAATCGGGCGAAAGAATGAACTCGTTTTCAAATAAGCCAAGTTCCACTCTTTGCCTGTTCCGCCTGATTTGGTGATCCGCTGACTTAATGCGGGAGATTGATCAACCATCGCCACCGCATCACGAAACAAAATCATGGCTTGGTCTTTTTTCGTGGCTGCCGCATACACTTCGGCACGCGGTTCACTGTCGGCGACTAAACAATACAACCCAACGCCACCTGCCATCGGGGATTTTCCTGAACCTTTACCTGATTCAACGTACACCATGCGAAATCGGCGTGTGCCGTCTGTCATTTTCCAGCCAAAAATAGAGCCAATCACAAAGCATTGCCAAGGCAATAAAATAAACGGTTTCCCTTCATGCTCCCCGCCATTGAGCTTTAAGACTTTCGCGAAAAAGTCGATCACCCTTTTGACGGCCTCAACATCCCAGATTAATCCTCGTTGCTCGGCTTCATTTAAGTCTTTGAGATGACGTACACATGCATGACGAATATCAGGCCCCGCTAAGATTTTGCCTTGATGCACGTCTTGCGCGTATTGCGTTGCGGGATCAACCGAAATATTGGTTGAGCGGATCTTCCTCTTCTTCTCCACCATCCATCTTCACCTTCGAACGAGCGGCGGGGGTTAAACCAAACTCGACTAAATAACTTTTAAAACGGCGATCTGCATCAGCCAACATGGCAACGGCAGGATTCGCTTTAATTAAAAAATCCCCTAATTGTGTTTTTGTGGTGTATGTCCGACCTTCAATGGCAATGGTGTCTCGCAATTGAAGAATATCAGCGTAGATATCACACAGCCTTTCTAATGCCAGCGTGTCAGCCACGGTTAAAACGCCCATTCCATCGAGTAATAAGGTTAATTTTGCCCACGCCATTTTCCCCCAATCCGTTAAATGTTCGGGTGGGCTTGGTATTTCACGTTTAGGTTGGGGTTCTTTATCGTTGAGTTTTCGTTTTCCCGGATTACCGGTGACCACCTTCAAGTGGGTCGGTTTCGGGCGTCTTCCTGCCATCGGAACCTCCCAGAAAAAAACTTTTCATTTCGCGGTTGTGCACACAAATGAGGGCGCTAGGTAATCAG
This sequence comes from Proteus sp. fly-1013, assembly GCF_040140245.1. Classification (NCBI taxonomy): domain Bacteria; kingdom Pseudomonadati; phylum Pseudomonadota; class Gammaproteobacteria; order Enterobacterales; family Morganellaceae; genus Proteus; species Proteus sp. fly-1013. The sequence goes on along the minus strand of NZ_JBEEWD010000001.1, from coordinate 534,380 downwards.
GGCGAAAGTGTTTGAACTTTTACCCCGCCCCCACCCTGTATTCCATGATGTTATTGATGCCAATGAGAATTGGGATCGAGTGGAATGCCATCCGCATTACAGCCAATGACTTTGCCACTCTTTTCGATACGTTGTTTGGTTGAATTATGATGCAGTTCGCATAAGCTTTGGAAGTTCTTTGTGTCCCAGAATAAGGCTTGGGCTTTTGCGATACGTTCTTTATTGCCTGATTCAAGTGCTTCTTTAAGACGATGCGGAGTAATGTGGTCAACTACTGTGGCAGCAGTAATACGTCCTTGATCTTGGCACATGACGCAAAGTGGATGTTCATTAAGAAACGCTAATCGCACTTTAGCCCAGCGACCACCATAGACATTGCGTTTTTTCATGGTTTATTTCTGACAACATCAGTTTCTATTGATGATTGCTTATTGCAGGTAATAATTCCTTTGAATATAGCGTCACTAGACGTACTAAAACCTAAAGAATTATCACTACTAATAACATAATGTTCATAATCAGCCTTATCCGCCCATTGATTATGAGTGGTTGCTAGTGTGATGATAGTTTGATTTATCTCATGTATTTTTTTTAGCAATTTAGCTGGCTTATCAATACTATTTAAATCGATGATTTTTATGTTTCTTGGATCTGTATAAGGAAATTGCCCTGAATGACAAATTGCTATGAATTCTTTATATAGGTTGCTTCTCTCTTCAATTAGCTGCGATATTTCTTTTTGCAAGTAAACACAATGACCTATTGCCTCATAATTAATCTGTTTGTTTGACATAATAAACTCCAATAAAAAGCCATTAGGGCCTATTCATCGTTAGATATTAATTAAATCAGCATCCTCAATTTTAAGGATCGCTATTCAATACCAGGAATATAGATTTGAGCTTCTTTAAGAATTCGTTCCCTCGCTGTTAGTAGTAACTGCTTTCTACCACCAACTCCCCAGTTAGCCATCGTTCTTGCACAGTTACTTATATTTTTAGTTTCGGTATTAATGACATGATCTAGCTTGTTCAACTTAGACATGACATCTAATCCCTTCCTCGTAGCCTCTTTAAACGTGTTGTAGACAAGGATTTCAAATTCTGGCTTTAACCAAGCTGCATATCTAATAACGACTAACTCTAAAGCCCAAGTTCCCTGGTTGAGTCCACCTTTAATCACTTTGACCGATGCACTTTTTGTTGCATCGCTTAAAGCTTGAACAAATCGCCTTACTTGACGACTTTTCAAAAATGCACCAGGCCTTTGTGATTCCGTTGCTTTACCATCCGCAACAACGGCCGCATGAAGATCATTTAAATTATATCTACCTTCACTATCAACACGGACAGATACACCATTAATACTTACTCTTGGATATTGCATAACGTATTACCTTCATTTGAAATGAACCCTCGTTCACATAGAAAATCAGCCCGTCGAAGCTCGCCAGCTATAACTGACTTTCTCGAAGGCTCATATCAAAGTGATTGGATTCGACGTTTTTGAAGTGCTCTGTGAATGAGCGATGAAATGCGTATAAAAAAAGCCACCAGCGATTAACTGATGGCTATCTGTATATACCACTCAATGAATGACGTTTGTTGAATTAAATATATTGATGTCTCTCCATCGTCACGCCCCTTCTTCTACCTACAGCTGACGTTGCTGATAATGACCAAAAAATAACAAAACGGTGGTATTCGTTGTTTTTGATTTCTCTTACACACTCAATGTGAGGAGAACATGTCATCGTTAATGTATGAGAACAGCGACAACGCAACGCATTAAAACATCATTACAAGAGGATTATTTTCTAAAAAATAGCGTTGATTATTAACAGATTGGTTTAGTCGATATTGGTAATCTATTGTTTTCACTCATACTAGTGAAAGCCCTGTGGGAGCCCAAACTCACAGGGTTATTTTTATCTTGCGTTTTTTATTTAGGTAAGAAATAGGTTAATCAGAATTATCAATCTGGTATATATACTTACTTAAGCTATACTAATTAAAATCAACCTCGCTATACTCTTACTGATTGGTGTTTAGTTAGTTTGCCCATGCACCCATGCTGGGCTTTTTTTAGTTCACACACTCCACTCTAATATAATCCTGCAACCCTTTAATCACCTGCTCTGACTCTGCAATTCGCTCTCTGAGTAACCAATAATTTCGGATAGCGGTGTCAGTAGGTCTGGCGGTGGTTGCATAAGCCAAGCTGGTGGCGGGAGTGGTTTTGCTTTTTGGGCACTCTGCTTTGATATACACCCGCTCAGGATGACGCTCACTAATATCACGCAAGCGACTAATTTCATTCTTAGCATTCGCTAGCTCCTGCGTATATTGAATATCCAGTTGGTTTAATCGCATTATGCGAGCTTGATAATCAGTGTTAATAGACTTCTGTTCTTCGAGAGCAATCGTTAGTTCTTTGTTTGTTTCTACTAACAGATTAATTCTGTTAGCTTGCCAGTTAATCACCCAATAACTACCCACAATGATGCCTACCATCGCAAGGACGGCATAGAGTTTCCCGAATTTCATGATTAGTACCGATGATGTGAGAGTGCAATCTGACAACGTTTTTCTAAACTCACTGGGTCTTTAGTACATGAGTTATCAATCAAGAGATAAATGCCACCAGCGACTGTAATGAGTAATGCAAGGATAAAGCTGATAATGATGATTAAAGGTTTCCATGACATAGTGCTGACTCCGCCTCTCGACGACTGACAAGCCCTCGCCAAACCTTTCCGCCTGCATAAACCCAACGTTTCATTTCTTCACAGGCACCCGCACTATCACCCGCGTTTAGCTTCTTAAGTAATGTTGAGCGAGCAAATGCGGTTGTACCCACATTAAAAGCAAAGGAATATAAAGCGGCTTTGGTGTAGTCATCGAGTGGTACTTTGATTAATGCATCGACTTGCTGTTGTGTCTTAATAAAATCGTGTTGTAATAACGCATCACATTCTTGTTGTGTGTATCTCTTACCATGAATAATGTCTTTGCCTGTGTGCCCATAACAAACCGTCAAAACACCTGCCACATCACGATAAGGTTCATAACGCACACCTTCAAAATGGGCTATCACTACTAGCGCAATTGCTGTTGCTCCCGCAGTTGTTAGCGCCGCTATTTTCTGTTTGAGAGTCATTAAATATCCTTTGGTGCTTTCACCATTAATTCAGCAAGCCTTTTTAAGGTTTCGGTCGGGTTTTGCGGGTCAACATGACGAACAAGCTCTTCAAATAATTGAGTGCGTTTTCGCTGTTCTCGACGAGTCATAAAATAAGTGGCTAAACCTAGAACCATGCTGAACGCCATACCGATAACAAATCCCCATTCATATAATGAGAGGCTGGCAAAAAATGCCGTTAAGCCTGCGGTTCCATAAGTAACATTGGTTAATTTATCCATACGCATAGTCACCCCCAGAGGAGTGTCCGAGTTTAGTTACAGGAATGCAGACACACAGCTCTTGTGTAAAGTAATTAGGGTGTGATTAGTACTGTGGTCTGCGTATTGAGAAAGGATAATTCTTGCAAAGCCCAAATAGCCCTTGCAGGTCAATTGGCTAAAGTGGCGATGTCCGACAAACAGTAGAGCCATTAGCTTTTTTTATTTCAATGAGATTATTAGAAATAGCCATTAGTGCGGTATTCCTAATAACATTTAATTCACAGCTCGTTAATTGCATGTCAGCGAGCTGTTTTTGTAACTCTGCAATTTGTTGCCCTTGTCGTTCTACTCGTGCCGATAGTGTACAAATTTTTATTTCTTGCTGAATGTCCATGTTTACCTCTTTTATACGAAAAAAGGTCACCGAAGTGACCTCTATAAGAACAATAAATAATTTTCAATAGAAGGCAACAATTAACCAGCTTTGCAACCACTCAATACTGGTTTATCTTTTCCTTCAACTAAGTCGGCATTGTCACCTTTAGTATAAAGTTTATAGGTGTAATTTTTATTCATTGCCTCATAGTTTGCACCAGAAGCCATTTTCATAATCTTCATTGGTATCATTTCATCCATTTGATTAATGATTGCATAGCTATCTTTTGCTGTATTTATATAAATAACTTCCATTATTTGATTGTTTTCACATGCATAAGATACTTTCGTTATCTCATCGCCATTATCCGCCATAACAAAACTCGCAGATAAAAGACTAACAGTAAAAGCAATACTTTTTAATAATAGCTTCATATAATCTCCTAATGCTATTTGATACACATTTCTAATACATCACTAACCAATTTTCCATGATTAATCGAACCCTATATTGGCTTCCATGAGATTTATCCAATTGTAAAAAGACATCATTGGTTTATTGAGCAATAAGGAGATTGTTTTAAGCTTTTCTTAATTTATTTTTAGTTCATTCATTGTTGTAATAAAGCCTTAGGTAAATGTTCTTCCAGTGACGCATTAGAAACAATCACAAGACCATACATAGATATCCATGTATTCGTTTGTTGTAAGTGTCCTTGAATAAACTGTTTTGCTTTCTCTAACAAATAAACACAACTCTCTTGTGTGTTTTTACGCCAATAAGATTCAATTGCCACCAGCAATGGATCACCTGCATCATTAATCTTTTGTGTGCCGATTCGATATTGTTTTTTACCTGCGGGAGATGTTGTACAAATTAATTGTGTCAGTTGTTGAGTTTCACCATCAGCCGTATGGATATTCGCCGTTAAAATGACGGAGGTATTCTTTTCACTGTCTGTTTCTGATGCATAGTGAAGACTAAACTGTAATTCGCTTATCTCTTTTGACATAAATATTTACCGATTTATTTAGTTAATAAGGTGCCGACTCACAGCTCTTGTGTGAACGGTATAAGTGGGTATTGATTCTGTGGTCGGCGTAGACGGAAAGGCTACAAAGTAACCTTATTTAATTTAGGGTTGAATATATTAATGAGAATAATTATCATTACATGTGTATCGAATTGACAGGTTTGATACGAATTAGTACGACATGACTTACATTGCTTCTTGCGTTTATTTTATATGCCGATATGACTCCTAGCGTATCGGCATTTTTTTATTTTGTGTTGGGTAATTCTTTCATACCTACAATTTAGATGTATATGATCAGATTCGATCTAATATTACTATGATTTAAGGCTAAATCTAATCAGATAGTCCGCACAGTGCCAAAAGCGGACGGTGAACGCCACGCTCTGCGTCAATTTTGGAGCACAGAGGAAAAATTGCCCAACAGCAACACTTTGTTATAAAAACCCTGATCAGAAGCAAAATGGTCACTCAAATCTTTGTTCCCGCTGGTTGTACTCCTCGGTCTCACGCTCTCTATTCTCTCTAATAGACCTATTTAGAAGAGAAAGCTTGGCCTTAGCCATCTCTCGCACCTCCGGAGAGACATGATTTAATAGGACTGCGAATGCATCCAAATGAACTTCAAGAATATCAGCAAGTGAACCTGACCACCCACTAGGAAAAGAGCTAGAGAAAATAGTTTCAACTATCGCGACTTTGTTCTCTGCGGCATCTAAAAGTGATGTAATGTGATGACTGAGAGTTACTTTCTTTGGGTTGTATAGTGGCTGTGATTCCTTGTCTAAGGATGAGTATGCCGAAACGGCACCTGCTACTTTATGAATCCTATCTTGATTTCCATTACACCAATTCAGCACGCGCTCTATCGGCGCTAAGTTTAATGGCGAGCTACTACGATTGACCCTGTGTTTGAAAAGCCAATAAATAAGTTGTTCGCTATTCTCACTATCTATTAACACTCTATCTAATACAAATTCTGGATAACTTTTCACTAGATAGGCTATGATATTCTCTAATTCGAAGCCATATAAGCGATACGTCTCTACGCCATTGCAAAGCAAGTTAATAATATCGCGAACTTCATTCTCAGTTGCTGGCTCTGATAAACACTCTGCAATAACACGGTCCATTCCATGGGCCTGTCGCCAGCTAATCTCATTCCTGTGCATTGATAACAGTTTCAAAATGGCCTGCCTTCCAACAGATCGTAGGTCATTGCTAGGACTGTAGTTGCTACCCTTTTCAGTAAAGAATCGCATTCTCAAAATTTCAATAGTTGAAAATATCCCATCGGCCAAATCATTAAGTGCGGCAAGTAATTCTGATAAATCATCATCAGAAATGGATTCATGAACTCGACCGTAACTTATCTGTTGAAACCTACATGCTTCTAGTTCACCAGCCTTCGCCAGCTCAATAAGCTTTTTTGTACCCCAAGGGGCTATCGGTGTTGCAGACATAATATTAACAAAATACGGTTTAAGCTCCGGCACATCTAATACAGACTCTTGGAGCTTTCGAGACAAGTTAGGATCGCCGGCATGAACCCCTGCAATAAAACCGCAAAAGAGGATAGGTTGTACTACTTCTAACTCTTGCTTTTGCATCAGACGGACAAGCGTATCAAAGGTTAAACCTTGATCTGATGAACCTTTGGCCAACCCTTTGCCGAATGGCCAAAGCGCATCAATATATTTTTCCCATAACCTTGGCGCCAATCTTTCGAGGTAATTAGGTTCAGATGATGCAAGCTCACCTAGTTCTTCTATCTTCTGATAAATTTTTTCAGAATTATCTGTATAACTCCCATCTCTAACTTCTAAGTGACCCCATGTGTTAGTCAGAGCATATGCCTCGATTTCGAAATAGGGATCAGCTGGTGCGGCTAAGTATTCAAGTGCTTCCATCTTTTTTAATAACTCGGGTGTGTGTTTCTTCCCGTTGTAATGGATTGTCCGCTTAATGGCCATCCACATATCTGGCCATTTACCACCAACGCCATATTTTCGCACTATGTTTTCGAGAATATCAAAGCAACCTGCATAGCTCCATAATCCTACAAAGTGGTTTGCTAGTATCGTCTTTGCCCAATTGCAAAGGGGGTCATTGTCCGAATCTAAAAACGGCACTAACAGCTCAATATAACCTACGTACCAATCTAATTTCTCTTTATTCGTTGTCGGTTCCCACCCAAAGTCCCTGCTACGAGCGCCAAAATCAAATCCTCCAAATGAGCTCCAATGAGAAGCCTCAAATGCAGAGTGAAGAATATCCTGTACAATCTCAAGCTGTCTCAAGTTGCCAGAGTTTAACATTCTTTTCACAAAACAATGTCTTCGTGTTGGTGTAGCCTGTGTCCCAGAGAGGTATAATGAAAAAAGGCTCGCCAATTGACTAGTGATACTATTGTTATTCTCGCCAGATTTTTCTGTTTCCGCAAAGCGAAGAATTAGCCCGGCAGAACGGTCGAAGTACCGATCATCATATGCTATTTTTCTGAGCAATCGAACGAACGTATAAAAATTTTGATTATCTCGTGAGCAGAAATCTCGAGCTTCCGAAGCATTCTCTATAGCGATTAACACTACTTCTGGAAACACTGGTGCGATGTGAGTTAGTGCCGTAAGCTGCTCAGTATTGCACTGTGCAATGTTATGAAATGGCCCATCAATCTTCATCCACGTATGGGCGAGATATCTTGCAGGTTCAAAGTCATGCAGATATCCTAGCCGATGAGCACATGACGTGAATAAACGAAAATTATTAGCCTTTAACAACTCTGCATTAATTTTATCAGGATCGATATTCTGAAGGGCTCGCCGTGCGAGACGGTTAGCTATTGCATGCGGGAGCATTGCTCGCCAGTTTCCCCGTTTTTGCGATAACTGCCTCCGCAATAGCTCTGCATGATTGCGATTCAACCTATCACGTTCAAATCCGCCAATTCTAGAAAGAGCGCTCAATTCATCATTAAACTCTTTGGGGGAAATATTGAACGAATAAACCAAGGATAGGATCTCTGCGCTTTCAAGCAAGCTTTCGGTTGTGCCTTTTCTTTGATTGAAGAGCCTATGGAACAAGTCCTCATCAGAAAAATTTGCCAAGGTCTCATCTGCATCCACTCGACTCGCCAATGCGATCGCAACACGCGCATTCCCTCCGGAAAACTCTGCAACTTTATCGGAATTAACGCACCCTAGAGACGGAAACCTCTTTTGGATAAGTTTAGATACGGTCTGTTCGCTTGATGGTTCGATGTGTATTACTTCTGTTTCTTCTGGGCGATCATCCGAAATATCATATTCGATAGTAAGAAGACTCAACTTTGCTTGGTTTGATGAAACCTGCTTTTGCAGTTTTCTATGAACATCTGGTGGGCAGTTATCCAATACCAAATAGCTTGAGAAATCATTAGCTATCAAGTATGAGACAAGCTCAGATGCTGTTGGGGTTAATTCATCACCAAGATCCGCATATATTACATTCGCTTTCGGCAGAGAGTTATCGCATACATCACTTTCAAAAAGAGCCTGAGCAAAGCGTGTTTTTCCAACTCCTGATAGACCCGTTATTCGTACTACCGATCCAGATCTTTGTAATTTTTCACGCACAAGCCTGATTCCATCCGAAATCGCTGATGGCTCTTTGCGATGTGAATTCATATCGATGACGCAAGGGTGTTCGTCAAGTAAAAACTCATCATCTTTATCGACTGGAGTGGAAGTCCATCTCCCAAACGGTAGCCATCCGGATAATGGCTTGCCTAGTCTAGAGCGTACCCACAAGGCAACCTCAGGAAATTGTCTTAACCATGCGCTAAGCCGATCCCTACCATAAAAGTCAAGAAGAAGCTCTTCGCTATCTGGTAAGCCTTCGAGTGCAGATTTCATTCCCAGAAGGCGTTCTGATAGCATTTTGTCAGAACAATCATCTTTGCCACTAACAATTATATAAGCGCCTTTTTTTTCTAAAAGCTCCGCTATAACAGTTTTTAGCATTCCTTTATCAAGCATTTCATTTTTGCAAGCCGCCTTACTCATACTATTTTTCTTTACTTGAAAGCCAGTATTTTCACGACTTACAAAGCCTGGCTTAAGTAAAGGGATAGCATCGACAACTCGAATATCGAGACCACCGTCAGCAGCTTCCTGCGCTCCACCCCACAGAACACAAGATGTCTGAATTTCTTGACGAATCAATTCCGCTTCACACAACCTAGCGACCAGTTCTCTTAGATCAGCATCATTGAGGTTTGAAATATCAGAAGGTTCAAGTTCAAAAAATATCATTAGGTTTCAAAAGTCCCTATATTGCAAATTGATATCGGTGACCTGCCCCCATGGATTCACACGGAATGCTGCTAGCAATGCCCGCTCTTCACTCGTAGCGGATCTTGTGACCTTGATTTTTGTCCTTTCCATACCAGTAGCGGACGTTGCTAAAAGCGTAGTGTAATAATCTGAAGGGCTCAGGTCACGCCAGAAACGCGAATCGACCCCAAGGCTGACTGTGCTCTCAACTGAATAGTATCAGGTTTATCAATATAAGCTCTATTTTCGGTAATACAAGGGATATGCCTGTTATCTGACACCGGAAGAAGACCGACTGTAGCAGAGCAGTATTTTCTGGGATCTCAAAAAGTGAATGATTCGTTTCGCAGGGATGCTTAAACTTGTAAGTATCCCTGCAAAATAATCTATTCCTTTTTAGAGAGCTTCAGACAAGTAGATCAGTATACCTTGATAGCAAACGCCTGTTGTTCGCTCAAACCAGACTGTAATTTCTAATAATATTCTACCTATGAGCCTCAAGTCTGAGCTAATACAATTTAGCCCCCCTCACAAAAACAATTAAGGCTACACATTATGCGTAGCCTTAATCTTATTCACATTATCTAACTCAATTAGCTTTTATCTTTATTTTCTATCGCTATTGTTTGTCGTTTCTCTTCTTCCGGTAATTCATACTCAATAGCAATAGTCAGAAGTCCACTTGATAAATCGGCTTTTTCTATTTTAACATTTTTACCGAGGTCAAATTGCAATGTAAATTGCCCTTGAGATATGCCTCGGTGGATCCATTTATCATTGTCTTCTTCTGATTTTTCTTCTTTTTTCCCTTCAATCAATAAACGACTTCCTTTCAATGAAACCGATAAGTCATTTTCTTGATATCCAGGCACACTCACCGTCAGTTCATAATGGTTATCATCAATCTGTTTCAGGTTATAAGTCTGTACAGGTGATGCAATGGGTTTACTGCCTGTTAACTGACTAAACAGGCGATCTATCTGATCAAAACGGTTTGAAAGTAAGTTGTCAGATAATGTTGGGAATAATGAAAAAGGTTTAATGTTAGGCATATAACTCCTCCTTCAGTATTTAGTGAATTATGGGCGGTATCTTATTTACCCAAAATATAAATATGAACGAGCAAAAATTTTTCAAGGCCCAAAATCTAAATTTTTTATCTTTAACCAACATGGGATTGTAGATAGCAAAAAACCCCGCCGAAGCGAGGTTTGGGATCTGGTTAACTTAACTCATTTGCATTAAATTTGAGTTTTATTAGACTTCATTTCAAGCATTTTATTGATCGTTTTTTCACTTGTAGCTATATTTGCCTTTGCATTAATCTTGTTCATTCCGTCACAAGTTAAATGATAATCAGCTATTACTCTCATTCCTTTCATATTTTTCAAAGCATAATGTAGAGCAAGCAAGTCTTTTTTATTATACTTTTCTCTTTCAGCACTGTCTGACCGAGCTAAGTAATCTATCAATCCTTGATGGCTATCTTGTGGGCCATGCATCATCATTGGATAAATACAATGATATGCTGCATAGTAGGATCTAGATATTGCATTTCGATATCCAACTTCATTTTCTATTTCTATGCAACCTTTCGAAAATTCAAGTATGTCTAGACATGTTATAGCCACTTTAGTCGTTCCTTTAACTTAGATACATCATCAACACCACCAATAAATACACTAAAATTCTTACCTATGAATTCATCGTACTCAGTCAATCTATACGCTAACTCGATATTCATATCAGATAATACTTCTACATCATCACATTCAGCCGTCATCATAAATAAATTAGATTGTTCATCATAAGCTGATGTATTGGTATAATTTATAGCTACTATTTGGATATTCCACTCATCCAGAATGGCAATAATCAAGTTTGCCAAAGTCATTAAGTTTTTTTCTTCTAGACCTGACAACTTGAGATATTTCATTAATGCATGCCTAGCATTCTTAAATTCATTTAAATATCCATTTCTTTTATCTTCATCTGATAGTTTAATAACTTTAGCCATAAATTTTTCGGCTTTACTCAGATCAGCAATATAAAGACATGATTGGTATGCTAAATAAGAGAATGTAGGTGACTCATACTCATCTGCAAAACGATGAAGTAAATGCATATATTTGATATTAGAAGCTCGTTGATTAATAACGGCCAAATAATTTCTAGCGTAATCTATATTGCTGACTTGTAAAGATAATTCGAAATAATGAGACGCTTTATCAATGTCGTTATTCAGACTATATGCCAACGCTTTTAAATGGTTTTTTTCTAACCCACTACTATATTTCTCTATTTCCTTAAGAATTTGCATTAATTCAAAGTCATTAGATACCTCTTCATTTGAAATTCTCTCTTGAAGTGATTTCATTAATTCTTCTGATTTATGAATTGGCTGCATATATTTATCTTTTAGCTAAAGTTCAAATTAGAAAATCTTTAGCCATATTATGATTTTTATGTTGAATTCTCAACTTAGAAATGAGCAATTTTGGCTTAGTAATAGATAGCAAAAAACCCCGCCGAAGCGAGGTTTTGTATATTCAACTATTTAATGCTTAACTCATTTGTGCTGTCATCACACTTTTACAAAAGATACATTTTGCGCCGTGTGGATTGTTCACTGTGACATCAAATTGTGATGTTCTATATTGTGAACCACTACAACAAGGGCATTTAAAATAGAGGCGAATAGTAATAGCGCCTTTAGAGAGCCACCACGTTGCCTGCTGCTGGGCCTTTCATACCATTTTCCATGGTGAATGAAACTTGTTGGCCTTCCGCTAATGTTTTGAAGCTATCACTTTGGATTGCAGAGAAATGTACGAAGACATCTTTGCTGCCATCAGCTGGAGTAATAAAACCAAAACCTTTACCTTCATCGAACCATTTTACTGTACCAGTCATTGTATTAGACATAGAATTTCCTTTAATTTATTTAATTTGCCATAAGGCATAGGCGGTTTGTTTTGTATTTTTACTTATGGGAATTAATTAGAAGGAATTCACAATGAAGAGGTATCGAGGATAACGCTAAACGGGAACAACTTTAAACTTACTAACATAAATAGGTCTGTACTTCCAAACCAGTGACGCTATTAAGCCATAGAAAAATTCAGATAGCAAACTTTATTTTTTAACTATAAATCAGCTTAAGTAGACCTATAAAAAACACAACCCCGCTATACTCACGAGGTTTTTAATAGATAAGGGCTGTAACATCAAAACCATTATTAACACAATATATTGTGTTTTGTAATTACGCAAGACTATAAATATGGTGTTTTCTAATTATTTTATCCATGTCTAATTTTACGTTATCAACCGATAGACATCCCTCAATAAATCCTTCCGCTGTCTGCAATCGCTTAGCCACTTCATTATGCGAAATACCAAGTTTTGAAGCCATTGAACGCAAAGGATAATTCTTCACATAGTACATAATAACTAACTGAAACAAGTAACTATTATTTACCTTTAAATGTAATACCGCTTTATTTATTTTTAAGCCATCATCATCAGAACATTGCTCTCGGCTTCGTCTTGAGCTTGGAATTAATCCTTTAAAGCCTGCTGCAATTGATGAGTAATCGATACTATTTCCCTCATTAGCTGACCACGCTCCCCAACGTGATAAAACTTCCTGCATATCTCTCATACTTAGACTCCCCGTGCCGTATACACGTTAAACCAATGCCCCCATTCCTAATGAACGATTTAAAAAAGAAAATAACAATTCGATTTGGTTGCCATAAGTGGCTTCCCACAATTTCGGATCACGATGCAACTCATCATGATGTTGCCGACATAATGGAATAGTGAATAAGTCATGAGCTTTCGTTCCCATGCCTCCCATACCATGGCCAATGATATGATGTGGATCATCAGCTTGTTGTCCGCAAACACAACAAGGCTGTGTTTTTACCCATTGAAGCCACTGGGAATTCTCCCAACGACGCATTTTAGGTTTAAGAAGAAATGAGGCTGGAGGTTCAGGATCGACAGTCACATTAATAACGGGGTTTATGGTATCTAAACGCGCATTCATTGCTGATAGTGCTGTCACTTCATTTGGAACAATATCAGCTTCAGGAAAACCGCCATGCACCCTGCGATCTTTAGGTTTATCAGGCCAATTTAGGATACGGCGCAATATGGCATCAGGTAATTCATTAACCAGTTTATGCATCACGGCAAAAGCAAAAAAATCAGGTGTCGTCAGCGAATGGCTATCATCTAATCTCAAATGACTGCGAACAGTATCTATCATCCAAGCAATACGATTTTTACGAGCCAACTCAGCAACCCACTCAGCTGATGAATTACGAATATGATTATCATGATACCAACAGGTTCGTATCACACCGTCTTTATGCCATGTGGTTGTTAATTCATGATGATGATAACTGTCATGCTCATCGTTAATTTGGCAGCAATGAATATTTCTACCTATCCACATATTCATCGATGCCAGCCCACCCATAGCTTGGCTCACCTTTTCATTATTCAAAAAGCCAATAATATCCTTGTTATTCAATAATGGCTGTTCGTTCCCTGTTAATGCTCCAGAAGGCCATTTATCTAAACTTTTTGGCACATCACTAATAATCACACGAGAATGTTGTTTAAGTTGCTGAAGCAACTCCGCTTCAGGCTTCAATAAAACAACACCAAGATCGGGCTGAATATAGGGGGTTAATAGTAATTTCATGCACTCACCTGCTTATTCAGCATCACCATACGGATCAATTCATCCGTTTTACTTTCAAAGAAATGGGGTTGGGTTTCACGAGGATTATTAGGACTGGTCATGTTCTTCCCAAACTGACAGCCCCGAGCAGTCACGGACCAGAACTCTTTCACTTTGTTGGCAGTTTTCGTACTTGGCCGAGATAAACGTTCAACAATGCCGAGATCGGCTAATCGTTTATAAGCTTGCTGGGCTGAAATAGGTAATTGATGTTTTCTAATCAGTGTTGATAAAGCTACTGTTGGACGACTTGAACCATCCATTGATCCGCTTGGTGCATCAATCGCATACACAGGGGCTAATTCGGGTAAGCCTGCCATGGCTTGTAATTTTTGATACGCCCCTAATTTTGAAGAGTTTGAGAAATTCAGGCTCTTTGCCATCGATTCAAGCAATATAACCCCAGCTTGAACTTTATCGGCTAACTTTTCGTCGTGTTGCTGTGTTATCAATGCATCAAAAGTACGGATCACTTTTAAATGAAATGATGGGCTTATCCACATTGCATAGGCATACACTAATTCTTTGCAAACATATGTTCCTTGGTTAAGCCCACCAACAATGGTCACTATGGGAACCGCTCCTGTGATCTCAGGAGCGGTTGAAATTTCATCAACCAACTCTTTAGTTTGAGTCAAGGCACTCCAATTCGATGGTTGATGCCGTTTTTCACCACCTGAGACTCGATGAAGATCATTTAAACAATAACGCCCTGCGGTATCTCGACGAATTTGAACACCATCAATAACAATTAGTCCATTCATGTTATTTTTCTCCACTCTCGTTTATAGCAAAACTTCCTGAGCAACTTGTTCTGCGACTTGTTGCCAAATACCTCGCCACGCAGCTAAACCTGCAACCTCATTCATTCGGCCTAGACCATTTTTCTTAGCCTGAATAGCGGCTAATTCTTGGATTTTATTTTTAGGTTTCCAACCTGTACCCCAGATAAGCCGGAATGTTTCATCACGCTCTACGGAGTCGATTGTGGTTTTTTTCTTACCCGCCAAACGTAAGGTTAAATCATCCCATTGAGCCCTGAGTGTACGAGGACACTGAACATTCTTTTTCCAAAAATCATCTTGCGTAATTCGTTTATAAAACTGGCAAATTTCTTTGTGAGTATGCCCATCAATCGTTGTCATTAAGCGAATATCATTAGCCCAATCAGTGAAATTAGGCTCTTTAGGCGTTTTTAATCCCATCTCTTGAAACACTTCGCATTTACGGCTGAATAGCCATTTAGCACATTTCAAATCGTCAGCAGAGCCCCATTTTTGAAAATTGGCGCTGTAAATCACAGCTTCAGGATAACGAGTTAAAAAATCCATTTTTGGCTGGTCGCTGGATGCGTCAGAATTCTGCGACGAAGAATGATTTATTGATGGATCATATTTTGAAGTTACTGATGGATCGCCATCAGGAGCTGGCGGTTCAAAATCCCTATTTTTGCTCGATTCTGAAGGAACAGAATTTGATGCAACAAATTTTGATGGGTCAGATCCTGATGCGTCAGGTTTTGACACGTCAGATTTTGTTGGTTGAGAAAGTGCTTTCTTGGCTGATTGGTATAGTTTCTCTACATTCAGCTGATAAATATTGCTTGCGTTGCGATTGCCTTTTCTACGCTTTTCGCTGGTTAACCACCCTTCTTTTTCTAACTGCTTTATTGCTGTGCGCACCGTGCTTTCACCCGCACCAATTTGACGAGCAATCGTCACAACAGAAGGCCAACAAATACCTTCATCATTAGAAAAATCAGCTAATCTTGCCATGATAGCGACTGATGTGAGTTTTAAACCTGCATGGGCGCAACCATCCCAAACATAACTAGATAATTTAACACTCATAAGAGGCCTCACTTAACTCGGGTATATCTCTCTTTAAATCTTTGAACCGGCTTGCATTGTTCGTATTCACAACCATCAATCATAAAAATAACGCGCTGTTTTTCTCGATCATAACGAATGACATGAACAAGGAGCCCTCGAGGGTTTCTGTAATAGCGATCAAGACGATTGGGATCTTCATTTCGCATTGCATTTTCCTCCACTCAAGAAATAGAAATCAGCCCATGACTTTTTCAGTGTCCTCTTATCTACCAAATCGATATTTTTTCGGTAGTTGTGTGATCGATTGTCACTCGGTATGCTTTCTACATAGCGAAATATTCCCTCTTTAGTTAAGGGTAAACAGCGCAATTGCTTTTTAGGTATTAGATGCGCTAATCTACTCATGCTTATTTCTCTTCACATCATTGAAATTGGCAACCGAAGCCAGAGGCCGTATACCTTTGGCTTCACCCTTTCTTAGTCGCTTCCTGTTTTTCACCGTATAACACTTTCAGTGAATCCAAGAACCCAATTGCATACGCAAAAACTTTCCCTGCTTTTCGATAAATACGCCCTATTTCTTCATCCGTTAAAACGCCATCAACAAGGCTTTCTTGAATTAAAACGGCGAGTGATCCTTGCATAGCAGCCAATGTCATTCGCATATCAAATAGCTCTACTTGATCTATCTTTTCCGCTTCTATTTTTGGCAATGCACTCATGCCATGACGTTCTAGGTGATATTCCACCAGCAACTTAGTGCCCGAAATATCTTCCATGGCTTCTTGTTCATCAATATCAAAGAAACGACAGCCATTTTTTTCGTATAACTTGTTATTAAACGTATCGAGTGACATACCTAAAGCCCCAGCCATAGCAGAACGTCCACCCGGCAGTGCTTTGCACATTTCTTTAATAACTTCTTTAATTGAATGTTTGCTCATATCTACCTGCTCTATCTTTTATTGGTAGTTAATTGCCTTATGCTGTTTTGGTATTTTTTCTATAAAGTTCAGGGTTATATTTAAGTTTTCCCTTGGTGATTTTTTCTATTTCATACGCCCTTACTTTAGGAATGATATATCCCCAACCACACACCGAAGGATGTTTAATACCGAGGGCTTTTGCTGTTTTACACGTACCACCAAAAAACGTGATTACATCTTTTTTCTTCATTTGTAATCCTTTGGTAAGTGAATAATTCACACGCATATAATGTAGGATATCTTACATTTAAATGTCAAGATTCTTACATTTGGAATGTGGTAGGCTTTCCTACATGAAAGAAATGAGCGAACGAATTAAACAAAGACGCCTTGAGCTGAAAATGACACAGCAGGCTCTAGCCAAAAAAGCTGGAGTCAATCGTGTGACTGTTACTGGTTGGGAAAAAGGTGACTATCAACCCAATGGCGCTAATCTTCAAGCATTAGCGAGTGCTCTTGAAACAAGCCCTATTTGGCTTGTTGATGGAAAAGAAGATCCTATTTCTAATGTTTCGTTTTTAAAATTTAATAGATCTAGTGGTGAATACCCTTTAATTAGCTGGGTAAGCGCTGGGAATTGGTCTGAGGCCGTAGAGCCATATCATAGAAAATCAATCGATACATGGTATGAGACAACTGTGCATTGTTCCGAAGAATCATTTTGGCTAGAAGTAAAAGGAGATTCTATGACCTCTCCTTCTGGACTAAGTATTCCTGAAGGGATGATTATATTAGTAGATCCCGCAGTAGAGGTTGTTAGTGGCAAGCTAGTTGTCGCTAAATTAGAATCTGAAAATGAAGTTACATTTAAGCAGTACATTGTGGATGCAGGCAACCATTACTTAAAACCATTAAACCCTCAATACCGCTTAATACCAATCAATGGAAATTGTAAAATTGTGGGTGTTGTTGTGGATGCCAAAATAGCTCATTTACCATAATTTCCTATCTCATTGATAAAAGGATCCTCTTCGGAGGATTTTTTATTACCATCACATACCGATGTAAGATTTCCTACAAAAACACTTGACACATCAATGTTGGTTATCCTACATTTTAAGTGTACGGTGTAGGATGAGTTACATTATGATTAATATCTAATTCAATTATGTGTGTAAAAACACCTTAATAAAAATTTTCATGTGAAGATAAATAGTTTCTGTCTGTTGGGAAACAGCAGAAACCGCTACAACTTGAGGTAAGCAATAATCAAGTTCAATAATTGAAACATAAAAAATAAGTTTTTATTTAAATTTACCATTAATCAATATCAGGGAAATTTAATCTCGATTAATTCGAGAGGGATCTTTATTACTTAAATTATGTGGAGAGAATAATGTCTTATATTGCAACTGCAACGAATAAGCACTTCTATTATCTCGATGTACGGATCGAAGATATAGATATTCAAGATATTGCCAGTGGCCTTGCTAATGAATGTCGCTTTAATGGTCAAATTGATAATTTCTATTCTGTTGCTCAACACTCGGTATATGTCAGCTATTTAGTTGCACCTGAATATGCTTTAGAAGCCTTACTTCATGATGCCAGTGAAGCTTATGTAAAAGATCTGCCATCACCGCTTAAAAAGCTATTACCTGAATATAAGGAGATAGAAAAAAGCATTGATGCTGTTATTCGTCAAAAATATAACTTGCCACCCGTTATATCAGACGCCGTGCATTTAGCCGACTTAATGATGTTAGCAACTGAAAAACGAGATTTAGAAATTGATGTGGGTAGTAATTGGCTAATGCTTGAAGGTATTCCTACTAGTGATTTTATTGTTAATCCATTAACCCCACTACAAGCCAAAGTTTTATTTTTACGTAGATTTAATGAATTAAGTAAAGGGAGCTAAATAAACAGTTCTAAAAAGTTTAAATAAATACCACCAGCATAATTAACGTCTATTTAAACTGTATACGGCAGTATGGAGAGAAAATATGTCAAGAATGGTAACTCTTGAAGCGTGGGCAAGGTTGGAATTTGGAGATGCCTCTCCTTGCATAACGGTATTACAAAAATACGCAAAGAATAACCTTATTGCACCACCTGCAATGAAAGTTGGACGCAAGTGGATGGTTGATAGAGAAGCTCGTTATGTGGGCTATCTGTCTCTCCCTCAAATTCCTACTAAATCAACGGAACGACTTAAGAGGATAATTACAGATGGCTGCCCGACCACGAACCCATAAAATTATTATCCCTAATTTATATCGAAAGCTAGATAAACGTAACGGCAAAATTTATTGGCAATATAAACATCCCATCACTGGTACATTTCATAGCTTAGGCACTGACGAACAAGAAGCGAGAGAAACTGCCATTCAAGCCAATACAATTATTGCTGAACAACATACTCGACAGTTATTAAGTATTAATGAACGGTTATCAAAAATTAAGACAAATAAGTCTGAAATATCTGTCGATATATGGATAGATAAATATTTAGATATTCAAAAAGAAAGATTAGATATCGGTGAATTAAAAATTAATTCTTATCGACAAAAAATGAAGCCTATTAATTTATTCCGTCAGTATTGTGGTACGAAAATATTAAAAGAGATAACCGCATTAGATATTGCTGAAATAATAGATTCCGTCAAAGTATTAGGACATTCAAGAATGGCTCAGGTCGTTCGCATGGTGCTTATTGATGTATTTAAGGAAGCTCAACATGCTGGCTATGTTCCGCCTGGCTACAATCCCGCAAAAGCAACGAAACAACCACGGAATAGAGTGAAAAGAGAACGCATGATATTGGAAGAATGGCGCACTATTTATCAGCAAGCCAAGAATCACCCTCCTTACCTGCAATGTGGCATGTTGCTGGCTTTAACCACAGGTCAGCGGATCGGTGATATCTGTAAAATGAAATTCTCTGATATTTGGGATGATATGTTACATATACAGCAAGAGAAAACGGGCAGTAAGTTAGCCATCCCTCTCTCGCTAAAATGTGAGGCTATCAATCTCTCCTTAAGGGATGTTGTTGCTCAATGTCGTGACGCGGTTGTGAGTAAATATCTCGTGCATTATCGGCATACCACCGCACAAGCAAAACGAGGCGAGCAAGTCACACCAAATACATTAACCACAACGTTTAAAAAAGCGCGAGATAAATGTGGGTTAACTTGGGAAAAAGGTACGGCACCTACTTTCCATGAACAACGATCTTTATCTGAGCGACTTTATCGAGAACAAGGAATTAATACACAAAAATTATTGGGGCATAAAACACAAAATATGACCGATAAATACCACGACGATAGAGGCAAAGAATGGCAAATTATTGCTGTTTAATTGAACAGTTTTGGGGAAGAGTTTTGGGGATATTTTGGGGAAGAATTTTATAGTACAAAAAATAAACGGGAACTAATAAGCTCCCGTTAACTATTTATCAAATCAACAATTACATGTGTTTGATAATCGCGTCACCAAACTCGCTACATTTCAGCAATTTAGCGCCTTCTAACTGACGCTCGAAATCATAAGTTACGGTCTTAGCGGCAATCGCGCCTTCCATACCTTTAATGATTAAGTCAGCCGCTTCTGTCCAACCCATGTGGCGTAACATCATCTCCGCGGAAAGAATGATAGAGCCTGGGTTAACTTTATCCTGACCTGCATATTTTGGTGCTGTACCGTGTGTTGCTTCAAATAAAGCGCACTCATCACCAATATTTGCACCCGGTGCAATACCGATACCACCAACTTGAGCCGCTAATGCATCAGAAATATAGTCACCATTTAGGTTCATACATGCGATTACATCATACTCTGCTGGGCGTAACAGGATTTGTTGCAAGAATGCATCTGCGATAACGTCTTTAACGATGATCTCTTTACCTGATTTTGGATTCTTGATTTTAACCCAAGGACCGCCATCTAATAATTCACCACCGAATTCTTCGCGTGCTAACTCATAACCCCAGTCTTTAAAGGCACCTTCGGTAAATTTCATAATATTACCTTTGTGTACCAATGTAACTGAATCACGATCGTTATCGATAGCGTATTCAATTGCAGCACGAACTAAACGCTTAGTTCCTTCTTCTGAGCAAGGTTTGATACCAATACCGCAATCTTGTGGGAAGCGAATTTTGGTTACACCCATTTCATTTTGTAGGAATTTAATAACTTTATCTGCCTCTGCAGAGCCCGCTTTCCACTCAATACCAGCATAGATATCTTCTGAGTTTTCACGGAAGATAACCATATCAGTTAGTTCAGGTTGTTTAACTGGGCTTGGAGTGCCTTTGTAATAACGTACTGGACGTAGGCAAATATAGAGGTCTAGTTGTTGGCGTAATGCAACGTTTAATGAACGGATACCACCACCAACTGGGGTAGTAAGAGGACCTTTAATAGAAACACGATATTCACGGATAAGATCTAAGGTTTCTTCTGGTAGCCAAACATCTTTACCATAAACCTGCGTTGATTTTTCGCCGGTGTAGACTTCCATCCACTCAATCTTACGTTCTTTGCCGTAAGCTTTCTCAACTGCTGCATCAACAACTTTTAACATTGCTGGCGTGACATCGATACCGATACCGTCCCCTTCGATATAAGGGATAACCGGATTATTTGGAACAACAAGCTTACCTTTAGCATCTAGTGTAATTTTAGCGCCATTAGCCGGAACAACTACTTTGCTTTCCATTTACCTCTCCTTTCATGTAAGCGCACGCTTTGTTAATTTTTTGTAAGAGACCTGTCAATACTACTTGATTATTCAGCTAACGCCAATCGCTTCTCTTTTAAGGTATAATCAATCTCCCATTTTTTACAAAAATTAACTATGGCAAATCAACTTAAAAATAGCGCTAAATCGAGAAAACACCACACTCCATCAGCACAAAGAAAACCAGTGCGCCCAAGAGGTGAGCGTAAAGTCGTTATCTTCAACAAGCCCTTCGATGTTCTTGTGCAATTTACGGATGAGAATGGCAGAAAAACACTAAAAGATTTTATTCCTATCCGTGATATTTATGCAGCAGGACGTTTAGATAGAGACAGTGAAGGACTTTTAGTCTTAACAAATGATGGGAAGCTACAAGCAAAATTAACACAGCCGGGTAAAAAAACAGGAAAAATCTACTATGCTCAGGTTGAAGGCGTTCCAAACACTGTCTCATTACAACAATTTAGAGATGGATTAGAGCTTAAAGATGGCAAAACTTTACCTGCACAAGTCGAAATAGTTGAACAGCCAGGATGGCTATGGGAGAGAAACCCTCCAATTAGAGAACGTCAAACTATCCCGACAACTTGGTTAAAAATAACGTTATTTGAAGGTAAAAACCGTCAAGTGAGACGAATGACCGCCCATATCGGTTATCCAACATTGCGTTTGATCCGCTTTAGTATGGGAAATATTACATTGGATAACTTATTACCCGGTGAATGGAAGGAGATTGATTTTGTTTAAACCTCATGTGACTGTCGCGTGTATCGTTCATGCAAAAAATAAATTTCTTGTTGTTGAAGAAACGGTCAATGGAAAAGCAACATGGAATCAACCTGCTGGGCACCTAGAAGCCAATGAAACACTTATTCAGGCTGTTCAGCGTGAATTATGGGAAGAAACAGGGTTAACACTCCCTGTTCAACACTTTCTTAAATTACATCAATGGATTGCGCCAGATAAAACCCCTTTCCTACGTTTCCTTTTTCTTATTGAGGCGCAAGAGCAATTTGAAACGCAGCCTCAAGATAGCGATATTAATTGTTGTCACTGGGTTAGTGCTGATGAAATTATTCATAGCCAGCAACTACGCTCCCCACTGGTGAGGGAAAGCCTGTTATGTTATCAACAAGGTGAACGCTATCCCCTCTCTATCTTGAGTAGCTTTGGAACCCCCTTTAACTAAATAATAAAAAAGGAAAAAACAAAGCATCAAAAACAGAGTAAGACTTGATGCACCTGTGTCAGTGATATGGTAAAGTATGGCGCTTATTTTTCCGCAGTGAGATCCAGTCATGTCAGATAACAGCCAAAAAAAAGTCATCGTAGGAATGTCCGGTGGCGTAGATTCATCCGTCTCAGCCTATCTTCTTAAGGAACAGGGATATCAGGTCGTTGGTCTGTTTATGAAGAACTGGGAAGAAGACGACGATACAGAATATTGCTCAGCCTCTACCGATCTTGCCGATGCGCAAGCGGTGTGCGATAAACTTGGTATTGAGCTTTATACCATCAATTTTGCTGCTGAATATTGGGATAATGTTTTTGAACACTTTTTATCCGAATATAAAGCTGGTCGCACCCCAAACCCAGATATTCTGTGCAATAAAGAAATAAAATTTAAAGCATTTTTAGAATATGCAGCTGAAGATTTAGGTGCTGATTACATTGCAACAGGTCACTACGTTCGTCGTCGTGATATTGATGGTAAAAGTCAATTACTTCGCGGTGTTGATAATAACAAAGACCAAAGCTATTTCTTATACACATTAAGTCATGAGCAAATTGCACAAAGCCTTTTCCCTGTTGGCGAAATGGAAAAACCTGAAGTCAGAAAAATTGCTGAAAAGCTTGATTTAGCAACAGCAAAGAAAAAAGATTCAACAGGTATTTGTTTTATCGGCGAACGTAAATTTACCGATTTTTTATCGCGCTATTTGCCTGCAAAACCCGGTGCTATCGTGACTGTTGATGGTGAAACTATTGGTGAACACCAAGGTTTGATGTATCACACATTAGGTCAGCGTAAAGGTTTAGGTATTGGTGGTACTAAAGATGGCGGAGAAGATCCTTGGTATGTGGTTGATAAAGATGTTGAAAACAACATTCTTGTTGTCGCTCAAGGTCATGAACATCCAAGATTAATGTCTATTGGTCTAATTGCTCAGCAGTTACACTGGGTATCAAGAGAACCTATAACTGAAGCTTTCCGCTGTACTGTTAAAACACGATATCGCCAACCTGATATTGCGTGTACAGTAACACCTCTAGGTGAAGATAAAATTGAAGTCCGCTTTGATTATCCTGTTGCTGCTGTAACCCCGGGACAATCAGCCGTCTTTTATCAAGACGAAGTCTGTTTAGGTGGCGGGATCATTGAAACACGTATTCAGGAGTAGATGTGGCTAAAGATTTTCGTGATATAACACTTGCATTGGCAGGTATCTGCCAAGCAAGTCGCCTCGTTCAGCAAATTGCTTACCAAGGTAGTGCAAACGAGAACGATGTTGAAGTAATGGTTAACAGTGTTTTTAATCTCAACCCAACTTCAACACTAGATGTTTATGGCAATCAAATCAGCCACTTAAAATTAGGCTTTCAAACACTGAAAGCCATTCATCAGGCGGTAAGAAGAGAAAAGCTAACGCTTGAATTGATGACTTATCAGCAAGGCTTAATCAATCTAGAGCGTCTTATCAATCGAAATGATGATTACAGCGCTCATTTATCGCAAAAAATTTCTCAATTAGAGCGCCAAAAAAGTTATTTCGAACCTATGTCTGAAGGTGTATTTAATGCACTTGCGGGCGTTTATGTTGATGCAGTTAGCCCTGTTGGCCCTCGCATTCAGGTTCACGGCGCAATAGATCTGTTAAAGAACCCTATTATTCAAGCTAAAGTTAGAGCGTTATTATTAACTGGTATTCGTAGTGCTGTGCTCTGGCGTCAAGTAGGTGGTCGTCGTTTTGATTTTTTACTGCATCAAAAGACTATTCTGCGACAAGCTGATGATTTTCTCGCTCAATGTTAATACTTTAAATTCAACCTGGGAGTTGCCAACAATGGAATTATCTTCGCTGACAGCGATTTCACCGATTGACGGTCGTTACGGTAGTAAAACTTCGTCGTTACGTTCTATTTTTAGTGAATTCGGTCTTCTGAAATTCCGTGTACAGGTAGAAGTTCGCTGGCTGCAAAAGCTGGCATCTTGCGCCGACATTAAAGAAGTTCCAGCCTTTGAAAAAAACGCAAACGATTACCTTGATGCGATTGTTGCTAACTTCAATGAAGAAGATGCAGCACGTATTAAAACTATCGAACGCACCACTAACCATGATGTAAAAGCCGTAGAATATTTCTTAAAAGAAAAAGTGGCGACCATCCCTGCTTTACATCAAGTTTCTGAATTTATCCATTTTGCTTGTACTTCTGAAGATATTAATAACCTGTCTCATGCCATTATGCTGGAAACAGCACGCCAAGAGATCTTATTACCTGCATGGCGTGAAATTATTGATACCATTAGTAAAATGGCTCAAGAATACCGTGATTTACCATTGCTTTCTCGTACTCATGGTCAACCAGCAACACCGTCTACAATTGGTAAAGAGTTTGCTAACGTTGCCTACCGTATGGAACGCCAATATCGTCAACTAACACAAGTTGAGATCTTAGGTAAAATCAACGGTGCAGTAGGTAACTACAATGCTCACTTAGCTGCGTATCCTGAAGTAAATTGGCATCAATTTAGTGAAGAATTTGTCACTTCACTGGGCATTACATGGAACCCGTACACAACTCAAATTGAACCACACGATTATATTGCGGAGCTTTTTGATTGTATTAGCCGTTTCAATACTATCTTGATCGATTTCGACCGTGATATTTGGGGTTACGTTGCACTGAATCACTTTAAACAAAAAACGATTGCGGGTGAAATTGGCTCATCAACCATGCCTCACAAAGTAAACCCAATTGATTTTGAAAACTCTGAAGGGAACTTAGGGTTAGCAAATGCCGTTATGGGACATCTTTCTAGCAAGTTGCCTGTTTCTCGCTGGCAACGTGATTTAACAGACTCAACAGTACTGCGTAATTTAGGTGTTGGTATCGGTTATGCACTGATTGCTTATCAATCAACCATGAAAGGCCTTAATAAGCTTGAAGTGAATGAAAATCATCTTCGTGAAGAATTAGACTGCAACTGGGAAGTGTTAGCAGAGCCGATTCAAACTGTAATGCGTCGTTATGGCATTGAAAAGCCTTACGAAAAGCTAAAAGAGCTTACTCGTGGTAAACGCATCACAGAACAAGATATGGCCGTTTTCATTGATGGTTTAGAACTACCAGAAGATGAAAAAATACGCTTAAAAGCAATGAAACCTGAAAGCTATATTGGTTTCGCAACTCAACTTGTTGATAAATTAAACTAATTTACCTCTCTAAAAAGGCAGATAATTTCTGCCTTTTTTTATAACCAAAACACAGAGAAAACTATCTATAACTTAAACACTTTGCTGGATACAGTGTTTTTTAAGCGATAGATTGTCTATGATAAGCCCATATTTTATATGATAGTTTGACTATCATTTCCTACATTTATTTTACAACAGTGAACTTTGCTGATTGTACTCAAGGTGGAATAATGCGGATCTTAATTATTGAAGATAATATCTTACTTCGCCATCACTTGTCTGTGCAATTTCGTGATGCTGGACATCAGGTTGATGCAGCAGAAGATGCCAAAGAAGCAGATAGTTTTATAGCAGAAGGTACACCTGATGTTGCCATTGTGGATTTAGGATTGCCAGATGAAGATGGCATTAGCCTTATTCGTAGATGGCGAGAAAATAATATTACCCTACCCATAATGGTCTTAACGGCGCGTGAAAGTTGGCAAGAAAAAGTCTCAGCATTAAATGCAGGTGCTGATGACTATGTGACAAAGCCCTTTCATTTTGAGGAAATTGTTGCACGCATTCAGGCATTAATGCGAAGAAACATGGGAATTGCATCGCAAACTCTTGCTATTGAACCTTTTGAATTGGATTTGTCACGTAAAGAGTTCATGATTTCAGGAGAACAGATTAAGTTAACCGCATTTGAATATACAATTTTAGAAACATTGATGCGCAATCAAAATAAAGTTGTTAGTAAAGATGCATTAATGCGTCAGTTATATCCAGATGCTGAATTAAAAGAGAGTCACACTATTGATGTACTGATGGGCAGACTACGTAAAAAAATCTTAGAAAAATACCCTGATGACGTAGTGGTTACAGTACGCGGACAAGGCTACCGTTTTGATATGAAACCTTAATATGCAAAAAAAACAGCGCTCTCCACTCTCATTACGAACTCGTTTTTTACTTGCAACGAGTGCCATTATTTTGGCACTTACACTCTCTTATGGGTTAGTTGCCATCGTTGGTTCGATTGTCAGTGTGGATAAAACCACTTTTATGTTGATGCGTAGTCAAAGTAATCTTTACTACAGCTTAGCGCAGTGGGATAAGAGCAAGCTGAATATTGAGTTTCCAACAAATCTTAATAATAACAATACCTCGCTGGTGGTTATTTTTGATGGTAAAGGCAGTGTATTATGGACGCCCCCCGACTTGCCGAAAGCTATTCCTGATAGCATTAAACATAAATGGCGCCATGAAGAAGGCTTATTTGAAATCGCTGTTGATGTCAAAACAACACGTTTAATGTTAAAGCAGTTACCGCAATATCGTGTTTATCTCAAACGCCTTGACGAATATTCTAGTAATGAGTTTTTAACTCACTCTGTTGTGATTAATCATTATCCTGCAGCTGATAATATGCCTTATATGGCAATCGCAGTTATCGATCCTATTCCTCAGCGTATGCAAAAAGTCAGTCAAGTTTGGGACTGGTTCTTATATATCATTCTTGCGAATCTATTTTTAGTTGTACCCTTAATTTGGTTGGCTGCACATTGGAGTTTAAGACCCATAAAACAAGTTATTGAACAAATCAGCGCATTAGAAAAAGGCACTCGCAATGATTTGGATGAAAACCCGCCAACAGAGTTAAAAGGTTTAGTCCGAAATTTAAATGTGTTATTGCGTAATGAACGCAGTCGTTACAGTAAATATCGCACCAGTTTATCTGATCTTACCCACAGCTTAAAAACGCCACTTGCCGTATTGCAATCAACATTGCGCTCTTTACGATCAGGTAAGCAGATGACGATAGAGCAAGCTGAACCTATTATGCTCGACCAAATTGAACGAATTTCACAACAAGTGGGTTATTACCTACACCGCGCATCCATTCATGGTGATCACGATATTACCACGCGAAAACTTCATTCACTGTCAGGATTACTTGATAATCTTTGTAGTGCATTAAGTAAAGTTTATCAGTCAAAAGGTGTTGATTTAACACTCAATGTTTCACCTGAAATCATGTGGTTAGGTGAGAAAAATGACTTTATGGAAGTGATGGGCAATATTCTGGATAACGCCTGTAAATACTGCTTAGAATTCGTTGAAATCAATGTTAGCAATAATGAAAACAGCGTAATAATTATTGTCGATGATGATGGTCCGGGTGTCAGCCCTGAAAAAAGAGAGGCTATTTTCCAGCGAGGAACTAGAGCAGACACGCTGCGTCCGGGGCAAGGTTTAGGCTTATCTATCGCGGTAGATATTATTGAACAATACAGTGGTGAAATTACTATTACCGATAGTCCTTTAGGTGGCGCTCGTATCACTGTCACCTTTGCTGAGCAGCAACTTACCAATGAGCGTGAATAATCATAATTGATAAGAAACTTCTTTCTTTTTTTTCATTACCGCCAAATATACGGCGTTATGTATGATATCTGTTCAGTTATTATCGTGTTACTCGCTATTACTCACATTGCTCAAAGGAATGTTTAGCAGGAAGTTAGAATTCATTATACTATGGCTTCAGGCTTCCCGAATTCAGGATATACACAATGGACTATAAACTTAATTTAGATTGGCAATCATTCCTTGAAAGCCATTGGCAAAAACGCCCTTTATTAATTAAAAACGGCTTCTCTCGTTTTGTTGATCCTTTATCTCCTGACGAACTTGCTGGTCTTGCAATGGAAGATGAAGTAGATAGCCGTCTTGTTAGCTGTCAAGACGGACAGTGGGGAGTCAAACACGGGCCTTTTGAGCACTTTGAAGGACTTGGTGACAAAGATTGGTCTTTACTTGTACAAGCCGTCGATCACTGGCATTTTCCTAGTGCGGCATTAATGAAGCCATTTCGTGTGTTACCCGATTGGCGTATTGATGATTTAATGATCTCTTATTCTGTTCCCGGTGGTGGTGTAGGCCCACATCTCGATCAATATGATGTCTTTATTATTCAGGGACAAGGTCGTCGTCGCTGGCGTGTGGGTGAAAAAATCCCAATGAAACAACACTGCCCTCACCCTGATCTGCTGCAAGTTGATCCTTTTGAAGCAATTATTGATGAAGAATTAGAACCGGGTGATATTCTTTATATCCCACCTGGATTCCCACATGAAGGCTATGCGATTGAAGAATCGCTAAACTACTCTGTCGGATTCAGAGCGCCTAATGCTCGTGAACTTTTCAGTGGTTTCGCTGACTATGTGTTAGCAAATGATTTAGGTAGTTATCGTTATAGCGACCCAGATCTAACACCGCGTGAAAACCCAGCATTAGTGCAACATCAAGAGTTAAATAAACTTCATGACATGATGGAAGATTTACTTGCTCAGCCAGAAGTATTTCGTCATTGGTTTGGTGAATTTATTTCTCAATCTCGCCATGAACTTGATCTCGCAGTTCCAGAGCCTTTATATGAAAATGCAGAAATTCACGATTTACTGCAACAAGGTGAGCAACTTCATCGTTTAAATGGCCTTCGTGCGTTACGTGTTGGCGATAACTGTTTTGTAAATGGCCAATTGATGGATACTGATCATATAGAAGCGGTGGATGCACTTTGCCAATATGATTACATTGATAAACAACACTTAGGCGATGCATTAGCTGATCCGAAATTTGTGCGTTTATTAACTCAGTTAGTTAATCAAGGTTATTGGTATTTTGAAGATTAATTATTGCTAATTTTCAATAATAAGTTATAAAGCCCTGAGATATTAATTACAGGGCTTTTTTATTATTAGATATTTTAAATATTTCTTATTTTAAAATTTAACGAATTAAATAATTTATTGCTTCTTTTAAAAGTACTCTTGTATTACGAAAGAGAAAAGGAATAGCAACAAAAAATGTACTCTGTAAGAAAAAAAGCAATAACGTATGCTTACTATTTGTTGCATAAAGAGAAAGTGAGATTAAATAAGTTATTAAAAAATAGCTCAAAATAATAATAAATGACTGTCGATCAGATTTTTTAATCACTTCCTTTTTATGAGAACTTAATTGCTCTTCTATTACAGGTTTTAATGCTTCTCCTGTTACAGGTTTTAATGCTTCTCCTGTTATGGTTTCCATTCAATATCCTTATATTATATTTATTCACCTCACTGTGATTATAAGACATATTCAACAAAATCAATTTATCAAAGAGTTATTAATATTAAGTCTATATTAAAAGTTTAATATTAAATAATATGTAAGCCCATCATTACAAAATCATTCTATTTTTAATTAAGTACGTTTACTCATTAATGCATTGTCTATTTTTCAGTCATTTCTCCTATTTTATTTTATCAATTCCCCCTAAGATAAAATTAGATTTTTACTGCTTTACTTCTTTTTTCGACAATGGAGTCGTCTATGAAAAAGTTTATTGTTTTAATTGCTGCTTTTATTTTACCGACCATGGTATTTGCAGAAACAGTAGAAATAGCAAGTATGAAAGCACCACCAGCACAAACGGATATCATTTTTGTGTTAGATAAAAGTGGTTCAATGCAAGGGTATGAAAAAGATACTATTGGCGGATTCAATACCATTTTAGCTGAAAACAAAAATCGCCCAGAAAAAGTCTATATCACCACTATCTTATTTGATAGTAAGGCTAAAAAATTACATAACCGCATTGATATTAATAAGATAGAAGATCTAACTGCTAACGATTATTTTGCATCAGGTAATACTGCATTATTAGATGCGGTGGGGAATGCGATCACTGAAGGGAATAAACCAAATTCACCTTATAAAAATGTCATGATGGTGATCATCACTGATGGCGAAGAAAATAGTAGCCGTGAATATTCGCTAGAAAAAGTAAAATCATTAATTACTTCAGCAGAAAAAGAAAAAGGTTGGGAGTTTATCTTTCTAGGTGCCAATTTTGATGCGATAAGTGCAGCGGAAAGTATTGGTATTAAATCATCTAACTCAACTCAATATATTCAAGATGCTAAAGGCTATGGAAATGCCTATGAATCGGTTAATAAAGCCGTTCAGTCTAAAATTGAGGGTAAAGAGTTAAGTGAAGATTGGAAATCTTCTGTTGAGCAAGATTATAAAGAGCGTAAATAAGTCATCTGAGCTAACAATGTAGCTAAAAAATATAACTAAAAAATAATAGCCGAAATATCGGCTATTATTTTTATCTTCGAAGCTCAATAAGCAATTAATTAATCACTTTAGCCTTTTCTCTTTCAGCTGTAATTTCAGCGATACGCATAATCACACTCACCGCTGCTTCCATACCTTCTAAAGAGATAAATTCATGCTTACCATGGAAATTATAACCGCCGGTAAAAATATTAGGGCAAGGTAATCCGCGATAAGAAAGTTGAGCACCGTCTGTACCACCACGAATAGGCTTGATATTTGGCTCAATATCACAATCAATCATTGCTTGTTTGGCTATTTCAATGATGTGTGGGAATTGAACAACTTTATCATGCATATTGTAATAGCTATCATCAATTGTTAGCTCAATATAGCAATCAGGATGTAAGCCTTTACCCACTCTCTCTGCAATCGCAATCATATTCTGTTTGCGTTTTTCAAATAAGTTACGGTTAAAATCACGGATAATATAATGCATTTCCGCTCTTTCTACCGAACCTTTGATACTTTGCAGATGGTAAAAACCTTCATAACCGTCGGTATTTTCTGGTGTTTCATCAACTGGTAATTCTTGATGAATGCGCGTTGCTAATCCTAATGCGTTAACCATCACCCCTTTTGCACTGCCTGGGTGAACATTGTTACCTACGATTTTGATATTTACGGATGCAGCGTTGAAGTTTTCATATTCCAGTTCGCCAACACCACCACCATCAACGGTATAAGCCCAGCTTGCGCCAAATGCTTTTAAATCGACATAATGCGCACCACGCCCAATTTCTTCATCAGGAGTGAAAGCAATTCGAATATCCCCGTGAGGTCGATTTGTTTCTTTTAAGCGCACCATCGCAGTAATAATTTCAGCAATACCCGCTTTATCGTCCGCACCCAGTAATGTTTTGCCATCCGTCGTAATTAATGTTTTACCAATCATTGAATGTAAGATTGGGAACATTACTGGTGATAACACTTCATCACCAATACCTAAAGCAATATCACCGCCACGATAATCTTCAAGCACTTGTGGTTTTACATGCTTACCAGAAAAATCCGGCGCTGTGTCAAGATGCGAAATAAAGCCAATAACTGGCACTGGCCAAGATACATTGGATGGTAAACTCGCCATTACACATCCTTTATCACTGAGCGTTACATCAGAAAAGCCCAGTTTTTTTAATTCTTGAGCCAATGCCTTGGCTAGTTTTAATTGTCCATCACTGCTTGGTGACATTTTTGAAGATGGTTTTGATTGTGTATCAAAATTAATATATTCAAAAAAACGTTCTAATAATTTATCCATTTTGCCCCCTAAGATCTCTCTAAGAACAATAATAGGGAACTCTATAAAATAATTATTGCGTCAAATCAGCTTTAGGATCATTAATTAATTCAAACAATTTATGAACATATTCATCAACTACCTGACTCGCAGGACCATAATGTTTCTCTTCAAACTGACTTTCAACCAAACTGGGTTCAAGATTTAACTCAACAGTATGAGCGCCTGTTAACCGAGCTTCATGGACAAAACCCGCTGCTGGATAAACATTTCCAGATGTACCGATAGAGATAAAAATATCAGCCTCAGCCAAAGCGCGATAAATCTCTTCCATGCCGATTGGCATTTCACCAAACCAGACAATATGAGGGCGTAATGGTGATGGGAATTGACAACAATGGCAACGATCTGTTGTTTCTAAGTCCCCTTCCCATTCAAATACTTGGCGAGATTGAGGGCAACGTACTTTTAGTAATTCGCCATGCATATGCAAAATATGTTTACTACCTGCCTTTTCATGCAGATTATCAATATTTTGAGTCACCAGTAAAAAATTCTCTTTGCCTAAGCGTTGCTCTAGTTTCGCTAATGCATAATGCGCTTCATTGGGTTGAATAGAGGGTTGTTGCAATTGGCGACGACGTTCATTGTAAAACTGCTGAACCAATTGGGGATTGCGTTGATAACCTTCAGGTGTTGCAACATCTTCAACGCGATGCTCTTCCCACAATCCATCTTCTGATCGGAATGTTTTAATTCCTGATTCAGCCGAAATGCCAGCCCCTGTTAATACGACAACTTTGGGTAAATTCATTTCATGTTCCGTTTTATGGGTTAGATGAAAATAGCGACAACGTGAATGTTGTCTGCGTAAATTCTTAATTTTACGAAACTTCCTAAGCCGACGATGACGAAGTTTAAGTTTCATTATTACAATCCTTGGTTTTCAAATTTAAATATCGCGTTTTTTATCTTCACTAGTTTAAGCGTTTTTTCTTCTTTGTATGTCAATAAACTTATTGCCCACTTAAAATTCTTGCAGGATCTAGTTTAGTGGCTCGACGAGCAGGATACCAACTTGCAATCAGGCTTAAGATCACAGTGGTAATAAATACAGAGAAAACGTCAATTAAATGAACTTCTGAAGGTAGAAAATCAACGAAATAAACATCACCAGACAACACACTATGTCCCGTTAATGATTCAATAACAGACACTAATGGCGTTAAATTATAAGCAACTAACACACCAAATATTACACCAGCGACACAGCCAATCATGCCTGATAATAAGCCGTACCATAAAAAGATATTACGAATATGGCTATCTCGTGCGCCTAATGTTCGTAAAATAGCAATATCACTACTTTTATCTCTTACTGCCATTATTAATGTTGAGACAATATTAAAACAAGCGACACCAATTACTAAGATCATCGATAAATACATAATGCTGCGGATCATCTGAATATCGCTATACATATAGCCATAATCACTTATCCAACTTTTGGCATAAACATATTCTTTACTGTTTAAACCTGCATTATGAATAATTTCATTGGCGAAAAAAGGATCTACCGTTTTCACTTCAATCCCAGTAATGCCTTGCCCATAATCCATATATTGCTGGGCATCCGCTAAAGGAATTAACGCTAATTGATGATCGAGCATACCACTAAGTTTAAATATACCACTGACTTGTAAGCGAATACGTTTAGGTTGTAAAAGCTTTGTGGGATCATCATTATTAGGAATTAATACGGTGAGCCAATCATCCTGTTTGATTTTTAGTGCATCAGCAACACCTTGACCAATAATAATTTGTTGCTTACCAGCCTTAAAATTTTGCCATGCATTGTTTTGGACATATCGAGGTAATAGGCTGATATCACCCTGCTTTTCAGGTGAAACGCCCATAACTTGCACAGCCTTTAACTCTGTTCCTTTTTCTAACAATCCAGTGAGTAAAATATAAGGAGCAGCCGCGACAACACCTTGAGTGTTTTCAATACGAGGTAATGCTGATTGCCATTGTACAAATGGCTGTTCTACTGAATAAATTTGCCCGTGAGGCACCACCGATAAAATACGATTTTTTAATTCACGTTCAAATCCATTCATGGCACTTAGGCCAATAATTAAGACAGCAACACCAAGCATAATGCCCAGTGTTGAAATAACTGAAATTAAAGAAACCATTCCCGCACGTTTTCGTCCTCTTGAAAAACGTAATGCGGTCACTAATGCAAGTGGCAATTGCGCCATTATTTCACTCCTGAAATTGCGTTTTGTGACTGTAGTTGACCATCTTTCATTTCAAGTTGGCGCTGAAAACGAGCCGCCAATGACAAATCATGCGTTACGACTAGAAAAGCAGTTTGTTTTTCTTTGTTTAACTTAATCAACAATTCGAAAATTCCTTCTGCATTTTTCTGATCAAGATTACCCGTCGGTTCATCAGCAAGAACTAATGCAGGATCGTTTACTAATGCTCTTGCAATCGCAACACGTTGTCTTTCACCACCAGAAAGCTCTGAAGGACGATGATGAGCGCGATCTTTTAGCCCAACGGCTTCAAGTAAAGACATCGCTTTTTCTTTTGCCATTGAAGCGCTTGTACCACCAATCATCAGCGGCATAGCAACATTTTCAAGCGCTGTAAAATCCGGTAATAGATGATGAAATTGATAGATAAAACCCAATTGGCTATTACGCAGATCCGCTTTTTCAGAAGAGGATAATTTATTAAGTGATTGCCCTTTAAAAAAGACTTCACCTGATGTTGGAGAATCCAGCCCACCCAATAAATGTAATAAGGTACTTTTTCCTGAGCCTGAGCTTCCCACGATGGCAAGAAAATCGCCCTTATCCATTTTAAAAGAGACTGATTTCAGCACTTGTGTGGAAATAGAACCATCTTGGTATTGTTTACATAGGGCGTGGCAATCCAATAAGCCATCTTTGTTAATTTGCATTTGTTTTTCTGATGCCATTGGCTGTTTATTCAAAGAAGAATTACTCATAACGTAGCGCCTCTGCTGGCTGAATAGCCGCGGCCCGCCAAGACGGGTATAAAGTGGATAAAAGGGAAATGATAATAGCGGAGAAACCAATCATAAAGACACGTCCCCAATCAAGTGTTGCGGGTAATTCCACACCTTGAGGGATGAGTCCTACTGCTGGCATAATAACGTTCAGTTGGCTTGAGAGTAATGCGCCTAACAAACCACCAGCTACCGCCCCTAAAATACCTGCACCTGCACCTTGTAGCATAAAGATGGACATAATCTGAGAACGTTTTAAGCCCATCGTTTGCAAAATAGCAACTTCACCTTGCTTTTCCATAACCAACAAAGAAAGTGAGGTAATAATATTAAAAGCTGCCACTGCGATAATTAAGCTTAATAATAATCCCATCATATTTTTTTCCATTTTAACGGCCTGGAAAAACTCACCTTTACGTTCGCGCCAATCTCTCCAACTTAGATTTTTATCTAAAGGCTGCGCACTGTATTTTTCAATATTAAGAGGATCAGAAAAGAAAAGACGCCATCCAGTAATATTACCCGGCTGATAACGCATTAAACGTGCTGCATCTTGCTGATTCACTAAAATTTGTGAGGCATCTGCATCACCACCACTTTGGAAAATACCTTTAACGGTAAATAACCGTTGGCTAGGTAATCTTCCCATTGGCGTTAATTGGCTTACACTTGGCACAATAAGGCGGATACTATCGCCCTCTTTTGCTTTTAACTGTTTAGCAATGCCACTTCCTAAAATCACACCATAATCGCCCGCTTTCAGCATAGAAACATCCCCATAACGAATATGTTGCGTTAAAGGTTCGTCTTGCTCTTTTTCTATACCTAGCATGACACCAACACTGATATTGTCTTTACTTTGCAAAACAACATCGCCTTCTACTAAAGGGGTAACGTTTATGATACTTTCACGCGTCAGTAAACTTTCAGCTATATTTGAATCTCGGGGTAATTGCCCGTTAGGTGATGTCACTATTGCTTGTGGAATGTAAGCAAGAATGCTTTCTTGCAATGAACGTTCAAAGCCATTCATGACAGAAGTCACTGTGATCAGTGCCGCTACACCTAACATAATCCCTAAAGCGGATAGCCATGAGACGAAGCGACCGAACTTATCGACCGCACGACCCCGCATATAACGGAGCCCTATATAAAATGAGACAGAATTGTACATGAAATCTGTGCTGTTCCTGTTGCTAATGCGAAGTGTTCAGGGATAATAAAGGGTAGTCTTACTGAATGGAACCACTCTATTCCCAAACTGTGGTTTTTTCTTTTATCTTAACCTGCCCGCCAGTTTAAGCTTTAGCCATTAAGCTAAAGATGTGTTGGGAGTTAACTACAACAAAGAGTTCACATTACACGCTTATGTCCTCAGAATATCGTTATCAACTTCCTATAAAACAAGGGGATACTCGTCAGCTAGGTCAACTGACTGGTGCCGCTTGTGCTCTAGAATGTGCAGAGATCATCAAACGTCACTCTGGATTAGTCGTTCTTGTTACTCGTGATATGCAAAATGCATTACGTTTACAAGATGAAATCCGTCAGTTTTGTGATTATCCAGTAGAGACATTATCGGATTGGGAAACACTGCCATACGACAGTTTTTCGCCTCATCAAGAAATTATCTCAAACCGCCTTTCTACGCTATACCGTATTCCATCACTTCTCAAGGGAATTTTAATCTTACCTGTCAATACGTTAATGCAGAAAGTCTGCCCTACAGATTATCTCGCAAGTCATGCGTTGGTAATGCAAAAAGGAGAGATACTTTCTCGTGATAATTTACGTAAAACATTAGATGGAGCGGGATATCGCCATGTCGAACAAGTTTTAGAGCATGGGGAATACGCAACGCGTGGTGCATTATTAGACTTATTTCCGATGGGAAGTGAATTTCCTTATCGTATTGATTTTTTCGATGATGAAATAGATAGCCTGCGTACTTTTGACGTCGATACACAGCGGACATTAGCAGAAGTTGATCAAATTAATTTACTGCCTGCCCATGAATTCCCAACAGATGCAAATGCGATAGAAATTTTCCGTAGCCAATGGCGTGAACGGTTTGATGTAAGACGTGATCCTGAACATATTTATCAGCAAGTTAGTAAACACATATTGCCAACGGGAATTGAATATTGGCAATCCCTATTTTTTGAACAGCCTTTATCTAACTTATTTGCTTACTTCCCTAAAAATACATTGATAGTGACGCAAGATCTGCAAGATTTTGCAGAAAAATTTTGGCAAGACATCAATCAACGTTTTGAAAGCCGCCGCGTTGATCCTATGCGACCGCTGTTACCACCGGATGATATTTGGCTGAATGTTGATAAATTTAATAAAGAGCTAAAACAGTGGCCTCGTATTCAACTTAAAACAGAAACGTTGCCAGAAAAAGCCGGACAGACCAATTTAGGCTATCAACCGCTTCCTGATTTATCGATTAACGCTCAAAGCAAATCACCTTTAGATAACTTACGCCGATTCCAAGAACAATTTACAGGTAGTGTGATTTTTTCTGTTGAAAGTGAAGGTCGACGCGAAACCGTACAAGAGCTTTTATCACGGATAAAAATAGCACCCAAGCAGATCATTGAATTATCTGACGCCCAAAAGAAAGGTTTTTACTTTATCATTGGTGCTGCAGAGCATGGCTTTATTGATAGCCATCGCCAGTTAGCCATGATCTGTGAAAGCGATATGTTGGGTGAACGTGTTAATCGTCGCCGTCAAGACAATCGCCGCGCCATCAATACAGATACCTTAATTCGCAACCTTGCTGAATTAAGCATAGGGCAACCTGTTGTTCATCTTCAGCATGGTGTTGGTCGCTATCAAGGTATGACAACCCTAGAAGCGGGTGGCGTTAAAGCTGAATACTTGATGTTAAGCTACGCAGGTAATGACAAGCTTTATGTTCCTGTTTCATCACTGCATTTGATCAGCCGTTATTCTGGTGGTGCAGATGAAAATGCCCCATTACATAAATTGGGTGGCGATGCATGGGTAAGAGCCCGTCAAAAAGCCGCTGAAAAAGTACGTGATGTCGCAGCCGAGTTATTAGATGTTTATGCTCAGCGTGAAGTAAAAACAGGCTTTGCCTTTAAAATGGACAAAGAGCAGTACCAATCTTTCCGCCAAAGTTTTCCTTTTGAAACAACACCTGATCAAGAAATGGCTATCAATGCGGTACTTAGCGATATGTGCCAAGCTATTTCAATGGATAGACTCGTCTGTGGCGATGTCGGATTTGGTAAAACAGAAGTTGCGATGCGTGCCGCATTTCTTGCAGTTAACAACAATAAACAAGTCGCCATTTTAGTACCAACCACCCTGTTAGCTCAGCAACATTTTGATAATTTCCGTGATCGTTTCGCTAATTGGCCCGTTAATATTGAGATGATCTCACGTTTTCGTAGTGCAAAAGAGCAGCAACAAATCACAGAAAAACTGGCTGAAGGAACAGTTGATATTGTGATTGGTACACACAAACTCCTTCAACCTAATATTCAATGGAAAGATTTGGGGTTATTAATTGTCGATGAAGAGCACCGCTTTGGTGTTCGTCACAAAGAGCGTATCAAAGCTATGCGTGCAAATGTCGATATTTTAACGCTAACCGCAACGCCTATTCCTCGTACACTGAATATGGCAATGAGTGGTATGCGTGATCTTTCTATTATTGCAACACCACCAGCACGCCGCTTATC
Organism: Proteus sp. fly-1013; assembly: GCF_040140245.1. Classification (NCBI taxonomy): domain Bacteria; kingdom Pseudomonadati; phylum Pseudomonadota; class Gammaproteobacteria; order Enterobacterales; family Morganellaceae; genus Proteus; species Proteus sp. fly-1013. The sequence goes on along the minus strand of NZ_JBEEWD010000001.1, from coordinate 495,419 downwards.
CGTAAAAACATTCGTTCGTGAATATGATGATTTAGTGGTGCGTGAAGCTATCTTGCGTGAAACCTTGCGTGGCGGACAAGTTTATTACTTGTATAACGATGTTGAAAATATCGAAAAAGCCCGCGAAAGACTAGCTGCTCTCGTCCCTGAAGCTCGTATTGGTATTGGTCACGGGCAAATGCGTGAACGTGAGCTTGAGCGTGTGATGAATGACTTCCATCACCAGCGTTTTAATGTGTTACTTTGCACCACGATTATTGAAACAGGTATCGATATACCCACTGCAAATACCATTATTATTGAACGGGCAGATCATTTTGGTTTAGCGCAATTGCATCAATTACGTGGCCGTGTAGGTCGTTCTCATCATCAAGCTTATGCTTATTTGTTAACACCACATCCGAAAGCAATGACAAAAGATGCCCATAAACGTTTAGAAGCGATTGCTTCACTTGAAGATCTGGGTGCAGGTTTTGCATTAGCGACTCATGACTTAGAAATTCGAGGTGCCGGTGAATTATTAGGTGAAGAACAGAGCGGTCAAATGAATACTGTTGGTTTCTCACTTTATATGGAATTGCTAGAAAGCGCTGTAGAAGCACTTAAAGAAGGTAGAGAGCCATCTCTTGAAGATCTCACTAATCAACAAACTGAAATTGAATTAAGAATGCCAGTCTTGTTGCCTGATGATTACATTCCTGATGTAAATGTCAGACTTTCATTCTATAAGCGAATTGCCAGTGCTATCGACTTAACAGAGCTTAATGATCTAAGAGCAGAGTTAATTGATAGATTTGGTAAATTGCCTGATGCAGGACGTTACCTACTGCGTAATGCCGCTATTCGCTTAAGTGCGATGAACTTGGGGATCACCCGAATTGAAGCGCATGATAAAGGCGGCTTTATTGAGTTTGGTGAGAAAAACAAAGTCGATCCAAGCTATTTAATCAGCTTACTTCAGGAGCAACCAGCAATTTTCCGCTTAGATGGTCCATCAAAACTGAAATTTATTACAGATTTAACTGAGCGTGAAAAACGACTCACTTTTATTGATGACATGTTAAGTGCATTTGATGAGCATAAAATAAAATAACCACTTACTAATGGTTATTGAATCAACAAAAAGGCGTAACTGAAGTAACTTCATTACGCCTTTCTTTTTATATCATTAGGTTTATTCTTTACGGCAAGGCACTTTTTCATTCATAGAACAATAAGGTTCTTGTTCTAAAATCAGCCGACCATCAGAATCTAACGCAATAATTTCACCGGGTTTAAATGTAGTTCGTACTTTGCCCGGCGTTCCATCGATAGTATAAAGCACATCATAACCCACAACTCTGCGCTCTTGACGATAAATCGGAATGCACTCTTTAAATTGAGGATAAGGGAAATTAGCAATATTGCTGTTATTAAGTGCTTCAATCATATAAAACACTCGACACTCTTGCTCTGCTGGGTGAAATCGTGACAATTTTTCTGGTGTAAAAGGTGTAGGTAAGCCAATTCGATGACAATACTCTTCTGTCACAAAAACGGTCGATTTAATAGGTGTCGCCGAAACGACATGAGCGTATTGAGGCTGGGGAAATACCCACCTCCATGCAATAAATGAAAGAATAGCTAATACAATGATTAGTCCTAATAGTGTGTACTTTCTGACATTAACACCCACTTTTACCCCTTTTTATTTGTTTTATCCTTAATTGCTACAGATACGTAATAAAAGCCACTGTTTCACTCTAACTGGCTAATATATTTAGTATTCAATAAATGAATTCTCTAATCTGATAGCTTAATTCAACATCCATGCTGATTAACATAATAAGTAAACTACGTATTTATGACATGTTAAATACACCACTTATTTCTGTTTTAATTACTTAATTAAATAAATACTGACTACATTCTTAATGATTTGTACATTATATTAAGATTGATCTTAATTTATTTAGCTAAAAAAAAGAAACCGCTATGCTATTTATAATATAGCATTATGATAACACCAAGTTAACAAATGTCGCCTAAAAATAGGAGATATTCCATATTTAACTCATGTTATAAAATTTATTTTTAAGATCTGTAAAATTATTTTACTCACTTAAATTCAAGTAAAAATAACGAGTTAAGCTTATCTCTAATAATTTTCACTTATTATCTTTCTAATACAAATCTACGAAACACCATAACATTTTATTTGATGAATTAATGAATTAAACATCTTTTTTTATTTAAGAAAAGTCTTAAATAATTTAGCGTAATAAATAAAAACAAATGCTATCTTTAATATTACAAGTTTATCCTTAATAATAAAATTATATTTATCATTGTTCTATTGAGCTTTAGAGTTATTGGTTATTTTCGATATAAACAGATAAATCATCTAGTGCTTTATGCTAAGATTATTTATCTTATTTACATATTCTCATTTAATTATTTAATTTAAAAGAAAAAATAGATAAAAAACCCTCATATAATATGAGGGTTTAAAAAGGCAACTTTTGTCTTATCTATAAAGCAAAAGATAAATTAATGAAGTTTCAGCTTAGGTCTAATCACTCTGTTGATTGATCCTACTAGCATCATAAGCCCTGTTTTGATGTAACCATGCAAAGCAATCTGATGCATTCGATATAAAGAGATATAAACAATCCGCGCAATGCGCCCTTCGATCATCATGTCACCTTTCATCAAATTCCCCATCAAACTACCTACGGTACTAAACTTAGAAAGTGAAACGAGTGAACCATGGTCGGTAAATACATAATCTTTTAGCGGTTTATCTTTTAACATTGCTAAAATATTGCTGTAACAACGACTTGCCATTTGATGAGCAGATTGTGCTCTTGGAGGAACAAAACCTCCTTCTTTTCTCGGGCAAGAAGAACAGTCACCAATAGCAAAGATAGATTCATCTAAGGTTGTTTGTAAGGTAGGTTTAACAACTAACTGATTAATACGGTTAGTTTCTAGGCCGGCAATCTCTTTCATAAAATCAGGCGCTTTAATACCTGCCGCCCACACCATTAAGTCAGCATCAATATGCTCACCTTCTTTGGTATTTAATCCACCTTCATCTGCGCTTGTGACCATAGTTTTGGTCATCACTCGCACACCTAATTTTGTTAATTCTTGATGTGCAGCACTGGAAATACGCACTGGTAATGCAGGTAAAATACGTTCTCCTGCTTCAACCAACGTAATATTTAATGCTGAAGGCGCTAATTTTTTTAATCCATAGCTATTAAGTTGGCGTACTGCATTATGCAATTCAGCTGAAAGCTCAACCCCCGTAGCACCACCACCCACAATCGCAATATTTACCTTACGGTTTTCTTCTTGTGCATTGGTATCTGCTGAGTATTTTAAAAACAAATTCAACATTTCGTTATGGAAACGATGTGCTTGTTGCGGGCTATCCAAGAAAATACAGTTTTCTTTAATACCCGGAGTACCAAAATCGTTTGATTTACTGCCTAATGCCATCACTAAAATATCGTAGTCTAACGTGCGTTCAGGGACGAGTAGCTCTTGCTCTTCATTATAAATAGCAGCCAGTGTGATGTTTTTCTGTTCGCGATCAAGCCCCGTTAATGAGCCTAATTGGAAATTGAAATGATGGTTATAACCGTGTGCTAGGTAGCTTAAAGCATCAACACCATCATCTAAAGAGCCTGTTGCCACTTCATGTAAAAGGGGTTTCCATAAATGGCTGTTGTTGCGATCCACTAAGGTAATTTCTGCTTTTTTGCTGCGTCCTAATTTATTGCCTAATTTGGTCGCCAGTTCTAAACCACCCGCACCACCACCGACAATAACAATTTTTTTTAATGACATTTAACGTCACTCCATAAAGATATTTACTGTTGTTATTTAAATAGCCTTAGTGAAATCTACTTAAATAACGACAGTTAAATCGTTTCGGCTGTTATTTTTGTTCTTAAGCAAGTTAATTGGAAAGATGGTCATACCAAAGTTGATTTATATCAAAAATATTTGAATATTCATATCTATTTTTTGAAGAAAATAGTCGTTTTTTGCCTTTGAGTGATGAATAAACCACCATTAAAAACACAGAGGTATTCATTTTTATTAATAAATACAATGGATTAAAACAATAAGAAAAAAGAGGACTGTTAAAATCACTCGTGATAATTGAAATGATAAAAGTAAAGGATCAAAACAAGTGTTGAAAAGAGAGAGGTAGAAAGGAAAGTATGAGTATTTAAGACAAAAAAATGGATGGAACAAACGCCATCCATTTTAAACACATCACTTTAGTCTTAGTTTTTGCTATTAAACGCTTTAATTTTAAATAGATGCTCAGAGAGGCTCTTAAATTTATGCGTTTGCACTTCATCCCAAATTACAGAGTAATAAGGCGATAATTCATCAGCAGAACGCTGATTATCTAAAATCTCATCATTACGGGATAAAATCACTAAAGCGTTATCTTTGTTTTTAGAACGAAAATCTTTAATACATTTCGTTGCAATATCTAAATATTCTTCAGGTCTGTCGATTTTGTCTGTCATGTTTTCGTAAGGAAAAAGATTAGGATTAATCATTACCTGACGAATATTACATAAGAAACCAATACGCTCTGCCCAATATCCACCTAATCCTACGCCGCAAATTAATACGGGCTCTTTCGTGGATTTAATCACTTTATCCGTTTCTTTCAGTAAGTGTTGCATGTCATGACGAGGATGCAACGTACTGTAGCTTAAAAAACGGACATCAGGATCAATAAACTGTAGCTGTAAAACTTTCTCATGATTTCCAGGACTTGTGGAATCAAAACCATGTAAATATATAATCATGCTCGCTCCTGCCATTGCTCCTGTAATTGGGTCAGCAACTGATTCGCTTTTTTCCAACGATCAGAGGTTTGTAGCTCACTCAATGTGTAACGACCTCGGTGATGGTACAATGTGGAAATACGTTCTGCTTTGACAGAGGACAGGTTATCTAACACACTCACTGCCCCTTTTCGGTTATTGCACACTAAAAGCATATCACAACCAGCATCTAGTGAACGTTGTGCCCTTTCCGCGTAGCTTCCCATAATGGCAGCACCTTCCATCGATAAATCATCAGAGAAGATAACGCCTTGGAACCCTAATTGTTCACGTAAAATGGATTTCAGCCAGTACGATGAGCCACTTGCAGGGCGCTCATCAACCTGAGAATAAATAACGTGAGCCGGCATAATGGCATCTAATAACTGGCGTTGAATAAAATCTTTAAAAATAGACATATCACGTTGGCGAATATCATTTAAAGAGCGATCATCGCGAGGCGTTTCCTTATGAGAATCCGCTCTTACCGCACCATGACCAGGAAAATGTTTGCCTGTTGATTTCATGCCAGCAGAGCGCATACCTTTAATAAAACTCTCAGCCATTGTCATAGCAATTTCAGGTGAATCATGGAAAGAGCGCTCACCAATGGCAATACAGTTATGACCTAAGTCAAGTACAGGCGCAAAACTGATATCAATATCCATAGCTATCATTTCTGATGCCATTAACCATCCAGCTTCTTGTGCTAAATGGCTCGCTTGATAACTTTCATTTAATGCCGCATAAGATTGAGCTGCTGGTATGCGTGTAAAACCATCACGGAAACGCTGTACTCGTCCCCCTTCTTGGTCTACTGCTATCACAAGGCGCTCATGAGATGCATCACGAATTTGGCGAACTAATTCATTTAATTGTTCAGCATCGTGGAAGTTGCGGGTAAAAAGGATTAATCCACCGACAAGAGGATGCTTTAAAATTTCACGCTCTTCACTATCGAGTTCATATCCTTCAACATCAAGCATTACCGGACCCATAACATTCCTCTCTTTGTAATTGTGACAAGATAATGTCTTTAATTCGTCAGACTGAAATAGCGACGTAAAGGTTCAGACATTATTAAAAATGATCCATCTTTTGTTTGTTGCCAACGAACTTCATACCACATTAGCATCATATAAAAAATGAATGGCTCTCTTGAAAGAATACGCTTTCTCAACGCCTTCACAGAATAAACATCCGTCTCTTTGGGTTGAGCATAATGGCAATGATACGAACAATAATAATCTAAAAACATATTTTGCTGTGATTCATTGAGTTGATTTGTTGCAAAGAACGTCATCAACGAATCCGCTGTATCAATATCGGCGGCATATTCCCAATCGATAAATTTTATACCGGAATCACTAAGAAGAATATTCTCAACATGCAAATCCATGTGAGCAGGCGCGTATTTTATGAGATTGCATCGCGGTTGGCGTAAAAAATGTTGTTGTAAGTGTAGCCATTTAGCAGATAAACGTTTTCTATCAATATGCTGCCAATAAACTAATAGCTCATGATTTAAGTTGAGGGGGAAACCTAACGGCGAGTGTTGATGAAGTATAGCTATTTTTTCAGCCAGCGGTTTTAAATAAGTACTAAAAAGTGATTGATGAGTTAAATGTTCGCCCTGTAACCAATAAAGAAAAAACCACGCTTTATAACGGGTGGCAACTTTAGGTGATAAACCCGATCCTGAAAGCTGTTTTAAAATAGCGTATTCTTTTCTTCCATGTACATAAAGCGCTTTTTTTTCATCACCATAATAGCGAGCAACCCAATCTATATCTGCGCATTGCACGCGAAAAGCGCCACCACCTGATCCTTCTAATGCCGTAATTTTCCATTTGCTTAATGCCGTTGCAGGGAAAAGCGCTTGCAAGGCATTAAGCAAACTTGAGTAGTGCGGATCACTCAACCTTATGGCGTCCATTCCAAAGAATTTCACCAGAAGAAACTGACATTAACTGCATACTAATCACACGATTATCTTTTTTACCATCAACTGTTGAGAATAAAATATAATCAGCTTTCAAATAACGGGCTAAACCAATCGCTGCACTACGAAGACCTAAACTATCCTCACCGGATAAACCAAGGGCTTTTCGTGCTGACATCATTTGTGTATAAGGCACGGTTTGCAATGCACTAATACTATTAACTGATTCAATAATGGTATTGGTTGCATTTACCGCTTGGATATTCCCACCTGAATTATTTTTAACGTTATCAACAACGATAAGCTTACCCGCTTCTAAATCACCAGTAACCGCCATTTCTCTAATTAAAGGTGTGACGGCAGCATTCCAATTAATACTCGTGATTTTAGGTGGCGTTGGTACGATTTCAATTGGTGGCTCTATGGGTTTAGGCGGCTCGACTGGCTCGGTAGGCGTAACTGGACCAATAGGTTCAATTGGTACTGGCGGTTGTTGTGGCAACATGGATGGACAACCTGCTAATAAAAACACAGACATCGCCACAAATAGAACTCTTTTCATGCTCGCGTTACCTTATCCTAAGTAAAGAGATAAACTCTGACATAACTAATGGTTTTATCTGGTATATCACCACTAATTTCGATATCACCATCACCAAGAATAGTCACATCATTTACATTCCCAGCAGGGGAAACTTCAAGCCCTTGTTCGTTATACCAATAAAAACGATAGCGAATAGAGACAGGGTAAGATTGTGTATTCGATAACATGACTGTCGCTTTTGTGCCATTAGTATGGTGTTCAATGGTTGGCTGCCCCGCAACAACGCCCACAACTAACACCGAAGGCTCCATAATAATAGCCTGCTGACGATTGAAGTAGAGTTTATTATCCGAATGAGATGATAAACATCCAGAGAGCAATGTCGTCATAAAAACAGCGATAAGTAATGAGTAAACTGTCTTACCTTGTCTCATCATGTATTACTTCCTGTTATCCTGCCGTTAGCATTATATCCATTATTGGCTTAATAGTGGTCCTAATGGTTTTCCGCCAAGCAAATGCATATGAATATGGAAAACTTCTTGTCCACCATGTTTATTGCAGTTCATCACCAAGCGATAACCATCTTCAGCAATACCTTCTTGTTGTGCAATTTTTGCAGCAACAACAAAAAGGTGTCCTAATACTTGCTCATCTTCCACAGTAACATCATTGACAGTAGGAATAAGTTTATTAGGAATAATTAAAATATGAGTGGGTGCTTGAGGCGAGATATCACGAAATGCGGTCACGGTATCATCTTGAAAAACGATATTAGCTGGAATTTCACCACGAATAATTTTACTGAAAATTGTTTCTTCTGCCATTTCCATCACCTTATTATTTATTTTAATTCCTGATTAATTCTATTAAGCAGGTAAGTTTTGAATATGAAAGAGCTTAGCAAAGTTACGCGTTGTTTGTTGCGCTAACTCTTCAACACTCACCCCTTTTAAGACTGCCATATATTCTGCAACATCACGGACATAAGCCGGTTGATTTTCTTTTCCGCGATGAGGAACTGGCGCTAAATAAGGAGAGTCTGTTTCGACTAAAATTCTATCAAGAGGAACGATACGAGCTGCCTCTCTGATTTGTTCAGCATTTCTAAATGTCACAATGCCAGAAAAAGAGATATACATTCCAAGATCAAGTAATGCTGTTGCAGTCTCTTTATCTTCTGTAAAGCAATGCAGAACACCGCCACAATCTTGAACTTTTTCTTCTTTTAAAATAGATAATGTATCTTCGCAAGCACTGCGTGTATGCACAATAACGGGTTTATTAACTTGGCGTCCAATACGAATATGCTCACGGAAAATTTCACGTTGCAGTGCCGCATTTTCTTGTTGGTAATAGTAATCTAACCCTGTTTCGCCTAAAGCCACAACATCAGGTGCGGCAGCTAAACGTGCTAATTCCTCAACATCATGGCCTTCATCTAAATTTAAAGGATGTATCCCACAAGAAAAGGCAATATTGTCACGTTTGCCGATTAGCTCACGCATACTCTTAAAACCCGGTAATGTGGTTGCTACTGCTAACATATATTGAACATCACGCTGCTGTGCTTTTTCGACAACATCATCAATATTTTCATGTAATTTTTCATAATCTAAGCAGTCGAGATGGCAGTGTGAATCAACTAAAAACATAACTTACTCTCATTTATTTGGTACAACTTATAGGTGTTTTTTATTACAGCTAAATCATAATTAATATATAGCTAATTAATTTTTTGTGGCTAGCTGATTTTCCCAATCTAGCAGTTGTTCTACTAGTAATAATTCTCTATTTAATGCTGGAATGGTCATTAACTGATAACGACACTGTTTCCATCCATCAATAGTGGATAATAAAATATCCGAAGGCCATTGTGATAACGCCATAATCAATGCTTGCTGATCTTGGTTCACACAGTATGTCTGTGCATTAGTTTGGTATTTTAATGCATCAAGTAGCAGTGATAACAACCAATATAGGCGATGCTCGGCATTATCTTGATTTAATTGTGGCAGAAATGCATATAAATCACGTTGTTGTATGCTGGTGTATAACGCTTGGCAAAAAGTTTCTCTTTCTTTCCACTCATCTTTCAATAATGAAAGCGCTAAAATCGGAGCATTCTGCGATAAATTCAATGCTGTCACACTATTCGCATAAGGTACGTTTGGTAATTGTTGCTGTAACCAGTGCGTTGCATGTTGAAGATCCGGCGTTGCTAAATGGTAATAGAAACAACGGCTACGCAATGTCGCTAATAAAACCTCTGGTTGCTGACAGTTCAGTAAAAAATAGGTGTTTTTAGGTGGCTCTTCCAACGTTTTGAGTAATGCATTTGCAGCAGCTTCTGTTAACGCTTCAACGTCTTTTATCCAAACTACTCTAAAACCACTTTGCTGAGCATGATGCTCCAGCTTTTCCGTGACTTTTCTTACTGCTTCAATACCAATCGAGGTCTTACCCTTTTCACTCTGTAAAACATGCCAATCAGGGTGTGTTTCAGCAAGCATCAATCGACAGCTATGGCATTCATTACAACTTTTTAATCCCTGTTTATTCTGGCACATTAACCAACGACTTAGCCCATAAGAGAGTGCTTCGCCTCCCATACCTTCTATCGCATGTAAAAGCAAGGCATGATGACCACGCCCTTCTTGATACATACTAATAAGTTGTCGATATGCCTGATTTAGCCAAGGATACCAATTCATAGTGATTTATTTTCCTGCTGAACTAGCCATGTTGTTAATGTTTGACGAATATCTGCTTGTACTTTTTCAATCGCTTGAGAGGCATCTATCGTAATAATGGAATCATCATCTTTAGCCAATGCTTGATAACGTTCGCGAGTACGATAAAAGAAATCCATTGATTCTTTTTCAATTCGGTCTAGCTCTCCTCGAGCACGCGCTCTGGCAAGACCAATAGCAGGATCTAAATCAAGATATAAGGTTAAATCAGGGCGAAAATCACCAAGGACAGTATTACGAAGTGACAACATAAGATCTTTATCTAAGCCACGTCCGCCGCCTTGATAAGCTTGTGAAGAGAGATCATGTCTATCACCAATAACCCATTTACCATCTGCAAGTGCAGGTTTTATCACGTTTTCTATAAGCTGAACACGTGCTGCGTATAGCATCAACAATTCTGCTTTATCCGTGACTTTTTCACCTTCAATACCTTGTTTGATAAGTTCACGTAATTTTTCGGCAAGCGGTGTGCCACCCGGTTCACGCGTAAAGGCTAGATTAGTGATACCTTTATCTTTTAGGGTATCAATAACCGTTTGGATCGCACTGGTTTTTCCAGCGCCTTCAAGTCCTTCAATTACAATAAATTTACTGTTGTTCATAATTATCTTTGTTGTAAGCGTCGATATTGTGCGACGGCTTTATTATGTTCATTGAGTGTGGTTGAAAATTTATGACCACCTGTTCCATCTGCAACAAAATAGAGATAACGGGTATCCGCTGGATGTGCAGCAGCTCTAATTGAAGCCACACCCGGCATAGCTATTGGTGTTGGTGGTAAGCCATCAATTTGATACGTGTTATAAGGTGTGTAACCATTTAAATCACTACGATAAATCGTGCCTCTATATTTATCACCTAAACCATAGATGACCGTTGGGTCAGTCTGTAATCGCATATTAGTTTTTAATCGATTAACAAAAACAGACGCAACTTTTGTTCTTTCAGCATCAATACCCGTCTCTTTTTCAATAATTGATGCCATGATAAGCATTTCATAAGCCGATTTATACGGTAAATCACTATCGCGTTTAATCCACTCTTCTTCTAATGTTTTTTCCATTTGCTGGTAGGCACGTTTTAAAATTGCGACATCTGTCGTACCCGCTGTGTAATGGTATGTATCTGGTGCAAACCAACCTTCTAGATTAGAAATTTCAGGTTTTATGCCTATTTCTTGACGTAACTTATCGCTATCCATTGTGTGTGCAACAGCAGCAAGTTGAGGCGCTTGCTCAAAAATAGCTTGCCAATCCTTTAAGCGACTTCCTTCAATAAAACGGATAGAGAATTGAGCTTCTTTACCACTTTTGATAAGTAGTAAAACATCCTGCAATGTCATCCCTTTTGTTAAACGATAAGTACCTGCTTTAAATTGGCTTAATTCTGGTTTAGTTTTTAATAAAACCTGAAAATAATCCCCTTCATTAAGCAAATTATTTTTTATTAAGAGTTGCTCCATGGCAACACGCCCTGTTCCTGCTGGCACAGTCAGTAGCATTTCATCTTGTTTTACAACAATATTTTCTTCTAGACCTCGAATATGTTGCATCATATACAATGCAACTGCGCCAAGGCTAATCAGTAAGGCAAAAAAAACTATCCATACTATTTTTTTTATCTTCATTTATAACTCATTAAATTCTATTTAAGTGACAAACTGTGTTGTAAAACAACATGATAATAATCTCTACTAGGATATTGATAGCACTTATCATCTGAAAAAGTGATTTGTGAAACGGGGATCACTGGCATCAACGCATTTGTTAACCATATTTCATCAGCCTGATAAAGTGTTTCGGGCTTTTCTCTCACAATATCAATTTCCCAATGATTTTTTTGAGCTAATTGAACAATGGATTGACGCATAATGCCATTTACCCCTGAATTAGTCAGATTTGGCGTAAAAAACCTATTTCCTTTACGCCAAAAAAGATTCGCCGCATTAGCTTCAACTAAATATCCTTCATTATCACACACTAAAACATCATCAAATTCTGTTTTTTCTAAATGGTATTTGATAAGGACTTGTTCTAGACGATTAAGATGTTTGATGCCAGCCAACAGAGGGTTTTGTCCTAAGGTAACTGGACTGATACCAAGCGATACACCTTCGCTTTGCTGGTGAAGATAATGGGTAGGATAAGATGATAGTGACATTATTACCGTCGGCGTTAGAAATCCATTGGGGGAATATCCTCGTCCACCATAACCACGACTAATAATAATCTTAATAACACTTTTTGTTTGAGCCAGAGAAGCGACATCAATGATCTGCTTTTTAAGTTCAGACCAATTAGGATGCGGTAAAAAAAGCGCGTTACAACCTTGTTTTAAGCGATTTATGTGTGCAGATAATAAAATGGGATCACCCTGATCAACAGCAAGTGTTGTGAAACAGCCATCCCCAAACTGTACTGCTCGATCACTGGCATCTACATTTTGTTGCTGTTGTCCATTTACCCAATACATCTAACACACCTTACATCTATGTTATTGATATCAATCTGCACATGATAAAACAACTAGCAGTAAAAGGACAAAATAAAAGACCCAGAATAATCCTGGGCCTTTAGGTATTTTTCAACTTTCTACAAAAAACGGCTTATACGCGTTTAAAGAGAATTGAACCATTAGTACCACCAAAGCCGAATGAGTTACACAGAGCATATTCCATGTTCTCAACTTTACGTGCTTTATGTGGAACAAAATCAAGATGACAATTTTCGTCTTGATTATCTAGGTTAATTGTTGGAGGTACGATTTGATCACGCAGTGAAAGGATAGTAAAGATAGACTCAATTGCACCCGCAGCACCTAATAAGTGACCTGTCATAGATTTTGTTGAGCTAACTAATACATCAGTGCCTTTACCAAATACGTTTTCTACCGCTTGTGCTTCAGCAACGTCGCCTGCATTTGTTGATGTGCCGTGTGCGTTGATATAACCCACGTCTGATGAGGCAATACCTGCATCTTTCAGTGCATTTGTCATCGCCAGCGCACCGCCTTCGCCATTTTCTGCTGGTGAAGTCATGTGGTAAGCATCGCTGCTCATACCAAAACCAACCACTTCAGCATAAATTTTAGCGCCACGGTTTTTAGCGTGTTCGTATTCTTCAAGAACAAGAACACCTGCACCATCGCCTAATACAAAACCATCACGCTCTTTATCCCATGGACGGCTAGCCGCTTGAGGATTATCGTTACGTGTTGATAATGCACGAACAGCACCAAAGCCACCCAAACCTAATGGTGTGGTTGCTTTTTCGGCACCGCCTGCCAGCATTGCATCTGCATCACCATAAGCGATAATACGTGCAGCATGTCCAATATTATGAACACCTGAAGTACACGCTGTTGCGATAGAGATTGTAGGGCCACGAAGACCATACATAATGCTTAAATGCCCTGCAACCATGTTAATGATGGTTGAAGGTACAAAGAATGGGCTAATTTTACGAGGGCCACCATTCATCATAGATGTATGGTTTTCTTCGATAAGGCCTAAGCCACCAATACCAGAACCAATAGCAGCTCCGATACGACTTGCATTGGCTTCTGTTACTTCAAGACCTGAATCCGCAATGGCCTGCACACCTGCTGCAATACCATATTGAATGAAAAGATCCATCTTACGCGCGTCTTTACGCGAAAGATTATAATCTTCGTGATTGAAATCTTTTACCAATCCAGCGAATTTAGTCGCATGATGACTGGTGTCAAAATCTTCGATAAGGCCGATACCACTCTGTCCGGCACACACCGCTTCCCAAGAAGCTTCTGCGTTATTACCGACAGGAGATAACATGCCTAGTCCGGTCACAACTACACGACGCTTAGACACGCTTATCCTCCAAGGAGGGAAAAAGTTTAGGATTAAAAATATAGGCGGTCGAGTGACCGCCTAGATTAGCAAGCTTATTTGCCTGCGTTTTCAACGTAATCAATAGCAGCTTGAACTGTAGTAATTTTTTCTGCTTCTTCGTCTGGGATTTCGATATCGAATTCTTCTTCCAGAGCCATTACCAGCTCAACTGTGTCAAGAGAATCAGCGCCTAAGTCATCAACAAATGAAGCTGAATTTACAACTTCTTCCTCTTTAACACCCAGTTGTTCAACAATGATTTTCTTAACGCGTTCGTCGATAGTGCTCATACTATTAAATTTCCTATCAAAACTCGCTTGCGCGATGATTTTCTTAGTTTATAAATACAGGAAAAGATCTAACCAATCCCGACTGTGTGGACTACTTTATTCGCTATATTTTGCATTATATTGTACGCAAAAAGCAAATATAAAGACGTCCCCATAATTAGATCATGTACATGCCACCATTGACATGCAATGTTTCACCCGTGATATAGCTTGCTTCATCAGAAGCTAAGAAAGCTACAGCACTGGCAATCTCTTTGGCATCACCTAAACGGTTAGCAGGAACTTGAGATAAAATACCTGCTCTTTGGTCATCTGTTAATGCTCTAGTCATATCAGTTTCGATAAAGCCAGGAGCAACAACATTCACCGTAATGCCACGGGAAGCAACTTCGCGTGCTAATGATTTACTAAAACCAATCACACCCGCTTTTGCCGCCGCGTAGTTTGCCTGTCCTGCGTTACCCATGGTTCCAACAACAGAACCAATGGTAATTATACGACCATGACGTTTTTTCATCATAGCACGCATAACTGCTTTAGACAGACGGAAGACTGATGAAAGATTAGTGTCAATGATATCTTGCCACTCATCATCTTTCATGCGCATCAACAGGTTATCACGAGTAATACCTGCATTATTGACCAAAATATCAATTTCGCCAAATTCAGCACGCACATCTGCTAAAAATTTTTCGATAGAGTCGTTTTCTGTGACGTTTAACACAAAACCCTTACCCTTACCGTCTAAATATTCGCTGATAGCTTGCGCACCGTTTTCACTCGTTGCTGTACCAATTACTGTCGCACCGCGTGCAACTAAATCTTCTGCAATCGCACGGCCAATACCACGGCTTGCACCAGTAACTAGCGCTATTTTTCCGTCAAATCCCATGAGATCCCTCAGTCATTTCCTAATGCAACATCTAATGACGCAATATCATTAACTGCTGCAGCGTTCATTTCTTTAGAAATACGTTTTGTTAAGCCAGTTAATACTTTTCCTGGCCCGATTTCTAATAGTTGTGTGATGCCTTTTTCAGCAATAAGTTCAACCGTTTCAGTCCAGCGAACTGGATTATAAAGCTGGCGAACTAACGCATCACGGATTGCATTTGCATCAGTTTGCGCTATCACATCAACGTTATTAACGACCTGAATTTCAGGTTGTTTAAATTCAATTTCTTGTAATGCAACCGCAAGCTTATCAGCAGCCGGTTTCATTAAAGCACAGTGAGAAGGCACACTTACCGCTAATGGTAAAGCACGTTTAGCACCTGCTTCTTTACATAGCACACCAGCACGTTCTACGGCTTCTTTGTTACCCGCAATAACAACTTGGCCTGGTGAGTTAAAGTTCACAGGCGAGACAACTTGTCCTTGTGCTGCTTCTTCACAGGCTTTTGCAATAGCATCATTATCTAAACCGATAATCGCATACATTGCACCAGTACCCGCAGGTACGGCTTCTTGCATCAGTTTGCCGCGTAATTCTACTAGTTTAATTGCAGCAGCGAAATCAATAACACCTGCACACACTAAAGCAGAATACTCGCCAAGACTGTGACCTGCCATCATTTGTGGCATTTTGCCTTGTTTTTCTTGCCATACACGCCAGATAGCAACAGAAGCTGCTAATAATGCTGGCTGTGTTTTCCAGGTTTTGTTTAGCTCTTCTTCTGGGCCATTTTGAACTAAGTCCCAAAGAGAATAACCCAATACATCAGATGCTTGAGCAAATGTTTCAGTCACGATTGGATATTGCTCTGCAAGTTCTGCAAGCATTCCAACAGCTTGTGATCCCTGTCCGGGAAAAACCATTGCAAAATCAGTCATGTTTATTTTCCTGATAATATTAAAAACGGATAAGTGCAGAACCCCAAGTAAAACCGCCACCAAACGCTTCGAGTAAGATTAACTGACCACATTGAATGCGATTATCTCTTACAGCCTCATCTAATGCTGTTGGGACTGATGCTGCTGACGTATTGCCATGGCGATCTAATGTCACCACTACTTTATCCATTGTCATATCCAGCTTTTTCGCTGTCGCTGAAATAATTCTTAAATTTGCCTGATGAGGCACAAGCCAGTCCAGTTCAGATTTATCAATTTTGTTAGCTTCAAGTGTCTCATCCACAATGTGGGCAAGTTCACGAACTGCGACTTTAAATACTTCATTTCCTGCCATAGTAACGTAAGCAGGTAAATCGTCATTTTCTCTACTCTGATAAGGTAATGCTAATAGATCACCAAAACGTCCATCAGAATGTAAATGGGTAGAGATAATGCCTTCTTCTTCTGATGCACCAACAACCACAGCACCTGCTGCATCACCAAATAGAATAATCGTGCCACGATCTTCAGGATCTAAAGCGTGAGATAATCTGTCAGCACCAATAACCAGTGCTTTTTTAACAGAACCTGCTTTAATAAATTGATCCGCAATACTTAATGCATAAACAAAACCTGAACATGCAGCCGCAACATCAAAAGCAATACAATCATTAATACCTAATGCATTTTGAATTTGGCAAGCCGCGCTTGGAAATGCGTGTGAGCCAGATGTAGTTGCAACAATAATCAATCCAATGTCTTGCTTATCAATACCTGACATCTCTAATGCTTTTTCGCCAGCACCCGCACCCATCACGGCAACAGTTTCTTCTTCTGCTGCAATTCGACGTTCATGAATACCCGTTCTGGTAACAATCCACTCGTCAGATGTTTCAACCATTTCTTCTAAATCGGCATTAGTTCGCACTTGTACAGGCAAGTAACTACCAGTACCTAAGATTTTTGTATACATTCTATCAATCGCTCTTGGGTAATACTGTTGTCAGTCGTGAAGCAATTCGCTCTGGAATTTTTCGCTCAACGGCATGAACAGCCTGTTCTATTGCTGCTGTAAACGCGCTTTCATTTGCGCCACCATGGCTTTTAATGACGATACCGCGTAATCCTAACAGAGAAGCACCGTTATACTGGTCGGGGTTCATATGTCCAAAACGCTTAATTAGCCGTTTTTGTAACCACTTCTTCAATATTTTCATCCACCACGACGTTTTTTTATTTTCGGTAGTAGAAGATTTAATCAATGAAAGGAAAACTCTGATAACCCCTTCCATCGTTTTAAGGGAGACATTACCTGCGAAGCCGTCACACACCAAAACATCAGTTTTGCCTGTCAGTAATTCATTACCTTCAACATAACCAATATAATTAATATTCGGTGTCGATTTTAATACCGTAGCAGCTTCGCGGATATTATCTAATCCTTTACTCTCTTCTTCACCAATATTTAAAAGCGCCACTTTCGGTGAATCAATCTCTGCTATCTCTTCGGCCATAACTGCGCCCATTACCGCAAACTGTACCAGCATTTTGCTATCACAATTAACGTTAGCGCCTAAATCCAGAACAACCGTCTTACCTTTTTTCTGATTAGGTAATACTGAAACCAGTGCAGGACGTTCAATTCCATCAATAGCATTAAGTCGAAGTTTTGCTAATCCCATCAATACGCCAGTATTTCCTGCACTTACACAAGCCTGTGCTTCCCCTGTTTTCACGAGATCAAGTGCCACTCGCATTGATGTGCCTTTACTTGCTCTAATAGCTTGTGAAGGTTTGGCATCATTGGCGACAATATGTTCTGCGGGTATAACTTGTAAACGGGAGATTAGCTCAGCATTTTGATTTGCAAGCAGAGGAGAGATAGAGTCTGGTTGACCTACCAGCAATATTTTTAAATGAGGATTAGATGCCAGCGCCCGCAAACAAGCAGGCACTGTGATGCGAGGACCGAAGTCCCCGCCCATCGCATCTAACGCTATGGTTAGATTTGTCAAGGTATCAACGAGCTATAAAGCTAATTACTTGTTGATAACCTTGCGGCCACGGTAGTAACCGTCAGCAGTTACATGGTGACGCAGGTGAGTCTCACCAGAAGTTTTGTCAACAGAAACTTGTGTTACTGTCAGTGCGTCATGAGAGCGACGCATACCGCGTTTAGAACGAGTTGGTTTGTTTTGTTGTACGGCCATTGACCTTACTCCTTAGTACTTTTCTTTAAACTGGCTAATACGGCAAATGGGTTTGGTTTCTCTGATAATTCTTCAGGGAGTTCACCAAACACCATATCCGCGTCGGACACTTCACAGTGTTCAAAATCATGTACCGGAACTACCGGCAAGTTGAGGATTATTTCATCTTCAATCATTGCCAGCAAATCTATTTCACCAAATTCGTTTACATCGACTGGTTCATATTCTTCCGGTAATGCCTCGGCCCGTTCATCACTGACAACAGGGCTAAAACAATATGTTGCGTGAACATGATACGGAAAATGGCCACCACAACGCTGACATTCTAAAGTTACATCCACATCGGAATGTCCTTTAATCACGGCAAGACGTTGATGGTCAATATCAAATGATAAAGCCACATCAATATTACTGTCCACACTGACCACCGATTCAGCTAAGCGGCTTACTTGCTCTGGAGAATAATGACCGTCATAGTCTAAATTCTTTTGAGCTGCTCGCAGCGCATCAATGGTCAGGGGTAATTTTACCTTTTGCATAAGGCGCGCATATTATCTTTGTAATGGAATATAGTCAAAGAAAAAGGCGGGTTATCTACACCTTTCCACCAAAATTCGCTTTATCAGCGGCGCATAGTTTAGAATGTCAGGCATCATTTTGCTACGGATTTTAAAAAAAATATGTTGCCACTCGTTCTTGCGTCTACTTCACCCTTTCGAGCTCAGTTGCTGAAAAAGCTTGGAATGCCTTTTATACAGGCATCTCCAGAGATTGACGAAACCCCGATGCCCACAGAGTGTGCTCAAGATCTTGTCAGTCGCTTATCCTATGAAAAAGCCAGCGCTTTACAAGTAAAATTTCCACATCATCTTATAATTGGTTCTGATCAAGTTTGTGTGCTTAATAAAAAGATCACAGGGAAACCCCATAATTTTGATAATGCCTTCGCACAATTAAAACAAGCTTCAGGGCAATGTATCTCGTTCTACACCGGATTAACTGTATATAATAGCCTAACTTTAGAACATCAAACGCATTGTGAATTATTTCAAGTTTACTTTCGTCATTTAACTGATGAAGAAATTATCAGTTATTTAAATAAAGAAATGCCTTTCAATTGCGCCGGAAGTTTTAAATCTGAGGGACTAGGTATTACTCTATTTGATAAACTTGTTGGTGATGATCCAAATTCTTTAATTGGTTTACCACTTATCCGATTGAATAAAATGTTACTCTCGCAAAGAATAAACCCATTATTTTTCTCTGATGATCAAAAATAAATCTGATCATCTTATTTTTTAATCTTATGTAGCGATAAAGCGTATTATGAATAAATTAGCATCAGTCTTAACAGCTTTAGTGGTGGCAACAGCATTAGTGGGTTGTTCTGATGAAAAAGAGACTGAAATTTCAACAACGAAAACAACTACCACTGCAAATACTCTCCAAGACAGTGTAATTTCAGACAAAAAAGAGGACAACACATCCTTATTTAAAAAGAACTTTGTCAGTAGTTGCATATTAGGTTCTGGTATTACTGATGATGCGCTAATCCCTCAAATTGCTGAAGTGTGTGAATGCACTTACGACAATATTATTAAAAATTACGGAATAACAGAATTTATCCGTGTAGATATGGAAATGCGCAAAAACGGCTCAAAATCACTGCCTAAAGAGTGGGATATTGATAAAATTGTTGAGCAATGCATGACAAAAGTGGAAGGTTAATCCTATTTTCTATTCACTTTCTTTGTGATTTAAGAAAAACAATACGCCCAGCTAACTGGGCGCATTGGATATTCGGATTTTCTGTTGAAATAAAAATTTCAGACTTAAGATTTTTGACTACGTAATACTTGTAAACAATGGCGTAACTGATTATCCATTGGTGCTTCAATTCGCATTTGTTCACCCGTTGAAGGATGAGTAAATGTCAAAGAACTTGCATGTAAAAATAGGCGCTTAAGTTTTGTTCCTACCAATTGTGCATCAAAGTCACGATCACCATAGCGATCATCAAATGCAATAGGATGACCTGCATGTAATGTATGCACACGAATTTGGTGTGTTCTTCCTGTCACAGGGCTTGCTTTCACAAGTGTGGCAAATTCAAAACGCTCTTCAACCTTAAAACGAGTCTCTGAAGGTTTTCCCTCATTACTCACTTTAACCACACGTTCACCACTTTGAAGAATATTTTTCAATAACGGAGCCTGAACAACTTTAGTATGAGATTGCCACTGACCACGCACTAAGGCTAAATAATCTTTTTGCATCTGTTTTAAGCGCAATTGCTCATGCAACGCACGCAACGCTGAACGTTTCTTTGCAATTAATAAAACACCCGATGTATCTCTATCAAGACGATGTACAAGCTCTAAAAAACGTGCTTCTGGACGCAAAGCGCGTAAACCTTCAATTACACCAAAGCTTAACCCACTTCCCCCATGCACTGCGGTTCCTGAGGGTTTATTGATGAGCATTAAGTGGTCATCTTCATATAAAATACAATCTGCCAATACCGAGACTTTATCAAGTTTTGGTGATACAGCGATCTCTTCTTTTTCCGATACCCGCACAGGAGGAATACGAATGCTGTCGCCCGCATTGATTTTGTATTCAGGTTTAATTCGCCCTTTGTTAACTCGAACTTCTCCTTTTCGGATAATTCGGTAAATCATACTTTTTGGTACACCTTTCAAGCGTGCCAGTAAAAAATTATCGATACGCTGGCCTGCTTCATCGCCATCAATGGTGACGAACTGAACTTGATTAAATGATTTCATAGTGGCGATTCTTTGGCTCTCTTAAAATAAAAATTACAAACAACTTTATGGTGCACAAAATAACATCAATTCTGTCGTCTATTTTAACCTGAATAATGGGAAAAAGACGAAACATTAGCTAATCTCTCATATTTATACAGAAAAAGTCACCAAAGCAGAAAAGTCATCTTGCTATAACCCTAACACCAATGGAATAATGCAGACTCTCCTGATTATGTTTATCAGGTATATTTATGAAAATTTTGTTTGTTTGATTTTCAAAATGCAGCAATGGCGTAAGACATAGTCGAAAATCAAACAATTTAGTATGCCACAAATACATCGCTTATTGAGTTGAAACATTGTGTTCAATTAAAGAGTGCTGAATTTTTGAACTAAAAATCAGACTCACCGACATATTGCACCTCTATACAATCGACAACCGTGAGGTTGACGCATTTGTAAAAGACACGAGGTCATCGGTTATCAATAGTGTAATTACGTATGTTAGTGGCACATTATAAAACGTGAAAATAACGAGTAAGTCACAATATGAAAAGAATGTTAATTAACGCAACTCAGCAGGAAGAGTTGCGTGTTGCCCTTGTCGATGGGCAACGTTTGTACGATCTGGATATCGAAAGCCCCGGTCATGAACAGAAAAAAGCGAATATCTATAAAGGTAAAATCACTCGAATTGAACCCAGCTTAGAAGCCGCTTTTGTTGATTATGGTGCGGAACGCCACGGTTTCCTTCCTATCAAAGAAATAGCCCGCGAATACTTTCCTAGTAATTATCACTCCCATGGTCGTCCTAACATCAAAGATGTCTTAAAAGAAGGCCAGGAAGTTATTGTTCAAGTTGATAAAGAAGAGCGTGGTAATAAAGGTGCAGCGTTAACCACTTTTATCAGCCTTGCCGGAAGTTATTTGGTATTAATGCCAAATAATCCTCGTGCAGGTGGTATTTCTCGCCGTATTGAAGGTGAAGATCGTACTGAACTTAAAGAAGCTTTATCAAGCCTAGAAATCCCAGATGGCATGGGTCTGATTGTACGTACAGCCGGTGTTGGTAAATCTGCTGAAGCACTGCAACAAGACTTAAGTTATCGTCTAAGACACTGGGATGCTATTAAGAAAGCGGCAGAGAATCGCCCTGCACCCTTCTTAATCCATCAGGAAAGTAACGTAATCGTTCGCGCATTCCGCGACTACTTACGTCCTGATATTGGTGAAATCTTAATTGATAATGCAAAAGTCGTTGAAATGGCGCGTAGCCATATTGAAGCGATTGGCCGTGGTGATTTTGCTAGCAAAATTCGCCATTACACTGGCGCCGTTCCTCTATTTAGCCATTACCAGATTGAATCACAGATTGAATCTGCGTTTCAGCGTGAAGTTCGCCTTCCTTCTGGTGGCGCTTTAGTTATTGATACAACTGAAGCATTAACAGCGATTGATATCAACTCCTCACGCTCAACCCGCGGTGGTGATATCGAAGAAACTGCATTTAATACTAACTTAGAAGCGGCTGACGAAATTGCACGCCAATTACGTTTACGCGACTTGGGTGGTTTAATTGTTATCGACTTTATCGACATGACGCCTGTGCGCCATCAACGTGAAGTTGAAAACAGAATGCGTGAAGCTGTTCGTCAAGATCGTGCTCGCATTCAAATTGGACGCATCTCTCGCTTTGGTTTATTAGAGATGTCTCGCCAACGTTTAAGCCCTTCATTAGGTGAATCTAGCCATCACGTTTGCCCGCGTTGCTTAGGCACCGGTACTATTCGTGACAATGAATCACTGTCACTTTCAGTGTTACGTCTTATCGAAGAAGAAGCACTTAAAGAAAATACCCATGAAGTGCATGCGATTGTCCCTGTTCAAATCGCCTCTTATTTGCTTAACGAAAAACGTAAAGCGGTGACTGACATTGAATTACGTCAATCTAATGTCAAAGTGGTTATTGTTCCTAATGACCAAATGCAAACCCCTCATTTCTCTGTTATTCGTGTACGTAAAGGCGAAGAGATCACCTCTCTGAGCTACAACTTAGCGCAATTCCATGAAAACCAGTTAAATGAAGCTGAAGACGATGTTGTTACAGAGCGTAAAGCGCCTGAACAACCTGCTATTTCAGCCTTTGGGTTACAAGAAGAACCTGTTGCTGAAACAGTAAAAAACAAAAAGGCACCTCAACCTCAAGCTAAACCTGCTACAACAGAACAAGCTCAAGGTACCGGTTTCTTTGCTTCTATTGCAAAATTCTTCTCTAACTTATTTGGTAGTGAACCAGAGCCTGCGGTAGCACAAGAAAAACCACAGGAAAACAAGAAAGAGAATAACGACAACCGTCGTGATCGTCGCAATAACAATAATCGACGTAACAATAATAATCGTCGTGAGCGCGATAATGATCGTAATCGTGATAACGCGAATAGCGAAGACAATCGCAAGAATCGCAATCAAAAACCACAAACGACTCCAACAACTGAAGTTAGTAGTGAACAAGAGATTGCAGAACGCGAAGCCCGTCGCCAACAGCGTCGTGAACAACGTGCTGAACAACGTCGTCGTCAAGAAGAAAAACGTCAACAGCAACAAGAAGCGGCTAAAGCTCAAGCAGCTCTTTCTGAAAATGATGCTGTTGCAAAAGATAGTGCTGATGAGAAGAAAGAAGAACCTCGTCGCCCTGCTATGCAACGCCGTAATCGTCGTCAATTAACACAATCTGTACGTGTGACAGACAATGATAATGCATTAGCCGTTGTACCTGTTGCAGCCGAAAAAGCGGTTTCTGAACCACCTGTTGCAACTACACAAACTAAAGTTGCACCAACTGAAAAACCAGCACCTAAAGCAGTTGCTGTTGCGAAAGTTGAAGCAAATGAAGCACAAGTTGTAAAAGCATTACCTGATGCAACTAAATCACAAGATGACAATAAAAATGAAGATAATAACGGGCAAGATAATGTTATGCCTCGTCGTTCTCGTCGTTCACCTCGTCATTTACGTGTAAGTGGTCAACGTCGCCGTCGTTATCGTGATGAGCGCACATTAACAGTATCACCAATGCCTCTGGCAATGGCGGTTGCTTCTCCTGAGCTGGCTTCTGGTAAAGTCTTCATTCGCTACCCAATCACACCGGTAAGTGATGCACCATTTATTGAGAATAATGATGAAAACAACAATGATGTTTCTGTTGGAAACCACATTATTACTCATAAAGATCCGCAAATGGTAGCTATTGCACCGGCGGTTTCAGAAGCTATTGTTGCTGATATTGCACAGACAGAAACCACTGAATCAACTTATTCTGTCACAGTCAGTACTGAATCAACCACAGAAGCTGTCGCTGAAATTGTTGCAGTAGAGCCACAAACTGTGCCTGTTGAAGCTGACGTTATCAGTGATGTAATCAATGAAGTGAATACAGAAGAGCATGTTACTCGTAAAGAGAATATTTCAGCGGTATTGAATACCACTGAAGCTTACATGCATGAAACTTCACAACAAACTGAAACAAATATCGCGCCAGAAGAAGTTGCACAAGATACGGTTGTAGCAGTAGAAAGTGAAACGTCAACACTTGAACCTCAACCTGTTGAAGCAGTAGTTGCAACTGAAGAAACTGTTGAACAACACAAAGAAGTTGTTGTTGAAACTGTTGCAGCCCCTGTCGTTGAAGCTGTCGTTGAAAGTCAGCCAGCAGAAAGCGCAACCCCTGTTGTGGAAGTTGAAGCAGTAACAGAGAGCAAACCAACTGAAGTCGTTATTCGTCAAGAGCCTGTTGTAGTTGCACGCCAACTACATGCAAGTTCACCAATGACAAAAGCGCCAGCCGCTAATGAAGCGCCAGTGGCAATTGAAATCAAAGCATGGGAAGCACGCCCTGCTTTTGATAAGAAAGGCCGCTCAGGTGCCGGTGGACATTGTTCTACTAACCACGCTTCTTCAGAAATGACGAAAGCTGAAAGCCAAAACTGATAATCAGGTGTTATTAAGAATATCTTGATAATACTTCTAAATTGAGAACCCACTTTTTAGTGGGTTCTTTTTTTGGTAACTGCTAACAAATTAACTTCGTATTTATAAAGCCAAAAATAAGATAAAAAAAAGCCCCTGAATATTCAATTCAGAGGCATTTAATTTCTTAGCGAAACAATCAGTCTTTTAGATCAGGCAGGTTTTTAATTTCACCCATCGCTTTTAACTGCTTAGATAATTCACGGCGCTCTTTAGACAGATCGGCATTTTTAATAATGTAATCGTCAACACGATCGTCATAGTCACTACGCATATTAGCAATAATGCCCAGTACATCTTCAATCGACATACCTGGCTTAATATATTCACTTAAGTTGTCTAACAAAAGAACACGTTTTTGGTTATCACGGATCTTTTTCTCATTGTCAGTGATCTCACGACGGATTTTGTTCTTACGACGATACATACGCACAAACTCCAGTACGTTTTGGAAAGACGGCTTGTTTGCGTTATCCATTTCCTACACCTTTACAATTGATATTTAAGATAAATAGTTCTGTTTAAGATTATCGCTTAATCGTGTCAATAAACAAGCAAAGTTTACAAATTTAATTGATTTTGCTTAATTAACAATTAATTAGGATGATATGCATTAATAAATATAGTCAACATTCTTTACCCCGTAAATGTTCACTTAATTAATGATAAAAAAATGGCTACACATTTTCACTGGTAGCCAAAATCGACACTACAAAAGATAAATTAATGAGCGATTAAATAGGTTGTGCTTTGTTTTGATCTTCATGTTGTAGACCATCAAGTGGTAATAATGCTTTCGCATCTGAACGTAAAAATATAGCAGAAAGAAGTGTTGTTCCTATCACCATACATCCCATCACCATATAGGTTGGTGCAAAACCATAATGATCATAACCATAACCAGCTAATGGAGATAATAATGTTGCAACAATAGAACTCACACATTGGAAACCGACTAAATAAAGTGTTGAAGATAAACGTTTATCAAAGTGTTGACTGTTATATTTAAAAATTGAAATCAATAAAATCGGTAACTCAACAGCATGTAATAACTTCATACAAGAGATCAAAACAGGTCCTTCAACTAATCCTGAGCCAATAATACGTGCAGCCATAACACTGCTTGCTAGTAATAAACCATTTTTAGCACCTATTCTATTTACAAGGAAAGGTGCGATAAACATACCACCAGCTTCTAAGAATACCTGCAATGAATTCAGATATCCGTACATCTCATTCCCCTGCTGTAAGGTCGCAAATTGTGATGAGAAAAAGACTGGAAACTGTTGGTCATAAACGCCATAAATACAGGTGCCAATAACAAATAGAATAAGTGCCCAAAAACGAGGTAATGAAAGTAAATTCAGTGCGTCTTTGAGGGTAATCGCTGATGTTTTTCCATGCTCTAATTGATTAAATGCATCTGATTTATCGGTTTTTAATAGTGCTAAAAGAATTAAGAACACAACACCAGAAATAGAAGCCATCACAAAATTGTAATTAGGATCGATATTTATATTGTGTCCAGCAATAAATGTTGCTGATGCCCAACCTAACGATCCCCACATTCTCGCCCTACCGTATTCAAAGCCACGAATACGACTAACACGCTCTGTATATGACTCTAATACGCCAATACCCGCATTAAATGTCATACCAACATATAAGCCCCCTAAAATGGAGCCAACAAAAATATTCCAACGTAGTATTGATGCGAAACCTAGAAAAAATGGCCCAGAAAGAATAAGTAATACTGCGATCACTAATAACAAATTCTTTCTTAACCCTAATTTATCTTGAATAAAGCCATATAAAGGTTGAGCACATAACGCAATCAGAGAAATTGCAGAGAATATTAATCCAGTATCAGTCGCTTTTAATCCTACATACTGATTTAACCAAATAGAAACTAATGAAAATGATGAAGACCAGGTAAAAAAGAAGAAAAATAACAGCGCACTTAAGATCGCATAGTATTTTTTTGAGTCTTTATTCATTGGTTAAGCGCCTTATTAAAGTCATTCCACCCTTAAATGTTAACGTTAACTTTTAAGTTAACAAACAATTTTATCGCTTTAATGTGACATAAAGCACATAAGTTAACGTTAACAATTTGAGTTATGTGTTCTAGATCTACTTTTATCTTTTATTACCATGATTCACAGTAAAAAGCACAAATAGGTATCATATAATCCATTTCAGTTAGTTTCCTTTGCTAAAATAGCTGTATCTTTCATCATTCACTTAAAGCCATGCTAACTGATTTAAACCACCTAACACTCGCAGTCAATAATGTGAATAAAAGCTTTGCCTTTTATACTGAGATATTAGGTTTTAAGCCTTTTGCTTTATGGGATAACGGCGCTTATCTACAACTGGGCGGATTATGGTTATGTTTATCTCACGATAAACGCCATATTACTGAAGACAGTGATTACACCCATTATGCTTTCAGTTTATCTGCAAATAATTTTGAAACCTTTAAACAACATCTTCTGTCTTATGGCATTACTGCATGGAAAGAAAATAAAAGTGAAGGTGATTCATTCTATTTTTACGATCCTGACCATCATAAGCTTGAAGTCCATGTGGGTGATTTAAAAAGTCGCTTAAAAGCTTGTCGTCAACATCCCTACTCTGGTATGCAATTTTTCGACGAAGATTAAAAGAGTATAAGGACTAATAGCTAAGATAATACTATGGATATACTGGATTTTATTATTACCTTACTGCCTATCATTATCTCGCCGGGTGCAAGTTTTACAATTGCTTTAGATAACACCCTGACCTATGGTGTAAAAGGGTTATTAATCACGATTGTAGGCACCGCATTAGGCATTATTACTCACGGGATTTTGGTAGGATTGGGAATAACCAAACTCTTAGTTTCGTCCCCTTCTGCTTTTATGGTGTTAACCATCCTTGGTAACTTGTATCTAATTTATCTTGGAATTTCACTGATATACTCAGGATTAAAAGCGACTAAAAACACCTCTATTATTCATCAAAAAGCCTCTATTAAAACCGCTTATATTGCTAATGTGCTTAACCCTAAAGCAATTATGTTATATCTCGTGGTTGTTTCCAGCTATGCAGGAGCAACTCCGACATTAGGTAATTATCTAGCCTTATCTTCTATCCATATTTTAATGATGAGCATCTGGTTGATTGCTTGCTGTAGTTTTATTTTATTGTCATCACAAAAAATCAATATTGTTACCATGAAAAAAGTAATCAATATTAGTGGCGGTACACTCCTACTTATCCTTACTGCAACACCCTATATTTAAACACTACATAAGTGTGCTTTGATCTGACATTTCACGTTTACCGCGTTATGGTTTACCATAGTCTTAATTAAACCCAATACAACCCATTGAGTAATGATTTAAAAAATCATCAATAAATTTACGGTAGGAAACCTTGTCTAATTCAGCGAAAACGCCCACATTTTACATCCATGACTACGAAACCTTTGGCACTAACCCAGCCTTAGATCGCCCAGCTCAATTTGCAGGTATAAGAACCGACATGGATTTCAATATTATTGAAGATCCTCTCGTTATTTATTGCAAACCTAATGACGATTATCTACCTCATCCAGAAGCCGTGATGATCACCGGAATAACACCACAAATTGCGGCAAAAAATGGGGTAATTGAAGCTGAATTTACTCGTCAAATTCATCAAGCTTTTAGCCAGCCTAATAGCTGTATTATGGGTTATAACAACCTTCGTTTTGATGATGAAGTCACTCGCAATATCCTTTATCGTAATTTTTATGATCCTTATGCTTATAGCTGGCAAAAAGGAAATTCGCGTTGGGATTTACTTGATGTTTTACGTGCCTGTTATGCATTGCGTCCTGAAGGTATTGTTTGGCCTGAAAATGAAGACGGTTTTCCAAGTTTCCGTTTAGAGTTATTAACCAAAGCCAACGGTATTTCTCATGAAAATGCCCATGATGCGATGTCTGATGTTTATGCCACCATTGCGATGGCAAAAAAATTAAAACAAGCTCAACCACGTATGTTTGATTATTTCTTTAATTTACGTGATAAACGCAAAGTGCAGGCGCTAATTGATATTCCAGCAATGACACCGATTGTGCATGTTTCAGGTATGTTTGGTGCCTCGCGTTCTAATTTAAGCCTTGTTGCCCCATTAGCGTGGCATCCTGATAATCGTAATGCGGTTATTGTTTGTGACTTAGCCGCAGATATATCTCCCCTATTAACTCTCGATTCAGATCAATTACGTGAGCGTTTATATACACCACGTAGTGAATTGTCAGTTGATGAGCCACCAGTTCCAATTAAATTACTGCATATTAATAAATGCCCAATTGTGGCACCGCAAAATACATTAAGACAGCAAGATGCAGATAGAATTGGTTTAGATGTTGATATTTGTTTAAAAAATCAAGCGATCTTATTTTCTCATCCTGAAATACGTAATAAAGTCGTGGAAATATTTGCTCAGCAAACACCTTTTGCTGTATCCGATAATGTTGATTCACAAATTTATAATGGTTTCTTCAGTGAAAATGATCGTAGTGCGATGGAGATCATTCGCTCAACACAACCACAGAATTTACCCGCTTTAGATTTAACGTTTGAAGATGCGAGAATGGAACCTCTGTTTTTCCGTTATCGTGCAAGAAATTACCCTTCAACGCTTAATTATGATGAACAACAACGTTGGTTGGCGCATAGAAAAGAGATGTTAACGCCAGAAAAACTAACCGAATATATTAATACTATTCAGTTATTAGCTGAAGAACATGCTGATAACGAGGAAAAATTAAAACAGCTACAAGAGCTTTATTTATATGCTCAAGAGATTGCGAGTTAATTAATAAGATAAAAGGCAGGTTTTATCCTGCCTTTCTTTTTAATTTAATAAGCGTGATATAAAACTATTATTCTTTATTCTCTGCATTCACATCATTATGAGTACGTCCACAACCACACTCTTCACCCCAATATTTTAATTTTGAGGTTTTACCAATACCCGGGTTCATACTATTGGTTGGATCGTTATGTTTATAGAATGCTTTTAACTGAGGCTTAGCATAATACATATGACCCACGTTATGCTCTGCGGGATATTCTGCTCCACGTTGATCTAATAACGCCAGCATTTCTGCTTTTAGTGCCTTAGCATCAACACCTTTTTTAATAATGTAATCTTGGTGCATAACGTGACACATAAAATGCCCACAATAGAGTTTATAAAGTAATTTACTCTCTATTTCAGGTGGTAATTTTTCAAACCAATCTTTGTCATTACGACGCAATGCAATATCTAATGGCAACACATCTTCTACGTCATTAACATGAACAGCATGATAACGAACAGCAGCACCTGCGGCGGCAAAACGATGCAAGAAAGCTTTATTTCCTTCTTCTTCAGTACATTCAAAATAATCGCCTGATGCTGTTTTAAAGTATTCTTTTAAATAAGTGGCCGCTTCTTCAATGCCACCATCTGCCATTCTTAACATAAGATGATGTTCATATTTGTCACGAAAATCTGTCATACGCTCTGGTAAATGAGCAGGCCATAGTTTGCTCATAAATTGCATGGTTCTATCTACCATGTTTTTAGGTAAAAAAGGCACTTTATTTAATACCGCATCTACTCGCCCTTTTACGGCAAATAATATTGGCATTTTATCTGTGCCTAATTTATCAATCACCAAAAACGTATCTTTTCCATACACTTCAGCCATTTTATAGTAGCTTCTGTGCATATATTCCCCAGCAACAGGTAGCTTTTTAAAATGGCTTAAAATATGACGACGAATATCTTCGAGTTCGTCCGGATTATTAGTACCAATATAAAAAACCTGAGTGCGATGATCTGCTGGGAAAGTATCTAATCTCACGGCAAATACAGATAATTTTCCTGCGCTTCCAGCGGCTTCATATAAACGGCGTTCGTCATTATTAAAACGAGATGGTGTATTAGCATCAACATCACGTATACGCTCATGATATTCATGGTCAGAAGCTAATTTTTCTGTCGTTTGTATCTGTTTTTCATGATAATGACGATTATCTAAATTAGTTAATATTTCTTCTGGCGTTTCGCCTAAATCAATACCTAAATGGTTAACTAATTCAGCTTCACCCTTTTCATTAACACGAGCATAAAGTGATAATTCGGTATAAGCAGGTCCACGACGAACTAAAGCACCACCTGAGTTATTACAAATTCCCCCTATTACCGATGCACCAATACAAGATGATCCAATAACAGAATGAGGCTCACGACCTAATGGCTTTAATACTTTTTCTAAATGCCATAACGTACTGCCAGGAAAAGCGATAACTTGATTATGCTCTGAGAGAACCTGTATTTTATCTTGACGTAATGTACTAATAATCACGATATCTCTAT
The DNA here is from genome assembly GCF_040140245.1 of Proteus sp. fly-1013. NCBI lineage: Bacteria > Pseudomonadati > Pseudomonadota > Gammaproteobacteria > Enterobacterales > Morganellaceae > Proteus > Proteus sp. fly-1013. The sequence continues at coordinate 463,936 of NZ_JBEEWD010000001.1, read as the reverse complement.
CATAATCATCACCATTAGGTGTCGAGCCTTCTGTTAATCCAGTATTCGCCGCTTGCATAATAATAATTTTATCGGCTTCAACACAGGTTTTAAAAACTCGCCATTGTTCTAATAAATTAGCGGGAAAGACAACGGCTAATGCCTTACCTTGTCCTGAACGAAAACCTTTACGATAACGTTCTGTTTTATGTGCTTGTGTTAGTACCTGCTTTTTACCAACAATACCTTCAAGTTTACGAATAAAATGTTGATTTACAGAACTATTACTCTCATTCATTTTCCCTATCCTATTCCTGTCATGTCTGATTAATCTTTTATTTGCCCATTTTTATTATTACTCATAAGACTATGTGCAAAATATAAACTTATCATTTATGTAACTACTTTTATACAGCTATCCGCATTTCTTAAAAAATAACATTTATTTATTTTTAATCATTTTATTATTTAAAGATAATTTCGATATTTATTTCTCAAATAGAATATAAATAAGCCTCATTTTAATATTTTATTCTATTATTAGCTTTTCTCTTGCTAGTTGTTCCCACGCTTGGCAACTGCGACTTTTATAGCTATTTTTATTATTTGCTAGTGCTATTTGATATGACAACGTAGGCTCTACCACAGGAACAACAACTAAATCATCAATGGGATTTTTATTGCACATGCTGTTAGGTAGAAGCGTTACTCCTACACCTGCTTTTACCATTGCAATAATTAAATCTAAATGGTTACTACGCCCCGCAATAATAGGTGTTGTATTGTAAATACCACATGCACTATAAATTAAATCATTGATACGAAAATCTTCAGAAAAGAAAATAAAAGGCTCATTAATCAACTCGTTAAAATGAACTTCTTTTTTTATAGCCAAAGGATGGGATGGCGACATTAATAGCATTAAACTTTCTTCTGAAAAAGGTGTTAATTCAAAAGTATCTTCATTAAAAGGCAATACGACCGCGGCCGTTTCAACTCTTCCTTCTCTCATGGCATCTGCCATTTGCTTAGTGCCTAGTTCAAATATTTTTAGTTCAACTTGAGGATGAAGAGAGCTGAATGCCATAATAATATCAGCAAAATAAGTCGAGGCTATAACTGGAGGTAATCCAACATTTAATACCCCTGTTAATGGTCCAGACTTATCTTGTAATGCTTTATTCATATTATTAAATTGTGCAAGTATCTGTTTTGCATGTTCAAACAGTATTGCACCATCATCCGTTAGCCTGACACCATCAACTTCTCTCACTAATAAAATAACACCTAACTCATCTTCTAATTTTTTAATACTACGACTAATCGCAGGTTGAGTGATAAATAGCGCATCAGCAGCTCGACTAAAACCATTTAATTGAACAACCTCAACAAAATAGCGCAATGTGCGAATATCCATTAGTAACGCTTACCTTATTACATTTAGTTATACCCTCAATGATAATAAACCATTTTATATTAAATAATATTCGCGATAAAACATTAAGCATAATGTAAAAGCATTCCTCTACTTTTACAGACTATTATTCGGATTTTCTGGAGATAATATGAGTAAGACTGTCGTTGAATATATGTTAAACCGCTTATATGACTTAGGAATAAGTGATATTTTTGGTGTTGCAGGTGATTATGCTTTCCCCATAGAAGATACTATTTGTAATAGCAACCATATGCGTTGGATTGGTAACTGCAACGAATTAAATGCAGCTTACGCTGCTGATGGTTATGCCCGAATTAAAGGTATAGCTGCGTTATCGACAACATTTGGTGTTGGTGAATTAAGTGCGATTAATGCTATTGCCGGCTCTTATGCAGAAAACTTACCTATCTTTCATTTAGTTGGTATGCCAGCAAGTGGTGTGCAAAAAAGTAAGCGTCTAGTTCATCACACATTAGGTAATGGTGATTTTGATGTTTTTTATCAATTAGGCCAACGTCTCGCTTGTGCTCACACAATATTAACACCCGAAAATTGTATTCCAGAAATGGAACGCTTAATTGCGGCTGCATTAAAAGAGCGTCGTCCTGTTTATATTGGCTTACCTTCTGATTATGCCACTATGCAAGTGATAGAACATTCACCTGTTGCCACACCCAAAAAACCAATAAGCGATCAAGAAATACTAGAGAAAGTGGTGTCACTCATTATTGAGAAGCTTACGCGCAGCAATAATATCTGCGTATTACCCGGTATTTTGTCCTCACGTTTAGGGTTATCAGATAATGTCCAATCTTTTATTAAAAAGACCGGCTTACCTTATGCCACTATGTTTATGGATAAAAGTATTTTAAGTGAATCGCATCCCCAATATGTTGGTATGTATGATGGCAAATTAATGACACCTGAAGTCAGAGAATTTGTAGAGAATAGTGAGTACGTATTGGGAATTGGTGCAATGATGACTGATTTCAATACCGGAAGTTTCACTGCCAATATTAAACCAAAACAATTTATCAACATCATGCCTGAATATGTTGAGATTAATTCTGTTATCTATACATCCATTTATATGGAAGACGTGCTCTCAGCACTAACCCAAAGATTACCGAATAGAACTTATCATCAGATAAAAGCCAAAGGATTAGGCGAAGCTGTGTTATCTGATAACGGTAAAATTACTGCTCAGTATCTCTATCCTCATTTAGAAAAATTCTTTAAACCTAACGATATTATTATTGCTGAAACAGGTACATCTTCAATGGGGTTAGGTTTTGCCCTATTACCAGATGGCGCACAATTCCATAATCAAACATTATGGGGTTCTATTGGTTGGGCAACACCTGCATCATTTGGTGCTGCACTTGCAGCCCCTAACAAACGAGTTATTTTAATTACAGGTGAAGGCTCACATCAATTAACCGTACAAGAGATCAGCCAATTTGTTCGTTTTGGATTAAAACCAATCATCCTTGTTTTAAATAACGATGGTTACTTAATTGAACGATTATTGTGTGATTATCCTGAAGCTTATTATAACGATCTTGCTCAATGGAATTATCATCAATTACCTAAAGCTTTTGGCGCAAGAGATTGGCATTGTGAGAAAGTCACAACGATAGATGAATTAAATAAAGCGCTTGAAGTGGCTGGTTCGACAGAAAATGCCTCTTATATCGAAATAGTAACAGAACGATATGAAGCGTCTGAATTAGCACAAAAATTAAAAGAGTCTAAAGATTCACTTTATTCATTCTAAGATGATTAAATGTTTAAACAAAAAGTGGATCCTAAGATCCACTTTTATTTTTTTTTTTCTAAATTTGTGACTTTTATCCACGGACAAAAATATTCACATCCACTTTTCCGCGATATTCACCCGCTTTTGTTCCATCTGGTTTACATAATGCCCAACGTATGCCAAATGCCGTTGGTACATTATTACCCACACTCGTCCCTGTTAATTCTAAATCTGTATTATCGAATCTTAATAATTTAGCATTTTGATCATCATTACATGTGAAAGGCGGTGCGCTTTGTTGCAAATAAGGCAGTCCCATTACCCACGGTTTTTTATCCGAAATTGTACCATTGATGGGCGCTAGTATGAGTTTTCTAGGATTAGTAGCATCAGCCGTTCCTTCTTTCACCACCGCGGATAAATTGACAGGATTACCTAATCCCCCACAGGATAAGGTAAAGGTAGAGTCACGAATAACCTCTTTGGTGTGTGTCATATTTTCATTAAATTGTTGATTAGACACACCCGTAATTGCGCATGAGCGTTTAACTTTAATATTTGCCGTTACATTTACTTTTAAGTAATAGTCTCCCCTTGTGGAGCCACCAAAACTTCCAACATAAAAAGGTGTGCCTCGGTAAGTCAATGTCCCTGGTGTTAAATTGTTATCAATATAAATAGGTAGTGAACCTGGACTTTTTATACTAACAATTTTTGTTCCTCCCCCAGGTACAACAGCATTAACTGTTGGAACATAACACACTTTATAATCTGGGGTTATTTTATCAATTACACCTGGGTTAGTTTGGAAAAATTGACCCGCATAAATGCTTTGGTACTTATCACCAAAATTATATAATTCAACAGAATAATTAAGCTTAGGTGTAACATATACTGATGCCGCAGGATTACTTGAATGTGTGAGTTTTAAACCATAAGTATTTGCTTGAAATGGTACTACTGATACAAAGCTAGCGTTACATTGATAATTCTGCTCACTTAATGAAATAATCGCATATCTGCTATTCCATGTGCCCGTTTGACTTGAAGAGTAGATAGGTGTTGCTGAAAAATAAGTTTGCCCCGTTAATGTCCCGGTCACCAATTGGCTCTGTGACATATTAACATTCATATCAATAACACCCGTTAAATTTAATGTCATTGCTCCCATATCTGTTGCAGCAAAAGTAGCAAATATAGGCATTGCCAATACGCAAGCCAGTGGTGTCATTACCCATGTACGAATTTTCATGTTAATGCTTCCTATCAATTAAATAAGGATTGGCGTTTCTTATTCACAAGAAAGCGACATTGTTCTTATTGGCTGCTTACTGTTCACTTCAATATCACCCAATCCTTGATATGAAATATTGCAACTTTGTTGGTTTCTATTACCCCATTTAATCAACAGTTTCCCATCTGAAGGCAATCCACTCATATAAAGCTGTCCGTTCTCACCGACAATCCCCGTATTAATCTCATTAGGATTTTCCTTATCTATTAATGTGGCAATAGCGCCAAACGGCACAATACTTTGGCTATGATTGATATTGAGAATTGCCTGAAAACCAATTTTGGTTTTAAAGACAACTTTTACGATTGCTCCTTTTGTCGGCACAACATTTTGAGAGGTTGTTTTTAATGTAACGTTGTCAGGTAATGTATTTACGTTTAATCCAACAGTATTTTCTCGATATTCAGATAAGTATGGAGATAAAGCATATCCTTGACTATTAATTGCACCATTGCCTGAATTCAGTTCGGTTCCTTTGGCACCTTGAGCTTCAATAATCGCCATACTACTACCCATACTTCTGCCTAATAAAACACCGCCGGAATGGAGAAGTAATCCCCCATTCATACTACCGTTCACACTGTAATAATCGCTTGAATAGTTATAATTCAGTGAGCTAGTACCATAATTGCCAGAATAGTTGGCATATAAAGAACCATTATTAGGTTGATTTTGATTCGCCCAAGATTGTGCAACACCATAGGACAAGGCGTTATCAAAAGCGCTTCCTGATAATCCAACTTGTTGGTTTGTACGCCCATGATTGTCATGAGTTAACATATAAGTACTGTTAAAATTGCTCACCATCGGATTATTGCTAAAGAGACTAAATGGAATATTAACGTTAAAGTTAATTTGCCTATTTTCCGGCCAGCTATCTTTTGATTTTATGCGGTCAATACTGTAGTTAATCCCAAAACTAACGCCTTTTAGATAACCGTTGTAACCCGTTGTTAATTGAGTGACCTTTTCATCTTGTTCCCAATAATTGTAGTAACTACCTGACAGATAAATACTGCCGTAATTTCCTAAGGTTTGAGAAAGTGATGTGGTAAAACGGCTCTTTTCACGTTCACCTAGCCAAGGTGATGTTCCTTCTTTTAGCTGATAATCTGCCGTATTAAATTGGTTAAAATCATAATAGTGCTTGGTTGAAAAACGTAATGCAGTTAAGTCAACAGAGGTTCCTGTTGTTGTCATGTTTTTTGAGTAACGGAATCGATACGATTGCCCATCTTGAGAGCCAATTGAATCAAATTTTGCATGAGCATGGGTAATATCCGTTGAAACCGCACCAAAGTCACCGAGTGAAACCCCGATACCAGAAACAATAGAAAAATAATCTTTTGCGCCTAACACACCACCATAAAGAGTGACATCATAAGGAAAACCATATACTCCACTCGCTAAAACAAAATCTGCTTTTTTAGAATCAACCGTTGTACCACCATCAAATCGACCTGCACTTAATTCATATTTCCATCCTCCCGGTCTTAACATCACTGGTAATGATGAAAACGCGACAGTGAAGGTACGTTCAGATCCATTTTCTTCTGTAATAGTGACATCTAAATTACCGCCAGAGCCACTAGCATAAAGGTCGGTAAGTTTAAAAGGCCCCGGCGCAACATAGGTTTGGTAAATAACATTACCATTTTGTTTTACTGTTACTTTGGCATTCGATTGAGCGATACCGCTGATATCTGGGGCAAAACCTTGTTGGCTGGTTGGTAACATTTGCTCATTAGAAAGTAAGCGCATCCCTTTCATCGGGATCCCATCAAAGACATCATTACCCGATGTGGTTTCACCCACGATAAATTCTGAGCGAATTGAAGAAAGATTTCGCGAAAGATAAGTATTGGTAAATTTTGTACTGTTATCGCTAGTTGCTTCTTTATCATTAGAATTTCTAGCGTAAGTGTTTGTCATTGTTGAACGTAAACGCCATTCATCGTAATTAATACCAGCTCTAAATTGAGCAAAAAAGTTATCGTTCTTTAATTTTCCATTATTAATGTCATTGAAAGAGGAATTATCATTAGATGAATGACCTCCACTAAACATATAATTGACAAACATTGCAGTAACGCCACTATCGATAACCGCTGGATCAATATAACCCACCGCATCCGTGGACATCACTATTTGAGGAAAGCTAGTTATTAATTTTAACTCTGACAAATTCACTTTAACGGATGCGTCAGGAATATATTGAGTCAAATCAGTAATAACATCATCATTTCCCAATTTATTTAAATTAGGCACAGTTTCAACTTTTACACCTAATGATTTTAATAATGCCGGTGTAATTTCAGGAACAACTTTATTATCTGCCCCTTTTACAAGATGAATTGATGTTTCGCCACGGTTACTGTTATTAACATAAACCGTTAGAATAATTTTTCCTTCTGGTAACGCATCTTTGCTTGAGAATTGGCTTAAGTCGATATCACTAGGAATGCCTAATTGTCCATCTAGTAAAGCCGGATCAAAATAATCCTCAGCGAATGAGCCTAAAGAGAAAAAAATAAGTGATGTAAAAAGGCTATATCTGAATATTGTCATTGGTTTTTTCATTTTTACACTCTTAATCATTTAGCCGACAAGCTGTCAATATTCTTAGTAAATCATTTGAAGTTTTTTGTTTTTTCATCTAGAGGAAATAAATATTCATCTAATATTTGCCAACTAATTTTATTCACATACTCACCTGAAAAAACATATTCTTGCGTTCCAAAGGGTGGAACATTTTTCGAGAGTTCTTGAAGCTCTATTTCTTTTCCATTAATTTTTATTGTATTAAATGCGAGATATATTGGAGATTCATTTTTTGCTACTAATTTATTTCCTGAAATAGAAAATGATAATTTATCTTCAACACTTTCTATTTTTATGCCATTCAATGCTTTAGGGCGATAATAAATTTTAAAATTTAATGCACGAATAACATTAACCTGTATATCGACTTTTTCATCAGAGGTAGAAGGAATTAAGCGAAACTGTGCAATGTAAACAGATTCTCTATCTGTTGGAAGAGTATCAGATCCTGTAAACTTGATAAGCCAATCATAATATTGACCTGGTTCTATTTTTTCTAATAGCGGAGTAATAATAAAAGGTGTATTTACTTTTTTCTCAATAAGTTGAAGTCCAGATGTTTCATCTAGCCATTTCATTCCAGCTTGAACAAGATAGGGAGAGTTTTCATTATTTCTCAAGCCAATAGAAACACTATTGCTTCCTTCATTGTATGTCATTCTTTGCAATGAAAATTGAAAAGCGTTTTCTGCCGCCCATATCACTTTGCTATAAAATAAAGCCATTATTGATATAAATAAGTAAATAATTTTATTTTTAGTCATCATCTTGCTACATCCTTATAATGAAACTCTTTCGATAATTCCCCGTAGTCATTAATAAAAAACCAGCTTGCTTTATTCATATTATTAACATCTATTTTTGTTTGACTATGAGGTGCAACCATTATGCTTTTATTATATTTTTCTTTATCTAATGTGATTTTTGTTAACGTAAAATAATAAGGTGTTGGGTTATTAAAAAACCAATTTTTCCCTTGGCTTTGTAATTTCACTTTACTGAAATCAATATCAGTAGGTTTACTTATCGAATCAGGTCGATAAATGACTTTAATGACAAAACTTGTTATTAAGACTAATTTAGATACTTCATCATCTGCATTATTTTTTTCCGTTGAAGGAATAATCTTTGTATTCAAGTAAAAAAGTGATTCTTTATCATTCGGTAGAGAAACAGCGTCTTTTAATAAAATCCGCATTGATGATGTACTTTTATTTTCTAGCCTAAATATAGGAGGTGTAACAATAAAGTTAGGCGATAATTTGCCATCAAGATCTGTCGTGACACCCGACTGTATTAAATAAGGTTTGTTATCATCATTGGTGATACTCACACCTTCACTATAACTTTCGCTAAAAATAATCCGTGTTTTTCCTAAGCTAACACCTTGTGCATAAGCCCCGAAACTTATCATTATCAACGTAAAAATTAATGTTATATCTCTTATTAAATTTTTCATTTCACTTATTAATCAACGTAATATGAAAATGTTAATGTAGAGAAGAACTCGCCAGCTTCTGGTTCGCAAGCAGTTCCCGTTTTACATTTAACGTAAGTATAAAGTTTCTTTTCTAAACTTTTTTTATCAATGTTATTCCAAACAATGTCACCAGATTTAATAAAGTCAGTATCATTATTTGATTGAGTTGCCGTTCCACTTTCTGAAACCCGAATACCAAAGCTTTTCGTAATATCATCATTGAAAGTGACAGTATTTAGTGTGGTTTTTGCTGCCATTTTTACATAGGTATCTGAGAAATCGTCTGTTTTACAATCTGTCAGTAATAATTTAATCGGAATAGGCTCCACTAAGTTATTTTTTATTTTAGAGGCTTGAATGCTACCAAAATCAACTTCGTTATTACTGGTTCCAGTCACCGATAATTTGCAAGTTTGTTTATCAACCGTCACTTTGAATTCAAACTCTACGCTTTGCGCACCAAAGCTAATAAAAGACAGCATCAAGATAAATAAACTTAAACACTTCCTTTTTAATAGAACTATCTTCATTTTTATATTCTCAAGGTTGTACCAGTGTTAACGCTAATATTGCTTTTAAAGCACCCGGTTTGGCAGTTGAGGTGTCTTTTTTTACCACTTCGACCTGAAAATCTTTATTTTTTGTTCCATTTCCAGTTTGAATAAACACTGAGCTTACGCCTGCGTTAAAATTAACTAGCGAACAGTTACTATTTTTACAGTCATAAAGTGCAAAGCTTGAGTTGGTAATATTTGTGATAGGCGATATTTTATCATTCGTAATTTGGGTTCCCGCCCCAGCTTTAATTATCACTTCCATATCTGGCGTTTCATCTGAAAACTCTTGGCAGTTATACTCAACCGTAAATGGTAATTTGTTTTCATCTTTTTCACCTATTTCAACGACATTCTCCACTAAAATAGGCTTAGAAAATTTCACTGTTTGATCAGATAAAGTAAAAGCACAAGTTCCTCTAGTAACTTTACCTTTAACGATTAATACGGCTTCTGAATTTACAGCGCTATATCCAAAGCTCGTCATCGCAAGTAAGACTATCCCACATAAATAGTGATTAAAATTTAGCTGTAAATTCATTGTATCCACCCAAATCATCAATAGTACGCCAGTGAATGTTTCCTTGCGTTACACCTGCTGGTAGCAAATATTTGATTGAGCTATATGGCGCTATCATTGCGTTGTTGTTTGCTAAACTGACATCAAGTTTGATGTTATTAACTGAAAAACCAGCAAAGTTAATATAATAAGGAGAGTTATTGGTTACTTTTAATTGTTTGCCTTCCACGCTAAAACTCAGTTTTGCTTGGGCTTCATCAGAGGTCATAGGTAAGTTATCAGGACGATAAAATAACTTAATAACATTATCGAATCCGACACTCATCCCTAAATTATCGGTTTTACCATCTTGACCGGGGATCATCTTTGCGTGGAAATAAAATACGCTTTCTCTATCTTTAGCTAAGGCATTACTCTTTGCATAAATTTTTACTTCATGCCTAGATGCACTATTAAGTCTAAAAATAGGAGGTGTCACTTCAAACGTGATTGGATATTGATTTGATGTAATAAAAGCTTGAACTAAATAATTAATATTAGGTTCTTGGTTACGAACCACTATTCCCACACTTTTTTCACTTTCTGGATAAATAATCCGTGTTGCATCCAACCCCACTCCTTTGGAATAAACAAAAGGAGAGATTATCATTAGTAATACAACAAAAATTTTTGCTATTTTATCTGTAATATTAATCATCATATCTCTCTTTTAAATAGAGACCCTGTTATAAACAGAGTCTCTTAATTAGTTTAGGTAGAATTAGTTATAAGCAACAGTAAATGTTACTGGTACTTTTAATTCGTCTCGATCAACTTTACCAGTGGTTAAATAAAGTCCAGCGGTCATAGGAATTGTTGCATTACCGCCTTGAACAATCGCAGTACCTAATTTCAAACCTGTTTCTACGTTAGGAACAATTAATACATTCTTCGATGTAGCCAACAATTTAACCGCTAAAGAACGCGCTGTTGGGTTAGCAAACATCTCAGCATTAAAATTAGACTTATTACCACGAGCATACAAATTGATGGTGCCATCGGCAGCTAATGGGCCTGAACAGTTAGTGAGTTCTAAATTAAATGTTTTGTCTTCACCTAATTTGTCGCCCACGTTTTTACTAGCTACATCAGCACTCGTAAAGGTTCCCCAGTCGATTCTGGAGCCTTCAGTGGTCGAAGAAACATCACAACTTGCGGCACGAATTAATGCTTCAAATGTCACAGTTGTACCCTGAGTTTGAGCTACTGCATTGCCTGCAACCATAAGGCCAGACATTACAATAAATGGAGCAACTTTTTTAATTAAAGACATATTGTCACCTTTGGTTTTTAGATGAACTTCATTTTGATATTAGTTATATTTCCTTATTAAGGATAAGTAAGAAAATATATTGACTAATCCTATTTAAAGCGTAGCACAGCAATCAAATAATACTTATGGAATGAGTAAAGGAATAGAATCAAATAATGAGGAGAAGTGATGTTTTTATAGGCAAAAAACGAATAATTTAGTTATATACACTTAATCTATAAGTGAATAAAATAAAAATAAAGACTTCAGTATTAATAATAATAATAAAGATATGCTTTTGTTTCCCTTCAATTATATTTATTTTAATTTATATATTAACTTATTCTAAGCTATAGAAAATATACGTAACTATTATTAAGTAATAATTATTAAGTGATATCTCTTAGTTGTTTTTTATTTATTTTAATAACTATGATACAGATCAAACTTATTAAATCTCTTTTTTATACTTGCGGTTTAAAATAATTAATCAAATGATTAAATATAAAATCACAATAATTAATATATGTGATCATAGGTATTAAACAATAATAAAATTAACACTGTATTAATATTTTAAGTACAAAAATGTAAAAAATATATTTTGATATTTTATTTATCACTAAAAAATACATAAACCACTCTTCATCATTTATTATTCAATTTCTATTTGATGTGGCTAATTTGATGTAGATAATTAATATAGACAACTTAATATAGATAAAAAAATGGCTTCATTACTGAAGCCATTTCTACACTGATTTTTATCACAATGTTTATAGTATTACTTTTCTGGCATTTGTGGCATAGGACGACGGAATCGACGAGTGATCCACACCATATAAAGTATACCAATTGCACCCCAGACAAGACCTAACTCCATAGAGCCTGGTTCGAGGTTTATCCACAAGACACCCATTGTCGCAGCACCAATGATAGGTAATATCAGGTAATTAATGTGATCCATTAACCCTTTATTACGGCGCTCGCGAATATAGAACTGTGAAATAACAGATAGATTCACGAAAGTAAACGCAACTAACGCACCAAAGTTAATTAATGCAGTTGCAGTCACTAAGTCAAAGAACACGGCACCTAACGCTAAGAAACCCACCAATAGCACGTTAAATGCAGGTGTACGCCATTTAGGATGTACGTAACCGAATGTCTTCTCTGGGAATACACCATCGCGACCCATAACATAAAGTAAACGCGCAACACCTGCGTGAGCCGCCATACCAGATGCTAATACCGTCACACATGAGAACACTAAAATAATGGACTGGAATAAAGCACCAGCAACATACAGCATTATTTCAGGTTGTGACTCTTCTGGGTTTTTGAATCGTGAAATATCTGGGAAATACAATTGTAAAAAGTAAGAAACGGCAATAAAGATAATCCCACCAATCAGCGCAGTTAAGAAAATCGCTTTAGGGATAACTTTACCTGCATTTGGTGTTTCTTCTGATAATGTACTGATACCGTCAAAACCTAAGAATGAGAAACAGAGTATTGTCGCCCCGGTTATCATAGGTATAACTTCAGCATCAACAGACGCAAACGGTCTAAAGGTCCATAACTCCCCTGCACCTTCTCCGTTATACACACCGTGAATAAGTAATCCAACAAACACAACCATTACTGCAACTTGTACAATAACAATTGCTGTATTTAAGTTAGCAACAACGTTAATACCACGTAGGTTAAAGAACGTCATTAAAGCCACTAAACCAAATACAAAGATCCACGGTTCAACGCCCGGGAATATTGCTTGTAAATAGATTTTCGCCAATAAGATATTGATCATTGGCATAAACAAATAGTCTAGTAAAGATGACCAACCCACCATAAAGCCAACATAAGGGCTCATGGATTTTTGAGCATAGGTATACGCAGAGCCAGCTGATGGAAAACGCTTAACTAATTTTCCATAACTTACTGCGGTAAATAAAATTGCAACTAAAGCAATTGCATACGATGTTGCTACATGACCATTGGTAATGCCAGAAACGATACCAAATGTATCGAAAATAGTCATAGGCTGTAAAAAAGCAAGCCCCATCATGACTACCTGCATTAGTGTCAAGGTTTTACGTAGTTGAACTCGATTGTTAGCACCAGTTTGGTTAGTGCCGATAGAGGAGATGACGTTATCTGACATTCGCGAACCCTCCCATAACTTCGGTTTGAGTATTCAATAAACTCAACCGACAGTTACTGGGAAGACTTCGCATCTGCCTATAAACAGAATAGAATGAAGTTTTTAAGGATGTGTATGTGTTTAGGAGACGCCGTGCTCCGTAGTCATCATTGCCCGCAGTGCCGTTAGGCCCGACTGCGAAAGAGAATAAATGTACCATATTAGCATTCCTCTATCATGACAACCCTTTCTCTAAGGGGCTGGCTGCTAATCAAATTATGTTATCTATTCAGACTCAAATGAATCTGACCTCTTGGTGTAGTAATAAGTAAAAATGCAAAAAAAAACCGATGCACTTTAAACGCATCAGTCATATTTTTAGTGGGCGCATTTTGCACGTCTCAGACTTAAATAGCAATACATTTTCATCAAAAAGCCCCCTTTTTTTACGATCTTTTCAATTCGCAAACTAAGTCAACATGTAATGCCACATTTTATTAACAACAATTGTACTTTTATCACAATTCTTATGCTTTGAATATTTCGAAAGCCTTTACAACACCGAAAGGAATCAAATCATAATGCATTGATAAATAAACATTAAATTCCATATTAAAATTAATATTATCAACAAACCATCAAAATAAAGCATTTAAAATACATTAATAAGATTAATGCTAAGGAATTGTTAACTTACACTTCTTTTTACTCCAAAAAATAGACTTTTAATAAAAAATGTCTATTTTTTAACAGCCTGTTTTATATAAACAAAAAGTAAGAGAATAAATTAAGAAAAAAATGGCAAACAATAAGTAGAAATAACAAGCTGATAGTCAGAATAAAACGATGAATAAGATGAATTATTGAGCTAAATATAGACCTCAATATTTAAATTTTCCAGTACTAATTTTGAGCAAACAAGAAAAAATAAGAGATAAAAAAAGACTCCACAAGTGGAGTCTTAATGACACAAACTGAGGGTGAAAAATTAGAAGTTATAGTTCAAACCAATGTTGTAACGACGACCTTCTAATGTGGTATTAAAGTTTTCATAGTTGATGCGACGATCAAATACGTTATAAACACCACCAATCACATTAAGCTGTTTGGTTAAGCTGTAGCTGGTACCAATATCAACAAACGCATAAGAAGGTGTACCTGTTGCCATGCTGGTACGCGATAAATAATCCGATGTTTTACCACGGAAGTTAATGCGTGCCCATGTTTCCATTTCTGGCGTTGTTTCCCAGTTTAAGGTCGCATTAGCCATATGGCGAGGTTGTTTATTCAGTGGTTTACCACTAAATGCACCACTCTTCTGCTCTGAATCAGTAAAGGTATAGTTAGCGGCTAAATTCCATTCTGGTGAAATTGTCCAGTTACCTGTCACCTCGATACCGCGCATATTGGCTTTATCAACATTTTCGCGCGTACTGATAAAGTCATATTGGTGACCATATCCTTGCTCTTTGGTACATGTCGGTAACACGCCTTTATCATCACAAATGCGACGTTCAGTAATTTTATCTTTAAAGTCAGTATTATAAATAGTAACACTTGCCGTTAAGTTGTCACGGTTGTCCCAAATAATACCAATTTCTTCTGTTACTGATTTTTCAGGTTTCAGATCTGGATTACCGTAAATCACAGCATTACCACCTGAGCCACCCGTTGCTTGTCCCCAAGTCTTGGTTGCTTGGCGTAGATCTGGTGAACGATAGCCGGTAGACACACCACCTTTTAACGTCCATTCATCAGCCATATGCCAAACACCGTAAACACGAGGTGTCCAATGCGTACCGTAGTTTTCGTCTTTATCCATACGTAAACCGCCGGTTAAAGAGAAATCATTTGTAAGCGCCCATTCATCTTCAGCAAATAGTGCCCAACTATAACGATCGAGTTTGCTGCCTTTATCTAAATGATTGTTGCTATCTTTTAGCTCTTCAAAGCGATATTGAGCACCAACACTTAATGTATGCGCATCTAGCATAAATACCGTTTGATTACGTATAGTCGTATCATTGTATTCCATTTTACGACTTGGGTTATTATTCTCGTCACGTTGAATATATGTATTCATCGTACCAAAATCATAAACACCGTCATGAGTCAGTGCATATTGCGTTAACTCATATTTACTGAAATCACTACTCTTAGATTTACGAGAGCGCTCAGATGCTGAATATTCCCAACGTGCATCTCGATGTTGGCTGTCTTTTTTAAATTCAAATTCAACCGTGTTTTTGTCATCTGGTGTCCAGCTTAATGTCCCACCACCGCTTGCGGTAATTTGACGATTATAGCCATTCATAAATTTATCTTCACTACGATGTGAATATTGACCTTGGACTTTTAATCCTAGAAGGTTATCAATTAATGGACCTGCTGCATAAAAACTACCCTGTTCAGTATTTCCTGAGTTTTGACGCTCTGTCAGCGTGCTATCAGCACGTAAACTTACATTCCACTCTTTTTGCGCCTTACGGGTAATAATATTGATAACCCCACCCATTGCATCTGAACCATATAAAGAAGACATTGGGCCACGTACAACTTCAATACGTTCAATAGCAGGTAAAGGCGGTAACCAACCCTGTTCGATACCAGAGTTATCACTATTAGGGCGCGTTTCACGCGATGCAACACGCTTACCATCAACCAAGATCATGGTATATTTTGCATCCATACCACGAATACTAATATCAGAACTACTTCCACCGCCTGTCACTAATACGCCGGGTACATCTTTTAATGCATCAGTCACATCACGGTAAGATTTGGTTTCTAATTGTTCACGAGTGACAACAGAAACCGATGCAGGTGCATCTTCAACGGTTTGTTTAAACCCTGAAGCGGTTGTTACAAGCAGTTTTTCTACATTTTCTGCTGATGCAGTCATAACAAAACTTGATGCAATAGCAGCAACAACGCCAAGTGCGATTTTATTTTTATTTAACACTACCATTCCCGATTCTCCAAGAATATATATTCTTTAAGTTTTATATAGATGGACAGATCGACAGTTGCTCAGAAATTAGGGTAATAGATGAACTCAATTACCCTTAGTTATTTTAATATTATTTTTATATCCCTATTTACTGCATCCCTATATTTACTTCTTTTCTCTTTCTCTTTTACTTCTCTATATTTTATCCACTAAGCCATCAATAATAATTTGAGGTATTCCTTGTGAACAATATTCCAATCTACCTTGAACACCATAAACATCCGCAAGGCTTTGTGCCGTGATAACCTTATCTGGCGCACCCTGTGCAATTAATTGTCCTTGTTTCAACATTAATACATGTTCGCCATGTCGTAAGGCGATATTAATATCGTGAACAACGACAACAGTAATAATATTTCTACGGTGTGTTTCTTTAGCGACTAAATCCATTACATGATATTGGTAATTAAGATCCAGCGCACTTAATGGCTCGTCCAATAATAATAAAGAGGGTTGTCTAATTAATGATTGAGCAAGCCCAACTAATTGTTTTTGACCACCCGATAATTCATCTAAATATCGTAATGCTAAATGCTCAATACCTAATTGACGTAATAAGTGCATTACCTGAGCTTCACTATGTTCATTATGTAATCCACCTGAAGCACGCTGTGCCACAATAATGGATTCTAAAACATGTAAATGAACACCTGCTGGTAATGTTTGTGGCAAATAGACTACATTTTGGGCACGCTGTGCAAAATTCATCGAAGCTAGATCGTTACCATCTAAACTGACAACACCTGATGATTTATTTAATCCAGCTAGCGCTCTTAGTAATGTTGATTTTCCACTACCATTTGGCCCCAATAATACAGTGACCTTTCCTTTTGGTAATGGCTCTATATCCAGTGCCTTAATAATAAGATGTTTAGCATATCCAGCATTAAAACCTTGGATCTTTAACCCTTCCATCATTAGATATTCCCCCTATGACGTAAAATCATACTGAGGAAAAATGGCACGCCCACCAGCGATGTCACAATACCCACCGGAATAATGACACCCGGTATTAAATTTTTAGACGCAATTGATGCCAATGATAAAACTAAAGCCCCAATTAGTGCGCTTGCTGGCAGATAGAATCGATGATCTTCACCAAACATCATGCGAGCAATATGAGGTGCAACCAAACCAATAAAGGCAATAGGTCCAACAAAGGCAACTGCAAGCGCTGTTAAAATACTAATACGCAGTAATGAACCTAATCTTAAACGCTTTACATCAATACCAAAGCTAATCGCTCTATCTTCACCTAATCGCAATGCAGTTAATTTCCATGAACTCATCCATGAAATCGCCATAATGACCGCAAAAGCACCCGCCATAACACCGAGTTTTACCCATGTTGCACGCGCTAGACTTCCCATAGTCCAGAAAACCAGACCTTGGAGC
Organism: Proteus sp. fly-1013; assembly: GCF_040140245.1. Taxonomy (NCBI): domain Bacteria; kingdom Pseudomonadati; phylum Pseudomonadota; class Gammaproteobacteria; order Enterobacterales; family Morganellaceae; genus Proteus; species Proteus sp. fly-1013. Next base: position 446,472 of record NZ_JBEEWD010000001.1, on the reverse strand, counting down.
GTGTCTTCTGTTGCAATAAATTGCATCATTGAGACTAATGCATTAAAGGTAAATACCATGGCTATACCAAACAGCACAACGCCAGATGTTGGAACACGCGTCCAACGAGTTATTCCGTCTAATAATAAGGCTGATAATAAGGCAAAGAGAAACGCATTCGCCGAAATAAACCATTGGTCAGGAATACCCGGAATACCAATACCTAAAACAATCGCCAATGCAGCACCAAATGAAGCTGCATTTGATAAACCCAGTGTGAATGGACTTGCTAATGGGTTATTTAGAATAGTTTGCATTTCTGCACCCGCTAACCCTAGTGACATCCCTACCACAACCGCCATTAAGGCATAAGGTAAGCGGATATCCCACACAATCACTCGTGAACCTGCATCAACAAGTTCAGGCTGAAAAAGGGTTGTTAATAATTTATCAAGTGATAAACCAGAAGGTCCCATAGTGAAATCTAACACCACTGAACCACAAATAATTAAAACGATAACTCCAAGCCATAACATGCGTTTATTCATCATTTTTCGATAATGGGCTTTCACATTATCTGATGCATTTTTTTCATGCTCTTGTGTGGCGAGTCTCTCTGACATAATGCTCATATCAATTGTTGTACCTAGTTTTTTTTTCTACGTTTTTCTGTTCTTACCAACACATTAAGTAAGCAAAAACATACCGTACAACTCATCAACTGTTTTTTATGTACAAAAAGCCAATTATTAATTTGAGACAATTTATTCAACAAAGAAGTGAGTCGCCAAATTATTATACGGTGAATCATATTCGCTGTGTAATTTATTATATGGCGATAAACTATTGGTTGGCTGTATTGAGCACTAGAAGGGCTAATTATTATCAGACTCATTACATTAAGCATATTATTTACAACCACTAGCGCTATCATTTTATTTTTCAGCAAATAAATTGTGCGCTAACAATAAAGCAAATAATAATAATTATCAATGCGATTGCCGATATAATTAGAGTTTTTGTATGTTTTCTATAATTGACGAGGCAAAAAATAAAAAAACGCCCGTTTTACAGTGATCGAGATCACAAAAACGGGCGTTTTAATAGTTTGATTTATAGGTTATTTTTTATTCTCAATATGTGTTGGAAATTCCATTTCGTTATAACGAATAAAACGGGTTTTCTTCACAATCTTATAAGTAAACCAAATTAATAAGAATAATGGGATACCAATATAGGTTGCAATTGCACCATACCAATCAATTGTGTCTTCTAAAAAGGCTTGGTAATTTTGACCTAATGTAATAATTAAGCACAATATAAAGGCGAAAATAGGACCAATTGGGAAGAAGCCAGAGCGATAAGGTAAGTCATTTAAATCGCGACCTTGTGCAACATAACCTTTACGGAAACGGTAGTGGCTAATCGCAATACCTAACCATGCAATAAAACCCGTCATTCCTGAGGTATTTAATAACCACAAGTAAACAGTTTGGTTTCCGTACATTGAACTTAGGAAGCATAGACCAGCAACAACAGTTGTTGCATAAAGTGCATTGCGTGGCACACCGTTTTTAGACAATTTACCAAAGCATTTTGGCGCTTTGCCTTCTCTTGCTAACGTAAACAGCATACGCGTTGATGCATACATGCCCGAGTTACCAGCAGAAAGTACCGCCGTTAAGATAACCGCATTCATGATAGCTGCCGCAGATAATAATCCCGCATTTTTAAAGACTAGTGTGAATGGACTAACGCTAATATCACCTACATCATTACGCAGTAAGCTAGGATCAGTGTAAGGGATTATTAAGCTAATAATTAAAATTGCAAAGATATAAAACAGTAAGATACGCCAGAAAACTTTACGCACAGCTTTTGGAATATTTTTAGCTGGATCTTTAGATTCACCCGCCGCAATACCAATTAATTCTGTACCTTGGAATGAGAAACCAACAATCATGGCAACACCAATCATGGCAGCAAATCCACCCGCAAAAGGTGCATCACCAATTTCCCAATTATGCCAACCTGCGTTTTCGGCACCTTTCATAATGCCAGTGATCATCGCGATGCCTACAATAATAAAAATAATTACTGTAGAAACTTTGATCAGTGAAAACCAGTATTCTGCCTCACCAAACCCTTTTACAGAGATATAGTTGAGCAAGAAAATAACGCCAAGGAATAAGGCACTCCAAATCCAACCATCAACATCAGGGAACCAATAGAGCATCACTAATTGTGCAGCAACAAGGTCAACAGCAATTGTAACTGCCCAGTTGTACCAATAGTTCCAGCCTAATGCGAAACCAAAGCCTTCTTCTACATATTTAGATCCGTATGTTGAGAATGAGCCGGACACAGGCATAAATGCGGCTAATTCCCCAAGGCTTGTCATTAGAAAATAGACCATTAGTCCAATTAATGCATAAGAGAGTAATGCCCCACCCGGCCCTGCTTGAGCAACAGTTGCACCAGATGCGACAAAAAGTCCTGTACCAATTGAACCACCAATAGCGATCATCGCTAAATGTCGCGCTTTTAACTCTCGGCGCAAAGTGCGTACTGCGCCCGAACCAGCAGTACTATTTTGTTGTTCTGACATAACATTCCACTTTTATATTCACTTTTCTAACGAGGATTGTAGCAAATCTGTCGTTCGTGAATAGCAAGGATCTAGGATTATAAGATACCTTCATGATCGGGCGTCAATTATTAGCAATTTATGAAAAATTGCCGATTAAGTGTTCAGCATTACAATATGTCAGGAGTTTTTTCAGTGCATCAGAGACATGTTTTTGGCGATGATAAACCAGATATAGGGTACGTTGTAATGCCAGCCCTTCTACTTTTATCTCTTTTAATGAGCCATTATTAATCTGTTCTTCAATCACTCGGCGAGATAAACAACTGATCCCCATTTCATACATAACGGCATGTTTTATTGCTTCTGAGTTACCTAATTCCATTTCAATGCGATAACCCGGCAAAGAAGCAAAGAGAAGATGGTTAAGCACATCTCGAGTTCCTGAACCATTTTCTCGTAAAATCCAAGGAGCTGACTGTAAATCAGCTAAAGTCACTTTCGGTGCTTTAGCTAGTGGATGATCCGGCGAGCAAAAAATAACCATTTCATCTAAAAGCCATTTCTGGCTAATCAGTTCAGAACTTTGACAAGCACCTTCAATTAACCCTAAATCAACACGGAACTCGCTCACTAACTTAACGACTTCTTCGGTATTTCCAATACTCATTTCTAGCGGAATATCAGGATAATTACGATGAAAATTCCCCAACATTTGAGGAAGAATATAATTGCCTATTGTTGTACTTGCAGCGATACGCAAAGCACCATTTCCAGCTTGGAATAATTGCTCAACTTCAGTTGCTCGTTCAAGTAAAGATAGCGCTCTAGGATAAAGTAATCGTCCATGTTCATTTGTGACAAGCCGTTTTCCCACTCTATCAAAAAGCTGTACACCTAGTTGGCTTTCGAGATCAGTTAAAGAAGCACTGACAGCAGATTGAGATAAAGCAAGCTGTTGTGATGCTTGCGTTGTAGAACCACTCTTGAGAACTTCAGTAAAGACTTCCAGTTGCCGCAACGTAATTCGCATATCCATTCCACCTTTGAACTGTCATTGTAATAACATACTATCCACAAACCAGTAACATACCAAGTACATTTAAGAAAATACACCTATATTAGTTTTACTGGTTATTATTATAAAAATAATGAGTTTAATAAATAAGATTGCTTGTTATATGCTTATGCAAAATTTATATAAGCAAGGTTTTTCTATGTCAGAGCAAAGTCAACCTATTACATTGGCGAAAAAATGTTTCACTCCAGTCTATCGCTGGCTTCCTGGTTTATTACTAACAGGCGTATTAACTGCGCTTGCTATTTATATTGGTGATATTCCTTGGTTTGCGAGCATGGGTTTAGGTGCATTAACGCTGGCGATCCTATTCGGTATTATTGTGGGTAATACCTTTTATCCTGTTGCAAAACCTTATAGTGATGAAGGTGTCAAATTCGCTAAACACTATTTATTACGTACAGGTATTATTTTGTACGGTTTTAGACTGACTTTTCAGCAAATTGCAGATGTAGGTGCAACAGGTTTAATTATAGATGCCATTATGCTGACATCGACTTTTCTTATCGCTATGTGGATTGGTCGCAAATATTTTGGTTTAGATGAACAAACTGTCATCTTGATTGGTGCTGGTAGTAGTATTTGTGGTGCAGCGGCGGTTATGGCGACAGAGCCTGTTGTTAAAGCACAAGCAAGCCAAGTTGCTGTTGCGGTTTCTACTGTCGTGATCTTCGGGACTATCGGTATTTTCCTTTACCCTTGGTTCTACCATTTAAATGCATTTGCAGGCTGGTTACCCTTTACCGAAGAAACCTTTGGTGTTTTCTCCGGCTCGACTATTCATGAAGTCGCTCAAGTTGTCGCCGTAGGACACTCAATTAGCCCTGATGCTGAAAATGCCGCGGTTATTAGTAAAATGATCCGCGTAATGATGATAGCGCCTTTCTTAATTATTCTTTCAACTTATTTAAGTAAAAAGAAAAGCAAAGCAAACAATGGCGCACAATCGACTGAGAAAAGCCCAATTACTATTCCTTGGTTTGCCGTTTTCTTTATTTTAATGGCGGGCTTTAACTCTTTAAATTTAATTCCAGCATCGATTGTTAGCTACATTGTGACTATTGATACCATTCTCTTAGCAATGGCAATGGTGGCATTAGGTTTAACAACACATATTAGCGCTATCCGACAAGCAGGTGTCAAACCATTATTATTAGCCTTATTCTTATTTTTCTGGTTAACCCTTGGTGGTGCGATGATTAATATCTTTATTCAAACTGTGTTGATGTCTTAATAGGAATATCGAGATTAATTAATCCCCCTTAAAATTTCGCCTTGAGAAGCACTTTTCATTATTGCGCAACTATTTTTAGTTGCGCTTTTTTGCTTTTATCACCTCGATATGATGTTATACGCTGTATGTTTGTTATCATGGTGTAAAATAAATCTAAGGAGAGAAATAATGAAATTTGTTGGCGCACATGTCAGTGCTGCTGGTGGCGTCGATCAGGCGGTATTACGCGCACATGAAATAAAAGCTACTGCGTTTGCCCTTTTTACTAAGAATCAGCGCCAGTGGAAAGCTGCACCATTATCCACAGATGTCATTGATAAATTTAAAAAGAACTGTGAGCTTTATGGTTATAGCCCTTCTCAAATTTTACCCCATGACAGTTATCTCATTAATTTAGGTCACCCTGAAGAAGATGCTCTTGAAAAATCAAGAGACGCATTTCTAGATGAAATGCAGCGTTGTGAACAACTGGGTATTGAGTTACTTAATTTCCATCCGGGAAGCCATTTAAATAAGATTGATGTTGATAAGTGCCTACAAAAAATTGCTCAATCAATTAACATCACTTTAGAAAAAACGAAAAATGTCACTGCTGTGATTGAAAATACCGCAGGGCAAGGTACAAATTTAGGTTATCGTTTTGAACATCTAGCCGCTATTATTGATGGGGTAGAAGATAAATCTCGTGTAGGCGTTTGTATTGATACTTGCCACACTTTCGCTGCCGGTTATGATCTAAGAACAATTGAAGATTGCGAGAAAACATTCGCTGAATTTGAAAAGATTGTCGGCTTTCAATATCTAAAAGCAATGCACCTTAATGATGCGAAAAGCGAATTAGCCAGTCGAGTAGACCGTCACCACAGTTTAGGTGAAGGAAATATTGGTAAAGTCCCTTTTAGCTATATTATGCAAGATAAGCGTTTTGATGGCATTCCGCTGATTTTAGAAACCATCAATCCTGATATTTGGCCTGACGAAATTGCTTGGTTAAAATCACAACAAGCCTAATTTTGATATTCTTTGCGGTTTATCTCAAATAAACCGCAAATTATCTTATTTAATCGGTGTTAGTTCTATCTTAGTCATCATTTCAGCAAGTTGACTTCTGTCTTTTATTCCTACATCAGGCTGACTGACTGATAACGCAGAAATCGCAGTTGCAAGACGCAAAGTATGTTCACTTGTTTGACTCATTAATAAACCATACACTAATCCAGCAACCATCGAATCCCCGGCACCAACGGTACTTATCACATCACAGTGTGGTGGCTTTGCAAGCCATGCACCAGATGCATTTACCCATAAAGCTCCTCTTTCACCCAGTGAAATAACCACATGTGCTATGCCTTTATCGCGTAGTTGATGAGCGGCTTTAATAATATCTGCCATTTCAGTTAATGAATGCCCTACCCACGCTTCTAATTCACGATGGTTAGGCTTTATCAGCCAAGGTGCTGCTTTTAGCCCTGCGACTAAAGCATCACGACTACTGTCAAAAATAATGCATGGACATAATCTTCTCAGCTTAATCATCCATTGAGTAAAGGCTTCAGGATCAACACCATTTGGTAAACTGCCACTGACAACGACCATATCGAAATGACCAAGCCAATTAAGTGAATCCGTTGCAAAGCGCTGCCAATCTTGCTCTGATACGGTAAATCCTGAAAAATTAAAGTCAGTGACTTGCCCTTTTCCTTCGGTTAACTTCACATTAATGCGTGTTCGACCTGACACAAGATAAAAACGGTTAGCCATCCCATTTTCACTAAAGAAGTGCTGAAATTCTTCTTGATTTTCACGTCCCATAAACCCGCTAACAGTAATATCAATGCCCAAATCACGTAAGACTTTCGCGACATTATTGCCTTTACCCGCAGGATTAAGCCCAGCTGTTCGGACTAAATTAACACCACCTACATCAATAGCTGGACAAGCACCAACAAGATCATAGGCAGGGTTTAAGGTGATCGTAGCGACACGGCGACTCATGCCTTCACTCCCCAATCATTTTTATTATGAATATTTAGGGTGCTATATATAGCATCAATTAACCTTTTATTCAGTGAAATTGATTTTTTTCTCCTTGCACTCGATCCCTCCACAAAGGAGAATATTGCCCGTAAAAACGACTTATTTTATACATTAACTATAACTATATAAAAAAGAAAAAAGGAGTCTCAAATGTCAGTCGTAGTCGGTGTTGGCGTAATTATCACTAATGAAAATGGTGAAGTATTATTAGGAAAACGTTGTGGCAAACATGCCCCTTATTGGTCAATTTTTGGTGGACATGTTGATGAAGGGGAAACTTTTGAGCAATGTGCTATTCGTGAAATAGAAGAAGAAATTGGTATTGCGATCACTGCGCCACAAGTGATCGGTATTAGCAATAATCTAGAAACTTACCAATTAGAAGGTAAACACACTGTCTCTATTTGTATGATCGCACAACACCAAGGTGACGAGCCGAAATTGATGGAACCAGATAAATGTTCTGAAATCCGTTGGTGTTCTCCAGATGATTTACCTGAACCGCACTTTGAAGCCAGCCGTAATTCCATTGCATTATGGAAAAGTAAGCAGTTTTATCAAGGTTAATTAAAAACACCTTATCACTTTCATTATTCTGGATATTTTTTGTTCAGAATAATGTTCGGATTATCTATTTCTGCGTGAATTTTCACTTATTTACTACTGTATTTCTTTATCATTTCTAATAATCATCATACTAATCTATTGATTTATATACCCCACTCTTTCTACTGTATTATTTTTACTCACTTTTTCCTTTTATAAAGCACAATAACCTCTATTTACACCTTTATAGCAAACGTGTATTCTTTACACCATCAAGCTAGTACATTGAGTCAATTTTATAAGGACATCTTATGTCAGAAGTCACATCAATAACAAAGCGCCCATCCATACTTGGTGGTGCAATGATCATTGCAGGTACCGCAGTCGGTGCTGGCATGTTTTCCATCCCTATTGTGACTTCCGGTGTCTGGTTTACCGGCTCTATTTTTCTTCTGATCTACACTTGGTTTTGTTTATTTATGTCTGGGTTAATGATCTTAGAAGTCAACCTTCATTATCCTTTAGGCTCAAGCTTTCATACCATTACCAAAGACTTATTAGGAAAAGGCTGGAGTACTATTAATGGACTATCGATTGCGTTTGTTCTTTATATTCTAACTTACGCTTATATTTCTGCGGGTAGCTCCATTATTGTGCAGAACTTTGCAGAGGTGGTCAGCGTACCACAAGCTATTGCAGGTTTAGTCTTTGCATTAATTGTTGCTTTCTTTGTTTGGTTATCAACACGTGCAGTGGATAGATTAAGCACCATTTTAATTGGCGGTATGGTAATTGCTTTTGTGTTAGCCATTGGTGGCTTATTTACAGAAGTAAAAATGCCTGTGTTATTTAACACCAATGAAAGTAATGCAAGTTATTTACCTTATGCTTTAGCCGCATTACCTTATTTACTGACCTCGTTTGGTTATCACGGCAATATTCCAGGTTTAGTAACGTATTATCGTAAAGATGGCAAAGCTGTTATGAAAAGCTTGCTTATTGGTACATTGATTTCACTGGCAATTTATATTTTATGGCAGTTTGTTGTACAAGGTAATATTCCTCGTGAAGGTTTCAAGCAAGTAATTGCTGATGGTGGGAATATTGGTAACTTATTAGCACAAATGCGTTCAACAACCGCCAATGCCACTGTATCAATGTTATTAGACTTATTCTCTTATATGGCATTAGCAAGTTCATTCTTAGGCGTGTCATTAGGATTATTCGATTACTTAGCGGACTTCTTTAAGTTTTCAAATACAGGAAGCGGTCGATTTAAATCTGCATTAGTCACATTTATACCACCGACTATTTTAGCAATTATTTTCCCTGATGGTTTCTTATATGCCATTGGTTTTGCAGGGCTTGCAGCAACAATTTGGGCTGCGATTATTCCCGCATTAATGGCTAAAGCAAGTCGTGAGCGTAATCAAAGCCAGAGCTTTAAAGCTCCCGGTGGTATGTTTATGATTGGTTTCGTGATTTTATTTGGTGTTATTAATGCCAGCGCACATATTTTAGCAAACTTTAATCTTCTTCCTATCTACCGTTAATTTCCTTTGTGACTGCTCCCCGCCCTGTCGGGCGAAGCTTCCCACTTCTCAGGCCGCAACCGTCTGTGTGACGGATTTACGCGGGCCTCCATGGGCAGAAACGACGAGTCCCGCCGCTTGTAATTCCAGTATGCCCTTGCGTTCGATGCTGATCGCCGCATTGATATCACGGTCATGCTCAACTCCGCATTCGGGACATTGCCAGATACGCTTATGTAATGGCATTTCTGGCATCCTGTGACCGCAGCAATGGCAGGTTTTCGAACTGGCGAACCATTGATCCAGTTTCACCACATGAACACCTTTCTCTGCTGCTTTGTATTCCAGTTTGGTGATAAATCCAGACCATCCCGCATCGCCTATCGCACGAGCCAGATGGGGGTTTTTCATCATATTTGCCGCTTTCAGCGTCTCGACAATTACCGCTTGGTTTTCGTCAACAATTGCGCGAGATAATTTGTGCTGGAAATCGGCACGGGCATTGGCTACACGTTCGTGAACGGTGGCTAGTTGTATTCTGGCTTTGCGTCTGTTTGCACTCCCTTTTTTCTTGCGGGAGAGGGTTTTCTGCTTCCGGCGCAGATTGTGGCTGGCGTTGATAAGATGGTGCGGATTAGCAATTTTATTGCCATCCGATTTGATGGCAAAATGCGTCAGCCCCATGTCGAGTCCCATCACGTTTGATATCAGTGCGGGCTTCGCTGGCGCTTCCATTCCGTCGTCACAGAGTAACGAGGCGTAATATTTCCCCGTTGCGGAACGGCTGATAGTAATGCTTTTTAACGTGCCCGTGATTTCACGATGCAATCGTGCTTCAATCGCTGGGATTTTCGGAATTTTGACTGCATCATCCAGCACTTTCATCCCAACACAGTGATAGCTCGATTGTTTGCCGTGTTTACGTTTGAATGCAGGGAAATGCGCTTTTAATTTCGGATTAAAGAAATTGGAAAAAGCCACATCGAGATTAATCACCGCCTGCTGCAACGCAATAGAATCATATTCTTTAAGCCATCCATATCTGCGGGATTTCTTTGCCACTGCAAGCAGTGGCTTGAGGTCTTTACGCGGGTTTAAATTTACGCCGTGTCGCTGGTAAGCGTGTTTCTTGATATGCAACGCTTTGTTGTACGCGAAACGAACCGCACCAAACTGAGCATTGAGATATTCAGCCTGTTTTGGTGTCGGATAAATGCGTACTTTTGTTGCTCTTAACATAATTAGCGCTCATCGATATAATGCTGTTATTTTAACAAATTAGGTGAGTATATCAATTGAGTAAACGATGTGCATCTGCTGGTTGCTTACCCCCAAAACTGGCGGTCAGTGTGATGGTAAACAACCTGAAATCGGTATCCTCACGCTTACTGCGCCAGCAGAATACACATTTACGAATGCAAGGCAAAACTGGGCTTCTTTAGTCAAGATCGTACTTCGTCTGTAGTGCCGGAGGTGCGACGATTGAAACACTCAGAGCCTATGTTCAGAGTCAGTCAACGCCTGATTGATCTTTAAAGCCCTGCAGGCTTTTCGCCTTATATCCCCGCCCGTATTGGGCGAGGGTTTATGGCAGATTTTGCTAATATCTAAAGCCAGCCCATACTTGAGCTGGCTTTGTTTTTTCATCAAATCTTATAAAAAAATGTGCGAATAACTTGCCAAGTTTCTGCACTGCGAGTAATTTTGTCGCCATTATCGTCAATGTTATTTAATGGAAGGTTTTATATGGCAAAAGCCAATGAAATTAAACGTGGTATGGCTGTTAGTTATAACAACAAATTATTACTGGTAAAAGATATCGACATCCAAGCACCAAGTGCTCGTGGTGCAAGTACGCTGTACAAAATGCGTTTTACTGATATCCGTACAGGCCAAAAAGTAGAAGAGCGTTTTAAAGGCGATGATATGATTGATACCATCAGCTTAACGCGTCGTGCTGTTAGCTTTTCTTACATTGATGGTGATGAATATATCTTTATGGATAATGAAGATTACACACCATATACCTTCAAAAAAGATCAAATTGAAGATGAATTGCTGTTTATTCCTGAGGAAGGCTTAGCGGGAATGCAAGTATTAACAATGGATGGTCAGGTGTTAGCATTAGAACTGCCACAAACTGTTGATATGGAAATTGTTGAAACTGTTCCAGGTATTAAAGGCGCATCTGCAAGTGCTCGTACTAAACCTGCGACATTACCAACAGGGTTAGTTATTCAGGTTCCTGAATACCTTTCTACTGGCGATAAAGTTCGTATTCATATTGCTGAACGTCGCTATATGGGTCGTGCTGACTAATCAACAGTCAAAAACCCTACTCATTAGCGTATAGCTAATGTTGCTTTAAATAGGTCAGATAATCGTAAGAAACCCAATGTGACAAACGATTATTTGACTTGTTTATCTTTGCTACCTACCTCTGTCTACTCACAGACGCCTTAAAAATATTGAACGTCAATAACACCATTTTTTTGGGTATTATCCATCCAACGGATCTCAGCCTTGCCCATATCTTGAGGCAAAATAATAGTTTGTTGGGATTTATCAAAAGACGCAGGAATGATGGGTTGAGTAGATGTAAACACTTTGTTGTGTTTGTAACATTGGTATTCAGCTTTATCAAGTGTGAAATTCATCTCACATGCAGGATCAACAATCGCACCCCGCAGATAAATCTGCCCTGTTGTTTGCATGGGATCAGACGCCCAAGCCAATGATATCGAACTGGAAACGAGAAGACTACATACTACGGTCAGATATTTTCTCATAACGACCTCACTTCTTGTTTGCGCTAGCAGGTATGGGGATCACACCTACCCGACATATTTTCATCATAGCAATAAAATATGACATTTATATAGACATAAGAAGAATATTTGATGTCTATCAAATATAAGTGTTCGATGTTTATAAATAAGAAATCAACGTTGATTAAACTTAAGTCAAATATTTTTAACTTTAATAACAGTTTTCTAAAAGTATTAAAATTTTATTTAATTAATACAATTATTGTTATTATTAGATCTATGGGAAATTAATTATAAACAATGTTCATTACAGCTAAATCGTCATTAATCCATTTAATATCCATAGAACCTTTGTTGTTAATCAATTTAGAGCTAAAGTGCTTATTTCTTTCTAACTGATATTGAGATTCCTGCATTTCACTTCCGTTCCAACAACTTGTTTTAAAAGTGTTTTTCTCTGTATCCATTAGACAATTGCCCTCAACAATTGCACCAACAAAAGTTATAGTTCCGGAACCGATGACTTTATTTTCCTTAGCAAAAGTAGGTGTACTTAATAACAAAGTCAGACACGTAGCTGCAACATAAAACTTATTCAAAACTAATCTCCTCTGATTATTGGGTGTGTGAATTCCACAAGCCAATATGTTATTAAAGTCCTAACTAATATCGGCTTGTTACTTTATTTATTTAACTTTTATCTTTAATTAAAGAATAGAAAAAAATTATATAATACTCAAATTACGAGTATCAATAAAAAATATTCTAAATTTAAGTTAAGTAGGAATGAAAAAATCCAACAGAAATGAAACTAATGTATAACATTTGCATAGGCAGCAAATTGCAAAGATCTATTTTTTTATTTTGGTTATAGTCCTATAATCAAACTTAAACTTATTGTGATCTAGATCACCAAATACACGCAAAATTTGTCATTTTATTACTATGAAACTTTCTAATTTTCACCAAAAAGCACTGGCTATTTTTCTATTTAATCTTGCAGGTCTGATTATTTTTTTCTCTTGGTATCTTCCAGCACAACATGGATTTTGGCTATCAATAGATACTCATATTTTTTATTTTTTTAATCAGTACATTTTACCTGACACTTTTTTTGCAACTTTTGTGGCTTATATTAATAATAGAAAGTTTGACTTGGTTATTTTGTTGGCAATGGGTGCGTTGTACTACAATACATTCCGTAAAAAAGATTATATGGGTAAACGCCATCTTATAATTGTGGGATTAGTGATGGTAATAAGTGCTGTGCTCATCAATCAAATTGGACAAAATATCCCAATTGAAAGACCAAGCCCGACACTTCATTTTCAAGATGTACATAGAGTGGGCATAGTGACAGGTATTCCTACAAAGGATGCCTCTGGCGATAGCTTCCCGGGTGATCATGGTTTAATGCTACTTATCTTCTGTAGCTTTATATTGCGGTATCTTTCGTTCCGTTCTTTCTTATGTGCTCTTCTTATTACAGTCGTATTTTCATTACCAAGAGTTATGGCTGGCGCGCACTGGGCATCAGATATCTTAGTGGGTTCTATTTCTTTAACTTTAATTACGACGAGTTGGTTATTAATTACACCATTATCAGATATAATTGTCAGACAATTAGAAAAATATCTTCCTTTTAAAAAATAAAAGAGAAAGCACATCTAATTAATTAAAAAAGAATGAGTGTAATATGCACTTATTCTTTTGGTCATTTTTTTGACAGTTAAATGATATTATTATGACAAAATGAGATCTATTTTAAGTATTAGCACTTTATTATCTAATGTTTTGTAAATTAAACTTCTTTTCTCTCGCCATTTAGTCCCTATTTCTGTACACTTTTCTGGTTTCCTCATTATTTATTGTTTAATGTGGATATTTACGTGCTTTAGAGCACGTTTTTCGCGAAATAAGGTTGCCAGAGTTAAATTACACTATATTCTCTGGTTATTTGGTGAATAATTCATGTGCGCTTCTGCACGTAAGGATGTAAGGGAAATCTGTCACAATGAGAACAAAACCGTATATGAGAATGCTTAAGCTCATACCGGCGTTCATTGTTGTAGCTACGCTATCGGCATGTAGCTCACAGAACGCAAATTCACGCTTAGCGAATTCAAGCACTACCCCACTTAATACATCATCAAGCACATCTATTTCCCAAGCATCACAAGATGAATTTGAATCATTGGTGAAGAATCTCGATATAAAATCTAAGATACTTGACCAATATGCAGACTGGAAAGGCGTCGCTTATCGTTTAGGCGGAGACACTAAAAAAGGCATCGATTGTTCTGCCTTTGTTCAAAGAACCTTCCTTGATCAATTCGGTGTAGAACTCCCTCGCTCAACCTCAGACCAACAGTTCTCCGGTACTCAGGTTAATAAATCAAAATTACAAGCAGGCGATCTCGTTCTATTCAAAACAGGCCGTACTATGCGCCATGTTGGAATTTACATCGGTAATGATAAATTTGTACATGCATCCACCAGCAATGGTGTAACTGTGTCAGAAATGTCTAATATCTACTGGAATAAACGTTTTTATGCAGCAAGACGTGTTATAGAGAATAATGATGCGGCACTTGTTGAAAACAACCTTTCTCAAAATGTATTAAGATAATTAATTCCCTTATATCTTATTGCAATAAAAAAGCCTCATTAAATAAACAGATAATGAGGCTTTTTTTATATTCTTTATCATGCTTAAAACACATAGTGGCTACGTTGGTTTTATAACATTAGATAGGTGTTATAAATAAGAATATGCCGTTGGAAATGGCTCAGCAATAGCGACACCCGCGTTTTTTAAGCAACATAATGCTGCACATTCATCGTCGCTATGAAGGAAAAGACAAGGAGCGCCATCCCATTCAATCACAACGCTATCAATATGGAGATTACTCAGATACTGACGCAAATTCTGTATTGCTTCATCCAGTGTCATACCATCATGACTTAGCAATTTTAAGCCAATCAGCGTATTTTGCTTTCCAGCATCATTCTCAGGCAGTATTTCTACTCTTGTGCCTGCAAAGCCTGCTAGCCACCGATAACTCAGCGGCAGCTTATGAACTACCGAAAGTTGTACATTATCCACAAATCAATCCTGTTTCATCAACACGTTAATTTAATACATCATCAATACGAGTTTGAACTGACTTGCTCACACGCATATTAGAACTTTGTTAACTATAGAACATGATTATTACAATTGTTTTACAAAAAAAGCAAAGAAACGTATCAAGCCATTCATTTGGCTTAGTGTTTGCAGGTATTCATGTCTGCAATGCTTAATCTCTTCAATTATTCTTTCATTTATTTAACATTTTATCAACCATATAAAATAATTGTATAAAATATTACGTATTCAAGTAAAACAATCCATCAATTTTTATCACGATACTTCATATCAACAAAACAATAATAGATGATTATTAAAATAAATTTTACTTAATTTAACAAAATAACAACATCAGGTATTGATTCAAATCAAAAAATCACGCTAATTTGAAACGATTCATGAAATATAGCAGAGGAAAATGTGGTGTTTTTAGAGGAAACAGAGGCAGAAAAAGAGGAGCACGCTATAAATTTCTGTTATTTATAGCGTGATATTCTTATTTATAACGACGTGCAAGCAAGATAAAACCCATGGCAAACAGTACACAAAATGCCATAGAGCTTACCATTGGCCATTCTGATTTTGCTGGTAACATAGCAATAGCTGTTCCAACTAAAGCACCAACACCAAAACGCACTGTTCCAGCAAGAGAAGAAACCGTCCCTGCCATATGTGGATAATCATCAAGAATAACAGCCATCGCATTCGATGTGATCATCGCAATACCGCCCACATACATTGCTACACCCACAACAAGGAAATAGAAATGTAAGTTAAGAGCGACCACCAGTAAGAGGAAGATCCCCATAACACATTGAATAGTTAAGCCTAGGCGCAACATCTTCAACGCACCAAATCGACGAACATAGCGCCCATTAATGCTTGTCATCACAATTAAGAAGATGATATTAAAGCCAAAATATAATCCAAATTGATCAAATGGAATACCATGTAATTCGATGTAAACAAAAGGACCAGCACTAAGGAATGAAAACATACCAGCAAAAGAAAAACCTGAAGCCAAAATATAACAAAGAACACGACGTGTTCTAAACAAACTAATAAATTGGCTAAATGTCACTCTTAAACTAAAACGTTGGCGACGCTCTTTTGGTAATGTTTCTGGAATATAAAAAGCAATTAAAGCAGATGCAATCACAGCAGCTATCGCAATACTCCAGAAAATTGCATGCCATGAAAACCAGTTCATCACCCAAGCACCTAATAATGGCGCTAATAAAGGTGCGATAGTCATAACAAGTGCAACAAAAGACATACTTCTAGAGAAATCATCTCTAGAGAACATATCTCTCATCAATGCATTAATCACAACACTTGCCGCAGCTGCCGCAAAGCCATGTAAAAAACGCATTCCAATTAGCATATCTATTGATTCAGATAATGCACATGCACTAGAGGCAAAAGCAAAAACAATTACGCCGCCCAAAATGACAGGCTTACGTCCCAAGCTATCAGCCATAGGACCATAGACTAATTGCCCAATAGCAAAGCCAAAAATATAGATACTTAATGTCATTTGCACTTTGCCACTAGGCACACCAAAATCTTGCGCGATAGTAGGTAAACTTGGCAAATACATATCTATAGCCAATGGCATAAGCATGGAAATAAGTCCCAGTATTAAAATGAGACTAAGGTACGACGAACGTTGCTGTTGCACGCAGATAAACTCCCAAAAACGACAGGATAAATAATAATTATTGAGGTAGGTGAATGCTGTTGATCTCTTCTTCTGTTAATGGACGATATTCGCCCTCAGCTAAAGTCTCATCTAATGTGATATCCCCAATACGCTCACGATGTAAAGCACTTACATGATTACCCACTGCTGCAAACATACGTTTTACTTGGTGGTATTTACCTTCACTAATAGTGAGCTTGACTTCTGTAGGTGTAATAATTTCTAACGTAGCAGGTTTGGTTAGATCTTTTTCACCGTTAAGTTGAACACCTTTTTGGAATTGTTCAGCGACACCTTCTACAATCGGCTCTTCGAGTGTGACCAGGTAGGTTTTCTCGCAGTGATGTTTTGGTGCCGTAATGCGGTGTGACCATTGACCATTATCCGTTAATAAAACAAGCCCTGTTGTATCAATATCTAAACGCCCTGCAGCATGTAATTTATGTGCCAAAGGTTCATCAATAAAATAGAGGATAGTTGGATTAACAGGATCGTCTGTTGAACATACATAGCCGATTGGCTTATTCAACATAAAGTAACGAGGTCCCAAAATTTGAGTTAAAACATTACCGTCATAAGCTACTTCTTGCTCTGGTGCAATTTTGGTTGAACCGCTTTTCACCATTTCGCCATCAATTGTTACAAGCCCTGCTCTTAATTCACGAAGGATCAAGCTACGGCTAATACCCAATTGCTGGGATAAAAATTTATCTAATCGCATGAATTTCTCTGAAAAATGGAAGAATACCATCTGATATGAGGTATCTATTAAAAATGAATATTAACAATAAAACAACTAATTAATTTATAAATAAACTATCACGCTCTTTACTCCTCCCGTATTCGCGCTACCTATAAAAAAATGTTACGCTGACGCCCCGTTTGATTTCTTATGTAGAGTTATGGCTTTTACACTCAGACCTTATCAACTTGACGCTGTTAACGCGACAATCTCTTATTTTCGCCAACACAATACACCTGCGGTGATTGTATTACCTACTGGCGCAGGAAAAAGTTTAGTGATTGCTGAACTGGCTAAAAGAGCGCGCGGACGTGTCTTGGTTTTAGCACACGTAAAAGAATTAGTAGAACAGAACCATAGCAAATATGAGGCTTATGGTCTATCTGCGGATATTTTTGCTGCGGGCTTACAACAAAAAGAGAGTAGCGGAAAAGTTGTTTTTGGTAGTGTGCAATCTGTTGCCCGTAATTTATCGCAATTTAGTGATACTTTTTCTCTGCTTATTATTGATGAATGCCATCGTATTAGTTTGTCTGAAGATAGCCAATATCAGCAAGTTATTAAACAATTACAATCCATTAATCCACAATTACGGATCTTAGGATTAACTGCAACACCTTATCGTTTACCTACGGGCTGGATTTATCAATATCATTATCACGGTATGATCAGAGGCGATGAAGATTGTTTTTTCCGTGATTGTATTTATGAATTGCCTTTGCGTTATATGATAAGTAATCATTTTTTAGTTCCGCCAACTCGCCTAGATATGCCTATTTTGCAATATGACTTTAGCCAAGTAAGAACAAGCCAAAATGGGATATTTAATGAAGAAGATCTAAATCGTGAAATAAAGAGACAAAAACGCATCACACCTCATATTGTTACTCAGATTATTGAATATGCACAAAATTGCCGAGGTGTAATGATATTTGCGGCAACGGTTGAACATGCAAAAGAGATCCTTTCTCTTTTACCACAGGATGAAGCAGCATTAGTCAGTGCTGATACCCCCTCTTCTGAACGTGACCATCTTATTTCTTGTTTTAAACAGCAACAATTACGTTATATGGTTAATGTTGCCGTACTAACAACAGGTTTTGATGCACCTCATGTTGATTTAATCGCTATCTTACGCCCCACTGAGTCTGTGAGTTTATACCAGCAAATTGTAGGACGAGGATTAAGATTATTTGCAGGAAAAACTGAATGCCTGATTTTAGATTATGCAGGTAATCCTCATGATCTCTATCTACCCGAAGTCGGTACTAAAAAACCCAATCCGAATAGTAAACCGGTACAAGTTTTCTGCCCTATTTGCCAATTTGCCAATACCTTTTGGGGCATTGTAGATGCTGATGGCGATATCATTGAACACTATGGTCGACGTTGCCAAGGTTGGGAGCTCAATGAACAAGGGCAAAAACAGCAGTGTAAATTTCGTTTCCGCTTTAAATTATGCCCACATTGTAATGAAGAAAATGATATTGCAGCACGTCGCTGTGTTCATTGTAATGAGATCTTGGTTGATCCTGATGATATGCTCAAAGCAGCATTAAAACTCAAAGGGGCATTAGTTTTGCGCTGTGGTGGAATGCAATTTAAATCAGGAAATGATGTTAAAGGTGAATGGTTAGAAATTAATTATTACGACGAAGAAGGCACTTCTGTCTCTGAACGTTTTCGACTAACAACACCTGCCCAACGAAAAGTATTTGAATTAAAATTTTTACGTGAACATCAACGCGCCCCGGGTGTTCCTTTTGTTTGGCATAATGCCAATGACATTATTAAGCAGTTTGATTTATTGCGCCATCCAGACTTTATTGTGGCTCATAAAGGTAAAAAAGAGAACTTCTGGAAGATAAGAAATAAGATTTTTGACTACGCTGGCCGATACCGAAAAGCAGATACCTTGTATTAATCTGGATTTATATTTGCTGTTAGAGGACTTTTTCGTTAAAATGCGCCCCGCTTTATCTATTTTTAGATAAACCAAATCTCGAGCTTGTTGCTGGGTCGCCTGTAACAAGTATGTATTTTCTTTCTTTTTTATAAGAGAAAAAAGATGTTAACTATTAATGCAACTGTACGTAAAGAGCAGGGTAAGGGTGCGAGCCGCCGCCTGCGTGTGGCTAACCGTTTTCCTGCTATCGTTTATGGCGGAAATGAAGAGCCAATCGCTATCGATTTAGATCACAACGAAGTTATCAACCAAGAACACAAATCAGAATTCTATTCAGATTTCGTAAACCTGGTTATCGATGGCAAAGAAACTAAAGTTAAAGTTAAAGCAGTGCAACGTCACGAGTATAAGCCAAAAATTACTCATATCGACTTCCTGCGCGCTTAATAAGCCACCCTTCGAGCTTTATTTTTCGGGACGCCGAGCATGTAACGCCACTTAATGTGGCGTTATTTGTTTCTACTACTTAATTATTTTTCAGATGCTCTACGTTGTAGCTGATCACGTAAATTAGGTGGTGTGCCTTTAATGGTGAGCGTATCTGTTGCTGGGTCCCAGAATATTCTCTCCCCTAATAATTTCGCATCAAAATTCACAGTTAATCCACCACCGCTTCCTGAATACTTCATCAGTTGACGTAATGTACTGCGATCTGCTGGAAATGTTTCAGCTAATTCATAGCCTTTTTCTTCAGTAAATTGAGCAAAGTTTTGATCGCCTAAAGATGGTAATTCTTCAGCAAGCTCTGTTAAGGCAATTTCTTCGCCAGATTGTAATTGCTCGTTACAGTAGCTATATACTTGCTCTCGACAAGTTTGACGCTCTTGTTTGCCCATTTCTGAAGCTTCACAGAAATCGTCAACTGCTTGTAATAAGCCTTTATTTTGAACTTTAGCGTTTAAACCTTCTTGTGCGCCTAAAAAGTCCATAAAGAAATCAGAGACTTTACGTCCAACTCGACCTTTTAAAAAGGTTAAATAACGTAAAGAGTCAGGTGCAGTTTCCCACTCCGTTAAATCGATACGAGCAATAATATCTGCATGAGGAATATCTAAATAGCGTGTTGATGACACATCAAGACTGTCGTTTACCCACATACTGTTACAACTGCTCAGTACAGCAATTAAAAGGTAATCCACCGCTAAATAGCGATAATGACAAAATAGAACGGTGCCACCTTCTGCAAAAGGGTATTTTGCTAATTCATCTTTTAGTCTCACCGTTGCTGCTCGTGAAAAACCTAAAAAGTTCTCTTCACCTTTACGTTGTAAACGCAGCGCTTCTGCTAATTCACTTTCTTCATTAAACAGACCATAAGCTTTACTTTTTGCACTGTATACACGATGCAACTCTTCAATCATCTCCTGAACAACAGGTTCAATTTCTAAGAGTGAATCACGTAGCACAACTTCTAATGTCTGCTCATCTCGCTTAATAAGTTGATGCAAAACTAATTGGTTAATATCTAGACTCATGGTCGTCCTCTTCTATTGCGTCTCTTTCTCGTGCGCGTATTCAAACACTCCCTACTTTCAGTATCAAGGGAAAATTAATTAATTTAATAGCGGAAAAAGCCCTAGTAATACGGTAATATATAGCGTTTTATTCATTTAGTAGGAATTCAGATTTTATGCCACAAAAATCCCGTTATAGTGATGAACAAGTTGAGCAATTACTTGCAGAACTTGTCAGCGTTCTTGAAAAACATCATACTCCTACAGATCTTTCTTTGATGGTGTTGGGAAACATGGTGACAAACTTAATTAATACAAGTATTGCCCCTGCTCAACGAATGCTGATTGCTGATTCTTTTGTTCACGCACTGCGTGCTTCGATTGATGAAGGCAAAATTCACTAATAAACATAGAAAAATTATTTATAGACATGGTAACGAGACCTCAGTCCTATCGTGAAAAAGTATCCCAAATGATCAGTTGGGGTCACTGGTTTGCGCTATTTAATATTATTCTAAGCTTACTGCTTGGAAGCCGTTACCTGTTTATTTCTGATTGGCCTGCAACCTTTGCTGGTCGTTTTTACGCTATTGTAAGTTGGATGGGACATTTTAGTTTTATTGTCTTTGCTATCTATATACTCATCCTTTTCCCCCTCACCTTTATCGCTGTTTCTCAACGGCTACTTAGGGTTATTTCCTGTGCCCTTGCCAGTGCAGGATTAACTATCCTTATTTTTGATATCGCCGTTTATCAGCAATTTCAACTCCATTTGACTCAACTTGTTTGGGATCTCGTAATTAACCCAGATGAAGGTGAAATGGCGCGTGAATGGCAACTTATTTTCATTGGCATCCCCATTATCTTTCTGATTGAAATGCTTTTTGCAACATGGAGTTGGCAAAAATTACGCAGTTTAAACCGCCAACGCTGGGGTAAACCATTAGCAGGTGTCTTTATTACTTGCTTTATACTATCTCACTCTATGTCAATTTGGGCTGACGCTAACTTTTATCGCCCAATCACC
This sequence comes from Proteus sp. fly-1013, assembly GCF_040140245.1. Lineage (NCBI taxonomy): Bacteria > Pseudomonadati > Pseudomonadota > Gammaproteobacteria > Enterobacterales > Morganellaceae > Proteus > Proteus sp. fly-1013. The sequence continues at coordinate 424,690 of NZ_JBEEWD010000001.1, read as the reverse complement.
ATGCAACGTGCTAATTTACCGTTATCCTACCCAATGACAGCGCGTAAATTCCTTGAGCGCCACGGTTTTATTAATCAATCAGAATATGAGCAACGTGTTATCAGTGAAGGTAATCCAGCTGCACAAGGTATCACTTATCCTCTTGCTCCATTAATCTATGCCAAGGATACCTATTCTTATAACTTGCTGGTGGTGGTCGTTGATGGTTTAGGTACTGAAGAAGTGCCTGAATTACCAAGCTTGCGACAATTTGCACAAAATAACCTTTATTTTTCGCGTCATTATTCATCAGGTATTAATAATGACACCGCATTATTTGGGCTATTTTATGGTATTTCACCTTCTTATTTAGACAGTGTATTAAGTAGCAGAAAGAACTCTGCTCTTTTCGATGCGTTAAGTTATCGAAACTATCAATTAGCCATGTTTTCAACGAATGGTTTCCAAACACCATTGTTTAAACAAGCGGTGCTATCAGATTTCACCCTCCCAACATCACGCAGTGGTGATAACAATGCCACTATTGATAGCTGGAGTAATTGGTTGGTTAAAAACAACCAAACAACCCCTTGGTTCTCTTTCTTACAAATTAATGGTCATACCAATAATGCGACTCAACGAGCCACATTAAATGATCAACTAGAGACAATATTTAAGACATTACAAGAAACTAAAGTACTAGATAATACTGTTGTGGTTGTCACTTCTAGCTATCATCAAGACAACAATAAGAAGCAAATTAATCAATGGCTTTCAGATAAGACCACCTTTAATTTAAGCCAGTCACAGGTGCCATTGATGATACATTGGCCAAATATGACGCCACAGGTTATTGATCGAATGACAAGCCATCAAGATGTTATGACAACCTTGATGCAGCATGTTTTACATGTCATTAGTCCTGCAGACAACTATTCACAAGGTGAAGATTTATTTGCAAGCACTCGTAATCATCCATGGATTTTCACAGGTGATGAAGAGGCATTTGTGGTCTTTTTACAAGATAATACCTTGTTGATAGATAAACATGGTCGATACGCTTTATTTGATAAATCAGGACAAGAGATCAGCTCTGCAAAACCTGATTTAAAATTATTACTGCAAGTACTAGCTGAACAGAAGCGTTTTATTGAACGCTAACGCTATTAAGTGACGCACAAAATTGCGTCACTTAATTAGCAAAGGGTTGCTTTAGCAGTCAAAAACAGTAATATACAGGGCACAAACGGCATGTAGCGCAGCCTGGTAGCGCACCGTCATGGGGTGTCGGGGGTCGTAGGTTCAAATCCTATCATGCCGACCAACAATATTTAAGAAAACCAACCACTTAGAGTTGGTTTTTTTATGCCTGAAATTTGATTGGGGTAAAATAGGGGTAAAACTGGGGTAAAACTACAATGGATTGTCACTAAAAATTCCTCTCTTATCTCCGTATTTCCACATGCATAAATTTGCAATTTTAAACTTGCTATCCTACCCATTACCTTATATAAATTACTGTATAAAAATACAGTTAAATAGGTGATACTATGATTAAACTTGAAATCAATAATGCTGAATATATTGCTCAGTTAGAAGAGGCTCGTTTATCTGCAGATAACCCTTATGGCTATCTGTTTATGGATATTATCTTTTCTGATCCAATGTTTGATGAGAGTACGTTTAAAATGAAAGATGTTAGACGGGAGCCAATGAGGACGTATATGACGGAGGACGTAGCAAGGGATTTGTTTGAGAAATTGAAAACACATTTCAATCATCAAAATATGGTACCGACATCAAAAAATATAAATAATCTTATGTAGAAAAAAACAATTCATCACCACAACCTTCGAATAATAGTGGCGGTGATGATCTATTATCTAAATTAGAAAAATTAGGTAAATTAAAAGAGAGTGGCGTACTAACAGAAGAAGAATTCCAAGATCAAAAAAGTAAATTACTTAATTTATAATTATCAATAACGGGCACTCTATTAGTGTCCGTATAACATAAAATCTACAACAAATTACAATTTCTAATTAAGTGGCTTTTAGTCTTGAATCCACACCTCCTTTATTCCCCATGAGGTATCATCACAACGCAAAGTTTTTCCATCTGAAGATGTCACAACAAAAAGATGGAACTCTTTATACCAATTTATGACAATACCGACATTAATTTGATTTGGCACCTGAATTCCCCCACCAAAATAACTTGTCCCCTTAATATAAATAGTTTTTCCTCGTACATCTTCCGAAACAGTGATTGTGCCACCTTTTGCCCAATTATCCCCAGACCATATTTTTCTTAAACTCTGCCCTACTCCTTTCTTTTGATAGCGTCCATCGCTCTCAGCTTTCGAGTAACTATACCCAGAAGCTTGATAGTTCCCTTTAGGCTGATACTTACCATCTGATTCTGATTTTGAATAGCTGTAACCAGAAACTTGATAACTGCCTTTCAGTTGGTATTTACCGTCAGACTCTGCCTTTGTATACGATGATCCTACTAGCGCATAATTACCCACTGGCTGGTAATTTCCTTTACTTTGATAACGTCCGTCACTTTCTGCTTTTGTATAGCTACTTCCAGCTGTTGCATAACTTCCTTTAGCTTGATATCGGCCATCCGATTCCGTCTTAGTATATGAAGCACCGGCTAATGCATAGTTTCCTGAAGGTTGATAACTTCCTTTAGGTTGAAAAGCATCCGTAGACGCTTTCTGGCTCATCACATGAACCGTTGATGTTCCCGTACCTTGAGTTACATTACTCTTATCAAACTTATTATTCAGTCCACTATTGAGTGCTGAATTTGTCGCGTAATCGCCTGACGGTTGATAGCTCCCTTTTGCTTGATATCGTCCATCGCTTTCCGTTTTGGTGTAACTATCCCCTTTATTAGCGTAGTTCCCTGCTGGCGCATAATTACCCTTTAGCTGATATTTGGTGTCGGTTTCTGCCTTTGAGTAGCTATAACCGGATGGTGTGTAATTACCTAATGGTTGAAAGCGTTTATCGGATTCCCCTTTTGAATATGCGCCCACATCACTTGCTGTGGCATCGGCTTTTAACTCTGCCCATGCATTACCAGCAACCGGCTCAATATTGTTATTCTCAACTTTAGACTGCCAGACTTTATTTTTATGGTACACAATGGCGCGTATCGCATATGGCTTACCGGCTTCATCCCATTTTGGAAAACCAAATAGCTGAATTTCGCCAATCGCTTCCGTAATATCGTGAAATATCCCATTCATTTTTTCACGTTCGATATCTTTTGCAGCAGGGTCTGTGACTTGGTCACGCTCATAATCGTAACCATAGCCTTGCGTATAAGACACCGAGCCGTCTGGTTGGATTTCTACAGGTATAGAAGCCTTATCCCCTTGTGTTGCAAAGGGAGTTTTAAAAATAGTTGTCATAGGAATTATGCTCCGAAGTTACTACCTAAGAAGTTTTTACGATGCTGACCAACGCCAAAGGCTTTTTTGGTCACAATGCGATATTTGACGCCAACGCCAGAAGGGCGTGGCATTAAGTCGAAGTTTTCGAGAAGAACACGTAGACGTTCATCAGGGTTGAAGTTAAAGACGTAATACATGTAAGTCATATCCAATGGGTCAAGGACAAAAACTTTGCTGTCATCACGCCAAAAGAAGCGTTTTAAAAACTCATTAATATTGGTGACCGTAGGACTTTGTGTCAGATTAAAATAACGCATCCGCACTAACATGCGTTTCTGTTCAACTGTCAGTGACAATGTGTAATCCGCATTGCGTCTGAAATTGGCTTTAAAATTGGCTTTCTTTTTACCAAAACCAAACCCGACTTTATTTTTGTCGCTCGGTGGAATATCAATACCTAATGGTACATCCAGAATGCGTGACCAAATCGACAAACCAAAATCATTCGCGGTATCGATATTAAACACATCTCGGTACCAGTTTTGCCAAAATGACACCATCGACTTTTCAAAATGAGAGGCTTTAAAACTAGCCAGTTTCTTGAGGTTTTCTGCATCTTCATACTGCCAGAGGATCGCTTTTAATAGGTCTGAATGAAACTCAAATTGTTGAACGTTCATACAATCACCACTTGCACCGCCCCTTTTGGTAATCGGGCAATTTGATTAATCGCAATCGGAATTAACGCAACATTCCACACGTTCCCGTCCAGTGACAATTCAACTTTAGTCACAAATAAACGAGGCTCTACAGTATTAACTGCGGAAGATATCTCAAAAGGTGATACTTCACGCCCAACAATCAAACCGTTATCGCCGTCCAGCTCTCCGCGCGTCCATTGTTCTATTGCACTGGGAATAATAGTTTGCGCATCAACGGCTGATTTTTTAACTGTCACTCGACAAAAAATGGTGATCTCTTTAGGGCGTGAAAATTGCACTTTATATTCCTGCCCACTCACCGGCTCTACAACACCAATTTCGATCTCACCATTAAAAGCCGATCCAATGGTTTTGGTTCTAAGTAATGATTTAGCAATTTCGTTACTATCGCCCCCTTCCACACAAACGTAAATGCTATGAGGTAACAGAGAAATTCCATCAATAGTGAGTACCGCATCAGAGTAGTTCTCTCGAAAAGAAAGTGAGTTAACGCCCTCTAGCTCATACAGTGAAGAGGTGATCGCTTCCGCAACACTGACGGTATTTTTAGCCAGTGTTTGTTTACGTCGTCGCCTTGCTTTGATATCAGATTCAGCATAACGGCCAACAACAGCATGAGTGGGGTTATTGACTTTTTCCCATCCTAATACAGAACTGGCAACCGAATTAAGTTGGCCAGCACCGCATTCAACAGGGCCATATTCAACTGCCCTCATATCCCCTGTTGCTTTGCCGGTATTATCAATAATCAAGGGTGAAACTGTTTCGAACATCGCACCTGCAACACTGGACGCTAATGAGCCTTTGGGAATAATCGTGCCGGGTACGCCACTAAATTCAACGCTGGAAAGATAAGAGTGAGTGGCATTAATGCGTTGGCCACCCATTAGCGCCCATATTGCATCAAGAAAAATACCACCAGCAATATCGGGATTAATTTGATTTGCTAACTCGGCATTATTCCTCACCATTGCATCACGGTTTTCAACTTCCATCGTCGCCAATGCCCCTTGCGGTGTTTCAGGGGCAAGGTTAATCGATTGACCAAATACCGCACGAAACTCACTTTCAACTTCATCACGTATTATGGCCGTGTCGGGAAGAATAACGCCTTTATTATTGATATAACGATAATCAGCCATTCAATGTAAATCCTCCGTATATCGTGCGAATTGTTGCTTGATACTTCAACGCCCCCTCTTCCACCGTAGCACTGAAATGAGTTACTTCTACAACTTCCTCAATTTCGCTCATACGTTGTCTGAATGCCGTTTCAAACATCGGGATATCAGTTTGACGACCAAATGTTGTTGGCCAGAAAGGAATGCCTTTATCTTTTTTATGTAACATTTCACCACGCACGGCCTTGGCAAAATGCTGACAAAGGTTTTTAACTGCATCGTCTTTTTCGCTGAATTGAAGGTTTCCATCAGGACCGATAAAGAGATCATTATTTTTATCAATTGAAAATGTTCTCACAGAGGCGCTCCTGTATTCCCACGGCCGGCTTCAACACCACTATGTTGATGAGTAGAACCGATATCTTTTCCATTATGTTTCATCGTGCCACCTTGTGAATTGCTGTTACCGTTTACGGCGTGATTACCATTTACTATTACATTGCCAATAAATATCGTTTCAGTTGCCCTGATTTCATATCGGGGAGCTTTTAATTCAACTTTATCGTTATGCAAAGAGAAACAAACCGAACCATCCATTGACTGAATAACCAAGGCATCAATGTTCTTCCCATCTATCGCCCATCCTTTGATGGTGTCAGGAAAAAACATCGCATCACTGAATGAATGCAAACGTGCTGTATTAGGTTGATCCTCCAATCCTTCACGCTGAAATATCAGGCTAATGTCTCTGTCATTGGCTTTTATCCAACCGAAATCACCCGGCTTAATCGGTGCGCGAATAAAGAAACCCCCTCCCCCAAATCTAAAAACGGGAATGTTGGCCAATGGCGCACGCTCAACCGTTCCCCCTTCCGTTGTTACCATCATCACCAATGGTTTGATAACCGCACGATTGGTTTTATCGTCATAACTGACCACTGTTGCAGGGAGCATGTCCTCTGTATTCATCATCAGATTACGAAATGCAGACGAGAGAGCACCTGCCAGCGAACCATCGCTAGCAATATCTGTATTGGGTTTATTCATGATTATGCTCGTTTACAGGTAGCCTGATAAAAGAAAGGATCATCATGTGAAGCAACATCAAATTTCAGTTGTTCAATGATATAGTCGCCATTAAGTGCAGAGTTGAATTTACTCTCGAGTCGAAGCATGCCCCCTAGTTCTGAGGCACCGTCAATCAAATAAGTGACAGATAGCCCTTTTTCAGTGGCTTTGGGTATACCGACCATGCCTGATTTCATGCTAAGAATGCGCAATCGCCCTTTTAAGGCTTGGTTATCATCTTTGACAAACAACGTATCATCATCAATAAAGGCTTTAACGTTTCCCGCTTCCTGCAGTCGTTGTACTTGCTGTAATGCTGAACCGCAAAAATACCAGTTGGCAATATTTTTATCGGTAGCTTGAAAGTCCAATCTAACCTTGCAATCCTTTGCCACCGATGACGCGATTTCGCTCATTTTCTGCATGGCGCCACCACTGGAAGAAACAATATCACCTGAGCTGGCGTTATTGGTTTTAGCCTTAATGGTTAGCGTGACATCAGGAGGCGAGGCAATTTCTGCACTGACAATATCACCGGTAAAAATACGAAATAATCCCGTATTGACGCGTCCTACTTCAAGGTAAAGACGGCGAGTTTGTTTGCTTTTATGATAAGGGCTAGTTTCAGTGAGAAGATAATCTCGAGTGTGGGCGTTTAATCCATCAATGCTAACTGTGCATTCATTTTGTAAAGGGTTTGCGTACTTGGTGCCGTTAGCTTTAATCCGCAATCCTTCATACCACTGCAGTCGTTCTGCGACTTCAATCCCCACCCGTATTCGTCGTAAGTCCATCTTCACTCCAAATAATTAATGATTGAGTTCTATCAAATAATTCATACCAGGGCAGAGCATCATTTTCTGTTATAAATGCTAAATTCGTGCCATCAGTCAGGTAGCGATAAGGAATGATAGGTGTGTTTGCCACCGCACGCATGCCCACGGCGATAACCTCACTTTCTCGTTCAATATCAAGATACATCGCATGTCGACCGGCTTTTATTGTTAGCGTCCAATTAACTCCCTCTAAATTGACGGATAAGCGTTGGTTTGGAATAGCTTTTAAAGGTATGACTTTCATGAGAAGCTCCAATCACCATCTGCGATACGTGTTGCCACCGAACCTTTCTTTTTAGTCTCCGTATCGGCTTCTTTTGTTTGCACATTTCCCCGATTTACGGTTGATGACTGAGCTGGTTTTTGTGTCGATCGAGGCGGTAAATCTCCGTATTCAGGCTCAACAGTGCGCCACTCAACAAACCGTAGTGACAGCTTTATCGCATCTATCATGTCAGGTATTTCATCATGATTAAAACCCGTCAATAACATCGGTTGATAGGTTTTTACTCGGGTTTGAATACCAACAAGTTTGTGTTCGTCAAAAGCTTGTTGCATCGATGAGAAGATGTTTTTCATCTCTCCCGTTAATAGCAAATCTATACCAATCTCAACGGGGTTAATGATCACATGATCACTGCGAGTTTCACCACTTTCAACTTGAAATTGTGTTGCCTTATGCTCATCTCTTACATTGATTTGAATCGGACTCACACTATCAAACAGTGTAGAAAACGACGCTAAATCAAATATTTTGACCTCTGTTATCATTTTGCTACTCCCGTTGAGTTTTGCTGATTAAAATCGGCGAGTTGATCTTGCAATGTGTCTTTTACACCCGACGCCATACCCTGCGCATCTGTGGCTTGAGTCTCAATCTTAATTTCTCCAATGCTTACGTTACTTTCATTCTTCACATTGGATTGATTACTAATAGCTTGGCTTGTAATCGGGTTCATCGCATTATTGGCTATCGCATCTAACTGTGCATTGGCTTGAGCAATAGAGTGTCTAACCGGTAGCTGTTGTGTCGTTTGGCTTTCTTCTTGAGGTATGGCATATTCAATCTCACCATTATCATTGACTTTTCGCTCTACGTTTTGATTGACAGTGATTTCTTCATCGTCACCGAACCCGAAAAACTCTTTAGCAGATTTCCAACCATTTTTAACTGCATCAAGCCCCGTATTTACCCAACCAATGATTTTTTTGACTTGCTCCCACATCCATTCAAACGCGCCCACAACGGCATCCGTCACTGTAGTAAAAACACCAGCAAAGGACTTACCCCACCCTGCAATGACAGAGATACAATTGATGAGAAACTTAACATAAGCTTTTAAACCTGTTGCCATTAAATCCCAACCAGCAACAACAATATCCGCGACAATCCCAACGATAACTTTTAGATATTCAAAGAGCTTTTTGAATGTTTCCCATAGTGCAAGAATGATGATTTTCAACTGAGGGTATTTTTCAAGAATACGCCCAATCATTGAATCGTTGCCGTCGATAAAGTTCATGATATCGTCATAAACAATTGCAAATGCCATCGCTAAAAGCGCAATAATGGCAATAATAGCGATAATAGGCCATGTTGCAGCAAGTGTTGCTGATGCAGCAGCTAACATAGGGGGAACGTAATACAGCGCTACAGCCAAACCAATGGCAGAGAAGAAGCCTATCAATAAGTTTTTATTTTCTTTGCAGAAAGAAATAAATTTAGTTAACCAATCTAGCCCCTTCGATAAAGCGGGGATCACCATTTCTAGAAAAGAATTTTTTAATACCCCCGATGTTTGCTGAAACTTAGACATTGCGGTATTGAATTTAATCGAACTTTCAATACTCTCTTTACTAATGCCTGAGTATTCTTTTTGAATACCCATTGTGCGCTCTAATTCTTTGCGCCCTTTCATCAATAACTCAATGGTTTTTTCGTCCGATACCCCCATGCCTTCCAGTGTTTTCTTCGCTTTATCAAAGCTCATGCCTTGAACTTTGTCCGCTGTCTGAAGTACTTTTTCCATTGAGTCTTTAGTGTTACCAAACGTATTGGCCATCGCTGATAAATCAGCCTGTGCGGATTCTCTAGAGCCTCCTAATTCAGCCATTGCACCAGAAAACGCATCAACATCTGCAGTTGCAACACCAATTTGTTTACCCAACTTATCCAGCGTTTCAATCTCTTGAGAACGAGAAACGGATTCGGCAAAAATACTGCCAATGCTCATCACAATACCAACAGCACCTAGTGCTTTTGTCGCAAACCCCGCAACCGAGCTTCCAGCTTCCTTGTATTTAGCCTCCGTTTCTGAAAGTTCTTTTTGTAAGTGATCCTGAGCCTTTGATTCCTCTTCAGTGGTTTTAATCCCTTTTGTACGCATAGTTTCAATAAATTGCGTATAGTCGGCATTTAATGCAGTAAGAATGACCTCAATGGCTTTCTTTCCCTCCCTGTTCTTTTTTTCTGCATTAGTGAGTGTGCTTAACTCATTATTCAAAGCCAGTAATTCATCTTGCATCTGTTGATATTGAGCATTTAACGCTTCGGATAAAACGCTGCTTTCATTTACGCCTTGTGATAATTCATCACGTTGGATATCAAGCAAGTTCATTGATGACTTTAGTTCATCAATTTTAGCGGTGACTGAGGCTATTTTTTCTTGTGTATCACCCGCCTCAACATCAATATTTATCGGCTCTCCTGCGGACAACTGTTCAATGCTGGCAATAATACTTTGAATAAAATCACTCACTGATTGCGAGTTGTCCGTCGCACTTTCTTTAATGCGATCTATCTCCGCAATCAGGCTGTCAGCAACTCCGGAAGTATCACTATTAACATGAATATCGACTGAGTTTGACGATAACTCTGTCAATTGTGCGGATAGATTTTGAATAAATTGAGTAAACCCATCCGCCCCCATACTTGCGGATTGTTGCGCCTTTTTCATCTCAGCGATAATGTCATCGGTCGATTTACTCACTCGATTAAACGCATCATCGGCTTGGCGGGTATCAAATTCAAATACCTGAACAAATGTATCTAGCAAGGCCATATGATTTATCCTTTCGATGAAGCCAGCGCTTCGTTATAACGATTAGTAATAGCAATTTCCCACAGGTCAAACGCCTCTTCTAAATCTATTGACGTTTTGAGTTCGGTGAGTGTGGCGAAACCGGCTGAGATGATGACGGCAAAGAAGCCATCAGCGTTTTTATAATCGACGGGAGTGAACCGGTGATTTTGTTGAGCAGGAATTGGAGGAAACCTTGGCTCCCGTCTTTGCCGAAAAAACTGGTGTTATACTTCAACATTTCCAGTTCTAGACGAATAAGGGCTTCACCATCGGGCACATGGTTATCAATTAATGTGCTGGTCTTCAGATAAATCTCTTGCCCCTCTTTTTCGACAGCAACATACGCCATCATCTTTAACATAGCTTCTTTGCTGACTTCATAGTCGCCAATTTTAGGCGCATTCGATAAAGGGTATTTTGCCAGAATTTCACGCCCAATCGTTGCCGGTAATCGGCTAATAATAAAGGTGTGCTCTTCACGATCAGCATCGGTGATCGTAATTTCTTTCGGTTTAATTAACATGATTAATATCCATAAAAAAGGCGGAATAACCGCCTAGAATTAACGTGCGCGAGTGCGGTCGAAGTCTTGAAATACGAAGGTATACGCTTTGGATTTGTGTCGTCCTGCACTGGCAACAGAGCTACCACGACTACCATTAGTGATTTTGCCGTTACGTGCCGTGGTTGTTGAACCATCACCATACGAGGCAACCATGGTGATAATATCCCCTGCATGTCGTTGTCCACGTCGTGCGGTATTCGATTCCAGTAAGATAGCGAGGTTTTCGTCTTCTTCACTGCCCGCTAACACGTTAATGGTGACCGTTTGAGGTGTTGGCGTTGACCATGTCACCAAATTACCGTTGATATCCATTCCTGTTTGCGCAATGTCCACGGCAGGCAAATCTAATGGATCGGCATCATCTGCGAAGACGGTAATTTGAATACCGGCAGGAAAAGTTTTATGAGCTTGAATAACAATACTCAAGCCAGTTGCTGATACATCATGCATATTGTGTTCCTTACACTAAGTTGTGAGAGCCTTCGACTTTACGAACCCAGTCGCCCTTACCGTAAATCAATACATATTTCATTACGTACTCAGGCAAATCAGAGGGGCCTGTGTTTTCGACAATTTGAGCGTTGTACCAATAACCTTTGTTTTGTACATCGTGCCACGCTAAATCATCACCAGAAGCGTCTGTCACCGCGATTTTTTGCACATCAGTTAAGGTTTTTCCCGCTAGGATCGTGCCGTTATTAATCGCCTTGGTCACCGCCCCTGCAATCACCATCATTGCACGTGCTTCACCGTCTTTATTGGCGGGTACTCCACGTGTGGCCATCAACAAACTAAACCACTGTTGCGCGATGTAGGCTTTTAACCATTGCTCATTAGCATGGACACTCATATCTAATGGGTTGGCAACACCACCACATAAGAAACCCCGTTGATAGAAACTAATATGTGAACCCGATACGGCCGTTTCTCCGTAATAGTTCACTCGTAGTTTATCTAAGCGATCCGCATCGATATCGGTCGTAATTTGCGATGGGAACGTGACACCAAATTGACGATACATATAGTTTGTTGTCGCATTGGTGCGGTCATAATCTGTGGCTGACATAATGGCCATCGGTAACGCTTGAACAAAGAAGTTATCCGCTGTTTTCAGATTTAAGCCCGTTGAAGCCGTACCCACCAGCGCCCCGCTAAAATCTTCTGCATTTTGATTGGTCACAGACAAGTGCAATTGATACTTCACGTTTTCACCTGCCACGTACTGCGCCAACTCTACGGCATGCTCTAATGAGAGTTCCGTTAAAAATGTTGCGCTACCAAATGAATCTGAAACTGTTTCAGAAGCGATAAAGGCTTGTAACGGGGTTTGCGCTGGATTACCGGCTGATGATGTGCCGTGGCTAATATTCATTGCATCAGCAAGCACCGACTGGCGTACACTAATATCAGCACGCTCTTGTACACCACCGCTAATGACAAAGGCACTATCCAGTGAATTAAACGTGACATAGGCGCTAGCAAATTGAGGCTCGCTTTCTGCATTTAATTTCGCTTGCACAGCTGTTGCAACATCCGCGTATGACGTACTTTCAGAGAGATCAATTCCAGTGATTGTTTTGGTCACCTTGCCAATAGAGATATTGAGTTCACCCTCATTAATCAGTTTTAAATCAGCTAAATCGCCTGTCTTTTCGCCAAACAAGGTAGGCGCTCGACCAACAGGCTCATAAGAGGCAATTTGCAGTTCTTTCGGCTTACTTGCCGGTGCTGGACTGACATAGCTGAAATACTGACGCGCAAAATGCGCCTCGGGGGAGTCAGTACCCAATAAGTCATCCACTTGGCCACTGGCAAACTCAAGTACTTTACCAGCAGGAATTTTAGGGTTTGTTGAAAAAATACGAGCCGTGAGCTTACGCATCGGTACAGCTGACGCGCCAATCACCGCACTCGCAATATCGACATAGCGAGTTTGTTTGATAGACATAACGTTCCTTAAATACGATAGATATCGGGATACAACGCACTCACGGCGTCTGTATCAGGATGAAGTGTGCGATTAAATGTCACATTGAAATCAAATGAGGGGTTTTGTTCGTAGTTGCCCTGGTCATTCAGAAAATAAGGTGTTCGAATACCGGTTGCCCGTTGAATGCCAATACCTTGTTTCCGGAGTGCTTCAACAAAGGGTAATGAATTGGCGATCATTCTAACAATCGCGGTAATATCACTCGCTGAATAATGGCCTAACTGGGTAACGAAAGCCTGAACTTGGTACGTTTTTTCAGATAACTGGTTTTCTTGGTGATTGGCTTTATTGCCTTGAACGTTATATTTACGCCCTTGCCAGCCGTAGCCGTTTTCATTAATGGGAAAAAACATCACCATATTATCTTCACGACCTTGCTTTGTAGATTGGAAACCTGCTTTAACAGGGATCTCAATACCGACTTCTTTTAACTGCAACAAGAGTTGTTTGCGAATAGCAACATCAACCTCATAATCCGTCATAAGTACCCGCCTCGATACAGATCACCGATTTCCAGCCATCTTGTTCGTACCAGTCTGCATCACCCACAACATCGTACTTCTTACCATTGAATACGAGAAAATCAGGGGATGTACCACGTTGCACAGCTTTAATATCATGAGAGGTATATAAGCGCCGGTACACTTGGCTCGTATCTAATCCCATTGATTGAACATCTTGGGTATCGACCGCCTGCCAACTGCCACGAACTTCTACTGGATCGTAATAGTAATTCTGGTCATTCCCTCTATCATCAGGCCCACGTTCTTTAAATCGAAACCAGAGCACCTTTTGCTGTGGAATATAACGTGAAGCAATACGATTTAAGTTACCAAACATTATTTATCCTCCACGACAAATGATACGGCTTGAAGCATTTGACCGGTATCGACTAACGGCTTATCGGTGGCCTTACCTTTACTATGGCGACGTGCTCTTGCTTTGACCGTTGACTCCTCCAGTGCCGGTGTTGTGACTGCTTTTATTGCCATTTTCACATCGCCCGCAACCGTCGCACCAATTTGTGTCAGCCCATTATCCAGCATGATCTTGCCTTTAACAGACGCTTTTACTGCTCGAAAAATTAACTGACTATAATCCTGCTTTTTGTCATTCATGGTCGGACGTAAAAATGGGCGAGGAGGAATGCCACCAGCCGGATAACCCAACTCTTGAATAGAGGCAACATAAGCAATCGGTGTTCCATCGGGATATTTTGCGTGTTCAAAGAAACCAACACTTAATCGCTTTTTAGCCAATTCATCGTAAACCGCTTTTAATTGCGCTAATTTAGTCATTAACGTAATCGCCCTCCTCGTGTGAATCGCCCACCTACACCACGAAAGGCAGAACGCTCACCGCCACCACCGAAGTATTGAGGTACACTACAACGCTTAATTAGCGCTAGAAACTGCTGGCCAAAAGTGGTCATTTTGAACCAGTGCGACCAGTCCGAACCGGCAGGCGGTGCCGTAAATGACACGCTTACCTTATCGATAGTCACACTCGTCACCACACCGGTAGGCGACTCATCATCAGCAATCATTTTTCTGAGTGTTAGCATGTGTGCAACAACTAGCATCCACAGCTCGTTAGTGCAAACACCCTTACAGGCAGAGAAATAGTTCAACGCAGATTGAGCAATGATATCTATTTCATCATCACCCACACCGTTAAACTGCGGATAGAGCACACGGAATGACGTTAAAGGAAATGTGCTCGTCTCCATGATCACTTACCTTTTTTGTTGGTTTTAGGGACGTCTAACTTTTCAGCCTCTAATGATTCAGGGGTGTCAGGGGCTGATTGGTCGCTGGCTTCCATATCTGTGGCGACTTTTTCAGGATCTTCTTTACGATGCTCAACGGTAATAAAGCCATTCTCACAATGAAGATTGAAAACGTGATTTTCTTTGAGCTGTTTATATTGCTCATCAGAAATTTCTGTCACACGGCCACGGGGTGTGTACATGTGTTTGGTCATCACGTTCGCTTGACCGGCAATAAACACTTTCCCGTCTCTCACGGTATAGTTCTGGTCATTTGATAAGGTGCAATATGCGTAAAGAGGCATGGAATGCTCTCCTGTTATTTGGATATAAAAAAGCCCTCAAATGAGGGCGCAAAAAGAGAAGTGGTAAGATTAAATGCCAGTTAAGCGTGTCACCGCCCACGGACGAGTCACAAACACACCCGCAGTCGCATTGGTTGCATCTTCCATATACCCTTTAATTTGGTTGAGTGAACCTAATAACTGGTATTTCACAGGCACGACTTGCAAGATCACCGCACTGGTTGCTGTTGAACCATCATCAATGCTATCTGCGAACATATAGGCCACATCAGCCCCACCATTTGCGCCAACAAATTCAGGAGAGAAAACCAGACGCATATTTGGATAGTTTTCATTTATCCATTGTTTGACTGTCTCACCGCGTGCCACCGGATTAGCCACATTCAGTGCAGAACGAAAGCCTAACGGCAATGTTAAGGTGATTGGCGTATCATCTTTGATAATACCGCCAGAGCTCGTTTCAATACGCGAGAACATATCGGTAATATCAGCAGTAATATCTGCAAATGTTCCGCTTTTCCATTTACCCTTTGCTGTTTCATAGGCAGGCAAGTTAGGCTCATTCATCAAACCAAAGACGCGCGTTTCAGGGCTATTAAACCCGTAGTAACCCACGCGCTCACGGCCTTGTTCTAATGATTCAGTCACTGAATTGCGCTTTTCTTCCATCGCAACAAAGCCTGCAGACGATTGGCGCGCTTCTTCTAATTTCCCCACTTGGAAACCTAATTCGAAACGGACAAGACCACGGCGTTCTTGGTCTTGCGCATAAGACGCTAATGGCACATTGGTATGATCACCATAAAGTTCGGCTTTACCGGTTGGTGTCGCCACATTCAGAATGATCTCTTCATCATGCCATTCACCTGCATTGACGATACCGGTGATTTCATCTAGCACACGAACGCGCGTTGCGGTACGAATGACTCCGGGTAAAACGTGTTGCAACATTTCGCGTTGAATTAAACCGCCTTGCATTGCACCACCGCTAATCGCGGAGTCCATCGCAGAAAAACCACCAAAGCCGATTTGCGCTAATTCCCCGTATGTCCATTTCTGAACAGGGTTAATATTCAGTTGGCCATGTTTTTTGACATCACGGCCAGACATGTGAAACTTAATTTTACTGACTGGCATTATTCACCTTCCTTTGGAGATGCTGGATATGGGATTTCTGTTAAACGAATAATGCCCAAGTGAGCACTTTCTGTTGACTCAAGGTGTCGGCTGATAAAACCAATGACACGATCACCTGCACTAATGGTAGCTTTAGAAGATAGCGAGCCGTCAACTTCATCAAAAACAACCGGTGCGTTGATTTTTCCTGCCACTTCTTTTAGTTCAACGAAAACTTCCCCCATTGTCAGGAATTCACCTTGCGTACCGTTACGAGCGAATGCTTCTTCGATACGATAGGCTTTAGGGTTAATCATGATCCCCGCAAATGCCCCTTTACCCCCAACTTGAACAGACTCCACCGAATCATCTTTGTAGGTATAAGCGCGACCGAAAATATTCAGCTTTTCATCTACTGAACTAAGAATTGCTGAAACAGCGCGAATAGGGCCTGCATGACTAATTTCACCGACAACACCAGAAATTAAGCCATTTGCTACTGAATTAGGAATTGCCATTATTTAGCTCCCCATTTATCCATAATTGATTTATTACTCACTGCAGAGTCCATTGTTGAACTTTGCTTTTGAGAATCAGGAACACGTCCTTGCATCCAAGCATCGAGAGCAATGGCTTCGGTACCTTTACTGCATTGAATACCCAGCTTCTCAACACCGTATTCTGCGACTTGTTGTTGAGTCATGGCGGAATGGTCAAACACACCAAGGAACGGCGTTAACTTATGCGCTAACGAATCACGCGCACCAATTTGTTTGAGTAACTCACCCGTATCCATTGCCGGTTTTGCTTTCTCTAATCGCTTAACTTTACGTTTTAGCGATGCCATTTCATCCATTGCGGTAATGCTACGGTTTAGGCGTTTTAAACGACGATGAAGGCCATCGGTAGTGGCTTGGTCAAGATGCTCTTTGGCTTCTTCAATCGCTTCGACTGCAGTTTCAATAGCGACCTCGGCTTTCTCAACTGCCTCGGGTTCACCTGATTCTGCTTCTTCTGTCGCGATTTCGGCCTTTTCCACAGCATCTTCAGCTTTCTTCTCTTCGTCAGGGTCTGAATCAGTTGAAGGCTTATCTTTATCTTCTAGATCATCATCTGTCGCAGGTTTAGCGCTGGTGATTGCTTCTTTGATAATGGCTTTTAACGCTTCCAATTGCTCGGGCGTAAAGGTACCTTCATCAGCTGTTTGTTTCTCTTTGTTATCTTCTTCGTTCATGCGAATAAGTTCCTTTGTGTCTATGGTAATAACGGAATGATCTTGCACAGCAACATCAGCGCCTGTGCGCCCTTCATCAACTAACGCAAGATGGTTGGCTCTAATATGCCGTTGTATGGCGTCATAACGTTCACCGTTAAATTCGCCCGGTGTGAAATCGTAAACACAGCGATAACCCGGAGATAATTCAATTTTCCCTCCATCAATTTGGTTAAGCGCTGAATTAGACAGGATTTTGATATTGCCTCTGAGGTAGGGATATTCAAAATAGACTCGCTCCCCGATTACCCCTTGTATCCCCTTTGTCTCTGCGGGTGTGCCGTCTTTCCCTAACATTTCATGCTCATCAACAAAGGGCATTAATTTGAAAGAATTAATTGTCTCTGTGCTGGCCAATTCTTCTTGTGGGCGATACACCTTGTAAATTTTTTCGGGTATCGGTGCGCCAATTTCAAACCCTAAATAATCAAAAACCCCAACTTTAGAGATGGGGTTATCTTTCACTTCTAGCCAGCCATTTAAATCATATTGTCGCTTTGTCATGTTTCCTCACCGAAATCTATTACTGGTGTCCAGAAGCACTTACAACCCGGCTCCTCACCCGGCAAACCTCTCCTTCCTGTTTTTTTGTTAATTATAGGAGGATTGTCTAAATCAAACTCCTTACCATCTAACTCAAGATGTAGCTCCCTAGGTTCTGCACTACCGTTTGAATGATGCCAAACTGCTTTACGAATACCCGCAGATTTCATACGAGCGTAATTACATGCAGTTGTAATCTTTCGTGTTTGGTCAACAGCAATAAAGTTTGCTCTACTTTCTGTAACGCTACCCGTATCCCTAATTTCCTCTAATAGCGTCTTTGCGCCCTCACCACCTTGGCTAATAGAACGTAATGCAACACTTTCAATACGTTGATGAAATTGCAGTGGAATAGATTTAATTAACGATACGTTTTCAGCTGTAGAGGCAATAATTTTATCTTTCAGGGCTTCGGGCATGGCTGGGGTTTTGATGGTGCTCCCCCCTGACAACTGTTTGAGAGAATCATCTAAATTACGCTTTGCGCCTATATCGACTTGGGAAACGAATTTATCTGCAATCTCTGTGGATTTTTGTTTAAAAATCTTATCCCATTTGCGTTTTAGCCGGTTAAGCCAGATGCGTGTTTGACTGGCAAAACTGGCATCCATCGTAAGACCTTCAAAGTCGTCATTTAATTCGCTAAACACTTTTTCATAGTCTTTAATCATTGCATTAATGAGTCGTGACATGTCACCTTGATAACGACTAGCTGGGGCGACTGAATACTGCAGAGGTTTCCCCTTCATTACTGCTTGGCGAGAGGTTGCCCATTGTGCTCGCTTCGTTCGTACTCGTATTCGCCTCGACATAATCTGCCTCGTTCACTTCAATGCCGTAATAGCTAGACGCTTTATTGCTGGCCAGTTTTTTACGGATATCTAACCCATCTATCGCACCAGTCGAAGCCAGTGCCACATCGGTCTGCGCTTCTTTCAGTTCAATATCCGCACTCTCAACAGCCGTTGGGCTATCAAGTGGCGCCCATGTGATAGAGATTTCTGTCACAGGTAAACCATCGCTACGCATTAACATGTCGTAATGGCGCTGTAATAGCTCTTCAAGGTCGTTTGATTGGATACTTTCAAGCTCTTCGCGGTAATTGGCTTCTTCGTATTCCCCCGTTGAGTTAAAGCCTTTCGGTGTAGTGCCTAATAGCTTTGTTGCCGGTACATTGGACGCCGATGCCACCAGCTGATATTGCGTCATAATCGTGGCGTCTAAATCCGCTAATGAGGTGTCGAACTGTTGAACTGTGTCACCACTGCCCGTCATTTGCACACCGTAGTTATCGCGCATCTCCATAAAATAGAGCATGTTTTCATTGATAATGCTCTTATCTGCCGACTCAAGGTCTGCGATCCCCATTGTGAGTAAACGCTTAGTCATTGCCAATTGTGGCGCTTCATTGGCAGTACGTTCTGAAGCATAGACACGCTCATAAATGCGCTCAGGAACAGAAACACCAAAGTAGTTGTACATTGGCTTAAGCACGTTAGGCACAGGAAACGGTACAAACTTAATAAAGTGAGACTTATGATACTTACGCCCACCAATCACATAATAGGTTGGCTCGTAGAAATCCATGCTAGCAGGATCTTGAACATTGGCATCCGTTAAATCAGCCGTTACCCATTGAGGATCAATCTGTTTAATCCCCTTGTACATGCCTTTGGTCACACCATCGATATTAAACGGGTTTTCATACCACTCTTTCGGGTTTGATGTCTCCACAACGAATAATGCTAAACGACCACCGTATACACGCCCAAAGTGAACAAGTTCTTTAAGCTGATGTGTAATGCGGTATTTTTTATCTCGTTTGCGAAGCTTTTTACTGATAGCACGATCATCGTCGTTATCACAATCAATATCGTAACCCTGACGTATCGCATCACGCGCGGGCATATTACAGGCTTTATCCACCAGCCAGTGTTTAGCGATAACCGCACACATATTGTTGCCGATAAACATTTGTGAGGCATACCATGAGGCCTGTGACTCTGGCACACCGTAAACCTGCTCACCTTTAAATGAGGGCACATAGCTATCAATGCTATCCATCGCAATACCTGCAATTGTGGGTTGCGGTAAATTAATCCCATCAAAGCCTCGCTCTCGCGCCAGCGCAGGATATAAGTCAGTTGTGAATGCTGACCGTTTAACCGGTGCGAGTGGTTCTGTTTTTCGCCTCTTAAACGGCCACCACATAGAATTACCTCTTAGTTGTGAAGAAACTACCGCTTCTTTTCTCAGGAGATTTAAGAATGACTAAGCCATCAGCGCAGTTGGGAGACTTAGCACCGTTAGGTTTTTTATCAACGACGATTTTACCTGCTGAGTTTTTTGTGTACGTTGGCTGGCAGAGTTCGGAAGTTAATCTCGATAAAGATGACATTTTTGAAGATAACGAAATAATCTCATCAGGATCATATTTCATACCATTAACCGCTCTATGGGTATTTAAAAACAATGTCCGCAAATGCCACCAAGATTGAGATTTAAAGTTTTGGAAAAAGTCCTTATTCGTAATATTTCTACCGCTGGCATCTTTCATTAAAACCTTATCCGGATTTAGTACACCAGAACTTCCTTTGTAAGCAGAAAAGGTAACAGGATTTAAACCAGCTAACTTCCGTTCTTCATTGACTTGTCTTGAATCACCACGACAACCGGCACCAATACCATCAGCATCATATAAAACCTCACTACAACCATAATCACTGGCTAAATTGATTGCCTTAACCACGGTTTGGTAGATATCAGCACCTTTCCCACTCCACTCTTCACAAGCATCTACCAATATTCCTTTACCTGATACAAAGGCATTTTTATCTATACCTTCGTCAGCTACGTCAAGAGCACCAAGACGCTTACCTGTTGGTTCAATTCCCAACTTGATATGTGCGTCTATTGCAGACTGTATCCATGCAGAAGGAATAATCACCCCTTCAACGGATGCGTTGTAATCTATATCTATTTCTTGAGCGACTGTAACGGGATCTAAAACTTCAACCTGCTTGTCGTACCATGCTTGGTCTTTCCTTGGATCTTCTCTCCAGTGGAATGTAAATACTGGTATTTTTCCGCTATGCCTACGGATAGCGAAGCTATTAGCATTTCCATTTGGCGTTGAAATATCTTGTCTGCAGTTAGTTGTGGCTGATAAAGAAGCGTCAATAAGAGATGGCCGTTCGAGGAAAGCGGACTCATCAACAATATAAAAACTTACGCGATCCCCTCGCCCAATACCATCACCACACTCACCCGATATGATTGAGTCAGTATGAGGAAATTTTATTCTCATGTGTGGTGCGTCTTTGTTTCTATTCCAACCAAAACGAAATTCAGCCGGCAGATAAGACATGAAGATACGGGCTTTCTCTAACAGTGATTTAGGTACCCCGATTTTATCGACATACTCTTCTTTACGACTACCTATGCCGACACTAATACCACGATTGAAATTACATACAGTGCAAGATAAGCCGACCGTTAGCCAACTCATACCCATATCACGCGTCTTTTCTGTAATACCAGGCTCTTGCCCTTTCCATCGTTCGATAAACCATTCAATCCATTCCTCTTGTCGAGGAAATAATAAAAATGGGATATATGACGGTAATCCTCTCTCAGGGTTTCGTGGGTCATACGTCATTCCCCAATCAATAATAAATTGAGCTGGATTATCTTTGTAATAAGCGTTGAGTGCTGGTATAGCTTCTGGATTTTGGCGAATTCGTGTTAATCGTTCCATTCGCCATTCAAATACCTGCGGGTAGTCAGGATTTTTAAAATCAAACGGGAATGGGATTGGCATAGTAAATTTCTTTAATGCAATATCTATTTAACATAATCGTGCTTACACGCCCTACCGAAAATCAACTGAGTGTATTTTCTATGTGTAAGCGCTATTTATCTAAGTTATCTATTGAAATGAGTGCAAATTAGAATGAATAAAACGTGCATAAAATAGGTGTGATTTTGCATAGCCTAATTTTTCAATGAAACCGCTATTTTTATCAATTTACCCCATGATTTGCTTATATGCGTCAGATGCTTCTTGAGGTGACAAGTTAGCTATCTCTGTTTTGATAGGTCCACCATCGGCACCCGTTAATTCCGTCTTGTTCTTCAGCATACCTAAATGCTGTGCAACCATCTTAAGCGCTTCATCTTGATTACGAATGATAACCTCAACACCGAACTTACCTTCTTTCACGCCAGCAAATACTCGACGAGCTGACCCTGTTAAATCACGCGTATCATGAAAGTACGCACGACCAATACCGGCACCATTACAACGAGGGCAATCAGGATTTGGATCTAATGTTTCATCGTAACCGTAGCCACCCACATCTTGTGGAGGAGGTTTATTGGCTGTGAGCGCTTTTTTAGTAGCATCTTCAAACTCTATTGAATCACGCCACTGGTAATTGAAACCAAAGCCCCAGCAATGACGACAACATAATCGTCGGTATTCGGTCAACTCGTTAATGTCTGCAGTTGCGATATCCCACCATATTTTTAATACAGCATCTTGAGTTATCTCTGTTCTGCGTTCCCGTTCTGCTAATGCGTCAGTGATTGCTCGTGAAACCTTAGCATTTCTTAGCATGCGAGTAGCATTTACATAAGCTGTATTTCCTTCGCCTTTATAACCGGCTCGCTTATATGCTCCTGTTCGATTTAAGTCGATAAGGTATTCACTAACAAATTTAATCTGTTGTTCAGTTAGCTCGTAATTGCGCAGACTAAACGTGTTTTCATCATCATGCGCATTACTTGATTCATTACTCTGCGCATCGGGTATATCACTCTTGCGCATTGGCTCTTTTGCGCATTCTTTTTTCTGCGCAGTGCGCAATTTCTTGTGCGCAGTTTTTTGCGCATTCTGCGCACTGGATATTTTGATATATCGTCGGGCTGTTGCGTAGTTTAGTTCCTTTAGTTCGCACCACTCTTTAGGGGATATTCCTGTT
The DNA here is from genome assembly GCF_040140245.1 of Proteus sp. fly-1013. Classification (NCBI taxonomy): domain Bacteria; kingdom Pseudomonadati; phylum Pseudomonadota; class Gammaproteobacteria; order Enterobacterales; family Morganellaceae; genus Proteus; species Proteus sp. fly-1013. The sequence continues at coordinate 401,930 of NZ_JBEEWD010000001.1, read as the reverse complement.
ATAGCATGTTCGGCGAGGAACTGTTGTTGTAGCATCCCCCAATCCGGTTTTGCCATTGTGTTTATCTCCTTAGCCTATTAAAAAGCCCATTCGTTAAAATAAGCTTTGTAATGAGTTATATTGACTTGCTAAACGTTAATTTAAGGAATGTATTAATGAAGATTAGTAAAATAATTGAATCAATAAATAGATATGCTGAAAATTTAAATAAACTCTTTGATAAAGTACCATCAATTAGTAAAAGAATTAGTATCATAGTATCAAACTTAGCAGCTTATACAGTGGTAAATGGTTTAATTCTCCTTATAGCAATCAGGGCATCATGTAAATTTCCTAAGCCACTAGTTACCCCATATGATGTAAGTGCTATTTTTATCGCTATGCTGTTTTTTTTCTTTATAAATGATGTTTTTACTAATCACTTTCCGATAAAACCCAAAAAAGATGAAAAATTCACTTTAAAACTAGTTTTCATATATATATGTTTTGCTATAGGTTCAATACTTATCACATGGTTATATGGTGCTTCTATTTATCAACCATTAATCTCAATGCCTGATAGTATTTTTGAATGCACATCATAAATTAATAATCAACTTTACACTCCGTTCTCATGTAATCTTGTAGCCCTAATATCATCTGCTCTGACTGGGCAATTCGCTCTCTGAGTAACCAATAATTTCGGATAGCGGTGTCAGTAGGTCGGGCGGTGGTTGCATTATCCACGCCGGAGGTGGCAACGCCTTCGGATTTTGGACAGTTGGCTTTGATGTACACCCGTTCAGGATGACGCTCACTAAGATCACGTAACCGACTAATTTCAGTTCTAGCATTATCGAGTTCCTGCGTATGTTTTACATCGAGATCATGAAGGGATTTTATGCGTGCTTGGTAATCTTGATTGATATTGACTTGCTCATTGAACGAACTAGTAAGTAATTTGTGATTAGCTTTTAACGTTCCATAGTCATCTATTACCCACCAGAGCCAGAACGCCAATACTACACAACCACCAGCGAGTAATTTGGTGATATTCATAGACGTTACGCCGGATATGATTTCCACGTTAATTGAAAATGAGGGCCATCTTTGAATGAATCCCAATTACCACCCCACTCAACATCAATGCCAAACTCTTTACCAGCTTGGATCATCGCATCAGCCACTTTTTTAAAGTATGACCATTCTTGCCAAGGTATTGAGCCATTCACAATAGGTGCACAATCCACGGCATGGCCAGTAAGATGCCGACTATTCATTGTTCGACTTTTACCATTAATGACCAACTGACGTTGACGAGCTTCATTACGCTTGCCTTCAATAACCATAAAATCGACATCGGTTAATTCAAGTGCTCGTCGAGTTACTTTGACTAAATCAGGATGAACACCCTGCATATTCTTTTCACTACGTGTACTAAATACAAATTTACTCACCGCTAACCTTCCTTAAAAACCGTTTTTCTAGTGTTTTAATTAACTCAGCTCCAGACCAACCGGCTAAACCAGCAATACCACCAGCGAGTTCTGGAACCCACTCATAATAGCTAGACGCTAAGTACACCATTGCGCCAGCAAAAATAGAGACGATAACTTGAAGGAAAAATACACCCCAACTTATATGCTCCCCATTCAACGCTTTATATGCACAACTAGCTGCAGTGCCTAACAAAGTCATGACGCTGATAAGTATGCCCACAAGCCAGTTATAGTTATTGGGGTCTTTATATGGCATTTTCTTCATACCTCCCCCTTAGCTTGGGGCTTATTAGTTAATAAAAGTCGGAATTAGTCATAATTACTTTCGTAATCTAAACCGTTCTATTTCCAGTGTAGTTTGTTCAAATCGCTCTTTCTCAAGTTCAACCCCAAGAACTCGACGATTTAGTTTTAATGCAGATTTTAGTGTTGCACCCGACCCCATAAAGAAATCAGCAACTAGATCACCTTCGCGACTACTTGAACGAATAATGTGTTCCATCATTTCTGCTGGCTTTTCACAAGGGTGCTTACCTGCGTAATATTGCACAGGTGGATACGTCCACACATCGGTATAAGGAACATCAACGGTGACAGAAAAAGGACGACGTAATAATTGATATTGTTCAGCAAGCTCCTGGTATTCTCGACTAAGAGAAGCCTGAACCTCTATCAAATCAGCATGATCACGATTTAAAGGATTACTACTAAACTTTTCACTTGCTACACGCTGAAACAGCTCCTGCAGTTTTTTGTAATCAGACTCACTAGGTAGTTGCCATTGGCTATAACTAAACCAGTGTGAAGCCATATGCTTACCTGTTGTCTGTTTTATTTCTTTTGCTGTTATTCCTAATGATTCACGTGCAGATTTAAAATACTCAATTAAAGGCTTAAATACGTTTTCTTTAAGCGCCTTGCATTGCTGAAGATAAGCACTACTTTTGCCCTTGTATGGGCTTTGATAATGTTCAGCAAATAAAATTCTTTCAGTGCTTGGAAAGAAACTGCGTAAATCGGCTTTACATGCCCTGCGCCAAGGCCCTGATGGTTTAGCCCATACAATGTGACTTAAAATATTAAATCTTTCACGGACGAGTAATTCAGTATCTGACGCTAGTTTCGAACCGCAAAATATATAAAGACTACCGTTAGGCTTTAATACCCGCCAAAATTCTGCAAGCATTTCATCAAGCCAAGATAAATATGATGTTACGTTTTCCCACTGATTATCCCAACTACAAGACTTCACCTGAAAGTAAGGCGGGTCAGTTGCGATTAAATCAATACAATTATCGGGAAGTGTTTTTATATAGCTGAGTGAGTCATCATTGACTAAACTTACACTGTTTAAATTAACAGTATTTTTCATAGATCAGGAGAACCTTTTTTGATAAGCTCACCATGCTTTGTGCACATAAGCAGTGGGCTTTAGTTTGTCCGTGATCTACCAGAACGGGCAAATGACAGTGAGGATGTTAGTAGCATCCCCGCTGTCGCCCATTTTCACAGTATTAGATATTTTGAAATGTATTTTCTTTGATGTTTTCTTTGATTAGCTCCGCCATCGCCAACTGCGTTAATATCAATTGACAACGTGGCTCAGTTAAATAAGTAAATTGTGCAACTTCGCCAGCTGTAACTTCCATCGTGTGCGGAACAACTTCAAAAACAAGTCTTGCCTCTTCTGTCATATCACTATGTTTTAACATGATATTTTAATACCTTTGGTCAGTTATTGGTCGTGAATACACATGTAACTCTGAACAAAGGAAACAGCAAGCCTTATCTGTTTTAGATACAAAAAAACCCAGCGCTTAGGCTGGGTTAGTTGGTCACTGTATAAAAACGGCAACTTATACTTAAATAGTGGATCATTGGCTCAAAGAAGTCAACACGTTCTTGCTATTATTTTTACTTTTCCACTCTTTTTCACGTTTTTTAAATGCATCTTTTAAATGTGGGTAAATTAAATATTCGGCTGAACTAATGATGTCCTCAATTTCTCTTCTGCATGTAGACATAGAAGGTTTTCTATATTCTACCGTTCTATTGCGTCTAATCATTTGGCGCGGTTTCACGATATGGTGATAATAACGAGCAATAGCGCGATCTGAGCTACCAAAGGCATAACGCAGTAATAAGAGCGTAAACGCTATTCTGTCTATGTGATAAATTTTATCGACCACTTTAGCGATCAACATACCATCGTCGTCATTACACATTTCTCGCTCAGGGTAATCACGCTTTTCTACTGTCGCCATAAATTCAGCAATAATGCTACTTTGCCTTTTTTCTATTCTCCCTGAATATACCCATACTCCAAATTTTGATAACCAAGGCTGGAGCCATGCAACCTGATCATCATCAAGCTTTAACCCATCAGATATACTCTTTATACTCGACATGCTCGTAACTCCATTACTTCTTGCTTAGTCTGTTCTAATAACTCAATTTCAGTACCATGAATTTCTTGCCATGTTTTAGGCGAGGCGTGAAAGCCGGTTTCATAACTTGCTCTATGATGAGGTGGGCATAGTGGTAAAACATCTGTATGACTAGCTCGTTGCGCCATTCCCTGCCCTGTTCTAACATGATGTATTTCCGCTAAACTGGCTCCAAACCCCATATTGCGACAACAAATACAACCCAGTTCCGCTACATCTGATAGCCACTGTCTTTCTTCTTTGGTCTTTGATTTGATCATTGGTCTTGCCTCTATGTGAAACTTAATAATTGAGATACTGCATTTTCTACAGTTTTTTGAGTAGGGAATTGCTTACGAAGGATAAAATTCCAAAGCACATCGAGTGTGGCTTTGTAGAGTTCGCTAAATGCTAGGTCATCCATATTTGCAAAGCTGATTGATTTAGCGACACGACGTAAACTGCCGTCAGGCATTTCAAACGTATCGTAATAACCGGCTTGCTCTACAACCCAATAGCGAAAAGCATCAAATGATTTTGTTGCTGAGATATTTTGTGCACGATTTTGTGCAACTTCTTCTAGATAGATATCGGATGCTGATAACAGCGCGTCAGCATTATCCGTGTAATATGAAAGGAATTTGATGTAGCCACGCACAAGCTCTTTTTCTTCTGGTGAAATGGTACCGCCAACTGGCTCCCAATATTCATAGCCTAAGTTGAGTAATGCGAAGTATTTACGATGGAATCGAGGGTTACGAGCTTTCTTAAAATTCGCTGAAAGCACATCACCACACTTGATTTTTGAATGCAGAAAATCTCTCGTAACAGGGTTAGCTGGTACAAGAGTATCGTTAGACATTTTGATAAAGCTATGCTGTGCCATACTTGACTCTCAGTTGACACAGCAAATGTTTAGGATTGGGTGTTCAGACCAATGAAAGGATTTTATTTTTTTTCATATAAATAAGCAACGAATATTATCGTATTGTTTAAAACATAAAAACAACATAATATATTCAAAAATATAATTACTTAAATTTAAATTATGCGCAATATGATAAAAAACTTATTTCAAAAAAAGAATCAAAATACTAGTTGTGAACTTGAGGATAGTGGTAGAACCAAAATAAGTGACAAAAAATTCTCTGTAAAAACAATAAGTAACAAAACCTATACAAATATCACTTTTGAAAGGTTAGTTGCTAAAGAAATACATTTCAAGAATGTTGATTTTAGTTATTCAACTTTCGATATTGCTTATCTAAGAAAATGTAGTTTTGATGATTGTAAATTTATAGGTTGCCGATTTATAAATTGCAATTTATCTGGTTCTAGTTTTTCTACCTGTGATTTTAAATATAGCGTATTTGAAAAAACAAATGTGGACAATGATATTTTTACCAGAAACTGCCCCAGTGAACTAAATCTGCTATTAGCCTTCGCAAGAACCTTAAGACTCAATTATCAACAACTTGGTGATACAGAATCAGCTAACAAAGCTATTAATATCGAGCTCGAAGCTACTGAACAACATTTAAAAAATTCTTGGAAATCAAAAGATAAATACTATCGAACAAAGTATAATGGCATTGAACGATTAAAAATGTTTTTTAAATGGTTTAACTTTAAGTTATTAGATTTCATCTGGGGAAATGGTGAATCTATTATAAAATTAATTCGAACAGTATCATTATTTGTTTTTCTCGTAGGTTTTTATCACTCATCTATCTATATTACATCCAATTCATGTATTTACTCTTATTTTGAAGCCATTCAAACAATTCCTAAACTATTATTTGGCATAACCGGTAGAATAGAATACTCAGATAGCTACTTAACATTTCTTTCTGTTTTTAGATTTATTATGTTTGGGTTATTCATGTCAATACTCATAAAAAGATTAGGTAGAAGATAATATGTTTATTTATATTTTTGGTTCAGTTTGTAGAGGTGAAATAGATTGTCATTCTGATATAGATCTTTTACTTATTACGGATAAATCGTCTGATGAATTAGATAGTAAAAAATACTCAATCTACTCTCCCGATAGAATAAAGCAGCTTTGGAATATCGGTAATCCATTTGCTTGGCACCTATTTTTAGAATCAAAGTTAGTATATTCATATGATAATAGTAACTTTATTAAAAATCTTGGTTGTCCCAATCAATATAACAATGTCTTAACAGATTGTTTGAAATTTTATGCAATCTTTCATGAAGCTGTAAATACGATAAAACGTACAAATAAATCTGAAATATTTGAGCTATCTAATATATTTCTTGCTATTAGAAATTTTGCAATATGCTACTCTCTATCTTCACAGAGCATCCCTAATTTCTCTCGAGATTCAGCATTAAAATTAACGAAAAATAAATTAACAATAGAACTAGAGTCGTATAGAGTTCTGGAAAGATCTAGAATATTATGTACTAGAGGTGAAGGATGTATACCCAATAAAAACGAAATAGAACTTGCCATATCTAGCATAGAATCTATTGATATATGGATGAAAAAAATTCTAAACCTTTTAGAGGATAGTAATAATGTACGAATTTAAAAATAGAATTAATATGCAAAGAGATATAATCTTATCTATAAACTCTTTCTTTACTAATAAAGAACCACTATTGGGTCTAACTAATGAAGCAATCAAAAGATGGTTTTTAAAAAATGATATAAATGAAAATGAAAAAATAATTAAGCTATTATTATCAATTTCTGATGAACTAGGTTTTTTAGCAAATAAAAGCCAAGAACAAATATCTGAAAAATATATGAATTTATCAATATCAATAAATGATAAAAAAGAAGATTTAAAAAAAGAGCTTCTTAATTTCCAAAAGAAATAAATTACAGCTTGATAATGATTTAATTATACATTATCAAGCTGTTTTTATAAAAAATTATTAATCAAAATTTTTGCAAATCCTGTATTATACTTTTTTTTATATATCTTTTATTTTCTATCTTCTTAAACTCCAACCTATCAATTTCCTCTTTACTAATATTTTTAATATAAGAATTCACCAACTGAGCATAAGCGGTACCAGTATTTCCATCACGGTTCAATCTAAGAAGAATTTCCATTAGCGATTTATCAGCATTATCGTTGTAAACAGCATCACGATATAAACCAATCCATACATCACAATCTTGCTCAATTTGCCCTGTATCACGGCTATCAGCGGGTGTTGGTCGTTTATCTGCTCTATCTTCCAATTTACGGTTAAGTTGGGTTAATAACAGGACAACGCAATCCATTTCTTTTGCTAGATTTTTTAACCCCGTAGTAATATCACCATATGCAATATCACGACGTTCAGCCTGCCCAGCTTTGATAAGAGTCAGATAGTCAATCGCTATTAAGCCTATTTGCCCTTTAGCTCGTTTAACCTTGCGACATTCAGCAATGATATGGTTAAGGTCAATACCAGGAGTGCTATCGATATACATATTCGATTCTGCAATCTCTTTTGCTCTAGCTAATGCCCTAGCCATTTCCATATCATCATGTGTACCTGTATAAAAAATATCTGCAGATACATCGCCTTCTTGAGAGATCATTCGCTCAATGATCCCACGGTCTGTCATTTCAAGGCTAAAAAGCAAAGTAGGTAACTTGTGGTTTAATGCAAAGTGAGTTGCAACACGATTATAGAATGCGGTTTTACCCATTTTGGGTCTTGCACCAACAACAATTAATGATCCTCTCAATGCCTGCTTAGGAGCCATTAACTCATCCAGAGACTCTATACCCAAAGTAAAACCCACCGCATTTTTAGGATCACTAAAGCGCCTATCAACATCATCAAGCCAATCACCAACAACATCTAGAGCAGGTCTTAATCCTTTACTCTTTCCTGTTTTAGCATGTTCGATAATGCTTGATACAACCTGCTGAACATTTGATAGTTTATTGTTGATATCAAGACCATCATTCGCCATTAGCATCTCTACACAAGTATTCAGATTATTGATAGCGTAACGCTGTATTGCATTGTCTCGTACAATCCGAGCGTAATTCACAATGTTAGCAACTGAAGGTAATCTACAAAGCTCCGCTATGTAGGCAAATCCCCCAACTTTTTCTAAATCACCGCTACGTGTTAAAGAGTCACTAACTGTAATGATATCTGTTGGATAATCAGATTTTATTAACTTCACTATCTCTGTAAAAATTCGACTGTGAGATCTTGAATAAAATGATCCTGATTTAACGAGTGATATTACATGCTGACGCTTATCTTCGTCAGTGCTGATCATCAAGCCACCTAGTACAGCCTGCTCTGCTTCAAGATTGTATGGAGATGTGAAATAATCATTTGTCATTAGCACGCTCCTCTTTGACAGCAACATAACAACGTTCCGTAATTAAATAATCTAAATTTTTACGTCGCCATGTACCCCCTCGCCCATTATCTCGATCCTCCATCATCCATCGACAATTACTGGCAATATACGATAAATAATTCTCCCAGCGCTCTTGATTGAATTTAAATTTTATCCAGAAATTTCTTAGCTTCCGTTTACGCTCATCAGTCATCACTTTGATAGCAGGCATATCAGACAAAATATCGTGATATGAATTAATAATATTTTCATAATTCAATTTAATTTTTGATGACGATTTTTTGTCGTCAGGTTCTCCTGACGTACCATCAGTAATATCTGTAGTAATATATGTAGTAATCTCTGTAGGATCGAACTGCGGATTTGTTTCATCGCCACCGTCAGTTTTGTCTTGTCGCGGTCGTTCGTTTTGTTGTTCCGCGAAATCACTATTGTGACTTTCCCCAGTTGCGCTTTGCGCATTTGGTGCATTTTCAATAGGTTGTGACATGACATAATCTAATTTTTCGCAGTCAATTAGATAATAAATTTTATGCTCTAAGCGTTTATTAGTCTCAACCAGAATACCTCTGCTAACTAAATGCTTTCTAGCCGTCAGTTGTTCTCGGTAGCTTAAACCCGTCTCAGATTCAATTTCTTCTGATGTTTTATAAACACCTAATTTAGAATCGGCTTTATCTTGCCAATAAAATATTTGGCTAAAAAATATTACTGCATTTACACTGCCAAAACGTTTTACTAGCCCAGGGAAATAAGCAACTGGACGTCCAAAGTCTAATAACAAATCAGATGCTCTCACGTTACACCCCCAGTGCTTTAGCTATATTACGGCAAGCATTTTGGTACTGCTCAGGGGTTAAATTTTTTGACAGTAATTTTTGTTTTTCTCGCTCATACTGCTCCCAAATTAACAACGCAATAACACGCCTACTCTCAAAAATATCTTCAATTTCTGAAATATGGGCAGGTTTATCATTCAGCATAAACCCATTACGGTATGTGATTTTTTCAGTTGATCTAATCATTGGTCTTGCCTCTTGAATTAATGCACGCTGGTCGGGCGTGATATCTCATTTAATGCACGTACTACATTGTTTATTTGGTGTGACATGTCACGACCTTCTAATAAGATTTCAGTCATAGCATCAGCAAAACGCTGAATGGCCACGGTTGCTAAATAGTTTTTTGTATCTCCACGTACTCGAGCTAACCTTGAAGCCGGTAGTGCCATTTCTATCGCTGGCATTAACTCAGCAATCTTTCTTTGAGATGCACGGGAATCACCTCTTAACCAGCGGAATATCTGTTGCCGGTTATTGTTGATTGCTTTCCAATCTGCCTTACCCGTTTGATCCTCAATGGCATATAATCGACCATTTTCTTGATTAATCACTAATCGTAAGTAAGCTCGACTAATCTCGATGGCAACATGTTCTTGCCCTTGTTCTACCGCCCAATCTTCAATTTCAGCTCTGATAATGTTGATATCAAAATTCATTTTTGCGTCTCCTGTCGCTAGAAAAATTGATTATGCATAATCAGTTTTTTAATTTGATACCTGTAATACTGATGATGATTTAGGGAGCCCATCAAACTGATTAGGATAAATTTCTGGCGCAACCTCATGAGGTGTCACTTGCCAATTTAAGCATTCACACAGGCTTAAAACCTTTGGAGCAGGAACGCCATTTTTGAACCATAAATGCACTGTTTGAGGCTTCGTATTTAATCGACGAGCAATCTCTGATTGGCTCGCTAAATTAATAATTTTGTTTTTTATACAAGGTGTCATTGTTTTCTCCTTTTTGGATTACAAGTTAATCTTACAATCAAACACGCAATAATATCAAGTTTTTCTTGAAGTGATCCCTACAAGGAAAGCTTGTAATATAATTTTATGAAAAAGAATCCGAATGAAGTATCAGCTACACGTATTAGCCAAATACTAACCGAGCGAAACTGGTCTCAATCAGAATTAGCTCGTAGGCTCGGTGTTAGCCCTCAATCAGTGCAATTTTGGGTGAGCGGTAAAACAGCACCCAGGGGTAATAATTTAACAGCATTGTCTAGTATCTCAGGATATCCAGAACATTGGTTTTTTATGAGTGATGTTTCAACTGAAGTAATGAATAAGCCAGTTGTCCGTAAGAGTGATTCTTATCTTGTTGAACTACTTGATATAGAAGCAAGCGCAGGCCCTGGCATTATTAATAAAAGTGAATTTATTGAAACAATTAGAGCTATTGAATATACATCTGATGAAGCACTCCGTTTATTTGGCAACAGACCTAGTGCTAATATAAAAATGATCACTGTGGTTGGTGATAGTATGCAAAATACTATTGAACCAGGAGACCAAGTTTTCATAGATGTTCACATAGATTATTTTGATGGTGATGGCATTTACGTTTTCATTTTTGGTCAAACATTGCACATTAAAAGACTTCAAATGATAAAGAATAAATTAACCGTTATCTCTGATAATCCCAATTACCGAGATTGGGATATTGGTAAAGAAGATGAAGACCAATTCTTCATTTTTGGTAAAGTCCTCCTCAGTCAATCTAGAACATACAAGCGTTACGCTTAAAATCCTTTCATAAAATTCAAATTAAATTACAGGAGCTTAATAGCTCTTGTAATTTTTCACACACATAATTACAAGAATTATTTGTAAAATATACTTACAATATTCAATTTTAACTTGTAGATTTACTAACAACAAAAACAACACAGCAAGTGTTTAGGTAAGTGTTCAGACCTTCTTATTCAGCACTAGGGAATATTTCAGACCAAAGCTATAAGGCAAGACCTGACGGCTCGGAAAGACGAGCAATAAGTTACAGACGTAAAAAAACCCACCGAAGTGGGTTCCTTTACCTCGGGTCGCCGACCAAAGCTAACCGAGAATTCTACTAGCGCGACCAAACGCTAGAAGAGGCAAGACCAATGATAAATCACTGATCACCGTTATTTTAAAGGAGTTGCTATGAAAGCACAACCTGAAAGCCTAACCGTCACACTCTATATTCACGCTCAAAAACAGTTCGATGGTTCTTATCAATATAACGCCTACGCATTTAAAGCCGATCCCAATGCGGGGCTAGGTTTCGTTATTGCAGAACACACTGTTGATGTTCCTTTTAAAGAGCCAACTCAAACTGATCTCGTTCACGCTGAAATTGATTTTCTACGCAATGAGCAAGAAAAAATTCTTGCTGATGCCCAAGTGAAATCAAGCTTGTTAGAAGATCAAATCCAAATGCTTCTCTGCTTGGAAGGCAAACCTATTTCAAAAACTGACGAAGAAATCCCTTATTAAGAGGCAAGACCAATGAAAACTTTTATCTGTGTATTTGAGCCTACGACCGAGGCTCGTACAAATAACGGTGCTGTTCCGCTAGCCATAGCGTTAAGCACTGCTAATGCAAAACTGGCAACAGCGACTGCAGTAGTGAAATTGTCTGAAGCATATCCAGAAGCTATGGATAACTTTAATACTGATGAGCCATTAATTAGTGAACATCTTGACGGTTCTGCATGCCCTACTTTAGATGCTTTCGATGAAAAATTTGCTGTTGAAAATGAGTATGATGGTACTCAATGGAAACCTATCGAATATAGAGAGTTTAAAAAGCTAGCCATAAGACCCCGCATTGCCAGCCTGCTGTTGTTTGGAAAGACTCAAATAACTAACAATGAATTCTCAATTGCTCTGAAATACCTTGCAGGCAAAGAAGATCCCAAAATTCGTAATATCGCCACAGGCCTTGCTGAAATAACAAAATTATCTTTGATGGATGCTGAGCAAACGATGGAAATAGCACAGGCTATCTATGAGTTTGCTAATGAAGATGTCACCATTGAAGAAGCTAAGTCATTAGGTGAAAGTTGGCTAACAGAAGAACCAGAACAACCACAAGAAGAAATATCTTCTATCAAGCGTAACTATTCAACCATAGATACTGAAATCGCTTTAGCACTCTTAGATGATTTTGATTCTGATAATGTTCTGCCCTCTCAAGTAAAGAAAGCCAAAGAACTGATAGATGACGATAATAAAGCATGGAAGCGCTGGTCAATGGGTTTACGTGCAACTGATGGCATATTGGATATACCTCGTGAAAAGATTTTTGCGTTGATAACTGAAAGTAAAAAACAGCCTGAGCTATTAGATAACCACAATGCGAGAAAAGAATTTATTGATCTTCATTTAGGTATTAATAAGCCTACTGGCAACTCTGAAAAAGAAGAAAGTATCACCTCTAACCAATTGGATAATACCCCTTCGGTATCTAGCAAAAGTACCGTTGAAAAGGAAACTAAGCCTAAACGTTCACGCAAAAAGCAAGAAATAGAACCTAAGACAGAAAGAGCTCAAGTGGTTGAGCAAACTAAAGAACCTAAAGAGCCTGAAATACCATCAGTACAACACGATAATTTTGAGCAACGCGCGAGTGTGCTTGAGGAAGTTCTTAATTTAGGTGATGCAAATAATCTTAATATTTGGAAGCGTGTGCAACGTACTGACCCTCGCTTTACTAAACCATTAGAAGGCGTGGGATTTATAGGCACCAGTATAAACAGCACCTACATGTTTATGCGCGCAACTGAAATATTCGGCCCTATTGGTGAAGGCTGGGGTTATGAAGTCCTTGAAGAAAAATTCATTGATGGAAAGCCTCTTGTAGAACCTGTTCTTGATGAGCGTAATAAACAAGTTGCAACCCGTTTTTTGCGGGATGGTGACGGCTCGTTATTCTGCGAACAAAACCACTCAATTAAGATCCGTTTTTGGTACATCATCGAATGTGAAACCCGCGGTGAGTTTGAAAGTTATGGAGCGACTCCTTACCGTTATCAGACTAACTATGGCATTAAAGTTGATGGCGAAGTTATTAAAAAATCGCTGACTGATGCAATCAAAAAGGCACTGTCAATGCTTGGCTTTAGCTCTGATGTCTTTATGGGTATGCATGATAACCCTGAATACTTAGCAAGTAATAAACTTGAATTTGAAATTAAAAACGCGAGTGAAAAAGCTGAAGATATCACGCGTATTCGCAAAGAATTAGACGAGAAATTTACTAAACATACGGAAGTGATGCGTAGTGCTGTTACTGAGAATGAATTGCGAGGTATTGCATCCACATTAACGCGCGAAATTTCTGCACATATCAAATCAGCACAAGAACGTCGTGACAACGATTACGAGAAATATTTATCCGGCCGTTTACGTCGATTAAACCAAATCGAAAAAGAGTGTTTAGACCAACTGAAACAGAAAGAAGAGGCAATCTAATGACCAAAACTACGGCTATCGCACTGGCGACCAATTACGAAAAATTACAACAACTCGTTGAAACAGGAGAATTCTCTCCTGAAGATATCGCAGATACGCTGGAAGGTATCGAGGGCGAGTTAGGTGACAAATTAGATGCGATTATGCACCACGTTCGTAATATCGAAGGTCAAGCTAGAACACTTGATGAGGAATCTAAACGTTTATCTGATCGTAAAAAATCATTCGAAAACCAAGCTAAAAACCTAAAGAAATATGCTCTTAACTGCTTATTAGCTTCAGGATTAGATAAATTAAAAACAACAAAAAACACATTCACTGCTAGAGCTGGTGTTGTTCGAGTCATTATCGACAATGAAGCTTTGTTGCCAGATGAGTTGGTTGATGTTCAAACCATCACCGCGCCTGATAAAAAAGGTATCAAAGAAGCGATTGAAAACGGAATTGAAATACCTGGTGCTCACTTAGAAGTTGGTGACCGATCATTAATGGTTCGTTAATTCATAATAGCGCCCTTTAGTGGGCGCATTATCAGGAGATAAACGTTATGGCCATGAAGTTAGAAGTTGTTATTACCCATGATGAAGCAACCAATAAATGCAGTATCGAATGGTCTACGGCATCAACAAAAAATGTCACAGAGCAAGAACAGCAAGCTCTTTCATCGATGCAAAAAGCGTTATTGCTACAACTGGGGCACCCTATAAATACAGCTATTATTCATTAAGTGACATGTCACAAAAAGGCAAGACCAATGCTTAGACACTCTCAACAAAAAGACCAAGCCGTAAAGATCACATTACCTGATGGTACACATGGCTTTGTTTCAACAGATAGACGTTGCCATGTTTCATACGATTTTCCAGCACACGTCAAAATTGAACTTCAGCCTACTCCCGCTGAGCAACAAAGGAGTGAACAATAATGTTTGGTTTATTTCTTTTGATATGCAGCTCAGTGAATTGTCAGTTCGAGCCCTACGGTTATATTTATCCCAATGAACAAAATTGTTTAATTGATAAGGAATTACTCGCGACCAAAGGGAAAATTGCAGAGTGCTATCCAGTAGAAGGAATTATTCGGGGAAAAAGTTGATTAAGCATAATCAGTTTTTACTTTTCGTTGTTATTAGCATGGTGGTTTATTCAAGACCAATGGGTAACCACCATGAAATTATTAACACCTTGGAAACCAGGGAACCAATTATTAACAAGTTTTGATATTAAATTAGGTCGGTTAGCGTTCAGTGTAAGAAATAGACCATGCACTGACGCAGAAGTCAAACACTCCTGTGATACAGCAGACCGACTTATTTTATTGATGATGAGGCAAGACCAAAATGAGCGGAAAACTGATGAAAGCTAGTGCGTGGGCTAAACGAGAATTTGAAATGGGTTCTATTCCAGATAATAGAACCATAAAAAAATGGGTAGAAACTGGCTTATTAAAAGGCAAAATTGTTGATTGTTCTGTTTGGGTGCATTCATCCGAACGTTGGGGCATCGAGTCTGTTATTTCTTCATGTGTCGATGAGTTAATAAGGGCTTCTTGATATGGCCAGTAGACCTAGAAGAAAGGAATTTAGGCATTTACCTGACTTTCTGTATTACGATTCATCAAAAAAACAGTACCGCTTAACGCTAACTAACGGTATTCGCAAATGTATTGGTGCTGATAAAGCAAAAGCTATCGCAATAGCCAGAGAATACAATAATATTATGCGACCAGAAAAATCCGTTTCTGTAAATTCATTAATTATTGATTCAGGAGGGCAATATGGTGAAGCCCTTCCCTTCTCTGAGCATTTAGATAAATTGTTTTCTCGGATCATCAATAATGAACAACCATCTAAAAGCACGTTGAATGACTGGACTAATGACCTAGAAAGAGTGAAATCCTTTTTTAAGGATATTCCATCAAATGAAATATCTTTGGAACACGTTAATGGATTTATTAATGAATACCATGCTGAAGCTTCCGCCAATGTACAAAATCGAAAAGTAGGTTTTTTAAAGAAGATTTTCAGTTATGCGGTAGATGAATCTCTTATGTTCGATAACCCAGCAGAACGTAAGAAAATGAAAAGAGTCGATGGTAAAAAACGGAGAAGATTATCTTATGATGACTTTCTTAAAATTCGAGCATCCGCAGAGCCTTGGTTAAGAACAGCAATGGATCTCGCATTACAGACAACACAGGCTAGGCTTGAAGTCTCACGAGTAAAATACAATATCAAAGCCCCTAAAGAAGGAATATGCGGATGTGTTTGGTATGAAGAGCCTAAAAATGGAATATATGGAATGATCTATATCCATAGGCAAAAAGTACAATACAAAGAAGCTTCTCACGTTGCTATTCCCATCGGAAAGGCATTAAAAGAAATCATTGATAATAGCCGTGACAATGTGGCAAGCCCCTATATTGTGCATAGGCTACCTACTCGAATTCCAAATAAGGTAAGTAAAGAAGTTAATCATCCAACACAAGTTGCACCTGATTATCTTAGCCGAGCATTTTCAACGTTACGTGATCGAGTGGGCGTTGCCAGTCATTTGTCTTTAGATGAAAGGCCTACCTTTCATGAAATAAGAGCATTGGCGGCCTTTATGTTTAAACAACGTGGTTTTGATCCACAAGCTCGAATGGCTCACAGTGATGCAGAGTCGACAAAAATTTATACTGAAAATCATGTACAATGGGTTGAAGTGCCACATTGTGAATTACTTTAAGCATACTGTATGAATAACAGGAATGTAAATTTTATCTTTAGCTGTAATATTACATAAATTTGATATTATGGAGAAAGATAGTGACGGCACCTGTAATTAGTTTTATAAATATGAAAGGTGGTGTTGGTAAAACGACGCTATGTATTGGTATTGCTGAGTATTTATCAAACTACCTAGGTAAAAAAATTTTACTAGTTGATATTGACCCTCAATTTAATGCTACTCAATCTATTATGGGTAAATATAATAGGGTTGAGGAATATATAAATACATTACAACCAAACAACAAGACAATTAGAAAAATTTTAGAAACAAAAAATTCAATATCTACAACTAAAGAAATAATAAATATTGACGATGTTATAACAGAAATAACTAATAATTTAGATATAATCCTTGGTAACATGGATATTATTTTTGATACTGATCAGGTTTCAATCAGAGTAAAAAAACTTAATAAATTTATTATTGATAATGATTTAAAAAGTAAATACGATTACATATTAATTGATAGCCCTCCTACTATTTCAATTTTTACTGATGCTGCATTGATAGCTTCTGACTATTATGTTGCCCCAATAAAAATCGATTACTACTCTATTCTTGGTGCATCCAACCTAATCAATGTCATTGATTATCTGAAAGAAAATCATAACCCATCTATACAACATTTAGGTTTTGTGTATAGTAATACAGAAAATAGACTTACAGATAAAACCAAAAAAATAAAAAGAGATTTTGAACAAAATCCTAAATTTACAGATAAATATTTTTTTAATAGTAAATTATCATATCTGAGAGATTTAATGGTTGGCGGTGGTGGTAACATAGCATCTGCTTATACAAAATCAAGGCAAGATATACACAATATTTGTCAAGAACTTATGAATAGAGTTTCAGCGCTCGAGGAGGCACGAAATGGAGAATGATTTAAAATATGAAATAAAAATAATTCATCAGCTGAGATTTAATGCTACGGCAAAGGAGTCATTTATAGGTTATATAGTTCTGCTGATGTTATCAAAAAAATTATTTAGTTTTAATACTGATGTTTCTGACCTCGTTTTTAACTCTCTTGGAGTGAAGTTTTTACCTTATGCAGTTAGATCTAGAACATTAATGGTAGCCAAAGTTTGCAAATTTTGTTCAGAGTTAAATGCTCAAGAAATAAACCATATTTCAATAAAGGTGTATGATTACCTTATGTCAGAAGTACTACCTAAAAAAACCAATATAGGTAGCGATATTGTTGTAAACGTAAAAAATGAAAACTATAAAATAAAACAAAAGAAGAATAATGCCTTAGAAAATATGAACCTTTGGATAAAAAATAAAAACAAATAATGAATATATATACAATATCAGATCCATATAAATTCAAAGTTGAATTACAGGCTCTTAACAGCTTTATCGAGGCATATCCTCTTGAACATCATGAGAGAAACCTCATAACAAATTGTTTTAAAAATATTATTTTTTACAACCATATCTCCGGTGAAGATGTTTTTTATCAATATTTACAAGGTATTATTTATGACTCACTTAACTCAATAATATCAATCATTACAAATAAAGAAAGATATTTGCAATTAAACCTAAGATCAATCGTAGAAAATATAGCAAGAATTACGCTTAAGAATAATATTGATAATACTGAATATAGTGATTTCATAAAAACAGAGGATTTCTCAGTTCTTAAAAGAAATAATGATATGAGAACTTGGAATTATCTTCACCAAATTTACTCACGAGCATGCTTATACATCCACTCATCCCCAGAGGCAAAACTAAACATAACACACACATTTGAGCAGTTAATGAACAATGATACTTGTACAAACAGAACCAAACAAATTGAGACTCTTCAAAGAACATTACATCATATAACGAAAGTACTATTAGTTAATTTTCATACTGAAATATCAGATATATTCATCAGGACAAAAAAGGAATTAAAATTCTTAATCAGCCCATCATTATTTACTATGTATAATGAGCTATAACAAATTAGTGGTAAAATAAGATGTAAGTACTTGATTCGTATAGTGCAAATAATGATAAAAAAGCACTGTTTGTTTACACAGCCAAAGTGAATAAATGTAATTATAATCAATATGTTATAACGATTACAGTCGTTATCATGGGGTGTCGGGGGTCGTAGGTTCAAATCCTATCATGCCGACCAAAATTCTTTAGAAAAACCAACCACTTATGGTTGGTTTTTTTATGCCTGAAATTTGCTACTGGTAAAACTTTGGTAAAACTCTGGTAAAACTCCCATCAGATTTACCCGAGTTACAGCTCAATTCTCGCCCTGTTTCTATACTATAATTTTTGCTTAAGTTATTAACTAATTATGTAAAAAAGATCTTGTAGGCTAACTAAAAAAGATAAATTAAACGATAGATATGATTACTTAAGAAAGAAACAAGAAATGCTTGATGCATGATATGAGAAGCCTTCCTTGATTAAAGAAGAGTAAAATCTTTTTATTATGTTAATCAGCCTCGTAAGTTCCATAAAATGGAATGGCTGTATATTCTTCTCGTTGGATGAATCAGATACTCTTTCATATTAAACAAATGAGTTAGTTAACAAAAACTGCTCCACAGTCGCGGAGCTCTGATAAAATTAAGTATGGTAAGGAATAAATCGCCCACTATTTAAAAATAGAGATCCAATTATATTCAAAAATCAGCGCTTACACTGTTTATAAAAGAGTCTTTCCCATATTGTGGTCGATAGTAAATAATTAATTTGTTTTCAAACACGACACAACTTTTATGGTTATCTATTTTAATGAGATGGAATTCCTTATGAGCGTACCACAAACAAAAGCTGAGTTACTTTTAGCTATTGATAAAAATTTTAATAAATTAATTAGTTATTTAAATGCAATCCCGGCAGAAATGACATCTGAACACTCAATGGATGGGCACGCCAAAGGAACAGAGATGAGTGTTCATAATCTTGTTTCTTATTTGCTCGGGTGGAATGCGCTTGTTGTAAAATGGATCACTTCTGATGCCAAAGGTCTACCTGTCGATTTTCCAGATACGGGTTATAAATGGAACCAACTTGGTCTTCTTGCTCAAAAATTTTACTCGGATTACAGAGAGCTAAATTATGACTCGCTAATAGCTGAACTTCAGACTGTAAAAAATGAAATTGTGAAACTTATTAATGAACGAACGGATGATATTTTGTATGGCAAACCATGGTACACAAAATGGACAATGGGTCGGATGATATCATTTAACACATCTTCGCCTTATGCTAACGCTAATGGAAGATTAAGAAAGTGGGCTAAAAATAATAATATCAATTTAAAGTAAGTATCAGCCTCAAAGTACACTCAGTATTTGAAAACAGAGTAGTGTCGATATCCGATAGAGCCGAGTGCATTGTACAATCACTCGGTTATCAAACTCTAATGTCTAATTGATATCTTGTTGTTTTTATAATGGATAGGAATATGAACGACAAACAAGAAAACAAAAAGTTGTTAACATTTATATCTCCTTTATTATCTTTGGTAGCCTCGCTCTATCTCAGCATATCTACATTTGGTTATGATAATATTATCTGGTTAGCGACTTCTTCCGCTATTTTTTTTATCAGCATTGTCGTATTGGTATCTTCTTTAGAAATTTCTATAAGAGTTATTTGTTTTAAACAACTGTCATTTTTATATACTGATAAGTTTGTTATTTTAATCTTTACTTTAATGAGTTTTATAGCAACCGCTATCGTGCTGATAATGATATCCCACGAAAATGAAATACCTGCTAATTTTTTTAACAGCCTGGAGTTTGTTGCTTTACTTATCGCTTATTTCAGTTTTCTCTTAATATCTATTTTCGTTTCTTACGTATATTGCATGGTTAAGAGTGATAAAAAATTCTTTTTATTTTTTCTATTTATTTCATTAATAATGATGATCTTTAAAGAGAGTGATGCTAATTTTTTAATATTTTATTTACTTATTTCCTTCATTATATTTCTTGGAGGAATAACTATTATTACGATAAGAAAAGCTTTTTCTAATTATGATTAAGTTGTGGTTATTCAACAACCTATCATTCGATTAAAGTTATGTTTTTCATGTTATATAAAAATACGCTAACATTATCTTGAAAAGGTATTAATCCTATATCATAAATATATAAATTATCAGAAACTGTTAGAGGATTGAACATTAAACGAATAAATATCATTTAAATGGAGCATATGGTGAAAATAGCGAAAATTTTCTTTATCATTGCTATGGTTAGTTTACTGCTTATGCTTGTTACTTTTTACCTAAATCCTATTTTTATATCTGAAATAGATTGGATACCTGGAGTACATGTTCTTATCTTTTTCGCCTTATTTATTTTTTCACTACTAATAAGTATATTAGCTATCACAATAGCTCTTATAAAGAACAAATCTAAAAATAAATTAAAATAATTATTTTAAATTTGAAGATCCCTTACATTAACAAAAGCTAACCTCGCTAATGCGAGGTTTTGAATTTATAAACTCTATCTATTCAAGCATATTTTTAAATACATCGAGCATTATTGGTAATTCAGTATATCCTTCTCTATCAAGAAAGTGCCCTGCATTATCTTCAATGATAATTTCAGTTTGTAGGCTATTAGCCAAATCTTTAGAAGCTTGGGGATCTACAACCCAGTCATTAGATGAAATTATCGATACTCTTTTATCTGATACCTTAATCAACTTGTTATAATCTAATTGCTCATAAATATGAGAGTTTAATTCGGGCAAGGTATCCTGCTTACGGTCAAAACCAGAAACTAAAATATATCCACCGATTCTTACATTCTCAGAGGCTTGCTCAGAAAGAAAACGTAAAAGCGTGATACAACCAAGGCTATGCCCAATAAGAATGGTATCTTTATCGAGCTTGATATTTTCATCAGTAAGCTGCTGTTGCCACCTTTTAGGTTCTGGTGAATTAGATTCGGGCATAGCTGGAACAGCAACATCACATCCTAAAGCTTCAAGCTTTTCTTTTAACCATGGAAACCAGTTATCTTCCGGAGATGCCGTATATCCATGAATAATAAAAACTCTTTTACCTTTCACCAATCACCTCTAAATGCAAATAGGTTATCAATATAAAAATTATAATGAACACAAGTATCAAAAAAATCTGCTAAAGCGAGGTTTGTTTAAATTCAGTGTACTTATATCCCCGCCCATATTGGGCGAGAGTTTACGGCGTTTTTCGTTAAATGGACAGTTCATTTAGGTGAGATAACTGTTAATGGTGAAAAAATAGTGATCACACCATTAGAATAATGTGGGAGGCTATCATCCATCAAATCTAGCTGAACTACATGAGTTTGATTTATTTGTTGCTAAATCAGCGAATGAAGCTAAAGGGAGAGCTATTGCAACACTTTTAGTAAATAGTCAGCAACAACATAAAGACAATCTGAAAGATGTTGATGATTGCGTTTTATTGAGCAAAATCGGTGATTTTTACATTCATCTAATACCAAATAATTCAGGTGAACATTTCAAACCGTTATGGCAAGGTTATCAACCTATTAGTATTGAAAAAATTTAATAATAAATTTTGCTGCGCTGTTATTTTTCAGCGCGGTAAATTGTATTAGTTACGCAATCATCAATTTATTTCTAAATATATATCAGTTTAAACCACATTGATATTTTTGTTTAAAATGACTTTATCGTATTTGCTTGTTATTTTTATTACTTAAAATTCATTAATTTTTTAAAATAAAAACCTTTCTTAGTTTTTGGGAATTTATTCCCATAATATATTTTGCGCTCGTAATCTCGACCAGCATAGTGATTATCACCATAAAATTGACCATATAATGCAGTTTTAGGGCACACTTCATCAGAAAAAAATCTATGATTATTATCCACTTCAATTTTCCTTATTTAAATTAAAATTTTAACCTCTTTCAATTAATTACAAATATTTAAATTTATAATTTTAAGTAATTATTTAACACCATACCATTCTTATAAAATAGATCCAGCATTAAGCGCTTTTATTATTTATAACGAATTAAAAGCATAATTAGACAAAATAAAAATCGAGTGTATGCTATATATACCAAACACTCGATTTATTCAAAATATCTTACTTATTATCAATATTCTTATTAGCTATTCCAAAAGGAATATGTACCGAAGGTAATTCAGATGATGATTTTAAATGCAGCTTTTGATCATCAAAGAATATATGCGGTTTTAAAATTCTCAGAACATTGGCTTTCTCCACTCCCCCCATAAAAAAAGCTTCATTGACAGAAATTCCCCATGCTCTCATCGTGTTAATAACACGTTTATGAGATGGTGCATTGCGCGCAGTAACAATAGCGATCTTAAGTAATGGGATATAAGTAGGATCTTGTTTTACTTTCTCTAATTCCAATTTTTGAATGTCAGAGATACGCAGTAGGAATTTTTTTAATGGTCCAGGGTTATGAGGTACATCAACCATTTTGGCTTCATGATTATGAAATTGAGATAACTCGCCTGAAGTTTTATAAATGACTTCAGCTTCATCATCAGCAATCACACCATCAAAGTCAAAAGCAATTCTTAATTCATCAGCATCATCATCATTAACATGACCGGCTAATATCTGCCCTGCTGGGTAATTTGCATTAATCGCTTGTAAAACATCATCGTGATCAGCAGATAAAAATAACTCAATATCAAATGCTGGAATATAAATATGAGGCGATTTTCCTTGAAGAAATACAGCTCGGGTGATCCCCAAGTTATAATGTTCAATAGAATTCATCACTCTTAATCCAGTGTCGGGATCATTTCTGGATAACAAAATAACTTCAACTAGTGGATCGTCAGGTCTAATGTTATTTAATTTCAAAAGGCGGCTAATAAAAGGAAATGCAACACCTTTATCCAAAGGCATATCCTGCATTTTATGTTGATATTTTCGATAAGCTTCCTCCCCTTCTGTACGAAAAATATTATCGGATTCTTGCAGATCAAATAATGCACTAGAAGAAAGCCCTATGACTAATCTCTTCGTCAAATCATATGCCATCGCAAAATTCCCTATTAGTTCCTTTTATTCTTCATAATATCACTCTATCAAGAGACTGAAGATAAGAAAACTTGTACACAAAAATGCAGACAAAATAATGCTGTTTACTTACTTATGAGCATTTATCATCAAATTATACATCACCACACATGGTATTGATTATCATTTGCATTTAAAGGGTATCCTTATTATTGTTATAGCTATCATCAATAAGGAGAAAAATCATGGTTAAGAAAACGATACGTTTACGCTCTAAATACTTTAAAGATTTAGTCAACAAAATGAAAAAAATGAATGCTGTTAAAAATACAATAAGCCCTCAATCAGAAAATAGTGATCTCATTGTTATTAATAATAAAATTCCCACTTTGGTTTCTGTAAAGTAAGAGAACCTATTGGCTTTTAGTGTGAATAAATAATGACCGCAATCTTCATAGGGTTGACATATCAAATGATAATGATTATCTTTTAACTTGTGAATAGTTGAGTATTTTACTTGGTTTTTCACAACGACATTGCTCACATTGCTTCTAGTATTTATTGACCAACTCTCCTAGCGTTGGTCTTTTTTTTATCTGCATAAAACCATACACCACTTAACACTAAATGAAGGATAAGCTTTCATACAAAATACTATTATCTTATTGAAGCTAAAATAGTTTATAGTGAAATTTAAGTAAGATAATAATATTGTATTTGGTTTCACTATCTAAAAAGGATTATGAAATAACCACTTTATAATTAAACCATATCATCAATAGGGACTTTAAATTATGGGTTTTATTTCCACGATCATTGGAAAAAATGAAGAGCTAACACCAGAGCAGCAATGGGAACAACTTAATAAAAAATATGCAGATAATCGTATTGAACGTATCCGTGAGAAATTAGCACTCGTTGCTAATATTGATCATGAATATAAAGAATTTGGTGCTGATAATCATAAATATCAGCTAAATTCTCCGCTATCAAAAGAGAAAGTTAATCAGTTACAAGCAAAAATAGGATGTGAATTTCCTGAAGATTATATCGCCTTTGTGACTGAAATTGGTAATGGCGGTACAGGCTCTTATGGTGGCGCTGGTCCTTACTATGGTCTATATGCTTTTGATGATGCAATCGATAGAAATAGCATACAAAATTGTGCCCTGCCTTGCTTACTTAGCCCTAAAATGGATATCGATGAATGGAAAGCATTATGTCATGTACCCGAAGACTGTAGTGATGAAGACTTTGATACTATTTGCGATAGAGTTCATCAAGGTACACTTTATTTAGGTACTTGTGGTTGCGAATACGATCTTTTATTAGTCGTTAATGGTGATTATAAAGGCCATATTTTATATACCTCCGATTGGGTTAATTCAGATACTCCTTACACATTTTCCTATGAAACTTCATTTACACAATGGTATGAACGTTGGTTAGATGAAGTAATTTTAGGCTATGACACAAGCTGGTTTGGTCATCGTATGGGCGGTAATGAAGAAACGTTACTTCAATTTGTCCAAAATAATGAAGATATCACGAAAAAAATTAGTGCGATCAATTCACTAACTAAACTACCTGAATTATCCAACAACAGTTTGGATTTTTTAAAGCAACAACTACAAACTGAAGATATTGAGTTATATAAAGTTTCATTAAATGTTTTAGCCACCTATTTTAAAGAACAAGCACTGCCTTATATTCAGCAAGCTTTAGTTGCTCCATTTGATGAAAAAACAGATGTGGTTATTCCTATTATTTACTTTAAATATAAAGATCAATGTGCTCTTTTCAAAGAGAGTCTCCTCCCAATACTTAAAGTAACTAATAACGAAGATACATTGCGTTTTATCGGTTATTCTTTCACCGAATTAAACGCTGTTTTAGTTGAGGATTTCCAACCATTCTTTACTCACCAAAATGTAGAAATAATAAGAAGTGCAATTTATGCTGCTTCTCATGATGTTAATCTGAAAGATAAAATATCAGCGTTTTATGAACTCGCAATCTCTGAGAATGAAGAGATCAGCTTAGGTGCAATTCAGGCATTATCGAGATCAAATTACATTGACAGTGCATTGTTACCTTATCTACAGCAAGCTTGGAAAATGTACCCTAAAGAAAAGAATCCTTATATACGCAATAACATTTCTTCTTATATTGCAAAGGTATACCAGAACAATGAAATTGATGTTACTCAATGGTAACTAGTCGATAAATATACATTTCCCTTTGTTTAGTTGTTCCAAATAGACAATAACTACATTTTATTATTGTCTATTTTTAATTCTATTCTCATTAAAATAAACATCTTGTTACTCTAACAAATGAAGCTATTTATCAAGATTTTCAACTAAATGTATGCAAACTTTATAGTTAAACCAAGATAATTTTTGTTTACATCATTTTGCCTCACTGTTAGATGAAATTTAAAAGCAAATAAAATCAATTAGTTAAATAACAACAAACTTACACAGCCATTTATCTTTGTAGAAAATCATTTTAATTCTGCACTTATTCTTATTATTTCTTTTTAAAGTTTGTTACAGATTGATATCTTTTTTTCCCTTACTATTGGTTTCAGTATTTCATCACTGATAGATATTTAATTTTCCCCCGCCTTGTGCGGGGATTTTTTTATCTGAATTCTCTTCTTAAGATGCTCAATCACTAAATCCCCACTATTTTCAAACTAAACGTGCTTTTATATTCTTTTCCCATAGCGCAAACATATTAGGGCTGTTATATCTTTTGCAATGTATGGGAGGGTATATGGCAATAAAACTCAGATTAGTTACAAAGCAAGATATACAACACCTTCAAAAGTCAGCTTGAGCTTGCTTATATGAAAAGTATTTACGATCACTATGTTGATTTTACTTCTGGAAAATTATCTAGAGACGGTGAGATATTTGATAACTTTGAGAAAATAACAGGGAAATCTGCAACGACACTAAAACAATTTATTCTCAATAATAAAAAGCATTTCAATTAGTCATATAAACTTAGGTCAGCTCAACTACTATGACCTTTTTATTATTCTGCGCCCCCAGTTTCTATATCGAATGCTTGCAAATTATCTTTAATATTCCTATTTGCAGGCATCTATTATTTTTAAGATTTTATACACCAGTATAAAGCATTTTATCTGTAATTGAGTTTCCTTCAATAATAGGCTCTATCTTATCCAGTTAAAACTCATCTAATTAAGATTATTTTTTATTCTTAATAACCGTTTCTTTGTAATACTTTGACAAATTTTTTTGAACTCTGAAATTACTCATTTTATAAATTTTCTATTTTAACGACAAAATGTATCACTAGAAAATTAAGCAATTTAACTAATATCAAAAAAAGTTAACTTATTAACAAAAATAATCAAAAACAATATTATTGATTATTTTTCAGTTAGTTATGTAAATTTAAATCAATTCACGCTAATAATAAAGCACTGAAAAAATCATAAAATCATTCATAAATCTTTATCTAGCTGTCATTAACCATCAAGATTTTTTACAGATTGATATATTTTTTTCCTCTAATATTCCTTCCATCAACCCAGCACGAAAAGATAATTTTTCATCGTGCACAAAGAAATTAGTCAAATAAATAATATTGAGGAATATAGAATGAAAAAGAATTTTGTTATTGGAACTTGTCTAGCACTCTTATTATCTGCTCCAGTTATGGCAAATAACAATAAAACTATCGGCTCAGGAACAATTACTTTTACAGGCTCTATTGTAGAAGGAAATTGTATGACTCATTCAGTAGGAAATACTTTCAAAGCAAATTGCTGGAATGGTACTGAAATGGAAGAAACTCTACATAAAATCGAACCTAATAAAGTATTTAACGCTCAATTGAGTGAAAATAAAGGTTCAATGAGCATCAATTGGATCAAAGAAAATGTAGGTATAATGGATATCGTATATAACTAATATAGAAACTTTAAAACCCTATATTTTTAATAAACATTAATCTCTATTAAATAGAAATAATATTTATTATTAAATAACGAGTATATATTTTCCAAGAATTAGAATTCATTACTATATAAATGGTATTTTCTATTATGGTTATAATATATTAGGCAGATATAGTTTATTTCTATATCTGCTAACTCTGTTTTAACTCATTTATAAAAATTCTTATCTTCCTATCCTCTGGTCTTCTTATCTTTACTTTGTCACCTCTATTCTTATCTTCTAAATCCATACAAATTCTAGGGTTGACAAGTTAAGTGATAATGATTATCTTTTACCTTGTGAATAGTTGAGTATTTTACTTGGTTTTTCACAACGACATTGCTCACATTGCTTCCAGTATTTACTGTGACCAACACATTATGTGTTGGTCTTTTTTTATATATTAAGAGTTAATTATAAAAACTGGCTTCACCTGCTGGTCGAGTTTTAAAACGACGGTGTGCCCATAAATATTGATCTGGGGCTCGCATAATTTCTGTTTCAATCAACTTATTCATTCTATCTGTGTCCTTCTGAATATCTTCAGAAGGATAATTAATCAGCTCTTTACCAATGATTAAACTGTATTTTTTACCTTTCTGATTTTCATTTCTGACCAAAGTAACAGTTAAAGAAGGTGCCCCTGATAATTTTGCTAATATAGCAACCCCTTTTGAGGTTGATGTTTTTTCAACAGAAAAGAATGGAGAAAATGTTGTACCTTTTAAACCAAAGTCTTGGTCAGGAGCAAACCAAATTGCTTTCCCTTTTTTTAGTTCCATAACCATAAACTTTAAGTTACGTCTATCTATCATGCCTTTATCTGAACGGCACCTTGCTTTGGTTTGGATAAATTCCATTGCTTTATTATTATGTGGTCGATACATCGCATTTACAGGGAAACAAAGCCCCATAATGCGACCACCTAACTCTAGTGACATAGAATGTATACCAATGAGTAAAATTCCAGCTTTTTTATCATTTGCATCAGTGAAATTGGAGATCCCTTGTACTTCAAATAGATTCTTTAGTCGACGATCACTCCAAAACCACGCCATACCTGTTTCAAATAATGCCACACCTAGTGACGATAAATTATCCATAACAAGCGTGTTAATTTCATTTTTATCTTTATTAGGGAAACATAATTCTAAATTTTTCTTTATGATAGAAACTCTTCTTTTGACAAAGAAACGAGATAACAACCCAAGATGTTTACCTAAAAAAAGTAGCCAAGAATAAGGAAGCTGTACTAATAAAAAAAGAATAAAGACACCAAACCAAGTTAAGAAATATTTTGGATGTAATAGATGCAATGAAAAAATATTTTTTGCGTACACAAGTTTGTCCTTTAGGAACTAAAAAGCATTTAAGCCACATTAAATTAGACGTCAATTATTTAAAATAAGTCATTAAATATTAATTTTATTTTTTATCTTAAATTACTTTTTTATGATTTATCTGATATCTTTTATTCTAATAAAATTTTTTTCTTTCTTTTGATTGAGAAGACAATATCTTAATGCCTTTATTTTGCCATTATAAGAATTTATTTATCCATTAATTTATTTTTCTGTAAAAATTATTAGGTATTAAAGTAAATATATTTTTAAAATTTAAAACAATTTACATTAAATACTTACATAACTTTAATAATCCTATTTTTTATATGTTTTAATAAATTTATCTCAACTTTAAATAATGCTAGAAATTGATATAAAAAAACCCCACCGAAGTGAGGTTTTTTAGGTCTTACTTGTATCGATATCGCATTAAGCAATATATACAGTAATAACGACTCAATAGATTACAGAGCGATTACGTTCGCTGCTGCTGGGCCTTTAGCGCCATTTTCGATAGAAAATGAAACTTCTTGACCTTCTTTCAGAGATTTGAAGCTGTCGCTTTGGATCGCTGAAAAGTGTACGAATACGTCTTTGCTACCGTCTTTAGGAGTGATAAAGCCAAAACCTTTATCATCGTTAAACCATTTTACTGTACCAGTCATTGTATTAGACATAAGATTTCCTTTAATTAATTATTTTGCCATAAGGCATTGTTTGCGGTTTGATTTCGAATTTTTACTTATGGTCACTATTTGAAGGAATTCGCAACGAAGAGGTATCAGGGATAACGCTAAACGGTGAACTACTTAAAACTGCACTAACATAAATAGGTCTGTACTTCCAAACCAGTGACGCTATTAAGTCATATAATTCGTTTTATAGCAAATTATTTTCATCTTTATTTTAAAAAAATTTTTCACGCACCAAATTAGAAAATAATTATAAGTTAAAAATAATTATCTATTTTACCTATCTCATTATTTTAATTTAAAAACATGAATAAAAAAGTAGATACTGTTATTTTTTAAGATAACCAGTATCTACTCTATCATTAATGTACTACATCACCTTAATCAACTAGTTCTAATAAAATTTCTTCTGTTTTCGTCCACAGAAGTGAACCACCTTCTTCTGGCCATAAATGCCGCTCAGCGTTAGGAAAACGTTGAAATAATAAATCTCCAAAGTCCGGAGAATGAACGGTACTAGTATCCTTCATTCCGTACCATAAAGTTGTTGGTGTCTTTATTTCTTCAGGTGAAAATCCCCAAGGTTGCATCGCAATCAGCAAATCTTGAGTGTATCCATCATTGCCCTGTTTAAAAGCTTCTGCCATACATTCTTGATAAACAGGGAGAAAATCAACTGATTTATAAATAGCCAAATCAACATCAGCACTGTAATTTAAAATAAAATCTATTAGCCATTTAGCTGTTATATTTTGCTTAATCCAACTGGTTAACAGTTCTGGTGCTCCAACAGCTTGACGTTGCATATTAACAACATCATCTGTTAGCTTATTTTGTGTATCAGGATAATCAAATTGATCTTGCCCTGCGACAATCAGTAATTTATCAACATGACAGTAAACACAAAGAGCCATCGCAAAAACAGCCCCCTGTGAAAATCCCATTACATTAATATTTTTGATATGAAGATGATCTAATAAAAATAAAATATCTTCAGAAAAAGATTTTAACGATTTTTTAGAATCAAAAGTAGAATCGCCCAATCCTGGGCGAGTTGGCGTAATCAGCCGAATATTAAGTTTACTTAAGAGGTCAACGTCTACACCTAATAAACCACTCATACCTGCACCAGTGCAAAATAAGACTGGCTTACCTTGCTCTGGACCCGATTCATACCACGTTAAAATTCTATTATCTGGTAATGATACATTATATTTTCTTGAGTTTTTAATTTTCATTAGATTTTGTCTTTTATTAATTTTTGATAACACATTACCTGCCATATTGGATAGCAATGCCTATTTTAAAGTTCTTCTTTTAAAAATTAATATTGAGACTAGCTAAGGGTAAGACTTCATATAAACTCACAATAAATATTGTTTAGTTGCAGATAAGTGGATAAACCAAAAATTTATTTTTTGTTTTTTTTAAAATAAAAAAGAGTAGATTTCATACTACTCCTTATTAGTATAACCAAATTAGCTGTAATAAGTAAGGGCTCTACCACTGAGCACCACTACGAAAATCACAATATAACGATGAAGTTAAATCAATTTCATTTATAGTACTCAATGCCATAATTCCTTCATCATCACCCTCTGTTTGTTTATAAACACCTTGGTTTAATTCAAAGAGCTTACCTGTCCATTTACGCCATCCTAACAAAGAATATAACTGTATACCTTTCTCAGAAGCAGAGAGTAGTCCAAGCTGATAACAAGACTTGATAATATCATTCGCTTGAGTCATTAATTCTTTACCTATTCCTTGTCGACGATAATCCTTTAAAACAGCCATTGCCTCAACATATCCTACCGAAATAGGATTATTATCAATCGCCATATTTCTTTGAACAATAGCAACATGCCCTACCATCTTTTCTTGATAATAAGCAAAAATATGCATACCACCTAATGCATGCTGAAAGTCATCTAATGAAAAGTCATCACCAAAACTTTCTATTAACAAAAAATACAGTATTTCTTTCTCTATTTTGGATAAGTGACAAGTATGCTTGGATGTATATTTAATAATCATAAAAAACCATTTAGCAATCATAATAAGACTATCTTTATAACTGATTTGTTTTTTATGACCAACTTATTTGTGTGATAAAAAATGCGTTATTACTTTTCTATACTTATTTTTTTATTTTTAATTATTATATTTACTTAATCTTTTTCTTATAAAAAAAGAGGACAATAAATTGCCCTCTTTTTTATTTATAACTAGTTTCTACGTTATTTTACTAATTTACAGGTACGGCCCTTATCTTCAGCAATTCGCCCATTAACTGCATCATCTTCTGAAATCGTTGCTAAATTAAATTCACCTTTACCTTTGCCCCAAATTTGGAAGTTCTCACCAACATAACGAGCACCACTAGCCGCAACAGCCTCTTTTAAAACAATAATTTCATCGCTGTAATACATAACAGCTAACTGTTCAGTAGGGAAAGAAACTCTGATTTTTTGGCCTTCACAGTTATAAGTATCCGTTTTAGCTGCCAAAGCAGGAGCTGTTATTAATGAAGAAACTAAAGCAATAGCAGAAATAGAAAGTAACTTATTCATTTACATCTCCTAAAATAACTAAGTAAGATATTACTAATAAATTTAGACTAGGATTTATCTTTTAAAGATAAAATAGGATATCTCCGCATTTTATTAAAACCCCCAAATATATATGAATATTTTAATTTAAGATTAATTTTAATAAAAAATCATCAATCATTGATGACTGAGTTAAAATACAATTTTTTAATTAATGTCAATTTTGATTCAAATAAATTGCAATACATAACTTTACATTATTACCCGCCTATTTTACTTTATTCAATGTAACTATCACTATACGATATGCTATTATCCTAACACCTATAAATTTATTGTAGTTCAATAAATTAAGTCGATCTTGTTGAAAAATATCGATAGAAAAAAATAATAGGAATATTCATGCTACAAGAGAATGTTGTTAAAGATATCATCGTTTGGATTGAGCAAAATCTCGATTCACGTTTATCGTTAGATATTGTTGCTGAGAAATCAGGCTATACAAAATGGCATTTTCAGCGCTTATTTAAAGCGTATACAGGAATATCTTTAGGAAAATACATACTCGCTCGTCGTTTATCTTGCGGCGCCTACGCGTTAAGAGTAACACGTTGTAGCCTCTTAGATATTTCGTTGAAGTATCGCTTTGATTCCCAACAAACATTTTGCCGGGCCTTTAAAAAACAGTTTAATATTACGCCTTCGGAATATAGAAAAAAACCCGGTTGGGATATTAGTGAACTGATTTTTCCTGCATTAGAAACCGTTGAACTGAGTGCTAAATATGAGGTAGTTACATTCCCATCTCAAAAGTTAGTTGGCATGTCACATCATTACAATAAGCCTATTTCAACATGGGATTCAGACAAGAAAAAATTCAGAAAAGAATTTTGGCGTAAATTTTTAAAAGATGTACATACAATCCCTACAGAGTTATATGCAATGCACCGAGCATCTGCAAGTACATTAGAAGATACTATGTATATTTATAGCACTGCCGTTGATAAAGAAAAATTAGCAAAAACATCGAATGTTTCTGCCATGTCACAATTAGAATTGCCGAGTGGCAACTATCTGGCCATTACATTTCATATGAATGAAATCTTAGATTCATTAACGGGTTATGATGACATTATTTATACCGTCTATACCAAAGTGCTACCGAAAATGAATTTATTGCGCAGACCGGGTCCTGACATCGAACGATATACACTAAAAGAATCTGTAGATTACGATAAATTACTTGATCAAAGTAGCCATTACCTACAAAAAATTAGCTACTATATTCCTGTTCTTTAATGAGTTTTATCCACAAAAAAGATCCCAATTAAATTGGGATCTTTCTATTCAAATAAATATCTAAAATACTTCTTTTCTATCAATCCTTCTTAGACTTATTAGCAAAGAAAATATCGTCTTGAATGTCTTTTGTTCTTACTGTAAACAATTCATTCATTAAGTTTTCAGTTAATTTTTCAGCATCAGCCATGACTCGCAAATTAAATTCATTGAGCATTTTATCCGCACCGGCTTTATCCGTTTTCACCATAGTGAGATATTTAGCTTCCATTTCTTTTTGCTCTAATGCAGTTTTTGCTTCCCATTCTTGGTAAGCTTTTTTCACAATTGGTGCAAGTTTTGGATAATCTGTCATTACTAATGTTTGTAACTTACGATATTTCCAGTAAATAGAATCACTGTCTGCTTGATTTGTTCCTATTCCATAATGTTGTGGATAAGCTTTTAATCCACTGTAATACGGAACAAATGCAGTTAAATCCGCCATACCTAAACCGACATAAGTCACTTCACCTATTTCTTGAGGAAGTTCAGGGCGGACTTGCATAACATGCGCTTCATAAGTTCTAAATACACTAATTGGACGCCAAGATTCTTGACCATTTAATCCATTAGTATATGGGTCGTGCTCTGTTCCTTCAAAGTGATTACGTAACATCGCTTTAGCTTCTTCAACAGATACTTTTTTCTCTGGTGTTAATAAAGGTGCGAAATTACGACCATCATCCACCGCTTGTTTTAATGATGGATTAAATTGTTGCTGAATAACCCACACACGCGGATCATTATAAGTACGATCTCGTTCATCATCTCGTGTATAAGCTTTTGAAAAATTAAACGCCCCTTCTTTTTCAGGATTATAAAGCCCTTTCTCAACAGCAAATTCCACTAGATTTTTAGAGCCTAAAACATCATCACTGTTAATATCGTACTGTTGTAATCGGCCTTGGTTTCCTGTCGCAAAGTACTTATCTTTAGGTAATTTTTGTGCGATCCAATGATGCCCTGTTCCAGTTTCTAAATACCAAAGCTCATTTTTATCAACAACAGCAACACCAAATCCTTCACCAGCACCTTGTTTTTCAATAATACTTCCTAATAATTCCACTGCTTCACGAGCTGTTTTTGCTCTTGAGAGTAAGACATCTGGAATATCATCTTCAGTTATCCCAGTATCTTCAACATAGGGATCAAAAGAGAGCGCTTTAGGTGAAGCAAAAATAGATTCTGTACCACTAACCCCCACACCCAGTTCATTAAATCCGGTTGCACCATGGAGTTGTGTTTTCCAATTCGGTACAGTGGTATAACGTAATGAATTCTTAGGTAATGGATAAGTGAAATTATTAGCACCATTATGCTCTTTGGTACTGTAAATTCCCGTTTGATTCGTTTTAGCCGGATGAATAACAAAATGTTGTGCTTTTAATGCATCGCTATCTGCGCTACGAGCAATAATCAACGAACCATCATTTGTCGCTTCGCTTCCCGCTAATAGCGTTGTACAGGCTAAAGCTGAAGAAACTAATGCAATATTAACGGATAAAGCAATAATACCTTTTTTGAATAAAGACATAAAACTCCCCATTTGCTTGTTATTTATAATTTATAGATCAATTAAGTATCTTTTTAGAATCAAAATAAAAAACCAGATAGATAATTTGATGCGAAATATTAGCAATGAAAAAGCTTGAGTTTCCGTGATTTATATCTCAATGATCATTATATTTCGAAATAAAAATATTAATTTTACGCATCATATTAATATCAGAGCGCTTTATTGAAAGGTATATTTCGTATACAAATAAAACCAGATGAGTTTTGTTATTAACATTATTTTAATGTAATTGATAACAGTGTTATTTATATAAATAACCATTGATATTAAAGACGATAGCAATACATTAAATCTGATAATAACTTATGTTAATATTGTTGTGTTAACCTAAAAAAAGAGCTCCAATTTTATTTTTTGAAGCTCTTTTATTGAAATCTATTTTCTACTTTTTTCTTGTATAAATTCAAATAGTTGATTAAATTCTTTTATTGTTCCGACGGCTCTTATTGGAATTATTATATAATTATATCTTTCTAAATCTATAAAAATATATTTTTTATAGACAAAAGTATCTATAGCAGCAGACCAATAAGTTTTATAAGAAATATTTTCATATCTTTGCTCTATAAACTTTCTATTTATTCTTAAGTCAAAATTATGGCCAATTCCTTCAATTTCTCTTTTTTCATTTCTTTTGGTTAAATACTCATCTAGATAGGAAAAAAGTCCTAACATAATTAATAAAGAAGCAAAAATAATAAGAATATAAAGATTAAGATCTTTCAGTCTCTGTAACTCATCACTTACAATATCATTATTTAAATAAATATTAATCGCGTTTAAAATCAAGAAAAAAATAGACAAACCAGATAATATTAATAATAGAATTAATAAATTAGAAAGAAAAGCATAGCCTTTAATATATTTTTTCTCTCTTGATTTCATTTTTTTTTGGAGTTTTTTTAATTCATTTACTGATAATGAATATTTTAAAGAAAATCGGTTTTTCATATAATTAATCCTTTAATAACATTACTTTACAGGTTTTATAATATCACACCACCCACTTTATAATGAAAGTTATAAATCCTAAATAACATTTATAATCTACGTCTTTACTCTTAAAATATTCCTTATAAAAACCGTTTAAAATTTCCATCATCACTATTATTCAATAATCAATTCATTAACGGTATAATCGGACACAAGATAAACTGACTAAAATAAAAAACATAATGGCAATTAATATAAAAAGAACTTCTTGGTCAGGAGGATGGGCGACTTTGCGTGACCTTGAAATCATACAAACCGTGATCGATCAGGGAAGTGTCACTAATGCCGCAGAGCAGCTGGGTATTTCTCAACCAGCGGTAAGCCAGACATTAAATCAGATCGAGAAACGTTGTGGTAAAAAGCTATTCACTCGTGAAAATAATAAATTAATACCAAACTCTGATGCTTTATTGCTTTATGAAGAAATCGCCAATATCGCTGAATCTTTCAGCCGATTAAGCCATTTTCACCATCAAGAAAAAAAACGGAGTCTACGAATTCTAGTTCCACCAACATTAGCTTATGGTTTTATCAATCATGCCACCACTCTATTTATCAAAAAATATCAAGTTAATGTCCATTTAGAAATATCTAGAAGTGAACAGCTACTTTCTTTAATTGCAAAAGAACAAGCTGATATTGTTATTACTGATAATATGACTATTAATAGCAATTATAATTTGACTCAAATTCCGATGAGAGAAACTCAAATTATTTGTGCGATCCCTAAAATACATGAGTTATGTACAAAAAACACCATTACACCTGATGATTTACATGAACAACCTTTTATTGCTTTAGTTAAAAGTAATATTGGCCGTACTATTATTGATCGAGCACTCAATAAATCAAAATCTAAACCTAATATTATTGCTGAAGTTTCTGATCAAGATACAGCTATGACATTTGTAAAAAATGGGTTAGGAGTCAGTTTAATTAATTCATTTCCTATTATTGAAACAGATGATATTGTTTATAGAGAATTTACACCGACGATTATGAGTAATATCTGTTTTTTCACCTCGAAAAAAACAGAGCATGAAACACAACTCTATATCGAGTTTATTAAAGATCATCAACCGGATACTTCTTTATTTTCAACTCCAATCAAATAGCTATTAAGGTCTCATTCTATGAAATATCGATAAATAGAAGAGACCTTTCTCTTATTTATGCATATCAAGAATAGAGAGAATACCTTCAGTAAAAAGTGTTAAGCCAATAGAAAGCGCCTCTTCATCGATATCAAATTTTTCTTTATGATGTCCATCACGTTGATCTGCGCCGACTAAGAAGAATATCGCTTTCCCTTTTTTCTCTTGTACTCTTCTTACCATTAATGAGACATCCTCACTTCCTCCTAAAGGTAATACGACATTTAATAAATCTGGATGTGCATCAACAACACCTTGCATGATATCTATCATTTCTCGATCATTTCTAAAATTTGTCGCTTCACCCGTAATATCTATTTTTGTTTCTAGTTGGTAAGAAGTTGCAATACCATCGACATATTTTTTTATACTATTAAATAAGTATTGTGTTATTTCAGCATTCTGCCCACGAACTTCTAATTGCATTTTTGCAGAGCTAGGAATAAGGCTACGATTTTCGCCTACAATTAAGGTTCCAATGTTTACTCGTGTCATACCTTTACCATGCCTTGGTGTTGCTAATATCTCATTAGCTAAAAAACATGCTCCTGCTAATGCGTTATTTCCCTTTTCTGGTTCATCAATAGCATTAGCGGATTTTCCTTTTAAAAAAATATCTAATTTAGTGGTACAAAGAAAATCAAAAGGATCGAGTGCAATTTCACCTTTTTTCAAATTACATCCGATATGCATCCCCATAAAATAATCAGTATCATCTAATACTCCACTATCGCTTATTGCTCTTGCACCTCTCACTCCTTCTTCTGCGGGTTGGAATATTAATTTATATTTCCCACGTAAAGCGTGAATGTTTTGTTTTAACCAGTGAGCAAGACCAAGCCCTATTGCAGTGTGCCCATCATGACCACAAGCATGCATTAATCCAGAACGGCATGAAGCAAATCCCTGTTTATTAGGCAGATGAGTATCATCATTTGACTCTTGGACATAAACACAATCAATATCAAAACGAAAGGTAAAGGTAGGACCAGGAATTTCTGTATCAATAATAGCCATACACCCTGTTAAACCATCCATTTCAGCCAATAACTCAGCACTGATCCCTTTCTCTTCAGCTATTTGAATTGCCTCATTAACTAATTTTTCATCTCGACCTAAAATGCTTTCTCGACAAATAATATAAGGGCCTGTTTTCACTTCAATATTCATCTCTCGCAATATGTTTATTATCGTCCCTGTTGTCACAAATTCTGTCCAGCCAATTTCTGGAAACTGGTGAAACGTTCTACGCCATTCTATTAATTTATTGATTTGGATTGGCTTCATTATTTTTCCCTTACAAAAAATAAATCTCTTATTACTAAAAGAGAGAAATTGATAAATATAATATTATGGTTATCATAACTTAATACTTATGACTGTAGATGTGATCTCAACGCCATTTTGCTTATTTTTAAAGCAGGCATTTTAATCATGGAAATCAAGGAGAGTGATGAAAAATAATGTTTAAAATCAAGTAATAATAAATATAGAAATTTAAAGTATTAATAAAATTTAGGCATAAAAATAGCCACTAAAGTGTTTACTCTTATAGTAGCTATTTTATTAATGATTATTCATTTATAAATCGCATTAACTGCTGACGTAGTTGCTTATTTTCTTGTTTTAACTGTTCATTTTCATCTAATAAAGTCAGTGCTATAGCGATACCGTGCCAATCTAATGCTAGCTCTTTATGAAGTTTTAATGCACGATGTGTCACCACGATAGCATTATCATCGAAAAACCACTCCTGAGTTTCAATTTCTAACGGTTCAATCACACCAAGAGCTACAAATTCTTTGAGCTCATCATTTGATATTCCAGTGTGATGACAAAATTCAGTAACAGTAAATACAGTTGTTGTTAATTGACCCATTATTTATTCTCCCAGTCTTTACGTGGATTATAATCGGTCTGGCTATCTGCAATTTGTTGCCATAATTCGCGTGTCTTTTCATCAGGTTTAGGTGGCATAACAATTTTTAAAATTGCATATAAATCACCACTAACCTTTTTACTAACTAACCCTTTTCCTTTAATACGTAGTTTTTGTCCTGCCTGACTTCCCGCCGGAATAGTTAACAAGATTTTTTCTTTTATTGTAGGAATAGGAATTTTTGCACCTAATGCAGCTTCCCAAGGAGCCACAGGAACAACTATTTCTAAATCATGGCCTTTAATATCAAATAGAGGATGAGGTGCAATACGAATGGTTAACCATAAATCACCATTTTCGCCTCCATTCTCACCTATTGTACCCTGACCTTTTAAACGAATACGTTGTCCATCAATAACACCGGCTGGAATTTTAACATTTAAAGTTTTAGGGATCTCTTTTTCCAAAATTCCAAAAACATTATAAACAGGCAAGTGATAACTAATTGTACGCTTATGCTCTTCCTGCGATTCTTCCAGAAAAACAGCTAGTTCTATTTCTAAATCGTGTCCACGCTGTTTAGGTGCTTGTTGAGTTCGGCGACCTTCAAATGGAGAGTGTTGACCAAAAAATGAAGCGTAAAAATCATCAAAATCTTCTTGGCTAAAGCTTTCTTGATCCTTATTTGAATGTTGTTGTGTAAATTGCCTAAATTTAGGATCGTTACGATGAGCCCAAAGTTCATCATATTCGGCTCTACGTTGTTCATCACCTAATATTTCCCATGCTTGAGCAATTTCTTTAAAACGCTCTTCTGCATTTGGCTCTTTACTTACATCGGGATGATATTTTTTCGCTAAACGGCGATAAGCTGTTTTAATCGTTTTAGTATCATCAGTGGGTTTGACACCCATTATGGCGTAGTAATCCTTTAATTCCATAGTGACATCTCAATTATGTTAAATAATGAATTAAATATTAATACCCTAGACTTGATTAATTATAGAACAAACAAATTATGTTGATGAGTAAAAACCCTATAATAACACCAACCAAACGTCTAAAAAACGACCAGCACTTAAAAAATAATTTAACTTTTAAAAAATAATTTAATTAAGGAAAACAAGATATTAATTAACCCAGCATGACATTATTATTTTTTTCTTCAAAATTGCATTTGAAATACCTTATTAGAAGAGGTAGATTTTATTCGATAGCACAATAGTTTATTGCATTATTAACAATAATTTTTTTCTTAAATAAGATGAAAATAGAAAAATGAGACACTCATTTTTAGGGAGGTAAAATGGAACGAATTATAATTCCCACTCACTATATTCATGTGCGATCAACGCCACTTTGGACTAAAGATACTGCGCCTAAATCTATTTGGGAAAGACATTTAGA
Source organism: Proteus sp. fly-1013 (assembly GCF_040140245.1). NCBI lineage: Bacteria > Pseudomonadati > Pseudomonadota > Gammaproteobacteria > Enterobacterales > Morganellaceae > Proteus > Proteus sp. fly-1013. The sequence continues at coordinate 361,682 of NZ_JBEEWD010000001.1, read as the reverse complement.
TAAAGGAACTCGTCAAGGGGTTTATCCAAAGCTATCTGTTATGCAAGGAGTGATTGTTTATTACGCATATGCAGATGAATTTAGCCCAGAGCCTACGGAAACGTTAGTGATCCATGCCGGTGAATTTGGTGTATTTCCACCAGAGACATGGCACAAAATAGAAGCCCGAACTGAAGATACTGTTTTTAATGTCGATTTTTATGTCGATCCTAAAATACTTGCCGAAGGTTAAATAATAATATGGAAAATGAAAATAAAGGCTACTTATTAGAACTGATTAATACTCATGGCAAAGAGAAATCTCAAAAAATATTTCTAAATCCTAAAATTCTATATATTCCAGAAGTCGCTACTAAAGAAGTTTTATTTTTGGTTAATGAGCTGAAAAATAAGGTAAATATTGACTCACAAGAACTTACCTTAGTATTAACAAACAAAAATAACGGTGTTTCTGTTGATAAAGATAGCTTTTTAGCTGATTTATTAGACGCCGATATATCTAGTTTAATGGTAAAAGATCTTATCAATATTGTACGTGGCTATGATATGGATGAAGAAACCAATGTTTGTGGCTGGTGAAGTAGCACTGTCAAAAAATATAAATCACCTTCACTATGCCTACTAGTCATGAAGGTGATTTATTTTCTGTGCCTAAATAGGATGTGGAATATTATTTTTCAAAAGTTTATCAATCATCCAATATCCCGCTTTTCCGGGTGGATTGTTTCTTGACCATACTAAATCGATATCTATTTTTTTCGGAAACTGATCGTAATTTAGGCTAACCAATAATTTATGCCCAAATTGCTCGACTAGCCAAGTGGGTAATATTGCCCATCCCATTTCTTGCTCTGCCATTTCAAGCAATAACAAATAATTAGGGGCAAGCCAATTCTTTTCACTATTAATAATAAATTGAGCTCGACTACTTAGCCTTAATTGGCGATACATCGTTAAATGCTGATAGCTAATTTTATTTTCTTTCGCAAGAGGATGATTTTTATGTGCATATAATCCTAACTTACCACTTATCGGTAAACGAGCAAAAGCGATATCAGCGGGATATTCTATTCGTGATTCCATCATACCTATATGTGCCTGATTATTTTGTAGCATATCGATGACATCATCGTTTTCAGCAACAAGAAATTCAAACTCAATGTGAGGAAATTCTTTATCTAGAACCTTTAAAAGTTGTTCAGAATGAGGGGGTTGATACATATCAGAAAAAACACAGCTTAGCCGTGGCTCCATTTCTGGAGATAGTTCTATTCTTAATGCTTGTAAGCGTTCATCCGCTGCTAATATGTCTTCAACTAAACTTAATACCTTTTGCCCTGCAAAAGTCAGCGTTGATTCTCTTCCTTTACGTTCAAATAGCTCAAAGCCCATATCATCTTCAAATCCACTGATCGTACTACTGACGGTAGATTGACTTTTATTTAATTTTCGCGCAGCCGCAGAAAATGATTTTAACGAAGCTGCTTCAATGAATGTACGCAAGGTTTCTATGGAATAGTTCATTATGGTATCGGTTTTTTCGATGGCTCCTATTTTGTATATATACAAAATATCACCAATAATTGCACTCGTTTTTTGTTAAATAATTAATTTGAGGTGGGATATGAGCCAATATCAAAAAACATTTACTGAGCGCGTTTTTCACGCTGTTTCATTTGAAGTGATAGCCATCGCAATAACAGCGCCACTTAGTGCATGGATTTTGGGTCGCTCAATTTTTCAAATGGGAACGGTTGCTATTGTTTTATCAACATTAGCTATGTTATTGAATTTATTTTATAACATGATTTTTGACCGCTATTGGCCTTTAATCAAAGGGCCAAGACCAACAAAAATACGAGTCATGCATGCTATTGGTTTTGAATTAAGTTTTGTGATTATTGGTTTACCAATATTGGCATTTTTATTAAATATGTCGTTGTGGAGTGCATTCTTATTAGAAGTCGGCTTCTTTGCCTTTTTCCTTTTCTATACTTATGCATTTAATCTTAGTTACGACAAATTACGTGAAAATTGGTTTGATCGTAAAGAAAAACGGATAATTGCACGTAATTAACATGTAGCGACTAAATTTTTAAGCACCTAATAATGACTTATTAAGTGCTTTTTTATTAATAGTGATAATAAAAATAAATTAATCTCATTAGGTATTTCTACTCATCATCGAATAAATGAGTCAGTGTTTTTCTATACTGCGTTTTTGCCGTTAATATTTTAATACCACCAGCAGGCTGTAGTTGTTCTTTATCCCCTATTATTTTTCTCATTTCATCAACCCTTAATTCATCGTTAAGGAGATGTTCTAAAGTGCTCATATTAACGATTCTGTATATCGTTTGATAAATTCCTTGGGTTGTTCCTAACTTATCAAAATAATAATAGCTATTCCCTTTTTGCCACACTTCACCATAACGATGATAAGTAACATCTCCTAGCTTTTTCCACTCACCTACCGTATTTTCATCTAGAAGATAAAGGTGTGTACTACGAGAAATTAATCCTAGTGATTTATTTCCTCCCCAATTTTCTGATGTTTGTAAAAAATAAGTTTTACTATTATAAGAAAAAACTAACGGTGCTATCTCTTTCCAATGGCCTTTTAAGAACGGATTATCTCCAGCTCTACGAATTTTCTGTTGTTGAGTATCGTAGAAATAAACACCTTGATTAGACAAAAATAAGCCATGATAAACATGCCCACCATGATGACTTATTACTTTATAAGGTGCATTGTCTAAGGGGAAATCGATGTTGTTCATCGATATTTGCCCGGTGTTAGGCTCAAATAAGTAAGCATTTTGATATAAATTACCAATATAGAAACTATATAAATCAGGGCTATTATTTATACCTAACTTGTACTGTTTATAATAAACATTAAGTTTATCATGATGATAAAGATGACTTTTTCTTAAAGGCCCATCGTTATACAATATGTTAATTGCTTTTAACTGTTCAACGGATACATCAGGCATCAAGTTTCCTTCATAAAAAACTTGCTCTCCATTGCTGATTAAATCGGCATCAAGTATGGGTTGATAAGGTATTTTTGATAAAGGAAGCATTCTTATTGGATAGTAAAACGTCTGAGGCTTTTCGCCAAATGACCAACCATATAACCATGTTTGATATAATTCCTTAAGGTTAGATAATTCGACATTTTGTAACGTAAAAGGCGCACAATAAAGGGTGTGTTTGCCATCTGAAAAATAGCTGTGTCCTAATGCATCTACTTTATTAGGATCAAGATCAGGAATAATACGGTTACCGCAGTAACTATTATTCTTATCTATCGCAAATTGACGTTCTCGGTAATTAAACTTTTTTGATAGGGTTCTGAAACTGCTAGGGTCCGCAGATACAATGACATACTCTCCATTACTAGGCACAGTAGCATAAATTTTATCGTTATAAAGCGTAAAAATACTGTTTCCAATTTTTTTACCATTATTAATATCACTTCCGGATACTTTATAAAAAGAGAGTATTAAGCCTGACAAAAATACAATCGATGTCAGAATAATACCAATACTAATCATGACAATAAGTTTAGATATCTTCATAAAATGATATAAAGTCTCTTAAGATTCAGATAATAACGATAAATTTTAATACTGCATTTATGCTAACATGACTTAATAAATCTCAATAGTAAATTAAATTTATAATACTATGGTAATGCTCTGATAAACAATCATTTTTAGATTGAAGAATTAAATATATAACATTTAACAAGAAAGGAATTTAAGTATGATGCTTTTTATTAGCTATATGATTTTTGCTATATTTCTAATTGCAGCATTAGCATATTGGAGCTTTTCTGCATTATTTCCTAAAGCTCCACCAACCACGCTTTCATGCCTTTTTATAAGAGTACTTATTGGCGTATTACTTGTTATCGCTGATATTTTTTTTATTTTTATCCTACTAAGTCAATTACTTTGATTTGATTAAATTTTATATGAAAATACTATCGATATTATTTCTCTTTATCTTATATTAATTCTGAACTGAATATTTTTAATTTCAGGTAACGAATAGATGTTAGGCAATGGCGATAACACTAATATATCTTTATTGGTATTCTTTTTACGTTTTAGTGGATACCAAAAGCTATCAATTTCCTATCCATTCTCAGATATCCAATCATTTCAATGATGACAAAATCAAAAATCAGTAAATAATTTTTAATTATTTCATTACGATTTTAGATAATCAGCCAACGGTAAATAAACTGCGTTATCCACATATTTTTCTTAAAATTTATCTAAATGGACAGATAATTGTCCAATTACGAGCAAAAAACGTGACTACTCAAGCAGAATAAACTTAATTAACCTCTATTATCTTAACAAATGGTAAAACATTTTTTAACAAACGAGGGTGATATGAAAAAAAAGAGTAGTATTGCATTTATCAGAAAAAAATTAGTGAAAGATAATTCTATCTATGTAAAAGAGCTCAGTGCTCTACTTCATGTATCGGAAAGAACCGTAAGAAGATACATAGATGAATTACAGTTATTAGGTATAGCAACTAAATTTCATGGTGGAGTGAGATTACAAAAAATTGAATTAGAACCAATAATAAATAGAACCATTGATGAAACCAGAGTGCTTCAAATTGATTGCGAAGAACAAGGTAGAGATAAAAAAATTGCAGATAAATGCTCATTATATATTTTAGGATCTTTCAATTTAGATGTTGTCACAGAAGTTGAAAGATTTCCTTTTGTTGGAGAGACAATCAAAGCAATCTCTACAAACTTTTTCCCTGGTGGAAAAGGTGCTAATCAAGCGGTTGCGGCAGCTGAATTAAATGATCATGTGCATTTTTTTGTTAAAGTAGGCGACGATTCATTTGGCGCTACCGCAGAAAAATATTTTGGTACTACAAAGATAAATTCATATACCTTAATTAAGGATGCCAATGCAAAGACAGGAAATGCATTAGTTATGGTTGAGAACACCACGGGTAACAATAGTATTATTATTGATCTAGGGGCTAATGCAACAATCACTAAAGCTGAAATTCTTTCAGATATTAATAATCTACAATCTGCAAAGATTTTTCTTACTCAATTAGAAAATAATATAGATGCGACCAAGTTTGCGATTGAAATAGCAAAAAAATCGGGATGTTATGTCATTCTTAACCCAGCGCCCTATTCAGATCAAATTGTCTCACATTTGTCATCTATTGATTTATTAATACCAAATGGAACAGAAGCAGAATTAATATCAAACATTAAAATTGATAGCGTTATTTCAGCACAGGAAGCCATAAAAGCAATACACAACTTAGGTGTTAAAGAAATAGTAATGACACTTGGTGACAGTGGTGCACTTTATTTCAATGGCACCACAATGAAATATTACAAAGCAATGAGTGCTTCTGTTGTTGATACAAGCGGCGCTGGTGATGCATTCACAGGTGCTTTAGCTGCAAAATTAATAGAAGGTAAAAATATGGATGAAGCAATTAAGTTTTCTATTGCTTATGCATCATTGGCCGTTGAAAAAAAAGGGGCATCATCAATGCCATCTAAAACAAGTGTTGATGTCAGATTAAAAAAAGAGCGTATGTAAGGGAAGTGCATAAATAACCACCCCGTTAATAAATTATATAATCGAGGTCATTATGAAATATTTAATTTTCATTATTAGCCTTCTCTTAATTTTTATAGTGGCATCTTCAATTAGTTTCAATGCTAATAAAATAAAAAGAAAATTTATTCCTATTTTTATTCTTTTATTAATAGAGGCCACCGTTGCTTTTATACTTCTACACACATCTATTGGGATCACAATTCTTAATACGACGAATATAGGTATAGAATATTTAGTACATCATGCAAATAAAGGAATTGATTTTGTATTTGGAGATATAAGCACAAAAACACCTATTGTGTTCGTTATTGTTGCTCTAATGCCTTTAGTGTTTATTTGCTCAATTATTGGGATATTAAAATATTTTGGCATTCTCCGGCTGATTATTCTAACCATCGGATACCTTATTAATAAAGTTGCAAAAGTTGGTAAACTTGAATCTTTTTCAGCGGTTAGTGCTGTCGTTGTGGGTATGATGGCAGTGTATGTATCAATTAAAGAATACATACCCAATTTAACAAAACCACAAATGTACACAATAGCTGCATGCTCATTATCTACTGTCGATATCGCAATATTGGGTGCTTACACTCAAATGTTATCACCTCAATTTGTCTTTATCGGTGTTTGCCTAAACTTTTTTAGTACTTTCGTTATTGTTTCCATTATAAACCCTAACGATCCTATTGAGATATCTAACAATTTTTCTGGCCCTAAAAATGAACATCATAGTTTTTTTGAAATACTAACAGAGCATATGCTCGATGGTTTTAAATTAATTCTAGCGATAGTTCCAATGCTTCTTGGCTTTATTGCTCTAATTAGCATGTTGAATGATATTTTTTTACACCTCATAGGAATAAGTTTCCAAGGTCTTCTTGGTTATATTTTCTCTCCTATTGCATTTGTGCTTGGCGTCCCTTGGCAGGACAGTATTGAATTCGGGAAAATTATTGCCACAAAAATTTTAACGAATGAATTTGTTGCAATGATTGATTATATAAAATTAGAGGATCTGAGCCCAAGAACAGAAGCCATTATCTCTGTATTCCTAATTTCGTTCGCAAATTTTGGTTCAGTCGGAATGATTATTGCTTGTGTCGCCAGTATCAGTAAAGAACATGGAAAAATGATAGCGGCGAATAGTTTTAGACTGATCGTGGGTTCAACGTTGGTGAGTTGCTTATCTGCAACGATGGTCGGTATTTTTATTAACTGATATTTATTTCATGAGTATTTTTTAATTCTACTTTTTATTCAATGCGTTATGTAAGTTATCAAAGGAGAAGTATATGACTAAAATTATTATAGATTGTGATCCGGGTGTAGATGACGCTATTGCAATTTTACTCGCATTGGCATCACCTGAAATTAAAGTTATGGGAATTACAACCGTCGCAGGAAATGTTGAACTTGATAAAGTTCATGAGAATGCCCGCAATATTCTTTCGTTTGTGTCTCGCCCCGACATCCCTTTAGCCAGAGGGTGTGAACGGCCTTTGATTGCGCGTCGAGGGAGTAAAACTCAAGTGCACGGTAATAACGGTCTTGCGGGTGTAACGTTACCGAGATCCAATTACACTTATCCCGACATACATGCAGTGGATTTCATTATTGATACTGTGATGTCTAATCCTAAAGAAGTCACCCTTTGCCCGACAGCACCACTGACCAATATTGCCATGGCAATGCTAAAAGAACCAAGGCTTAAGGATAATGTGAAAGATATTGTTTTAATGGGAGGGGCTGCATTTTGTAATGGGAATATAACACCAGCAGCCGAATTCAATTTTTATGTCGATCCACACGCGGCACATATCGTCTTTGATACTGCAGAACACATTACTATGCTGGGGCTAGATGTCACCCATAAGGCTGATATTAGAGCAGGTTTATGCCAATCGTTAGACCAAGGTAACATTATTGCTAGAACAGCCGCAAAAATGTCTCGTGGATATGCCGCATTTGATCCTTTTTTACATGATCCTTGTGTAATCGGTTATTTAATCCGCCCAGATATTTTCACTGGTATAAATGGCCATATTGATATTGAATACGAATCACGCAAACTCGTTGGTTTAAGTTTTGCAACAATCCATGATGATTCAATGCCCCCTAAAAACAATAGCAATTCAAATGAATGTCGTATGAACACAATGATAATCACCGATGTTCAATCTGAAAAATTAATGTCTCTGATATCTGAACGAATTTTATCTTTGTAAACGGGAACAAATAGAAAACAATACAGAGAAGTATAACTTCTCTGTATCAAACTTTATTATATTACTTTTGAAACTTATTTTTATTTGGAAGTTAATATTATTCTTCCTCTCAATAATTGACAATATCTTGCCAAGAAAAAAACAAGAAATATCCTAATAATAATCCTGTACTCTATTTAAAAATAAATAAATCCATTATGATGACTAATGTCATATTAATGAAATTTTTTTACACAATTATTTATATAACAATATATTAGGATAAATAAACATGGCTAGTTATAAAAAGTTAATGGCTTTAATCGTTATATTATTTACCTGCATAATAGGGAGCGCACACGCAGAACAACGCCCTGATGTGGCAGATAATGTCATTGCCTATAAAGGTCAACAAGGAGTGATTGTTTGGACCCTACGTATTGGTGATCGTAATGCTAATGAAGCATTAGTGCAGCTTGAAGGTATTGACCATGACTGGAATTTAAAAATTCAGAAGATGCAAGTTGAAAAAACAAGTAAAGATACTCGATACTCAATAAATATTAATGGAAATAAATTTGTTGCTCTAATTATTGAGAATAAATGCTGCGGTAACCTTTATATCCCAGGAGAACCTCAGCCTATATCAGTAAATTACTCTGAAGGGATATCCCATGAAGGTAATGCACAAGCATTTCTTACTGATTATCTTCAAGCTAAAAATAATGAAAAATAATATTAGTGTCGATTTTGCTATAGTGTTGCATATAAAGAACGATAAAATATGCAAGTCATTATACGACAACACCTTATATATTTTTTTATTGGTGTGAATTCAATCAGATAATTATTGTTTTACATTATCCTTAGTCTTATCCCTTACTATTATCTAGCTTGAATCAGGAAATGCAAAAAACTCGCCCCCTTAAAATAAACTCCGTCCACTCCCCGCCATTCCCACCTCCAGCATAAGGTATTTTTATACCAATGCTGCTTATTCCCTTCCCAGCTGGTATTTTTACAACAAACTCATTGCAAACATATTCATCTTTTCTGGAATTTGATAGATTACTGTACTGAATTTCAGTTTTTAACGTATCACTGGTGTTTTCGCCAAATCCCCAACCTAACTTAATGCCGAATACTAATGGCGAGGCTCTAAAGTTAACTGGTTTTTGTGGGTTATCTGGTAATTTGAACAGTGATGAATAATAAAAACTGAACTTAGCGCTTTCAGAAAACAACAAAGGGCACGGATGCCCTTGTTTATGAATTAAGCTATATGAGTATGAACTGTACGATTAATAAGACAATTAACGCTTATTGACCAAGGCTACTAACGTACCTATCACTCGTACTCTGCTCCTGATAATATTCTATTGCCATCAATGCATTTAGTCATTACCACACCATCGTATGTCCATACTTTTATGGCGTATGTATCTGTACCATTTCCTGTTATCTCAACTGGGTATTCTCCATGCACTTTTTTATAAATGTTATTAATAGCTAATTTACAGGTTGGAAATGGTGCTGGTTTTATTTTATCAACTTGCTCAGGCATTTCTTTCGGTGGCGTTCCCGACTCTACAAGCCTATTTAATTCTTCATTTGTATAGGTTGTTCCTGCATAAGCACTAAAACCAATGCAAGACAGGACAATTACAATTATTGATTTATTCACGATCTCATTATTCCTTTAATTAGTTTTGTTAATGTTATCTTAATTGGAATGAGAGTTGAAGTTTAAATATATGAATCAATACACTATGAGTTTCTGATAATAAAAGACCCACCAGAGTGTTTTTTTGCGAACATCACAATAGAATATATTAAGCATGAGCGATACCTATTAAAGTTTAATAATTTAGCATTTACCCATCAAGCACCATTAGATTTATTGAAACTAAAAATTAATTTTCACTTTTCGTCTTATTTATTTATTTTTGAACTCTCAATTTTTTTAAAAATAGACTTTATAGTTTGACCTTCTGTTTTAAGGTCTAGAGATTCACTTTTTATTTTTTCATAAATTAAGTTTGCTTTTGATTCTTTGATAGCCCTTTCGATATTTTTTTTCATATCCTTTTCCATCATGGAAATTTTCTTACTTTCCCATGTTTCACTATTATGACCATAAACCATGATAAGCATCATATTCACCACAAAGAAAGAAAGTAAGGCTGATGACATATCAAAATCAATAGACTTGTCATTACTCAGTACTTCAATGCTTATTAAAACTATGGCACAAAGATCCATGAGTATCGTGAAAAAAAGCCACAAATCCCTTTTTTCTTTTGGCTTTTTATTATATATGATATTAAATATTTTAGATAAAATAAAAGAAGCACATCCAGCTACAGCAAAAATCAAATCAAACGTACACATTTTAATTTTATCTGGTGTCCATCCAAGTGCGACAGCAAAGCCAATACCAGCAGCTATAATAAGTGAATAAAGAGGAATAAGAAAAATAACAGCTAAATGAGAAAAAAAAGAAGAAAGAGATAATTTTATTTTACACTTTTTCATAATAATTCCATTTCATCTAAAATGATGTACCAATTAAGATACATTAACATTATTTATAATTCCACTTACTTTCCATTGTGTTAAATTCTTATTTTTATTAGCAACTAATCTACTACAACCTCTTATGCATCACCTCTAACGCCTTAACCTCCATGATGCGTAGATCACTAAACTCGGTCGCTCTATCTTTGATGTTGAGTAGGTCCATCACTTGGTTTAATGGGCTGTAATCCAAACCAGTGATACCATTCATGCCTACACGCCACTGTGTATTCATGGCTGAAAATACTTGATAAGAATCCCAAACATCAGGCCATATTTCAACATCATCAATATCTGGCGGAAATCCAAAAGCGCGCTCGAACTCAGCCGATTCTTTGGAACTCATTCCGCCATACATTGCTTCGGCGACCGTTAAGAGTTTTTTTCGCGATTGCCTAATAGTTCGTTGTAATACGTGGAAGCAATAGCACGAGATGCCGATGGATAGTTATCTAACAATAGATTTAAGTTTTCTTTGTTATATGGCTCTTCAATCGCCCAATCTTCAATAATTTGCTCAAAGAACTCTGTAGTTAGCTTTTCTCGCATCTCATCAAGCTGGCTCATTGGTTGATGCTTAAAGGTAAATGTCACCACTTCTAGCGTTTCTTTACCGACAAACCAGGAAATGGCTAGACCAAAGTGACCAAGACCGATACACGACGGAAGTGGTAGTTAATATTGGCGGTTCTATGCAGATGTTAGGTGGTAACGGTGATAATCAGGCAGGAAGCCAGAAGCCAGCGCAACAACCTCAGCAGACGCAGCAACACCGACAGCAACAGCCGCAAACTCATCAACCTGAGCCACCATTAGATTTTAATAATGACATTCCTTTTTAAATCAAGGTAATATAATGAATAATTTAATGCTAGATCTAGAAACGATGGCTAATACCCCTAACTCGCCAGTAATTTCAATTGGAGCTGTATTTTTTGACCACAAAACTGGTGATTTAGGCGCAAGTACCGAAATTAACATTTCTCTAGAATCATCCATGCAATATGGAGAAGAGCCTGATGCAAGCACAATCATGTGGTGGATGAAGCAAAGTAATGATGCTCAGACGGATCGGTTCCATTTGCAACTAATCTTCTAGCGTCATCTCTTTTTTCTCTGGCTTCATTTAATGTAATGACAGGGTATATACCAAGCGATATCATCTTTGATTTGCCATTGAACTGATATCTGAATCTCCACCCTTTTGATCCTTTAGGTTCAACAATTAAAGACAGTCCGTTGCCATCACCCAGTGAATAGACTTTTTCTCGTGGCTTGGCTTTTTTAATCACCATGTCCGTTAGCTTCATAAAATCACCAATATTGTATAGGAAAATTGTAGAGGGAATTTCTATACAAAAAACTATACAACAAATGATAGAGCTTTCAAGAGACGTTAAGAGACTTCAGGAGACAATGATTTTGTTGGAATGCTTGATTTACTTGGGATTAGGAGACTTCAGGAGACGCTAGGAGATAATGAAATGGCGGAGGAGGAGAGATTCGAACTCTCGGATGGTTTCCCATCGGCGGTTTTCAAGACCGCTGCCTTCAGCCGCTCGGCCACCCCTCCGCAATGGGGAGCAATATAAACACCTAAGCTTATGTTGTAAAGCCCTTATTGTACTGTTTGCCGTAAAATTAAACGCATTACAAGTCAATGGCTTAATTTATCAACGATTTATGGGTTCTACTTGGGTATTTTCCTTATTTTTGCTAAATTAGCGGTATTATTTTTGATTGGTTGCTACGCACATGTTTGTATTTAACGGAAAAGAAATCGAGACAGATAGTCACGGTTATTTAAAAAATAGCAATGAGTGGAATGAAGATATGGTTCCAACATTAGCTGAACTAGAAGAAATTGAGCTTACAGAACAACATTGGGAGATTATTCGTTTTGTTCGCCAGTTTTATTTAGAATTTAATACCTCCCCTGCTATTCGCATGCTAGTAAAAGCACTTGCACAAAAATATGGCGATGAAAAAGGAAATAGCCGTTATCTTTATCGTTTGTTTCCTAAAGGCCCGGCAAAACAAGCTACAAAGCTTGCCGGTTTACCAAAACCCGTCAAATGTATTTAATCTTATCTTTCGATAAAGATAATTAAAAATCATTAAAATAATATTACTCATAATGGTGGATTGAAAAATCTGCCATTTGTTCATATTCGCAAGATGTTGCAGACCAAAATGTAATTTTGGCACTTCTTGGGCCACCAGCTTCTAACCAATCCTCAAATTCTTTTAACGCATTTTCTTTCGCGAAAGCCTTTACTCCCACACTACCATCATCACGATTCCAAACATATCCTGTTATTGGTTGTTTTCTCATCCATTGATAAGTGAAAAAACGAAAACCAACACCTTGAACTCGCCCTTGAATAATATATTCTCTACCGATTTTCATATGCCCTTCTAATAGTGTTCTTCAAATAAAAATTCTGTCTTGGTTATTGTCTTTTCTTTATACAATAGATAATCTGATTTTGTGAGGTTCTTTATTCATAATGAAAGCAAAGGATTATATTTTTTTGAAATCCTTGAAATTTCACTTTATGCCCTCATATATATAACCAATAAGCAAGGCTCTATGGAGGTGATACTATGATGACCGCCAGCAAATTTGGGATAGGACAGCAAGTTAGACATAAATTACTCGGCTACTTAGGCGTTGTTGTCGATGTGGATGCTGAATATTCCCTTGATCAACCTAATGAGGATGATATTGCATCTAATGTGACCTTGCGAGCAGCACCTTGGTACCATGTTGTGATGGAAGATGATGAAGGACAACCCGTTCATACTTATCTTGCTGAAGCGCAGATAACCTATGAAGTTTCAGATGAACACTTAGATAATGACTCATTGGATGAGTTATCACAGTCAATTCGTAGCCAATTACAGGCACCACGATTAAGAAATTAACCCAATTAATCTACATAAGCAGTGATCTGAATGAAATGATAATCGCCGATTTGTTTTCGGCGATTTTATTTTGGTGTATTACCAAGGAAGACCATGTGCTTCAATTTCTTTTTTAGGGCAACGATCCATTACCACACGTAACCCTGCATCTTCAGCTAAATCTTTAGCATCTTCATTAATAACACCAATTTGCAACCATAATACTTTGGCATTAATTTCAATTGCTTCTTGTGCAATTTCTAATGCAACGTCAGATTGACGAAAAACATCAACCATATCAATAGCAACAGGGATATCTTTTAATGAAGCATAACATTGTTGCCCCAGTAAGGTTTGCCCTGACATACCTGGATTAACAGGAATAACATCATAGCCTTGTTCTAATAGGAATTTCATGACTTTATAGCTTGGGCGATCTTCTTTATTACTCGCACCAACAAGCGCAATGGTCTTAACGCTTCTTAAAATGTCATAAATGTCTGAATCCACCATTTATCTACTCCGTTCATCATGAAGATTGAAAATATTATGATACATCATAGTATCTTGATCTGTTCATAGCTTATAAGATAAAAAAAAGGTATTTTGAAAACTGGAACAATTACTATATTTATTTTTAAAGGTATCAAATGGAACAAATTGACCGCACGCTCTTAAAAGAAAAAAATATCGCGCTTGTTGCCCATGATCACTGTAAAAGCTCATTACTGGAATGGGTTGAAAATAATCGTGAACAACTGTCTCTACACAAGTTATTTGCAACAGGAACTACCGGTAATTTAATTAACCACCACACAGGTCTTACTGTTACTCAAATGCTAAGTGGCCCAATGGGTGGTGACCAACAAATTGGTGCAATGATCGCTGAAAAGAAAATTGATATTATGATTTTCTTTTGGGACCCATTAAATGCCGTTCCGCACGACCCAGATGTTAAAGCTCTTCTACGCTTAGCTACGGTCTGGAACATCCCAGTTGCAACAAATCGTGCAACTGCGAACTTTTTAATTTCATCACCTCTCTTTTCACAAGAATCTACAATTAAAATTCCAGATTATGAAGGTTATTTAAAAGAGAGATTAAAATAATCTAAGGTTTTCGTTGTATAGGAACACCTTGAGATTTTAGCTCTGAAACAAAACAGGATGGCTGTTGTTTATTAAATAATAGCCATACTTGTTTTTTTGCTCTTGTTAAAGCGACATACATTAAGCGTCGTTCTTCTGCATTAGGATAATCTTCAACACTAGGCAGTAATGCCAATTCAATAATCGATTCTCTTGCCGGCGCTGGAAAACCATCTTTACCTTCTTGTAAACCTAAAATAATAACGTAATCCGCTTGTTGTCCTTTTGAAGCGTGAAAAGTCATAAATTGTAGGTCTAATTTAGGCCAGCGTGTTTTTGCTTTTTTTAATAATTCTGGTTTTAAATAGTGATAACGAGCAAGTAAAAGAATAGTTTCATTTTCTTCTACATAACCACTCATTTTATTTAGTAAATTTTCAAGTTGATCGTCAGATAACAGTACAACTGACTTTTTATTACCTTTCACTAAACTATTTAAAGGCTTAGATAATTGAGTTGGGTTTTGCTGAATAAACGTATTGGCAACATTTCCTATCGTGTCATTAAAACGATAAGTCGTATCTAGTGCACATTCAGCCCCTTCGCCAAAAGAGTGATGGAAAGAAGTCGTTAATAATAATTCTGCACCACTAAAACGATAAATGGCTTGCCAATCATCGCCCACTGCAAATAGAGATGTTTGTTTATTCTGCTGTTTTAATGCAGTTAATAATGAAGCTCTTAATGGTGAAATATCTTGGAATTCATCAACAAGAATATGTTTCCATGGGCTAATAAAACGCCCTTTTTCAATCAGATTAATAGCTTGATGTAATAAGCCCGAAAAGTCGATCGCATCTTCTTCTTTTAATGCCGTTTTCCAAGCTTTTAATAATGGTGATAATAATTTTAAATACTTTTTAAAGGCTTCTGTATATTCAGGCTGTACACTTTCAATTAGAGATTTTTGGCTACCCCCTTGCATTCTTAATAAACCAACCCAGCGCTCTAATCTTACAGCAACTTGATTTTCTAATTTTTTATCATGCCAAAACTCACCATCAGGAATATCCCATTCAAATTCTTGAGATAACCACTCCCGCCACCCTTTTGCTTGTGCTTTTTTCTGTTGGCATTGCTCTCGCCATTCGCCTAATAATAGAGCTCTTCTTTTTTCACTGTTTATTTCAAGCTCACTAATTTTAGGTTGTTTTTTTGTCGCTTGTTGAATAATAGATAATGCCAGAGCATGAAATGTTTTTGCCATAATATCGGCATTTAAACGACTAGAAAGTCTTTCATTCATTTCTTGTGCGGCTTTACGCCCAAAAGCAAGTAATAAAATTTGATCGGGCTGCGCTAACTGACGGCGTAATAACCAACCCGCTCTCGCAACTAATACCGATGTTTTACCACTTCCCGCCCCCGCGAGAACAAGAATATTGTCTTCGCCATTAATTACGGCACGACATTGTGATTCATTTAATGGCGATGATTCAATCGTATTAAAAAACTCCTCATGCTCACTTAATATTTGAGTTACCCATGCAGAGTTTTCTTTATTAATAAGTGTTTCACCTTGCTTTAACCACTCTAAGCATTGAAGATAGAGCGCTTGGCAATTATCAAATTGAATAAGACGTTCGAGAGGAAGAGGAATAGCAGAAAAGCTTTCTTTGATAGACTGTTGAATTTCAATAAGTTTAGACTGTTTTATCCATCTATTTGATTGAGTGATTTCATTAATATTATGGAGTTGTTTCTCAAGAACCTGAGCACTTATTTCGCTCATTTCTTTGCTCCAGTTTTGCCATGTCTGATAAAGATAACGATAAAACTGCTGAGTTTCTTCCCAATCAGTTCCATGTAATCTAACAACTTTATCTTCAGGCAATAAAAATTCTAATTCCCCCCACACAATCCCTTTTTTACAAAAAATATTAATCAATTCGTTAAAAGGAATTAAATACTGATGTTTTTCACCACTGACCTCAATACCTGCATTTAACAATTTGACTCTATTATAAGGATGCTGTGCTAAACGTTGTCCCATCGGGGTGGATTTCAGTTCCATACGTAATTCCTGCAATAAATAACAAATAGTCTGTTGTTAAGCTCTTTTTAATCGGTGATAAACCCTATATTCTAAGAGGTAATTATCTTCATCTTGTTTATTTAAGGGCTTTTTGTGTTCACTTTGCTAAATGGCGCCCGCCGATTTATCTATAATAGCCACTTTTTATATTATATTCGCATAATAATCGCGCTTACAGGAACGACTTTGTTTCCTTGGATTTTAGGGCAAGAGCCTAAATATACAATTCCTCTAACTTTAGGCGTGGTAGCGGCTGCATTAACTGACTTAGATGATAGGCTTGTTGGTCGTTTAAAAAACCTCGTTATCACCTTATGCTGTTTTCTTCTTGCTTCAGCATCAATAGGGCTGCTTTATCCATATCCTATTTTATTCTTTTGTGGTTTAGCCATTTCCACTTGGGGATTTATTTTATTAGGTGCTTTAGGTCAACGTTACGCGACCATTGCCTTTGGCGCTTTATTAATCGCAATTTATACTATGCTGGGTATGCCTATTTTCCCTGAATGGTATGAACAACCCGTTTTATTACTGTTAGGAGCTATCTGGTATAACTCTTTAACATTAGTTGGTCACTTATTATTCCCAATTCGCCCAGTTCAGGACAATTTAACACGCTGCTACCAACAACTTGCAACTTACCTCGAAGCTAAAGCAACATTATTTGATCCTGATATCGAAGATGACTATCAACATTCGCTTTATAATTTAGCAATGGCAAATAGCCAATTAATTGACACGATGAACCAAACTAAAGTTACATTATTAAGTCGATTAAAAGGTGACAGGGGCCAACGTAGTAGTCGTTTCACACTTCACTACTATTTTGTTGCTCAAGATATTCATGAGCGAGCAAGTTCGTCGCATGTTCAATACCAACTATTAAGTAATGAATTGCGACATAGCGATGTGTTATTTCGTTTTCAACGCTTACTTTCTATGCAAGCACGAGCTTGCGAACAAGTTGCACAATCTATTCTTTGGCATAAAAAATATCAGCATAATCCTTCATTAGAACGCGCGATAAATTATTTAGAGAATGCATTAAGTCATTTAAAAAACACGACTTCAGAACCTCAATTAATAACACCTTTAAATAACTTACTGCAAAATCTTCAAGGTATTGATGCGCTTTTACGAAGTATTAGTACAGAGCAATACCAAATATCCCATGACCAAAAGGAAGAAACACAACTTTCTGATGATGGTTTAACTGGGTGGCGCGATATTGCTCTAAGAATAAAAGAACATCTCACGCCTAAATCAGCACTTTTTAGACATGCCGTTAGGATGTCACTCGTGTTATGTATTGGTTATGCCATTATTCAATTTTTCCAATTGGATAGAGGCTATTGGATATTATTGACCAGCCTATTTGTTTGCCAACCCAACTACAATGCCACTCGACGACGTCTTACCTTACGTGTGAGTGGTACTATTATTGGTATTTTAATCGGTTTCCCTATTTTATATTTTGTTCCTTCAATCGAAGGGCAGTTAGTTTTAATTGTGATAACTGGTACGCTCTTTTTCGCATTTAGAACCATACAATATGCACATGCCACACTATTTATTACTTTATTGGTTTTATTAAGCTTCAATTTACTGGGTGAAGGTTATGATGTTGCCCTCCCCCGTATTATTGATACCTTAATTGGCTGTGCCATAGCGTGGTTTGCTGTCAGCTTTATTTGGCCTGATTGGAAATTCCGCCAATTGCCTGTTGTTATTCAAAAAACAATGACAAATAACTGCTATTATCTTGATGCCATTCTTATTCAGTATTACCAAGGAAAAGATAATAGCTTGAGTTATCGAATTGCTCGTCGAAATGCCCATAGCAGTGATGGTGAGTTAGCATCACTGATCTCCAATATGTCATCAGAGCCAAAAAGTTATCAAGCCTCCCAAGAAGTAGCTTTCCAGTTGCTTTGCTTAAACCATACTTTACTCAGTTATATTTCTGCACTTGGCGTTCATCGTTCAAAAATAGAAGATGAGAATGTACTCACTTTGCTTAATGATACTGTTTGTTATATCGATTCTGCTTTACGTCGAAAAACGCCTCAAGATGAAGGATTTAAGCAATCTCATGTAGAATTAATTGAAAGGATCAATCTATTACCTAATGCAGATAATCCTCGCATTCAATTGGTACTCACTCAAATCCGATTACTATTAGATTTACTGCCACAAATTATTAGTTGTATCCAAATTATTGAGCAAAGCGAATCAAATAGCCTACCTCAACCCCATGCCTAATCTCTTATTGGCGTTATTTTCTCTAATTCCCATAAGCACATTAGAGAAAATAACGGTCATTACTTTTATCTTATTGAAAAGATAATTCGTTGTACCAATTTAATAACTCCATTTTAAGTTGACTAGGTAATACTGAACGATGACACCCAACGATTGCTCCTGCCAATGAAAGTAAAAGTTCACTATTTCTCAAATTGTGGCTATGCATTAGTTTTAGATAACACGCTTTAGCACCGATTAAGCGCAGCTCTTCAACTTGATTAATACCAATTTGATTCAATCTTTTTTCTAATATCACACCTAGATTAGGTAAGTCTTTTATTCTGCAAGGCTTCTTTCGTTGCCCCAAATATTCTTGAATGCTGTAGTGATATGACATATCAATATATTGATCTAATTTTTGCTGATTTTCCCATAACGAATCTGTTATGTGGTAATAACGCAATATGATAGGAATTCCTTTTTTCAAATAGGTATAGGAACTCATTTTTGTTGCCTTATAGAGAGTTTCTAAAAAGCCACTTCCTTTTAAATAAAACTCATTGTCAGACGTGATAGCAAACATAACATCATCAATCATTAAGCTAACACCACCAAATTGAGACTTTGTTGTTAACTCCCCATATTGCGCAATACGCGATAACAAATGAGCCTTCCTTTGCTCAGGTAAAAATAACATTGAAACTCCAACACAAATTTTAAGATTAAATTTTATCTTTGAATTCAAAAACATGCATAAGACATAACAAAAAAGACAATAAAGAATTTCCTTTTTATTGCCAATAGTTAACGACTTAAAAATAGAGATTTACATGAAATTTGAGAGGAACTTTCAAAAAAATGAGCTTGATTTAAGCGAAATATAGAGATACTGTATATTCATACAGTACACATGGAACGAGGTAAATATGAAACTCTCAACATCATCTCCGACAAGACAGAACGCCATTCTCCAAGAGATCTCAAATGAGGTATTGCCTCTATCTATCCCTTCAACAGTGGCGACTTACGATAGTAATAATAAACAAGGTATGGTGAGTGAACTTCTCTACCAAAATCCGCTCGTCATTAATCACATTCTTTTGCCACTACTAAAACAGTATAGCCATGAATCACGTTGGTTATTGTGGTTAAACCCACAACAAAAGCTAAATCGTACTTGGTTAAAAAATGCAGGATTACCACTTAACAAAATAATCCAATTAAATCATATAAATATGATAACCACTGTTGATTTAATGGAAAAAGCACTGGTGAGTGGTAATTACAGTGTAGTGCTCGGTTGGTTACCAGAAATATCGTCAGAAGAGATGAAACGGTTAGAATCTGCTGCCAGTAAAGGAAAAACCCTCGGGTTTATTATGCGACAGCAAATTAATGCAAATATCCATTTAGAAAGTAGTAATGCATCTAAACGACATTTGAATTCCGTAAAAATTCATTCAATTCACTACCATTAGTGAAATTTAAGAGTTTTCCTAATACTCAAAACACCCTGATATCATTTAAGATAAGTCAAATGTATTTATAACCTAAATCATATAGTTACAGTAAATTTAACAAAAATACAGAATCTTCCCCATTGTGGAATAAGGCGGATTTTTTTAAAATTTTAAGTCGAATTTTAAAGGATTACTTGTAACTTTTTAAGTTCATTGTAGACTTTATGTCGTTAAGGTTATGCTTTAAATCCCATTTTTGGGATCATCATTTGATGAAAGCATTGGATTCCTAACAATAATTTAACCAAGGGCAAATAATAAGGCTTAAAGCCAAATGCCTAACTTGGATGATAACGAGGCGTAAAATGAAAAAGACAGCTATCGCATTAGCAGTGGCAGTGGCAGCTTTCGCAACTGCAGCGCAAGCAGCTCCAAAAGACAATACCTGGTATACCGGTGGTAAATTAGGTTGGTCTCAATACCAAGGTACTAGTAACCATTTCGGTGAAACTTCTATCGGTAACGGTAACACTCACCGTGATCAGTTAGGTGCAGGTGCATTTGCTGGTTATCAGTACAACCAATACTTAGGTTTTGAACTGGGTTATGATTGGTTAGGTCGTATGACTTACAAAGGTTCATATGACAACGGTGCATTCCGTGCTCAAGGTATCCAATTAACCACTAAATTAAGCTATCCAGTAATGGAAGACTTAGACGTTTATACACGTTTAGGTGGTATGGTATGGCGTGCAGATTCTTCTGCAACAGTTGCAGCTACTTCTCCAGCTCCAACTCAGAAGAACTTCTCTAATAACGACACTGGTGTTTCTCCAGTATTCGCATTAGGTACTGAATACGCGATCACTCCAAACATCGCTACCCGTGTTGAATATCAGTGGATCAACAACATCGGTGATAAAGGTACTCTGAATGCACGTCCAGACAACGGCATGCTGAGTGTTGGTGTTGCTTACCGCTTCAACCAAGAAACTCCAGCTCCAGTTGTAGCTCCAGCTCCAGTTGTAGCTCCAGCTCCAGTTGTTGAGAACAAAACCTTTACTCTGCGTTCAGACGTTCTGTTCAACTTCAACAAATCTACTCTGAAAGCTGAAGGTCAAGAAGCTCTGAATGGTCTGTACGCTGAACTGGCTAACATCGACCCAACTCAAGGTCGTGTAGTAGTTATCGGTTACACTGACCGTATCGGTTCACAAAACTACAACCTGCCTCTGTCAGAAAAACGTGCTCAATCTGTAGTTGATTACCTGGTTTCTAAAGGTATCCCTGCAAACAGCATCTCTGCAGAAGGTCGTGGTAAAGAAAATCCAGTTACTGGCAACACATGTGACAACGTTAAAGCTCGTTCAGCTCTGATCGATTGCTTAGCGCCAGACCGTCGTGTTGAGATCGAAATCCAAGGTACAACTGAAGTTGTTGTTCCTGCTAAATAATTCAGATAGTAGAATAATCTACTGTTGATGAATTCAAAACCCTGCCAATGGCAGGGTTTTTCTTTATGAAGATAAAATAAGGTAGAAATATAAAGACAAAACGCTTTCGGGCAGGTATGAAATATCACAAGAAAAACAGAGAACGAAAATAGCTATAAAAATAAATTATTGAAGCCAGTAAGCCAAAATTAATGTAACTTATTTTTCTTTATCGCGTTCTAATAACTCAATCAGTCCATCTTTTAAACTATGCACTTTTAATGCGTATTGTTCTTTTCGCTCAGCGTCTTCAATTAATTGCACTATCGTTTCTGATAATGTTATTCCTCTTCGCTGTGACAATGCAGATAAGCGTTGCCAAACTTTAAACGTTAAATCGATTGATTTTTTACGTGTGTGTTGATGCTCAGCATTAAAATAACGTTTTCTACGAGCTCTAATAGTTTGCTTCATCCTATTAGATAAATCAGGATTCATATGCAAATCTATCCACTCTAAAACTTTTAATGGTTGTGATTCAAGAAGCAACAATTGCTCGACAACTTCATCAGCGGCACTTTTTTCTATATAACGGGTAATTAATTCACCTTCACGGTGTTTTTTTACTAGATATGCCCATTTCCAGCCACATTCTAGGTTCTCTAATTGTTGATATTTCATACAAAATCCCGTGACAACGTAACTATATAGTAGCATATCAACAATTTTACAAAAATACTGCCACTGAACCGAAATTTTTTGACTATTTTATAGGCGAAGTTATTTTAGATAATCTTTCTTATCAATTAATAACAAGCCTTGATAAGGGATAGTTTTCTGAGCACGTTATGATAGAATCGAGCGTCGCTATCATAAAACCTTGATGACCACTTATTAGCTCGTCATTATAAGGTCGTAGCGGTACATATTCCCTGCCTATGCAGTTGATGACAGTTAAAGAACCGTCTTATTGCAGGATAGATATCAACTTATACGATATCTAATTATCTCTTTTCACTAATCAATAATAAAAACGGTAACCTTGAAAAACAACGAATTAGAATGGCAGGCGTTACGTCCTGATTACGCCTCCTACCAAACTTTCTTTCAAACAGCATCTCAATTACCTGCATCTCTACTTCGTGAGGTTCAACCTCGCCTGTATGAAAGCCTGCAATGGTTAAATAATGCAGATTCAGGGCAGTTTATGCTGTTAAAAGTGGATGATTCTGCTGCTTACTTTGATATGCTGACAGACACGTTAACGCAATCAGGGATCAAAACTGATCCCGTTGTTGGCAGTTATCAAGCAGAAACCAATAAAATCGATTGGCAAGAAAATGTACACGGCGCATTTTCATCATCAGAATCTATTACTTGTTGCCAATGGATAGAGCCAGAACAACTCTTTGGTTCATTCTATTGCCATAAAGACGAAGTTACTCTTAGCCCAGGCTTATTGCATAAAGTAAATGGAGGCATCTTAGTCCTCTCTATAAAATCTTTACTTGCACAACCACTAATGTGGTTCCGCCTTAAAAAAATGGTTGAAGAGCAACGTTTTGAGTGGCTTGTCTGGAATGACAATCAATCTCTGCCTTTACCTATTGAGAGTATGCCGCTCAATCTTCGGGTGATTTTAGTTGGTGATAGGCTAAGCCTTGAAGAGCTTGAATTTATGGAGCCTGAGCTAAGTAGCACGGCTTTATATGGTGAATATGAATACGACATGTATTTAGAAGATGAAACCGCTCTTTCTCAATGGTGTGGCTTTGTAAATTCACTGTGCCAAAAATATCGCCTCCCTTCTCTATCTGCGGATGCTTGGGAAGTCTTGCTAACACAAGCCGCAAGACAACATGAAGATCAGCTAATGCTGAGCCTAGATTTAGAATGGATTTTACGCCAACTTCGTTATGCAATACGTTTTAATCATGAGGCTTCTCTAACTGCTGATGCATTGAAAAAAGCAGAAGAAAATCGCCTATGGCGACATAGTTATTTATTAGAGCGTAGTCGTGATGAGATTTTGCAAGACCAAGTCATGATACAAACAGAAGGTGAAGCTATTGGTCAAATCAATGGACTTTCTGTCTTAGATTACCCGGGATATCCTGATTTAATTGGAGAACCGACTCGCATTACCTGCGTTGCACATATAGGTGATGGTGAGTTTACGGATGTTGAGCGAAAAGCGGAGCTTGGTGGCAATCTTCATGCTAAAGGAATGATGATTATGCAAGCTTACTTAAACTCAGAATTACGTTTAGACCAACCACAGCCATTTAGCACCTCGATTGTTTTTGAGCAATCATATGGTGAGGTTGATGGTGATAGCGCTTCTTTGGCTGAATTGTGTGCATTTATTAGTACACTGGCACAACAACCTATTGATCAGCAAATTGCAGTTACAGGTGCTGTCGATCAATTTGGTCAAGTTCAACCGATTGGTGGCGTAAACCAGAAAATCGAAGGCTTCTTTGATATCTGCCAACAACGAGGATTAACAGGTACGCAAGGCGTGATTATTCCTCTTGCTAATATTCGTCATCTTGTACTTAACGAAAATGTGCAACAAGCGGTAAAAGAAGAGAAATTTCATATTTGGCCTGTCACTCATGTAGCAGAAGCAATAACATTACTGACTCGTCAGCCATATTATGAAGAGCAATGTGAACCAGAACAATCAGACTCACACTTGTTAGCTGTTATTCATGATCGTATAACACTCGCAAATAATCAGGATAGACCTAAATTACCTTGGTTCTTACGTCTATTCAGATAATTCTGTTTCAAGTGATCGGAGTTGTTCAGCGTACAAGTGTAAGCTATTCTGTTGTCTTACACTTGATAAAGGCTATATAGACAATGGTTGATAAACGCGAATCTTATTCTAAAGAAGACCTCATTGCTTCAGGCCGTGGTGAATTATTTGGCCAAGATGGCCCACCACTGCCATCTGGTAATATGCTAATGATGGATCGCATCATTAAAATGACAGAAGATGGCGGCACCCATAATAAAGGCTTTATCGAAGCAGAATTCGATATCAAGCCAGATTTATGGTTCTTTGATTGCCACTTCGTCAATGATCCTGTTATGCCAGGTTGCTTAGGCCTAGATGCCATGTGGCAACTTGTTGGCTTCTATCTTGGCTGGCTTGGTGGTGAAGGTAAAGGCCGTGCGCTTGGCGTTGGTGAAGTTAAATTTACCGGACAAATATTACCAACAGCAAAAAAAGTTACCTATAAAATTGATTTCAAACGTGTTATCAATCGTAAACTGATTATGGGTATTGCCGATGGTGAAGTGTATGTTGATGGTAAGCTGATTTATGAAGCAAAAGACTTAAAAGTTGGCTTATTTAAAGATACAACTGCATTCTAAGTTCGATAATAATCCGAATCTATTATAAAAATACCGTGTAACATAAAGTACACGGTATTTTTTTATCTACACTAACAGGGTATTTATTTTCTTTATAAAAAACAGATCATATTCAATTCAGTTTTTATCAACACATATCGTCGATTGCTTATCTTTTAGACACTGAAAATGATGCTTAATTTTAGCAGAGAAAAATAAGCTATATGTGAGATAAACAAATAAACCGGCTAAAAATAAAACACCTAATACTTCACCTGAATTTTCTGCTTGATTACTACCATTTGTATTATCAAATGCATTTTGAATTCCAATTACTATTGCGATAGTGATCGGAAACATTGATATACTCCAGAATATTTTCAGCATCATTGGTGCTATTTCTTTCTTCATAAAAACAACAAAAAGTGTAATAACATATAAAGTAGGGAGTGAAAAAGTTTGTATCATACTCCACAATATAGAAAGAGAAGCTATTAAATTAAAATTCGCACTATTTTTTATAAATACGCTCAATAAAGTCGAAACACTAGTAAATGAAGACATTAATTGCCCTAGTGTGAAAAAAGTAAAAGCAATTAATATTATCCATAATGAGATTGGTTTTTTCATTGAAGTCTTCCTTGTAAATAAAAGTCGCTATAATAAATTAATCTATGTATAGTGTCATTAAATTAGTAAATAAACTTTATATATAAAGATAAGTTTAAGTTAAGTGAGCTTTCTTATCCTAAATAAATATGACACTAGAAATTTATATCAACTTAGTACAAGTAGATTACGTTAAGGAATAATCGTATGGATATGATTATAAGCGCAATTGTAGAACTCTTTAGCTTTCTTATTGAACTTACTTTTTTTCTTTGTAAAGCAATTGGCTATCGTCTCACAATTTTATTGATTATATTTATTTGTATGTATGCTAGTCAATTCGATATAAAATGGATCTTAGGCTTTTCTATAACCTCATTATATTTATATAGCCCAAACTTATATAAATTATTTAAAAAATCAAAAGAAAACCTTTAAGTTAAATTAGTTTTTTATAAAAAGAAAATTTAAGGAAAATAAGTGATTAACAAAGGAAAAGTACCTAAAAAACAGGCAGACTTTATGTTTTATGGTGGCATATTTCTGATATTTACATCTTTTATAACTTGGTTTACTTCAGAAAAAATTGATTGGCTATATAATTCCATCAATACAATGCTTGCTATTTTTCTTACTGTTTATGGTTTTCGCTTACGCAAAAAATTTTCATGAAATAAAATTAAAAAAGTAATGATAATATAACGTAAAAAGGCTTACAAAATATGTAAGCCTTTTTTATATCCAAATTAATCGTTGTTATTTATACTCAAATTGTCCTATGCTCAATATGTACATAGGAATGTATATAAATAACCCTCGTTTTGATTGTCGGTAAAATCTTAGTGATAATATTTAATATAGCTAAAAATAAGCTATTATCTATTTCACTACGACGGGTTATTTATTTTACCAGACTCGGGCGATCTTCCATCGCCTGTCGCCAACCTCCAAGCCAATGTGAACGCGCATCAATGGCGAAATAAGGGCAAAGTTCTTTTGAACGACCTTGCATACCAGCTTGATAACCTTTCGATAATGCTCTTGCTAAACGATCTCGTTTCTGTCTTTTCATATCTAGACAACCCTCACGTTCTAAGTTTAAGCGGAAAGATAATGATTGTTTTTTCAACAACCACTATAAATTGATACGCTTTATTGAGCATTTAAGCAAGTAAAGAAGTTAATACAAATGTCATATTTGTGATGTTGAGCCAACCGCAAGTTTAATAACCACTGTTATCATTTATTTTATTTAATGTTTTTATTAAAACATTATCTAATTCTTTTAATAAGTTATATTGTAGATAAATATAACTTATTGATATTTTAAAACAATAAAGAAAAGAAAAAATAAATTTTTTATTTTTATCTCATAAAACAAATAAATCAAGTAAGACAAAATGATGTTTTTATTTAAATTTATGTCAATATAAGACTTGGTTTATAAATATAACTTTTTACTCTATTTTTATTTTTTTGTAGAAAACTCTTTTTAATTACCTTTGTTTTATTAAGGAATTAGCCATTATTGAAAATAAAATAGGCTATTAACACCTCTTACATACTTCTATTAATTCAAACTCTTCAAATACCAACTCCATATCTTCTGAAAAATGACCTTCTCGATTAAAGAAAGCTTTATGTCCTTCCTGCCAATATGCCAAACTTAAATCCCCTTCACCTTCTCTCTTAGCCAATTCTTCGGTGACTTCATTAAATCGGATTAGTTGCAAAGAACGTGTTCGAATAACACAAATAGGCTCATTTTTACTATTTAGAATAATGCTAAAGCCCCCAATAACAGGAATAACGCTGTCACTAAAAAAACCATTTAATGAGCTACACGTTGCCGTTTTTTTTCCTTCTACCACCAGCATAGCAAGCTCATCCGCTAACTGAGCATTATCCCCAAATGACCAACTGATCGCAGTGGGATATTTCTTTTTAAGGCTTTCTAACATTTTGTTTCCTTTTTTTGTTTTTTAAATAAACAAAACCCAATATTCAACTTAAATACAATTTAAGAGAATACTGGGTTTGAATAAACGTAATGCTAAGTCAGTTAGTATTGAGCTTGAATTGCTTTCGCTATATCAGAAACAACTTGCTCCCATCCCTGTCCTAATGTACGCACTAAAGCTGGATAACCATCTTCTGTTTGCGTTAAAACTAAAGAGAATGGCTGATTAATCACTTTATTGTTTTCAGTATAAATCCAGTCACCTGAGATAATTACCTGTCCATCATAACGACCTTGAAAGTAATTAACGGTGACCGTTAACTTTGCCAAGTTATCTTCAACAGGTTGATTAGCAACCACTGTACCCGGTAATGCTTTTGTTAAACCTGAAATAAGGTTCTGTTGTAATTGCTGATCAAGCGGATTAATCCATAAGTGCTGATTAGCCACGGTATAGTTAATATCCGTCGTTTGATAAACAATTCCAGCATTAACTAACATATTGGATAAACGGATCGGTTGAACCCAAATTTGAGGCTTCTTAGCTGACTGTGTTGCCGAGACTTGTTCTGGTACGCTACCTTGATAAACATCAGGTAACTGATAATACGTTTTATTAGTCTGGCTTGAACATGCCGTTAACATCAGTACAAATATCCCAATGATGTATTTCTTCATTTTTCAGCCCTCTTTGGTTCTGGATCTTTACCTTCCTTCGCTTCGAAAATCAATGCGTTGCTCTTATTGTTCAATGTTTTCAATAAAGGCTGCATCTCTCTTAACACCTGATCAAGCTGTTGCATATTATCAATCATTTTTCCGTATGCAGGAGAGCCCGGTTGGAAGCCTTGCATACTACGATTGATCTCTTTTAATGACTGCTGAATATCATTAGGAAGGTTTCTAAATTCATCACTACCAATCATGGCATTCAATGCTTTCAGTGTTTCTTTAGCCTCGCTGACTGCTTTTTGACTTTCAGATAATGTTGCTGTCATCTCTTTAAGCATTGGTTCAACAGGCAGATTGTTGATCTTATCCAGCGAAGTCATTACTTTTTGCTGAATTTGCGCTAAACCAGAGCCAACCGTTGGAATTTGTTGGAAACCCGCAACCTCTTGAGGACCTTCCCATTTAGCTTCATCAGGGTAGAAATCAAGGTCAATATAAAGTGCACCAGTTAATAGGTTACCTGATTTCAGTGATGCTCTTAATCCATTATTGGAAGCAAAAGTAATTTCTTTAACGAAGTCGAAACTCTCACCGACATCATTAGCAAAACGTTCTGGTTCAACATGAATAAGTACGGGAATACGAAAATCTTTATCCAGCGATTGTTGCATACCTTTAGTGTAATAAGGCACTTGTACAACCGTTCCCATGCGAATTCCACGGAATTCTACAGGAGCTCCGGCTTGCAATCCTCTTACAGAATCAGAGAAAAACATGATGTAGCTACGATAGTCAGTATATAGTGAGTTTTGAATACTCTTTTCATTATCGTAGAGCTTAAATTCTGTTTTAGGTGCAATAGGATCACCTGGGACCCATCCCGCTGGGACATCAAAACTAACACCACCACTAAAGAGTGTAGAAAGTGATGCCATTTCAACACGTACACCCGATGAAGACATATCAAAAGCGATACCGGAATCTTTCCAGAACCGAACATTTGATGTCACCATTTTGTCATAAGGTGCTTTGATAAAGAGTTGATAATGCATATCTCGGCTATCAATATTGAATTCACTCGTTTCAACAGAGCCGACTTGGTAACCTCTAAATAAAACAGGATCACCCGCATTTAATTGGCCAGCTGCTTCACTTACCAAATTGATGCGAATACCTTTTGCATCTGGCGAAGCTAACGGTGGCGAGTCAAGAAGATTAAATTCATCTTCTTCTTTGCCTTTCAATCCCGGCTGTAACTCTATGTAGGCACCAGAAAGCAAGGTTCCTAAACCCGTTACACCTTCTTTACCGACTTGAGGTCTTACAACCCAAAATGCAGTATCTGCGCGTAATAACTCTTTCATGTCTTTATCAAGGCGAGCCGTAATAATAACGCGACTAAAATTACTATCGAGTGTGACACTTTCAACTAGACCGATATCTACACTACGACTTTTAATTTTAGTTTTACCTGCTTCAATGCCATCCGCATTATAGGTAATTAATGTAACTTCTGGACCCTGATGGCTGAAATGATAATAAAGTATCCACGCACCAATCAGTAAGGTGACAAGTGGTATGATCCAAACTGGAGACCAGCTTTTTAGCTTGTTAATTTTTGCTTCAGTTAAAGCAGTTTCATTCTTTTCAGTCACCCTTAGGCTCCTTAATCGTGGGTTTATCATCATCAGTTGTACACTTATCCCACGTCAACCGAGGATCAAACATCATTGCAGAGAACATAGTTAACACTACAACCAATGCAAATAGCACCACACCAAAATCAGGATAGATGCTCATCAGACGTCCCATTCTGACTAATGAAGCTAAAACAGCAATGACGAAGACGTCAATCATCGACCAACGCCCTACATATTCAACAACTTCATAGAGAAAATGCATTCTAGCAGGATCTCTTTTTCCATTAGATTTGTGTGCATCCCAACACAACCAAGCAATTGCGAGCATTTTTAAACTTGGCACCATAATACTGGCAATAAATATCACCATTGCAACGGGGTAAGAGCCATCTTCCCATAGCAAAATAACCCCAGCCATAATGGTCGAATAAATGTTATTACCTAAAGATTCAGTGACCATAATGGGTAATAAATTAGCGGGGATATAAAGAATTAACGACGTAATCAACAAAGAGACCGTCCATTGTAAGCTTTTAGGTCTTCTTGCATGTCCTGTCACTTCACAACGGCTACATTCGTATTGATCTACTGGTAAAATTGCCGTACATGAACGACATAATCTAACTCCTTGTTTTAACCCAGACTTACCTGATTCGATATCAGGATAATTCGGGCGACGTTCTAATTTTTCCCATAAAGTATGTCTATCAAGGCACTGGAATGCTCGAATTTGAAACAAGCAATAAAGCACATAAGGCAGGAAACTAAGCCCTAGTCCAATATCACCATAAGCCATTAATTTTACAAAGCTAACTAAAATTCCCGCAAGAAAAATCTCTGCCATACACCACGATTTTAATTGGAATAAAATACGTGATAACCAAATTTGTAGCTTTCTAGGTAATTGAATAGGTGTGCAAAGAAGTAAGATTGCCACCATACAAAAAGCGGGCACTATTTGGACAAAGAGTAGGAAAAATGCGCCTAATTCAACGTAATTTTCGCTAAACATAACGGTTGGAATTTGCATCAGTGTGACATTGTTGGCGATACCCGCCACTTCCATACTCACGAAGGTAAACTGGCTTGCCATCAGCAACATAAATAATGCACTGATTGCTAATGCAACAGGTTGATAAAAAGGTTGACGCCAACGTGCAGTTAATACTGTATGGCAGCGAGGGCACGTTGCTTTTGTTCCTTGTGCTAATTGAGGAACACTGACCACCAGATCGCACTGCGGACATAATATTTGCTCATGTTTATGTTCATGTTCATGCCGATGTTGTTGACCAGAGCACACTGCGACACCTCTTATTTAGAATAATCAATAAAAGAATATTTAATCCAGAAAGTAAAACGGGGCGTGATGCCCCGTTTTCGGTTGGCTATTCGCCGTTTTGCATCAATTCTAGCTCTTGCCATCTATCAAAAGCAGTTTCAAGCTCTTGTTCTTTATCTGCAAGCGCCTTTAAAACTTTTTCTGTCTCTTCATGAGGACGAGTAAAGAAATCTGCCCCACTCACTTCTTCTTGTAACGCGCTTAACTGAGTTTCTAAGCTTTCTAATTTTGCAGGAAGTTGCTCGAGTTCTCGCGTCAAATGATAACTTAATTTGTTAGTGCGAGTGTTCTTTTTAGAGCTATCTTTCGCTTTTGCTTCTTTTTCAGCTTTTTCTGGTGCGTTACGTGATTTGTTTGCTTCACTTTTTAGTGAAACCGACTGTGCTCTTTGTTGCTGAGCATCGAAATATCCACCAACGTAGCTGTTAATAACACCATCGCCTTCAAAGATCCAACACTCTGTAACACTATTATCAACAAATTCACGATCATGGCTAACTAGTAAAACAGTGCCTTGGTAAGCATCAACTAGCTCTTCTAACAATTCCAATGTTTCAACATCGAGATCGTTGGTTGGTTCATCGAGAATAAGCAAGTTACTTGGTTTTAAGAATAAACGCGCCAGTAATAGACGATTTCTCTCACCTCCTGAAAGTGCACGAACGGGAGTCATTGCACGTTTAGGTGGGAATAAAAAGTCTTGCAAATAACCAAGTACGTGACGAGGGCGGCCATTTACCATGACTTCTTGCTTACCTTCAGCAAGGTTATCCATCACTGTTTTATCAGGATCAAGTGCCGCACGATGCTGATCAAAGTAAGCAACTTCAAGCTTAGTACCACAATGAACTCGCCCGCTGTCTGCTTTTAAATCGCCTAGCATAAGTTTCAATAAAGTGGTTTTACCGCAACCATTTGGCCCCACCAGCGCAATTTTATCGCCACGTTGTACTTTGGCGGAAAAATCACGAACTAACTTACGCATTCCAATGCTGTAATTAACATCTTCAAGTTCAAAAACAATTTTGCCTGAACGCGTAGCTTCTTCGACCTGCATACGAGCACTGCCTAACACTTCACGACGTTCACTGCGTTCAACACGCAATGCTTTTAATGCTCTTACGCGGCCTTCGTTACGAGTGCGTCGTGCTTTAATACCTTGGCGTATCCACGCTTCTTCTTGCGCTAATTTGCGATCAAACTCTGCGTTTTGTTGCTCTTCAACACGCAGTGCTTCTTCTTTACTTTCAAGATACTTATCGTAATTTCCCGGCCATGAAGAAAGTTTTCCACGATCAAGATCGATAATACGCGTTGCCATATTACGGATAAATGAACGGTCATGGGAAATAAACACGATACTTCCTTGGAAATCTTTTAAGAATTTCTCAAGCCAAAGGATCGTCTCAATATCAAGGTGGTTTGTTGGTTCATCTAAAAATAGCACTCTAGGTGCGCTGACTAATGCACGCCCTAAGGCTGCCTTTCTTAACCAACCACCCGATAAAGAAGAAAGCTCTGCTTCACCATCTAAACCAAGTTTTTCTAGCACTTCTGCAATTCGGCTATCAAGCAACCACAAGTTACGGCTATCAAGTACTTCTTGTAGCTCTGCCATTTTATTGAGATTTTTATCAGAAGGATCTGTCTCAATCAGTTTAGAAATATGGTGATAATCTGTTAGGTATTTAGCATCTTCTTCAACACCTTCTGCAACAAAGTCAAAGATAGTGCCTTCAATATCTCTAGGGGGATCTTGCTGTAAGCGAGCTGTCACAAGATCTTGTTCATAAACAACTTGACCATCATCTAAAGGTTGCTCTTTAGATAACACTCTTAATAATGTTGATTTACCCGCACCATTGCGCCCAACTAAACAAACGCGTTCATTTTCTTCAATAAATAAATCGGTGCTATCTAATAGTGGAGCATCACTGAAAGATAAATAAGCCCCAGTCAAACTAATTAACGGCATTGTAAATTATTCCTCACCAGCATGAGTTAGCAGCCAGCAATTGTGAATTTGGCGGTTACGTGCAAAGTCTTGTGATAATGTTTTCTGTGTTATCTCTTTTGCACACAACCCAATTTTTGCTAACTCGTCATGTTCCATTTTGAATCCACGTTTGTTATTTGAGAACATAATTGTTCCGCCTTTTCTCAACAAACGTTTCAGATGTTTCATTAATTCAATGTGATCACGCTGTACATCAAAGGTGTTTTCCATTCGTTTTGAGTTAGAAAACGTAGGCGGATCGATAAAAATCACATCAAATTGTTCATTGCTCTGCATTAGCCATTGAATACAATCTGCTTGCATTAAACGGTGTTGTCTACCTGACAGGCCATTCGCTTGGAAATTTTTCTCAGCCCATTCAAGATAAGTACGAGACATATCAACTGTTGTTGTGCTTTTCGCACCACCAATTCCCGCATGAACAGAAGCCGTACCGGTATAAGCAAAAAGATTTAAGAAGTCTTTTCCATTGCTCATTTCACCCAGCATTTTTCGTGCAATACGGTGATCTAAGAACAACCCTGTATCAAGATAATCTGTTAAATTTACCCAGAATTTTGCACCAAACTCGTCAACTAAGAAAAAATCACCCTTTTCGGCCATTTTTTCATACTGCTGTTTACCTTTTTGACGTTGGCGAGTTTTTAAAATCAGTTGATCAGAACGTAATGCCAGTACTTC
Source organism: Proteus sp. fly-1013 (assembly GCF_040140245.1). Taxonomy (NCBI): domain Bacteria; kingdom Pseudomonadati; phylum Pseudomonadota; class Gammaproteobacteria; order Enterobacterales; family Morganellaceae; genus Proteus; species Proteus sp. fly-1013. The sequence goes on along the minus strand of NZ_JBEEWD010000001.1, from coordinate 327,757 downwards.
CATTGTTGCACTAATCACATCGAATAAACGCTGACGAGCTTTGTGCTCATTAACTGTTTTAGGTGGTGCATACTCTTGGATAACCACCTTATCGCCATAGCGATCTACAGCAACATTATATTCAGGTAAATCAGCATCGTATAAGCGATAACATTCAATTTGCTGTTGTTTTGCCCATTTCGCGAGCTTTTTCTCATTTTTACGTAAACGGTTTGCAAAATCTTCAGCAAGTCCAGTGTTAATCGTTGACGGTGTATCAGAAAGCAAATAGTTCTTTTGTACACAATCTAGAGGACCATTTTTTGCTTTGAACTCTCGTTCAGCTCGCAATTGAATGCAGCTTAACAACTCAGGTGATGCACTAAATAGTGACAATCTCCAACCTGGGAAGTGTGCTTTTACTGCTCTTCCTAATTGGCTGTGAAGTGCAATTAATGCTGGTTCACTTTCCAAGCGTTCACCATACGGTGGGTTGCTGATAATTGTCCCTTTGATTTCCGCTGAAACAGGGTTTGTCAGTTTAGCCGCATCACCGTGAGCAAAGGTGATCAGTTCAGCAACATCAGCTCTGCGTGCGTTGGCTCTTGCCATATCCAACACGCGTTTATCAACATCAAAACCATAGAAACGCGCAGTAGTGTTCTTTTTACCTTCACGGAAACGGGTAAAAGCTTCATGGGTCACTTCTTTCCATAACGCTTCATCGTGACCTAACCAATGACGGAATCCCCAATGCACACGATTTAATGCTGGAGCACAATCAGTCGCCATCATGGCTGCTTCAATTAATAATGTACCGGAGCCACACATTGGGTCGATCAATGGTGTGTCAATTTTCCAGCCTGAACGCATGATAATAGCGGCAGCTAAGTTCTCTTTTAAAGGTGCTTGCCCTGTTAAATCACGGTAGCCACGTTGATGTAAACCATCACCACTTAAATCTAAAGATAGCGAAGCTTTTTCTTTATGAAGGTGAATGGTTAAGCGGATATCAGGGGACTGTTTAGCGACATCTGGACGTTGCCCTATTTTACGTTGGAAGGAGTCAACGATGGCATCTTTCGCTTTTAATGCACCATATTGGCTATTACGAATAACATCATTCGTGCCATTAAAATGGATAGCAAAAGTCTGATCAACAGTAAAAATCTCACTCCAATCAATTGCCTGCACACCAAGGTATAAGTCTAGATCACTATAAACATTGAATTCATTTAACGGCAACATAATGCGCGACGCTAAACGACTCCAGAGTAAAGACTGATACATGGTTTTATCATCAGCACGAAAATAAACACCGCCTTGAGTTATCTGGCAAGCCTGAGCACCAAGGTGTTCAAGTTCAGATTTTAATAGTTCTTCCAGACCTCGGCCTGTGCTGGCAAACAGAGAGCGCATAATATTGTTACCACCTAAAATAAAATTGTTGGGCATTATAGCTAATTGTATTACGTTGTCATAAAGTTACTGGCTATAAAAAATAATAATGTCTTTTGGGAGCACTGATGATCAACGTTTCACGCCTTTATATACACCCAGTTAAATCAATGAAGGGAATTCGACTTTCTCATGCATTTGCTCGTGAGAGCGGATTCACGTTTGATCGCGATTTTATGATAACCACCCCAGAAGGGACTTTTATCACGGCACGAAAATTTCCCGTTTTGCTGTGTTTTATTCCCACTGTCATGGCAAATGGTATCTATATTCAAGCACCTGATGGTGAAGGTATTGCTATCACCTATCAAGATTTTGAGACCACATTGCAACCGACAGAAGTTTGGGGCAACCATTTTACCGCGTATGTGGCTCCAGATGAAATAAATCAGTGGTTCAGTCGTTATTTAAAAATGGATGTTCAACTTCGTTGGACTGGCGAAAAATCGACACGCCGAGTGAAAAAAAATCCAGAAACCGCTGTTTCTTTCGCTGATGGCTACCCTTACTTATTAATTAATGAAGCCTCATTTCAATACTTACAACAGCGTTGCCCTGCTTCAATTAATATTGAGCAATTTCGAGGGAATATCCTCATAACAGGTGCAAAGCCTTTTGAAGAAGATACTTGGCAGACTATTCGTGTTGGCTCTGTTGTGATGGATCTGATGAAACCTTGTAGCCGTTGTATCATGACCACAATTAGTATCGATAAAGGCGTGAAACATCCTAACACAGAACCACTCGCAACACTGCAAACATTCCGTAGTGATGAAACGGGTGATGTCGATTTTGGTCAAAATGTCATCATTCGTCAAACTGGTATTATTCGTGTAGGAGATACTGTTGAAGTATTAGCTTATAAAGAAGCAAAACAGTATCTTGTAACAGCACCTGTTGAAACACAATCAGCACCTATCATTGAAAACACACAAGAACGGACTGTCAGCATTGAATTTAATGGCGAGGTTTTCGAAGGTAATAACCAAGAAGTTCTGTTAGAACAACTTGAAAATAATGGTTATACCATTCCTTATAGTTGCCGAGCTGGCCTTTGTGGCTCTTGTGTTATCCAATTAGATGAAGGTGATGTTAATGCATTAAAAGCTGGCGCAATTAAACGCTCAGGTAAAATCTTAGCCTGTAGCTGTGTTCCTAGCGGGAATGTGAAACTTTCGCTTAATAGAAAATAAAAATCAAATTGATATGAACAAATAAATTAAATAAAAAACTAAATATAAACACAGTTATGTATGATATATATCGTTATCGGTAAACATTAAATTGATTAATTGTACCTCACTCATATATAACTGAGTTTATTGAATTCTTAGGCCAAGTAAGCTTCCCCAATATTCATTGCATTGTCAGTCGTTATGGTTTGCCAGAAAAGCATTACCTTATTAAGTATAAAGATAATGGAAAGGATTTTATTGGGGATGAGTGAGTTAAACTCATTTCTTGCTAGGACGGGTCAGGCACAATAAAAAAGCCTCTGTTAAGAGGCTTTTAAAATGATGTAAGTGAATATTGTATATATTTACCATTTATCACGATAAGCAAAACTAATAAAATAGTCATATTTATCTTGTTCAATTTTATGAGTTATATATTTTTGAATATTGTTAACCCACTCTGTTTCCAAATCAAACTCACCATTATTGATAATATTTTCATCTTGGGGGTTAATAGTTTCATCAATTAGGAAGTCATCATCACCAAAATCTTTGGAATACTCTTCACCAATAAAATCATCAGTTTTTTTATCAAACCAATAAACTCTCAATTTTAATCCCATTATATTGCCCTTACAGATATTTTTTGATACTACGTTTTGGATCAGCAGGCTTTAATTGATTACCCGTTTTTGGATCAAATGCACCAATATGCTGTCCATCACTAGCGCGGTAACCTTCTATTTCCCCATGCTGATAATCCCATTCATAAATTTTACGCCCTTTGTCTCCAATCCAGCGAGTTCGTCTACCTGCACCGCCCTGTTTCGGTGTTTTAGGTTTACTTTCTTTTAATTCACCTAACCCTTTAATATCTTGAGTTTTAGGAGGTTCATGATAACTATGACCACGTTCTTTTACGCCTTGGCGGGGTTTATCCTTTTTCCCCGTTGATAAATAAATTGGTTTTATCCCTAATTCCCATGGAAACACCAAAATTATAGGCTCTTTCAGCGTGGACTGCTTTTTCTCACTTTCAGTAAAGAATGTTGGTTGCTGTAAAGGTAAGTTATTAAATCTAGGTATATCGAATACCTTACCTGATAGATATTTATGCCTTTCAGGTTGAGGTAAAGCCGTACCCGTTAATATCGCTACACTACCGATCTGAACTATTCTTTCTTGTTTCTCATTTGGTAAAGTATAAGCAAAAATACCTTTTTCAACTGTTTTTCTCGCTTCAACTACACGAGTTTTAACAGGTGCATCCGTTCTCACTAATTCAATTTGCTTCGTCCCATTAACTACCTGTTCGATTACAGTAGCTGAGGTATTAATTATCCCTTTTTGCTTTGCAATATCTCTCAACTGTGCTTCTTTAGGGATGTTTAATTTCAGCCCTGCCACAGTAAGTGCGGTTTCTTGGTTTTTAGGATACTCTTGGTAAATAACGGCAGGATATCTATCACTCCCTACCCCAACAGGAGGAGAATACAGCATAAGGCCAGCACCTAAACCTAATGCACGCCCTAAAATAGCCCCTAAAGTTTCTGTCACGGACGTTGCACTTGTCGTTGTTATTGCAGGAGTGAATATAGCGACTGGAGCTAATGTGGCTTTATTGATACTCTTTCCTGGTATTAACGTAGACTGTGCAGATATTATTGCTGTATTTAACTCAGCAGGAATACTGATTTGCTGTTTAGATGTCGATGTAAACATTTGAACAATAGAATCATATGATTCAACTGCTTTCTTTAGACTACCACTCATCAGCCCTGCATACGGTAAATAACGCTGAGAATAAATTTTTATTGCTTTGGGTATATCACCTTCCCTGAAAGCATCCATCATCTCTTTGCAATGCTTATCCTTTGTTAAAAATGGACAGTCCATTTTTGCGCATACAGGGCAAATGTTACGTCTCATTACTTCGATCGGTTTGACTCGTTCACTCATATAAATTCCTTTTTATATTCAATCATGCAATGACAATAGCGATCTAATATGAGCAACACACTATTATTTGACCATTCTGTTTTTTGATACGAGATTTATAAACCGCTTTATTCATAGTTCACATTCAACATTAAGCACGCCATAAGAAAATTTCTCTTATTCAAAGTGTCATATTAATAACCACACAAATTCTTGACCAATCATGTCCCCTTTCCATGAAAGAGTATTTTTAATAAAAAAGGGTTATCTTGGCTCAGCCATAACGCTCAGGGAAAATCTTAGCCTGTAGCTGTATTCCTAACGGTAATGTGAAACTTTCGCTTAATAGAAAATAACACTTATCTTTATCGCAAATTAAAAGAAGGTAATTTGTCCTTACCTTCTTTTTTATTTTAAATAAAACAGTTTGTTTAATAAGAATTATCTTATTAAAAACTTAATAATGAATTATCAATAAACCTATTTATTTGTTTCTAGGAAAAAGATACAGAAAAAAAGTAATGAAGATTTGATTTTGGGGAGTGTTGTTTAGGGTGAATTTGTTTTTAGAATGTTATAAATGATGAGTAACGATAAAAAGAGTAAGTCCTTTTTACTCTTTTTGTTAAATAACTTTCTCGTACAAAAATGATCCTGGCTCTGACTCTTTATGATAATCGCTTAACCTGTCATTCATAATTTTTATTGGGTCACAAAAATTAAGTGTTCTATCAAATAATGTTAACTGCGGTTGAGCTAATAAACATAAACAAGCTTGAGCCCCCACTTCAGTCACTAAAAAAAGAGCTGTTTCGCCTTCTTCTTTTAATGAAGCTTCTACCACTTGAGATAAATAAGGGTTGATTTGATTATTGTTAACTTCAAAATACCAACTCTTAGGCATCAGCGGCTTTAAAAAGCGATGGGCTATTAATGCATTTAAAGCTAATTCAGCTCTTGATTCTGATGGCATATCTATTTGTCGAATTTGCTCATCGTATCCATAATAAAGAGCCGCATCATCGACGGTAAAAGATGCTGATTGTCGAGCACTCTCACTCAACATTTTGCTTGGAAAGCGGGAACGAAAAACCATACCATTTGCTAAATCAAGCATTAATTTTTGTTGCTCAACATCAAAATACCAACGCCAGCGATCATCGGGTTTTATTATCACTAATTAATCCCCCTTCGATTCATTCCCTGTTTTATACTCTGATAAAAAATCAAAATTAAATGACCTAAATAAAATATTTAATATCACCTAACAAAAACAGGATTCATTTTACTATTAATTAAGCACAATCAGTGCAATTTAATAAAAAATAACCAACTAGGGGCAATATAAACGAGTTAGGGGCAGAAGAAAAGCCCCTAACTCATTATTAAATGTATTTAGATATGATTAATTATAGATTTGATAAGTGCAGGACCTTGATAAATGAATCCTGAATAGACTTGAATAAGAGAAGCGCCAGCGTCCATTTTTTCTCTTGCTGCTGTTAATGAATCAATTCCACCCACACCAATAATAGGTAATGCACCTTTTAATTCTTCATTTAATTGGCGAATTATTTGTGTACTTTTTGATTGTACCGGGCGACCACTTAATCCCCCAGCTTCATTACAGTGATCTAACCCGCTAACTAATGATTTATCTAATGTGGTATTTGTCGCAATAACACCATCAATATGATGACGGACTAAGCTATCTGCAACTTGAATTAATTCTTCATGAGTTAAATCAGGTGCAATTTTAACAGCGACAGGAACATATTTTTGATATTTTCCCTGCAACTCTAATTGTTTATTTTTAATTGCTGATAGTAGATCGTCTAATGCTTCACCGTATTGTAGAGTACGCAAACCTGGGGTATTTGGTGATGAAATGTTGATTGCGATATAACCGGCATGAGCATAGACTTTTTCCATACAAATCAGATAATCATCTTTACCTTGCTCTACTGGGGTATCTTTATTTTTACCGATATTAATACCCAGTACGCCACCATAACGAGATTGTTTTACATTTTCAATTAAGTTATCGACGCCAAGGTTATTAAAGCCCATTCGGTTAATTAAGCCTTCAGCTTCCACTAAGCGGAATAAACGAGGTTTATCATTTCCCACTTGAGGACGTGGCGTCACTGTACCTACTTCAATAAAGCCAAATCCCATTGCACCCAATGCATCTATACAATCACCGTTCTTATCAAGACCAGCGGCAAGACCAAGTGGATTTTTAAATGAGAGTCCCATACAGGAAACGGGTTTTGAAGGAAGTGACTGCTGAATAAGAAATTGAAATGGGGAATGAGATAAACGTTTTAACTGACGGAAGGTAAAATCATGGGCACGTTCAGGATCTAGCCGAAACAATGCCTTCCTTACTAAGGAATAATACATACGATCTCCATTGAGAATATCGGGTATTAGGAATGATATGTCTACGACAATTTAAGCGTCGAGCATCATATAGATAAAAGCACGAAAAGTAAACGCTTCAATTTCACAATTCGCCATAAAAAATCCCCAGACTATGCTGGGGATCTAATTATCATGCTGATTTTATACTATTTACTCACTCATAAAGTGATATAAAACGTAATATTAATCAGCTAACGCTTTGGTAATTTTCTCATATAAATCACCTGATAAATTCTCAAGTTCTTTCAGTTTTAATAACTCTGCACGCATTTTTTCTTGGCGTGTTGCATCATAACGCTTGAGACGAATAAACGGCTCGATAAGGCGTGATGCAACTTGTGGGTTACGGCTATTTAAATCAGTCAGAATTTCTGTCAATAATAAGTAACCAGAACCATCTTCAGCGTGGAAAGCGACTGGGTTATTATTTACAAAGGCACCAATTAACGCACGAGTGCGGTTAGGGTTTGCAAGTGTAAATGAGCGATGAGATAACAGACTACGTACTGTCTGTAACACATCTGCTGCTGGGCTCATGGCTTGTAAACTAAACCATTTATCCATCACTAAACCGTCTTGATGCCATTTATCATCGAATTCTTGTAATAACGCATCTTTGCAAGGTAACTGAGCCATTACAGCAGCATTAAGTGCGGCAAGTGCATCAGTCATGTTATCACTGTTGTGGTATTGCACATCAACAAGTTGATTACCTGTTTGCTCATTTTCAACTGCTAAATAAGCTAAACAAACATTACGCAAATCACGTTTTGCAATATCATCATGATTAACACGATAAGCACCAATATGCATTGAATGATAAACAGCAGAGAATTCATCTGCCATTTCAGTTGCCAGTGTTGTACGAATAAAACCAAGCGCTTTATGGATGGCAACAGGATCAATAATATTAAATGATTCACCCGCTTCGACATCTGTTGGTAATGTCAGAATAAGTGCAGCTAATGCAGGGTCAATATCTTTATCAAGTAATACTGCGCGGAATGCATCAACCACCATTTCAGGAAGAATACAGGTTTCGCCTTTTTGAACTCGAGCAACATTTTCTTTTATATAACGACCTAATAATGCTTGAGCTGCATCCCAACGTGAAAATGCATTGCGTGCATATTTCATTAGGAAAGAGAGTTGCTCATCCGTAAATGGATAATCAAGTTTTACAGGCGCAGAGAACTCTCGTAATAAAGATGGGATCGGTTGTTCTGGTACATCATCAAAGATAAACTGCTGCTCTTCACGTACCACATTTAATACATTAGAAATAGTTTGACCTTGTGAACGTAGTGGGATCACATTGCCTTTGCTATCATATAATTCAATATCTAATGGAATATGTAATGGCTGTTTCTCTGATTGATCGGCCGTCGGTGGTGTCATTTGGCTAACAGTTAAAGTGTATTGCTTTTTATTAGCATCATAACTATCACGAACTGTCAGTTGTGGCGTACCTGATTGGCTATACCAACGACGGAATAAGGTCAGATCAACATTAGAGGCATCTTCCATTGCTTGAATAAAATCGTCACAAGTTGCAGCACTACCATCATGACGATGAATATACATTTGAATGCCAGCTTGGAATTGCTCTTCGCCTAATAAGGTGTGGATCATTCGGATCACTTCTGAACCTTTTTCATATACTGTTAAAGTATAGAAGTTGTTCATTTCGATCACACTATCAGGACGAATTGGATGTGCCATAGGGCTTGCATCTTCTGCAAACTGTGCGGTACGCATCACTCGTACATTATTGATACGATTAACAGAGCGAGAGCCTAAGTCAGAGCTAAATTCTTGATCACGGAAAACGGTTAAACCTTCTTTTAGGCTTAATTGGAACCAATCACGGCAAGTGATGCGGTTACCTGTCCAGTTATGGAAATATTCATGACCAATAACAGACTCAATACCTAAGTAATCTTTGTCGGTTGCCGTTTCACTTTTTGCTAGCACATATTTAGAGTTAAAGACATTCAGTCCTTTATTCTCCATCGCACCCATATTAAAGAAATCAACAGCGACTATCATATAGATATCGAGATCGTATTCTAAATTAAAGCGAGATTGATCCCATGCCATCGCATTTTTCAATGATGTCATTGCCCAATCTGCACGATCTAAATTACCTTTATCAACAAAAAGCTCTAAAGCAACTTCACGACCGCTTTTGGTGGTAAAAGTATCTCGTAATACATCAAAGTCACCCGCCACTACCGCAAATAAATAACTTGGTTTTGGATGTGGATCTTCCCATGTTACCCAATGACGACCATCATCAAGTTCACCTTGTGCAATACGGTTACCATTCGACAATAAGTAAGGATACTGTTTTTTGTCTGCCGTAATTGTTGTGGTGTAACGAGCTAATACATCTGGTCTATCTAAATAGTAGGTAATATGGCGGAAGCCTTCTGCTTCGCACTGTGTACATAATGCATCACCAGAAACATACAGCCCTTCTAATGCTGTATTAGCTGATGGATTAATCTCATTAACAATTTTTAATGTAAATTGCTCTGGCAGTTGTTCAATGATGAGTTTGCCGTTTTCTTCTTTATAGTGTGTCCAAGCAACATCATTTACTGCAATTGATTTTAATGTTAAGTCTTCACCATCTAACACTAATGCCGTTGCATCTGAGTTTAGGCGTTTACACTGGCTTATCGCTGTAACCTGGGTATTTTCTTTATCTAAGATAAAATCAAGATGTAAATCGGTGATTGTGTAGTCAGGAGCACGATAATCTTTGCGAAATTTCGCGATTCTTTGTTGTGTCATAGAAAAAACCTTTTAGTTAACACGACTATTTAACGGTTATATTACCAAAGCTTACTCGTCAAAAATCTGTTTAGCCAGTCGAATATTCAATTGAAAACATTAAAAGTCAACAGAATGTTAATAGTTTATTAATACATGTAATCAATTTATTTGGTAAATGATGCTAATATACTCCCAAATTATGTTTAACGTGGTAAACTCATCTAAGTTTTACAGCTTGTTTTTATGTCGCAGAGAAATATTGTTGAATAGTGACGCTTTGTCGTCATATTCGGGTATACTCTCCAACCTTAACGATTTAGCAGACATAAAAACGCTCCGTGAGGATGCTTGACGCGCTATGATTTTAGACGCTACACCGATTATTACATCACTGTTGGATACCGATGCATATAAGCTCCACATGCAACAAGCGGTTTACCACCATTATAGTGATATTCCTGTCGTTGCTGAGTTCCGCTGTCGGAGTGATGAACGTCTAGGTGAATATGCAACAACCTTACGCCATCAAGTTAATATGATGGCAGACCTGTCATTAACGAATGAAGAATTTGACTATCTTCAGAGTCTCCCCTTTTTCAAAAATGACTATCTGCAATGGTTCAAACATTTCCGCTTTAAACCAGAACAAGTCCAAATTTCAGCGACACCTGAAAACCAACTGACGATCAGAATAACAGGCCCTTGGCGCGAAGTTATTTTATGGGAAGTTCCGTTGTTGGCTTTAGTGAGTGAAATTGTACATCGTGCCCGCTCGCCTCAAATCACACCAGATGATGCAGTTAATCAGCTACGTAAATTAATTGATATCTTCTACCGTGATGCTGCTGAGCAACAGATTGACTTAGCTGATTTTAAGTTGATGGATTTTGGTACTCGCCGCCGTTTTTCTTATGATGTGCAGTGTGCCATTGTGGATGAGCTGAAAAATCATTTTCCTTATCTTATTGGTACAAGTAATTATCATTTCGCTGAACGGATGCAATTAGCCCCAGTGGGAACACAAGCTCACGAGTGGTTTCAGGCTCATCAACAGATTAGCCCTGAATTGGCAAATAGTCAGCGCGCCGCCTTGCAGTCTTGGTTAGATGAATACCCTGATCAATTAGGTATCGCATTAACAGATTGCATTACAATGGATGCGTTTTTGCGTGATTTCGATAAAAACTTTGCAGAGAGCTACCAAGGTTTACGTCACGACTCTGGCGATCCTATTGAATGGGGTGAAAAAGCGATCGCGCATTATGAAAAATTGGGCATTGATCCAATGAGTAAAGTATTAGTCTTTTCTGATAGTCTTGATTTTCAAAAAGCGCTGGTACTTTATAAACATTTCCATAAGCGTATTCGTTTAATCTTTGGTATTGGTACTCGACTCACTTGCAACATTCCTGAAATCACACCGCTTAATATTGTGATTAAGCTGGTGGAATGTAATGGTAAGCCAGTTGCTAAATTATCAGATAGCCCAGGTAAAACCATTTGTGACGACAATGACTTTGTTGACAAGCTACGCAAAGCCTTTGACGTTCCTCTTGTTAAACAAGCCTGTTAATTAACGAAAAATCTTCATTAATAAAAGAAAGGGTAAAAATTGCCCTTTCTTTTGTCTTATCTCTGCCATAACCGCTACTTTTATCAATATTTCATCTATTTTAATCAATTTATTTTATACAAAAGCTTTTCTCTTCTTTATTGACTCTTTAAACTAAAATTTCCTACTTGTTTCCTGCGCTATTGCAAGTAACATAGAAAAACTGTCCGACAAGGGCAGAATGAATTAACCAAACAATTATTTTAATTAAACGAAGAGAGATTTATTTATGATCGTTGCGCCTGTAGTCGACGTACTGCAAGGCCGTATCGCGGTTGGCGAAGACGTCACCGTTCGCGGTTGGGTACGTACAAGAAGAGATTCAAAAGCTGGTATCTCATTCCTTACCGTCTATGACGGTTCCTGCTTTAATCCAGTACAGGCCATCATTAATAATAATTTACCGAATTATCAAGATGAAGTGCTGCACTTAACCACAGGCTGTTCTGTGGTAGTCACCGGTAAAATTGTTGAATCTCCGGGCCAGGGACAGAACTTTGAAATTCAAGCCACCAACGTTGTTGTGGTAGGAATGGTCGATGATCCGGAAACTTATCCGATGGCCGCCAAACGTCATAGTATTGAGTACCTACGTGAGGTTGCTCACCTTCGTCCTCGTACTAACTTAATTGGTGCAGTTGCTCGTGTTCGTCACACATTAGCACAAGCACTACATCGTTTCTTCGATGAACAAGGCTTCTTCTGGGTTTCTACGCCACTGATCACAGCGGCTGATACAGAAGGTGCAGGTGAAATGTTCCGTGTCTCTACATTAGATATGAACAATCTGCCACGTACAGATAAAGGCGAAGTCGATTTCAGTGAAGACTTTTTTGGCCGTGAAGCGTTTTTAACTGTTTCTGGTCAGCTAAATGGTGAAACTTACGCCTCTGCATTAAGCAAAGTGTATACTTTTGGTCCAACATTCCGTGCTGAAAACTCAAATACCAGCCGTCATCTCGCTGAATTCTGGATGGTTGAGCCTGAAGTGGCATTTGCTGATCTTAACGATATCGCAGCCCTTGCTGAAAAAATGTTGAAATACACCTTTGCAGCAGTGTTAGCAGAACGTAAAGATGATATGGAATTCTTTGCACAACGTGTCGATAAAGACGCTATCTCACGCTTAGAGAACTTTATCACCTCTGATTTTGCTCAAATCGATTATACCGATGCAGTCACTGTGCTTGAAAACTGTGGTGAGAAATTTGAAAACCCAGTTTATTGGGGTGTTGACCTCTCTTCTGAGCATGAGCGTTACCTTGCAGAGAAACACTTTAAAGCACCTGTTGTTGTGAAAAACTACCCGAAAGATATCAAAGCATTCTATATGCGTATGAATGAAGACGGTAAAACAGTTGCAGCAATGGACGTGTTAGCGCCGGGAATTGGTGAAATCATCGGTGGTTCTCAACGTGAAGAACGTTTAGATATGTTTGATAAACGTTTAGAAGAAATGGGAATGAACAAAGAAGACTACTGGTGGTATCGCGACCTGCGTCGTTATGGCACCGTGCCTCATTCAGGATTTGGTTTAGGTTTTGAACGTTTAGTTGCTTATGTGACCGGTGTCGCAAACGTTCGTGAAGTTATTCCATTCCCACGTACACCAAGAAATGCAGATTTTTAATTTAGTGATTAATTAGTATTCAACTGGAAATTTGCATTGCTGTTTTATTGTACTAGTTTTACTTAAGTGAAGAAGCCAACCTCAAGGTTGGCTTTTTTTATGCATGGCTGTTATTTAATTCAAAAGTTCCCCAAAATACATACTTTGAAATACATAGTTACAATTTGTTACACTTTTTTCGTTTTTGTAGCAAATTGGGGGTAGATAAAATTTTTTACCAATGGAACACTGTCACCCGACACAGACGACACTTAACTCTCATAAATAGTTCCATAAAAATTAAGAAACTATTTCTGGCAGTGGCAAAGGTGTCTGAATAACACCAATGAGGGTAATAATAATGATGAAGCGCAATCTTCTTGCAGTGGTAATCCCAGCTTTAATGTTTGCTGGTGCAGCAAACGCAGCTGAAATGTACAACAAAGACGGCAACAAAGTAGACATCTACGGTAAAGTTGACGTTCGTCATTACTTCGCTAACTCTGATAGAGATCGCGGTCAAGAAAGCGGTGACGCTTCTCGTGCTCGTATCGGTTTCAAAGGCGAAACTCAAATCAATAAAGATTTAGTTGGTTTCGGTCGTTTCGAATACGAAATCCGTACTAACAAAGCTGAAGGCGACACTGATTCACGTGCTCGTTTCGCTTACGCTGGTTTTAAATTCGCTGACTTTGGTTCAGTAGACTACGGTCGTAACTACGGTGTAATTTACGACACCAACGCATGGACAGACGTTCTGCCTTTATGGGGCGGCGACTCTATGTCACAAACTGACAACTTCATGACTGGTCGTACTACTGGCGTTCTGACTTACCGTAACACTGATATGTTCGGTTACGTTGATGGTCTGAACTTTGCTCTGCAATATCAAGGCAAAAACAACTCAGAAACTAACAACGACCGTACTGAAATCAAAAAACAGAATGGCGACGGCTTCGGTTTCTCTACAGCTTATAACTTAGGCTGGGGTGTAACTCTGGGTGGTGGTTATTCTAACGCTGCTCGTACTGCAGAACAAAAGTTAAGCACAGCTAAAGGTGAACGTGCAGAAGCATGGAACTTTGGTGGTAAATTTGCAGCTAACAATGTTTACTTAGCAGCTATGTACGGTGAAACTCGTAACATGACTGGTTTCAAAGGCAACATTGCTAACAAAACTCAAAACATCGAGTTAACTGCACAGTACGATTTCGCTGACTTAGGTCTGAAACCATCTTTAGGTTACGTTCAATCTAAAGGTAAAGACTTAGATGTTAACGGCGTAAACGACGAAGATTTAGTTAAATATATCTCTGTAGGTTCTTTCTACAAATTTAACAAAAATATGACTGCAGTTGTTGATTACAAAATCAACCTGATCAAATCTGATAATAAACTGGGCATCAACGACGACAACGTAGTTGGTTTAGGTCTGACTTATCAGTTCTAATTACCGCTTAGGTAATTATAAACAGTCAAGTTAATTGATTTGAAAAGCAACACTTCGGTGTTGCTTTTTTATTTGCATAATTTGGCACACCTGCTCTCTCCTTTCCCTTATCTTTTTATTTTATCCCTATATTAATCACGCTTGATTAGCGTCTCTCTTGTGATAGCACTCTCTGTAGTTTCTATTTTTGAAATATTCAAAAGTTTATCATACTAAACAATTCTGCCTTTTTAGTGATTATTTTTACATGTTAATGTAATCACAGGATATTCACTTATTTACATCTTGATTTGCTATTTATTCTCACTTAGTTCACAACTTCTTGTTAATTTCTCTACAAACAGTTGGCAAAAAGGCCTCATAGCGTTACTCTTGATACTCATATTTCGGCTTCGTTTTGAGCTTAGGGAACAATTACACTATGTTTGAGAAAATCATTGCTGCACCAGCCGATCCTATTCTGGGTTTAGCTGATAGTTTCCGTTCTGATCCTCGTGAAAACAAAATTAATTTAGGAATTGGTGTTTACAAAGATGAGACAGGTAAAACGCCTGTTTTAACCACCGTTAAGAAAGCAGAAAAATACCTGTTAGAAAACGAAACCACCAAAAACTACCTTCCTATTAGCGGTATTCCTGAATTTGGCAATGTGACCCAAGCACTTTTGTTTGGTGAACAACATCCTATTATCTCTGAAAAACGCGCACGTACAGCACAAGCTCCAGGTGGTACAGGTGCTTTACGTATTGCGGCTGATTTTATTGCTCAACAAACCACAGCAAAACGTGTTTGGATTAGTAACCCAACTTGGCCTAACCATAACAATATTTTCCAAACTGCAGGTCTTGAGATCTGCAATTATGATTATTACGATGCAAAAAATCGTGGGTTAGATTTTGAAGGCATGTTAGCAAGCCTTGCTAAAGCTCAAGCGGGTGATGTTGTTCTGTTCCACGGTTGCTGCCATAACCCAAGCGGTATTGATCCAACTGAAGAACAATGGCGTCAATTAGCTGAACTATCAGCAGAAAAAGGCTGGTTGCCTGTTTTTGACTTTGCATACCAAGGTTTTGCTCGCGGTCTTCAAGAAGATGCTCAAGGCTTACGTCTCTTTGCAGAAAAAAATCCTGAGCTTATTGTTGCTAGTTCATATTCTAAAAACTTCGGTCTTTACAATGAACGTGTAGGTGCATGTACCATTGTCACCAAAGACAGTGACACTGCTGAAAAAGCCTTTAGCCAAGCAAAAGCAATTATTCGTGCAAACTACTCAAATCCACCAGCACACGGCGCTTCAGTGGTAACAACTATTCTTTCTAACCCAGAGTTAAAAGAAGAGTGGATTGAAGAGCTAACAACTATGCGCGAACGTATTCAGCGTATGCGTCAACTGTTAGTGACTACGCTGCAAGAAAAAGGTGCTAAACAAGACTTTAGCTTTATTATCGACCAAAATGGTATGTTCTCATTTAGTGGTTTAAATAAAGAGCAAGTTGAGCGTTTACGTGCTGAATACGGTATTTATATCGTAGGATCTGGTCGTATTAACGTTGCAGGTTTAACTCTTGAGAATATGGTTCCACTTTGTGAAGCCATTGTTGCAGTACTCTAATTACCTTATCAAGTGTAATGAAGATAAATGCCACGTTGTTTAATAACGTGGCATTTTTATTCAGATCAATAAAAATATAAATCACATTTTTTACTGATAAAAAAGCTCTTTATAATAAAGAGCTTTCATTTGTTTATTTATATTCGTGCAAGATCACCAGATTGGCATTTTATCTTGTAAAAAAGGGTTATATTGGCGTTCATGCCCTAAATTAGACATAGGGCCGTGTCCCGGAATAAACAGATAATCATCGCCTAAAGGTAAGACTTTATTTTTGATTGAAGCAATAAGATCGGCATGGTTTCCACGCGGGAAATCGGTACGACCAATGCTTTCTTTGAATAACACATCTCCCATGGAGATAAGTTTATTCTGATGATTTACAAAAATAATATGTCCCGGTGTATGACCTGGGCAATGTAAAACAGATAACGAAACAGTGTTACCAATTGTGATGGTATCGCCTTCATTTAGCCAGCTATCTGGTGCAAATGACTTTCCGCAAGGGAAATTAAACATACGACACTGTTGTTCTAATTCCTCTAATAAGAAATTATCATCTTTATGAGGACCATAAACAGGAACATTAAAATGCTCAACAATTTGAGAGGTGCCTGCAATATGATCAAAGTGTCCGTGCGTTAATAATACTTTGGTTAATGTTAATTGGCGGGCTTCGATTTCTGCAATAAGCGTTTCGACATCTCCACCAGGATCAACAATTGCCGCTTCCTTCGTTTCATCACACCAAATAAGGGTGCAATTTTGCATATAGTTTGTCACAGGTACAATGTGATACATCATGAATCACTCCACTCTCTATTAACTAATTCTCAATAGATTACCATGAGCGAACAGGTCCTGTATCAATATGCACAAAATTACTTCTTGGATAATAACCTACACCGCCCGCTTTCATTCTTAATGCGACTTGACGAACTTTAGAAAGATCAGTGCCCACTAAACGAAAATCCATTGCTTGTCCGCGTGTATGATAACTTTTCTTTGCTACACCACTACTGCTTTGGCGCAAATTATTATTGGTTACTAATGAACGATAACCTGAAATAAGTTCAACAGGCTTATTGTTATTAAGCATCACTTGCAGTAAGTAAATTTGGTCAAACAGTGCGGGATCAATGGTTTTGATTTTGTTTTGACGATAATCTCTAAAAAGGTGATTTAATTTAGCAAGCTCATGTTTGTTATAGCGTTTTCCATCAAAAAACTCGGCTTTAATAGTTTCACCGGTATTTAAATTATTAAAGCGAAGGATTTTTGGACGAGGTGTTGCTAATGAAGCAAATGCATGAGAAGGCAATAACCCTAACCCCACTGCGGCCATACCAAGCCCCAGCCACTTACGGCGGTGTGAATCAATAATATCCATAGTATATGCACTCAAAAAATTATTTCAGGAGGAAGAACCTTTATTATGACAATATTTTTCTCGAATTGTTTCTTATAGTTTGTATAGTATTGTAAATAACACTTCATTTTAATTTATTAGCATTTCAAATCTTATTAATTTAGTTATTTATACTAAAGACTCTTTTTATCATTCTATTTTTAATAGAAATTTTAAAAATCTTTTGTATATTTATTATTCTTTTAGTTCTCTTATTAAAAAATACAATATATAAAAATATCTCATTGATTTATATATAAATAAAGGGTAGCCAATTTAGCCACCCTTTATTCAATTTATACTTTTTTATATTACAAGTATTTCTTAATATTCTCTAAATAGGGTTGTACATTGGTAGTAACTTTGTCATAACCATAAATATCTGCACGATATTGAGGTGCATTTTCCTGAGCCACCCATGCTGTTTGATAATATAAATAAACCGGAATACGTTCAGGAATTGGCGCATATTGTGTTGATCCACGTTTTAATGCCGCATCAATTCTATCTTGTTTCCATCCCGCATCACCCAATAAAATGGAAGCAAGCTCAGAGGCTTTATTTACACGAATACAACCTGAACTAATTGCTCTCATATTTTTTGAGAACAGTGAATGGTTTGGTGTGTCATGCAGATATATTGCATCTGAATTTGGCATATTAAATTTATAACGCCCTAATGAGTTTGTTGGCCCCGGCGCCTGCCAAATTCGGTAAGGGAAGTTATTTGCACTCATATTTTGCCAATCAATGTCATAAGGGTTAATAGGGTAAGCATCATTCCCCCACCCTGAATAAATGGTATATCCCTTACGACTAAAGTAACTAGGATCTGCCTTTCCTCTAGGTACAATATCTTTACGAGTCATACTTGTTGGCACATTCCAAGGTGGATTAACCACAACATTGTTAAGTGCGCTACTCATAATCGGTGTTTTTCTATCAGGACGCCCAACAATGACTTTTGAATCAAGAATAAGCTCGTTATTCGCATAAAAATAGAGTGAGAAATCAGGAATATTAACCCAAATTCCAGTATCACCAATGGCGGGTGTCAGGCGAAGACGTTGAATATTTAATGCCATAATACTCGCGCGTTGTGCTGGTGTTATATTTAACCATACTCGCGTTTGTCGCCCAATAATACCATCTGGCTCTAACCCATGCGCAGTTTGAAATAATTTAACAGCCGCAACTAAAGACGCATCATAAACAGTTGTCGCTATTTCCTGCTCATTCGCAGCCAGTTCAGGAATTAATTTTAAATTACGTAAAATCTGTCTTAGAGGTACAACTTCTTGTGACGATTGATTTGGCTTTAATGATGTTGTTCCTTGCATTTCTGGCCAAACAACTGAGCTATGTAACTGCTTACGCACTTCCTCTTTCATTAAGTTGTAATAGGGATGGGACGGTGCATAAGAAATAACAAAACTACCTAAGGTGTTATTTTGGATATTTTGCTGCAATTCCACGACTGATTTATCAGTTGGCGATGGTAATGTTTGCATCACATCACGATACAGTAAAGATATGCCTGATTTATTCACTTGCTCAACAAAACTGATATAGCCTAAAAAAGCATCTGATAAAATAAGATCACGTGCTTCTTTTGTTAATTCAGGCGCTCCTAATTGTATTAGCCATTGCCCGAATTGAGGTTGGATCCCTGACATAGCGGCTTCAGCAATTTGTTGCTGTAATTGCTGTACTATTTTTTCATCTTGCCAGATTAATGCTAAGTTATTCGCTTGGTAAACTTTCGCTAGCTGGGTTAAATATAACGGTTTATATCCCGTTGGACTCCACGATTGTAGTTTTGTTCTTGCTTCTAACTCGGTCACTTGTGGAACATTCATTGCCACAATTGCAGGTGCTGGCATAGCTTCATTATTTACAGGAACTAATGTCGCGTTTTCTGTTTCGGGTGTAGATAAAGTCACAGGCTCTGTTTCTGTAGCCATTGCATAATGGCCAGAAAGGAGTGTACCTATAACAACTGAATATGCGATTGCTCTTTTAATTGGTTGATGCGCCATAAATCCTCTACCCTCATCCCTTATTATTATTTTGGTATCCTAGAATATTAGATGAGCTTGGAAAAGAGTTTTATAGGAATAAACTAATATTTTTAAAGTTTTGTAAGCCCCTGATAGAAATTTGATTTTATTTCATCAAAAAAAGACTATTTAAGCGTTTTTATATTCAAAATATATAATTTAAATAAAGTCGCAATAAAAGAACAAAAAATAGACAAATTAAAAATAGCTATTAATGAATAATAAAGAATTGTGAATAGATAATAAGATTATTTAAATGGAAGGTGTCTTAAAATAGAAAATAGAAAAAGGCGTAGTTTCCTACGCCTTACAAATAAAGGTAAACAAAGGGTAAAGATTAGTACTCTGAATTGATAACCACTTCTTCACCAAACTGACCTGCTTTTGGCAGTGGTTGGTAAGAAGAGTTAGCAGCACGCAGAATACGAATACCACGGATGTTCAGCTCATCTGCTGCTGCGATATCTGCATCAGCATCACCGTAGTAAATTTTTAGTTTATGATCACGCATCCAGCTTACTTTGTTATTTGCACCTGGTTGGTCACCAGCAAAAATAACAGGCTGCATTTTATCAGCAGGAATGTTTAAGCCTTCTTGTACATATTTGGTCACAGTCTCAGTTTTAGTTTGAGTACGACCAGTAATGAAATAAACAGTATCTCCACGTTTTAAGTGCATCTGAACAAGATCGATACCGACTTGTTTAGGCATACTGAATTTATCCCACTCGTTATTCATTTTTTCCCAGAATTCTGGATTTTTCAGGTAGCTGAAATCGTTTGGAGAGTATTCCAGTTTACCACGGTAGAAACCTGGGCTTGAGAACAGAACGGTGTCATCAATATCAAAACCAACCGCCATCGGTGCTTGACCTGCAAGGCTTTTTTCAATATCAGCAACAGAAACCCAATGAATTGGTTGTTGTTGTGCAAGTTGTGCAACGGTAACGCCTGGGCTAACAACTTCTGGCAGATGTACTTTTGCCATTGCTGCGCCGTTTAAGCTTAACGCTAAAGCAATTGCACTAAAAGCTAACGTGACTTTACGCATTCTTTTTCCTTTAAATTTTTATATTAATCACATACGGGAACAATCATAAACATCATGATTACATTTAAATGAGATATGGCGCACGTTATGCCATTTAAAATTTCATTTTTTTGTTAATTTACTTTCATTTTTTGATCTATGTAACACTTTAAAAAAAGAAGGCGCTATAAGCATAAGCCCGTAGCGCCTTTATTCTTACCATCTTGAGGCTAATAATGGAATAAAATCATTCTGTTATTTCAGCAACATTTGATGATGCAATTTTATCTTTTTCAGCCTGTTGACCAAAACCTTTTAATCCAACAACGTGTACATGTTCAGTACCATTGAACACTTTACGTACTAATTTATAGGTTGTTCCTTTTTCTGGGCTGATATTTTCTGGTGCTGCAATAATTAGCTGCATATCAAGACGATCGCAAAGCTCAAATAACGTTGCAATAGATTTCGCATCTAAACGAGCCGCTTCATCAAGGAAGAGCAAACGACAAGGAGAGATATCTTTTCCTCTTAAGCGTCGTGATTCTTCTTCCCAGCTCTGTACGACCATTACCAGAATTGACATCCCCGTACCAATAGCTTCACCGGTTGATAAAGCGCCACTTTCTGCTTTTAACCAACCTTCTGGCCCACGATTAACCTCAACATCCATTTCAAGGTAATTACGGTAATCTAACAGCTCTTCACCCACAGTTTGTGGCATACGTTGACCAATATCCACTTGAGGGTTTAAACGTTGATAAAGTTTCGCCATTGCTTCGGAGAAAGTCAGGTTTTGGTTTTTAAATAGATCTTGATACTGGTTATCTTCTTCAGATAATACATCCAATAACACTTGATGACTTTCGCGGATATTGACGTTGAGTCGGACACCACGCACCTGACCAAATGAAACCGCTTGTAAACCTTGGTTTAGCATACGAATACGGTTTTGCTCACGCTGAATAGTTTTACGAATAATATTCGCTACACTTCGTGAACTAATCGCTAATTTTTGTTCACGGCTAGTTAACTCTTCAGTTAAGCGAGCAAGCTCGATTTCCATCTGTTCAATCGCATCAACTGGATCATCCGTTTTAATGATATCTTGGCGAATACGTTCTCTTAAATGCTGGTATACCGCAATAAAGAACTGAACTTTACGATCGGGGTACTTCGCATCTTCTGAGCGACGTAACGCATCACGTAAATATTCATTATCAGCAACCGCTTGGCGTAACGCACCTAACGCCTTATCCGACATTGAACGTAATTCATCAGCAGAAAGATAAGCAAAGTCTCGACGATGTAAACGACGCTCCATACCATTTTCTTTCACTAATCGCATAACTGCGCACCAACCCGCTTTTGCACTCACAACATGCTCACGAATTTGAATGTAGTCACGTTCAAGTTTACGAATTTTCTTGGTTAGATTATCTCGCTCAGCTTCACTTAGTGCGATATCTCGCTCAAGCTGGCTGATGCGTGTGCGGTTTGCACTTACCGCAGAATAACGTTGATCGCGCAACTCTTTGGCTCTTGCTTCTGCACCAATATCAATATGTATCCCTGTATCGCGCATCTCTTGCTCAAGCTCTCTGAGTAATTCAGATTTAGTGTCAAAGGAGCTTTTTAATGATGCGAGTACTTGATTAAATTGAGCACATTGCGCTTGCTGTTGACGATAAAGCTCTCTTGCCGTAGCGCGTTCTGTTTCAGCCATTTCTAAGCGGTGGCGTAGCTTCTCGTTAAGATCACTATTTTCACTGACAATCTCAACGGCATCGCTATAACTAAAGTGAGGGCGACGCTGTACCACTTCCACCAGCAAGAAAGCTTGTTGCTGATAACGTTGCTGTTCTGCTTTTGCTTGCTCGTAATCTTGTGCTAATTGCTCATGCGCTTGTGGATCACTTTGCAAGATTGAAGCGATAGGCTCTAATGTTGCTAATGCTTTTTCATGACGCTGTAAGTGGCGCATTGATTCTTCAGCGGCATACAGCTCTTCACGTAACTCTTCAACTCGATCAATCAGTGTTTCATCCATCAAGATATTAACTTGAGGAATAAGTTTATTAAGAAGATTTAGCGATTCTTTAGCACGCGCATAATGTTGACGCTGTTGCTGAGTACTCTCTTCATATTGTGTTAACGCTCTTTCTAGCTCATTACGTCTTTGGTTGAGCTGGCGAATATCCTCTTCTGGATCAGCCTCAAATGCCACAGAAATATGTTGTCCCACAAACTGGCTAAAGGCATGGTGAGCACGTTGGATCTTCTGTACATCAAAAGCTTGCGTTGCGTAAAGTTCAGAAAGCTCATCACGCTGGCGAGATAAAATTTCTAATTGATTCTCACGCGCCGCTCGACCAAACAGTGGAATTTCAGGGTAGCGAGAATAACGCCATTGTCTATCAGTGCTCTTGATAAGAACGGCTTTATCCATCTCTTGCGCATTAAATACACTATCATCGAAAGATTGTGGATCGCCTTCGATAAAATAGAGATCTTCAGGACAATCTTCTAACGTTTCTAATTGCGCCTGAACTTGAGATAAATCTTGTACAACAATCGCATGGCGTGCTGGACCATATAATGCAGAGAAATAAGGCGCATCGTCTAACGTAATATCATCATAAATTTCTGATAATAAAACACCATTAAAGCGTTCAGCTAAGGTAATTAATCGCCCATCTTCAGCACCACTTGGCTGACTTAAACGTTCAATTTGCGCTTCAATTTGCTGTTTGCGAGTTGCTGTTTCATCACGTAATACCGTTGCTTCGCGCTCTTTTTCAAGTAACTGTTGCATATATTCAGTTACTTGATGACCCGTTTCAAAAGATTGACGAGTCTGCTCACATAATTGTGTTAACGCATCTTGTGCTGCAAGCCATGCAGGTGCTTGTTTTTTCAGCTTTTCAATTTGTTGTTTAAGTTGATCTAACTCTTGGCGCATTTGCATGCGCTGCTCGCCAGACTCATTAACGTAATCGCTAAGCTCTTCAATTTTTGCTTCTAATTCATCTTGAAGAATTAACAGATCATCAGGCTCCATCGATTTACCATGATGTTTGTTAAATTCTTCAAGTTGACGTTCTGCATTGTTTCGCTGATGTAAACGCTGTTCTAATTCAGCTAATTGCATACGAATAGGATGAACCCTATCCGCTTGATGTCGATGAGAAGACCATTCACGTAATGCCGTTTTTGCAGCATCCCATGCATTTTGACGTTCAACTTCACCGACAATTGAACTCACCAGCTTATAGGCTTGATCGAATTGTGTTTTCGCAGCTTCAGAAACATTGAGTTTCTGCTCCATAGAAAGCAATGAATGCGTAATGGTTTGAATTTTTGCTTGGATCCGTTCAGCCCATTGCTCTGCATTGGTTTCGTCTAAATCAGCAATATCACATTGTGCTTTAGCACGCTCTAAAGCCTGCACCGCTTGGCGATATTGAATAGCGCGTGTTTGTTGTACGTCTAATGCCTGCTGATAGTCTGCTAACTGATTTTTCAGTTCATCGACTTCTTCTTCTGCCGATTCTACACGTGCTTCAAGTTCTTCTTTCTTAGATGCCGCTTCTTCAACTACTTCGCTTTGTTCTTCTAAGCGGAAAGTTATCTCTTCAACATCAGCGACATAACGGTCAATTTTTTCTTGTTGGCGAACTGCATTTTGTACTAAGTTTAATCGGTCACTTGCCGCTTGATAATCCGCTTCAAGATCAGAAGATAACGCTTGTTGTTCTTCTAACTCTTTACCCATCTCAACAAAACGATACGCTTCACTATTAATGGATTTACGCTGGCTCCATAACTCACGGCGCACGCTTAAAGCTTCATCAAGATGAACACGTCGTTCATTAGCATGACGCATATAGTCAGCAGCAACATAAGATGTCGCTTCTGTAATTAAGTGCTTAAATAAGTCACGATCAGATTGAGTGACACGAATAGCTTCAAGCGTCATTCGGTTTTCACGCAATGCGCCTTCCATATCTTGGAAAGCTTTTCTTACACCGCTATTTTCAGGTAGTAAATAATCACGTAAAGAGCGTGTAATTGCGCTTGAAATACCGCCATACAATGAGGCTTCAATTAAGCGATAGAATTTAGCG
The DNA here is from genome assembly GCF_040140245.1 of Proteus sp. fly-1013. Taxonomy (NCBI): domain Bacteria; kingdom Pseudomonadati; phylum Pseudomonadota; class Gammaproteobacteria; order Enterobacterales; family Morganellaceae; genus Proteus; species Proteus sp. fly-1013. The sequence continues at coordinate 303,091 of NZ_JBEEWD010000001.1, read as the reverse complement.
CGATCACTCGCTGAGCGTAAACGTTTAGGAATAACCCCTAAATCAAACATCACGGCATGGAAATCAGTAATAGAGTTAAATTGTCTGAAAACAACTCCATCAATGGCTTCAACTTTTTCTTTTAATTCATTTAGCGGTAAAACACGGGCTTGGCGATCCGCAACAGCTTGCGTCAAAATTTCTGTTGGGTTTTCTGCCATTGGCAGCCCTTGGATCATAAAGGGTTTGATATCAACTTTCTTATCACGTCCTGCAATTTGCTGTAAACGGACACCGACCACAGCACGTAAGTGACGCGAGTTAATCACATCCAATACGGCATAACACACACCAGGACGCAGTTTCCCGTATAACCCTTTATCGCGTGATCCGCTTGTCGACCCTGCTTCTGTGGTATTACGGAAGTGAAGTAAAGTAAGATCAGGGATCATAGCTGTGATAAATGCAGCCATCGTGGTTGATTTACCCGCACCATTACCACCTGATAACGTAGTCACCAACTCATCTAAATCAAAAGTACGAGCAAAAAACCCATTCCAGTTGATAAGTGTTAATGAGCGAAATTTTCCCCGTTCAATCATTTATTTTCTCCCTCCGCATCATCTTCACTGGATTGTAATTGCTCATCTTCATTTTCTTCATCATCGTTGAGAGCTTCTGAGCTATCTTCAAGCGCCATAGCTTCACCATCACGGATCATTCGCATTTGAGCCTCAAGTGGTGAATCGCCACTGCGCACATCGGCACCAAAGCGGAAAACAGATTCAGTAATAGAAAAACGCTGCATATCATTTAATAAGAATGAAATCATGCCTAAACGACGTAAACGATTTAGCGAGGTTCTCATTTTTTCTTGTAATTTTTGCAAATCAAGATCAGAACCCGTTGAGCGTTGATTCACTAAACGTAAAAGTTTGTTTTCATCTGCTAATGTTCTTAATTCATCGAATAGCTCTTGAACGGTGAATATTCCCTGATTTGCTAATCGTTCAGGGCTAAGATAGAGATAACAAAGAATTTTCCCCACCAGCATATCCATTTCAGAAAGAACAGAGCGTGGAATAAGTGTGGTTGAGCGAGGTCGCAAATAGAAGAAACCTTCTGGCGCTCGAATTAATTCGACGTTATAACGCGCATAAAAGTCTGATAACTCATCTTGAAAGTCCATCAAGAAAGCATGATTATCTAGAGAGTCTATACCGATATGTCGACCTGCACGTAACTGGCTATCCAGTTCAGGAAAAAGTGAGTTCGCTAATGCCTGCGCCAGTTTTGCTGGCATAAATTGTTCAGTATGTATCGATGACATGCGCTTGTACCTTAGCTCCATATTCGTTAATTTCTGACCATTTTGCAGGTAATCCTGCGAGCTCAGCTTTCGCCACACCTAATCGTACTGCTTGGTCAATAACAATACGTGCAACATCGAAATGTTTCTGTTGCGGATAACGATTAAGGTATTCAACTAACACTGAACTGAGATCTAATGCTCGTTGTTCTAATTTGTAAGAAGCAAGCTCTTGCTCTACCCATTGCGCTATTTGTTCGTTCACTTCACTGAACATTTGATATTCAAGCTCTTCAGGTAACTCACCTGTGACTTCTTCATCACGTAGGGTAAGCTCTTCGTCACGCATATCAAATAAACGATCAGCATTAGCGTAAGTTAATGCCCATGGGCTGTCGAAATAGTTTTGTACAGATTGACGTAAACGGCGAGAGAAAATACGGTTTTTATCCATATCAATCGCTGTACGAATAAATTTATGGACATGTCTATCGTATCCAATCCACAAATCAATGGATTGCTGACCCCAACTAATAATGCGGTCTAACTTACTTTGAAGTTCAAATACTAATGTATCGATTTGCTCAACATGACCAGAATTCATGTTTGCTTCTTGAATGCGTAAGAGATTGGCTTGAAGTTTGTCACCAGCAGCTTCAAGCGTATCTTGTAGCTCTCTTAATGTACCCGAAGTTTCAGATAGCAACTGTTCACAACTTGAAATAGCCGCTTGCCAATCTTGGTTTAATAGCGCAGCAATATCTTCTTTTACTGTATTTTGCTGCTCATCCATGATCCGCTGAGACAAATCAATGCTATCGAAAATTTCTGCCACTGAATATTTCAGAGGTGCAAAAACGTTACGATGCCAATGATATTCATCACCACCATCTTCAGCGGAACTAGCTGCTGAATCAAGCTCACCCGCCACAATGGAAAGTTGCATCGATAAGCGCAATGATGAAAACTCACGTTGGCGAATATAGTAATCACTAATCCCAATTCCCAACGGAGTTAAACGGTATATTGCATTACCTTCTACCAATTCACTGGTAAAACGGTTAAAAAGTCGCTGCTTTACCATGTCATTAATGGCATTATTTGCGCGAACTTGTATTGATTCTGCGGGTTGTTCGAAGCCTTTACATACTTCTCGAAAGGCATCAATTAACTCCCCTTCACTGATTTCGCCATCAAGACGCTCGCTGTTTAATACAGCAACAGCCATCAAAAAAGCTAATCTTTCTGGTGGCAGTGAGATTGAGAAGTCATTTTTTCTCGCCCAAGACACTAACTCAGGAACTGTCTGGGTAAAATCACTCATAGTACATCCTTAATTTACACGCTTTTGTGCCATGACATGAATGTAACGCCCCAGACTGATATAGGGCTCTTGCCGACAATATCGTTGCTCTAATGCAAGCAACGATGGAAAATCTTTATTTTGTAACTGACGACTTTGCAAATAATCATGGAAAACGCGGACACCCGTTTTTCCTAATATTGTCATTGAAAACTCATCTAACCATTGATAGACATCTTCTGGTTGCAATGGGTTTTGAGGTGATAGCGATTTTTTTCTTCTACGAGGGATCTCAGGATTTGCCAGATGAAAATTTCCTAAAATCGCATTTCTCATGACAATGCCATTCGCGTTGTAAAACATTAGCGATAAGATACCATTAGGTAACAACATATCGGTAAGAACATTTACAGCGTCTTTCTGATCCGTGATCCATTCCAATACTGCATGAAATAGAATTAAGTCAACCCTTTCATCTATATGCTCTTTGATCTCTTGAGCTGCACAACAAATAAACGTCATGTTCTCGACAACACCCTCTTCAACCGCAGCCTCTTGTGCACGATTAAGCATCTCTTGTGATAAATCACATAAGATAATTTGGTGTCCTAATTTAGCAAGCTGACGAGAGAAATAACCTTCACCCCCACCTGCATCTAAAATACGCAAACTTCGGTTAGGTAAAAGGGTCAATAATTGTTGTAAATCTTCCCAAATCACTGCTTGACGTATTTTACCCTTTGTTGTGCCATAGATATTGCGGGAGAATTTATCTGCAATATCGTCAAAATTACGATCTGACATTAAAACGCCTCATGATAACAACTTACTACTTGCGCTCTTTGCGTTCTGATAAATTCAAAAATATGAGACACTGTACATAAATAAAGACGGCAATTTTACCAGTGTTCTATGATACTGACTGTTTTCTCTAAAGAAATAAGTCATGAATCAGATTATTCGCAAAGCGCAGTATAAATATAACGCTTATTAATGAAAAAATTAACGTTCAAACGTTTATCGTTTTATAAATAATTAAACGGTTCTTTATTTCTATTGATAAAAACTTAGTGAAACGTTGTTGATGAGCTATTTTGACACAATGTCTTGGAATTCCCCTAGTTTTCACTAAGCTTTCGCTATCAATTGCATGTATTTCACTCAATCTAGGATGATTTATGCTGTTTTTGCTCAAAAAATATGTTGCAGGCTTTCTGATGCCCCTGCCTTTGCTCTTATTAATCGCCTTTTTTGCATTAGCACTACTTTGGTTTACTCGTTGGCAAAAAACAGGAAAAAGCCTACTCACTGTTGTGCTTGTTCTGCTAACTATTTTAGGCATACAACCTGTTGCTGATACACTATTAATGCCAAGTGAAAAAGAGTATCAAGCTCGTTATGAATTACGAGAAAATTCGCAACAAGATGTGAACTACATTGTTGTTTTAGGTGGTGGATTTACTTATAACCCAGATTGGGCACCCAGTTCTAATCTTCTTAACAATAGTTTATTTCGTGTTGCTGAAGGTGTAAGGCTTTATTATCGCAATCCTAATGCGATAATGATTTTTACAGGTGGTGCTGGTGTTAACCAGATAAGTAGTGCAGAGGTAGCGGCTCAGGTGGCGCAATCTTTGGGTGTACCTGCCGAGAGAACTATCGCATTATCAACACCAAAAGATACTGAAGAAGAAGCCTATGAAGTTGATAAATTAATTGGTAAGAAACCATTTTTACTTGTAACGTCTGCCAATCATTTAGCACGTGCGGAACGTTTCTTTTTAGCACGAGGAATGAAACCAATCGTTGCACCAGCTAACCAATTGGCTATCTCTTCACCATTACATCCTTGGGAAAAATATTTTCCTTCCGCGACTTATTTTCAACACAGTGAACGTGCATGGTATGAGTTTTTGGGGTCGGTGTGGCAATCAGTAAAACCTGCCGGACAACCCGCCACTATTCCTGAAAATGAAAGTCATCAGTCTGATAAAGAAGAAAACCAATAATTAGAAATATTTTTGCTGGCTAATACAAAAACGGCACTTAAATTAAGTGCCGTTAGAATTTATTTATTTTTTACTGTACGAGAAGAGATCAAATTACTTTTGTTTGCCTGATCATAGGAAGACTTAAGCTGACGCATCGCTTCTATTTTACGTTCCATTACACTCATTTTTTTCAATTTAGAAATATCGTGTTTTGATAGCATATCCTCTCCCCGTTTCTCCAATATCATTAGTAATAATTGTTACTACTTCAACAGACAAAGCCTGTAAAATTCTATCATAATAGCGCTTCAATTTATGATTTTCTGCAATAAACAAATATGCTTTAGAAGCATATATCTTACAATGAAGAGTAATTATCATTTCTAATGCTTCAGTTAATTCTTTTTGAAAATGAAATTTCCGTGAACACATTCCTTTTTCTGGTGGCTTATAATATGTTTCATTAAGAAAATTTTCTTTTCTATCAAATTTTAAATCATAACAGTTATCTATAATTTCAAACCCAGCTTCTTCACTTCGATAACAAAGATATTCTTTATCCATAATGTTAATTTGAGTAAAAAACAAAATAAAATTAAATTCATCAATAAAGAAATCATATGTATGCGCAATAAAATTATCGTTGGGGAATTCTTGAAACCTACCTGAATATCGTATCGTCATATAAAAACTAAGTTAATAAACCTAACGACACACTAGCATAAATAACGCTTACTACAGATAGCAGGTCTCACTTTTCAGACAAACTTTATTTATCATAGGGTTAGTTAACTTAATAAGTAAGAATTGCTGTAAAATGTAGATTGCATAAATACAAAAACGGCACTTAATTTAAGTGCCGTTAGAATTTATTTGTCACTGTTAACAAATCAGAACTCTTGGTTAAGTGCTCGATATGCAGCTCTGGCTGCAATAAGATCATCTTGAGTATCTACACCTACACCCGGAACTTCTAATGCTTTTGCAACATGGATTTTTTCGCCATACCACAGCACCCGCAGCTGCTCTAACATTTCAATAGATTCTAATGGGCTTGGCTCCCAAGTAATATATCGACGTATAAAGCCTGCACGATAAGCATAAATGCCAATATGGCGAAGATAATGTTCACCAATTTCATCATGTGATAAATTAAAACGGTCTCTTTCCCAAGGAATGGTTGCACGAGAAAAATAAAGTGCGAAACCTTTTGCATCCATCACGACTTTCACCGCATTAGGATTAAAAGCTTCTTTTGAGTCAACAATAGGCACTGCTAATGTTGCCATTCCTGCACCACAACTCGCCAAATTTTCGGCTACTTGAGTAATAATCGCAGGTGGAATAAGAGGCTCATCACCTTGTACGTTAACGATTATCTCATCATCCGCAAATTTGTATTTTTCAATGACTTCCGCTAAACGCTCTGTACCCGAATGGTGATCTTCGCGAGTCATACAGGCTTCTCCGCCTGCTTTTTCAACTGCTGCAACAACATCTAAATTATCAGTTGCAACAATGACACGGTTTGCACCAGAGCGCATAGCCTGTTCCATTACACGAACAATCATAGGTTTGCCATGAATATCCGCGAGGGGTTTACCCGGTAAACGGGTCGATGCATATCGACCAGGGATAATGACCGTGAACATGAAGTTACTTTTCCTCTTCTAGTGATAATTCTCTTGCTTCATTCTCCAGAAGAACGGGGATATTGTCACGAACAGGATAAGCTAAATGATCAATTTTGCAGATAAGCTCTGAATTTTCTTTATCAAAGATAAGTTTGCCGTGGCAAACTGGGCAAGCAATAATTTCGAGTAAGCGGTGATCCATTTTGTCCCTCTCAAGGGTTAATCATTTTATATGGCAAAAGGATATCATAAGGAATGATCAGCGTTAATACTCAAAACCTCTCGTTTAGTGATAATTCGAAAATTATTTTAGTTATTAATAAATTTATTATTTTCTCTTTTACTATAAGCAACAAAAAAGCCACATTAATGTGGCTTTTTATCGTTGAGTCTGCAACATCATTAATAAAGAATTACATTCAGCTTTTATTGATAATAATTTAACCTTTTTATTATCTTTATTGCATTCTAATTAACGAAACGACTCTTTTATATTACTTATTCGACTTGGTGGTAAACTATTGTGGCTTACCTACCTCAAAATAGGCATAAACGATAATTTAATCTTAATGCTAAACTATCGTTTTATCTACATCTTTAACAAGGCTAAGCCTTATTTAAAATCCGATAACATCAGCGGCTTCTAAACCTGCTGCTGTTCTGATAACAGAAAACTCAACGTCTTGACCTTCTGTTAATGCTTTATTTTTTGTATTGGCAATCGCTTTTTTATTGACATAAACTTCTTGTTCAATATCTCTTGCAACAATAAGACCATAACCCTTGTTATTGTCGAACCATTTTACGCGACCCATTCTTAATTGTAATGTCATGATAGATAAACTCCTTTTGTTCTTTGTATAGTTTTATTTTCCTATACAAATGCATCCTACTTTTTATTAAGTCTTCTTATATAAAACCCCAATTAAATTCTGAACACATTAATTTAAGTAGTGCATTTTATTATTCAATATAAATGTTCAAAATCGTGATAGCCAAGCTTAATAAATATCGCTTAATAAATATCATAAAGCTCAATAAATATTTACAGTATCAATATGACAAAAAGATGACATGCTGATATTTATTGCGCACTGATAAAAAAGATAACCGAATATAGAGATAATTAGTTACCATTAAAAATGGTTTCTACCATCCATTGTGCACAAAAGCTGATGCTATTCACTGCACAAAATATTAATCCTACATTCAAGATCCACAAACTCTCCACACAAGGCTTTTGAGTAGATAGGGTAGTGGCGAATTAAATTGAACTACGACAAAAGCGATATGCGACTGTAGGTAGGTAATCTTTTATGTAACGCTATCCTGATTTCCACTATAAATATCATTGTTTCAGATCAGATACAAGTTTTTTTCGAGCCGTAAATTAAATTGCTGACTTGTTTTAGCACAGATTGACTATTTAATTCAGCGCTAACGGGTAAATACCACCAATTATCTTGTGCAAAATGCTGACATTTCACAGCATCCTTTTCTGTCATAATAAGGGGCTCTAAGTCAGGTGTTAAATCCTGTAATTCTTGAGCACTATAATCACTATGATCACTAAATGCTTTTGTTGTGATTAACTCTATCCCTTTTTCATGTAAAGAGTTAAAAAACCGAGGAGGATGACCAATTCCAGCGATAGCAACAGCCTTTTTAATTTGCTGAACTGGTTTTTTTTCTCCTGTTTTAAGATTAACTGCAGTATCACCTTCCAGCGCCATGCCAATTTCATTATTCTGGCTTATTCCACCATTAACGATAATTGCATCCACAGAATCTAAGCGCCCTGCACGCTCTCGCATAGGGCCTGCTGGTAACCACCAACCATTGCCGAATCGGCGCTGACCATCAATGACAACTATTTCATAATCACGCTGTAATGCGTAATGCTGCAAACCATCATCAGTGATGATCACATCAAGCTCATGTTGAGCTAATAGCGCTTTTACTGCATCTCGTCGATTAGGTGCAACCGCAACGGGAGCACCTGTTCGATGATAAATCAACACAGGTTCATCACCTGCCATGGCAGGTGTTGTATCGGATGTTAAAAGTAATGGATAATGGTCTGATTTCCCGCCGTAACCACGAGAGACAACACCTGGTTTAAATCCCTGCTGTATTAATTGCTCAACAAGCCATATCACAACAGGCGTTTTACCATTCCCGCCAGCAGTTAAATTGCCAACAATCACAACAGGAACAGGCGCTTTCCATGATGCTAACCATCCTTTCTGATATGCAAAACGCCTTAACAGTGTTATCGCACCATACAACCATGAAAATGGAAGTAATAGGATATAAAACCAAGATTTACCAGACCAAATCCGTTCAATCATTTGCCAAATTGCATCCTGTGAAGTTGTGCATAAATACCTTGTTTCTCAATCAAATCAAGGTGTGCGCCACGTTCAACAATTTCACCGTCTTCAATAACTAATATTTCATCCGCTTTTTCAATAGTTGATAAACGGTGAGCAATCACTAAAGAGGTTCTGTTTTTCTGTAATTCATCAAGTGCTGACTGGATAGCACGCTCTGATTCTGTATCTAGCGCTGATGTTGCTTCATCAAGAATAAGGATCGGTGAATCTCGTAATAACGCTCTTGCAATTGCAATGCGCTGACGTTGTCCACCTGAAAGTAACACACCATTTTCACCAATTTCAGTATCTAAGCCTTTATCCATTTTTTGGATAAAATCCATCGCATGTGCCATCTTCGCTGCTTTTTCAATATCTTCGCGGGTATACAAATCTTCACATGCGTAGACGATATTGTTTGCCACGGTTTCATTAAAAAGATGCACATTTTGAGAAACCAACGCGACTTGATTACGCAAAGATTTCAATGTGTATTCACGAATATCATGACCATTAATTAATATTTCGCCTTCATTAATGTCATAAAAACGTGTGATCAAGTTTGCAATCGTAGACTTACCAGAGCCTGAGCGTCCAACTAATGCAACAGTTTTACCCGCTGGGATAGTAAATGACATATTTTTCAGTGCTGGTGTATCTTTTGTAACATATTGGAAAGTCACATTACGAAACTCAATATCGCCAGTTGGTTTTTTCAGTTCAAGCTTACCAGTGTCTTTTTCTTGCTCCATATCGAGGATAGCAAAGAGAGTCTGACAAGCAGCCATACCGCGCTGAAATTGAGCATTCACATTAGTCAGTGATTTCAATGGACGCATTAATGCAACCATCGAGGAGAAGACAACTGTAATTGTACCTGCTGTTAATGTATCCATTATCTCAGGGAAACTTGCTGCATACAGGACAAATGCTAACGCAAGAGAAGCGATTATCTGAATAATAGGATCTGAAATTGATGATGCGACAACCATACGCATACCTTGACGGCGAATATGATTGCTTACATGGTTAAAGCGTTTATTTTCAACTTCTTGGCCATTAAAAATCAGAACTTCTTTATGCCCTTTTAGCATTTGTTCTGCACTAGTTGTCACTTGTCCCATGCTATTTTGGATACGTTTACTGATCGTTCTAAAACGAGTCGATACTATACGAATAACAACAGCAACAATAGGTGCGATAACGATAAGGATCAGGGATAATTGCCAGCTATAATAAAACATCAAACAAAATAGTCCGATGATATAGGCACCTTCACGTACAACAGTAATTAATGCACCTGATGATGAAGAGGCAACTTGTTCTGAATCGTATGTGATACGAGAGAGTAAAGTCCCTGTTGATTGCTGATCAAAAAAGCTCACCGGCATTCCCATAATATGAGAAAACAGTCGGCGACGCATATTCATTACAACTTTCCCAGAGACCCAAGAAAGACAGTAACTTGAAATAAAGTTAGATATACCACGCAGAGCTATCAGTCCAATAACGGCAAAAGGCATCCATTTTAATACGTCATTACTGGCTTTACCAAAACCTTCATCAAGAAGTGGTTTTAATAAAGAAATCATAAATGCATCCACGCCCGCATTGATGATTAATGCAATTGCAGCAGTGATCAAACCCGCTTTGAAAAGCCGGATCATTGGCCATAGGCGGCGGAATGTTTGCCACGTTGATAGATCTATATCATTCATATATATTACCAAACTTTTAATAATTAGCCGGTCATTCTACTCGGGAAACGTCAAAACACCAAACCACTGATGATACCAACGAGGCAAAATATCTCGCCTATAGGTAAATACATCAATATTATCTTGATTAAACTCGATAGAAATTTGCCCACTAATAGAGGTTGTTAGCCAATTAATAGCTTCTTTTTTATAACGATGATGTACTTTATCAGAAGGCAAACGCCAAGGGCTATAACGAGCAGCAGAAACAAGTGCAAATTTTGGTGATACTGCTTGAATAAACATCAATGTGGATGATGTTTGACTACCATGATGAGGAACTTGTAAGACATCTGCTTTTAGTTGTTCTTTTTTTACTCTTACTAATTGAGCTTCAGCTTCTTTTTCTATATCTCCAGTTAGTAGAATATTGTTTTTCCCATCACTAACATTAATCACACAGGATTGATTGTTTTTCGGAGAGCTTAATTTATTCGGCGGCCACAATGCATCAAATTGCAGACCTTTCCACTGCCATGATTTATCACTTAAGCAAGGTAAATGCGAAGGATCGTCAAAACTACTACGAATACTTAAATTAGGATAAGTTTTTATTAAATCTTCCATTCCCCCTGTATGATCAAGATGATCATGACTAATGATCAATGCAACTGGCGTGAGTCGGTGATGTCTTAAATAAGGAATGATGACACTCTTTGCAATCGAACCTCCATTTTTCCAACGCATTCCCGTATCATAAATAATCACCTCCCCTTCTTTTTCAAGAATAACCGCCAACCCATGTCCAACATCTAACATAGATATTCGCCATTGATAACGTGAAGAGACGACGAATTCACAATATAAAATAGCACCAATAACCACAATGCAAATAAAATGATGACGCCACCATGACATTTTTATAATTAAAATAATTCCAATCCCCAAAAATCCTAATAATAAAGGAATGGCACCACTATTTTGCCAATATGGTAAAAATAAGGAAGCACAGCCAAAAGCAAGGTTAATAGAAAGATCAACCCAGTGCCAAATGATTGGTTGTAAAAATGAGAGAGAGGATGTCAATAATCCGAGCATTATTAATGGCACGGTAATAAAAGAAATAATAGGAACCGCCCATAAGTTAACGATAAAACTAAAAAAATTAGCACCATTAAATAAATATAATTGAAATGGTAATAAAATAATTAATAAACCAAATTGTAAATGTACCAACCTTAAAATAAACCACCGTTTTTGATGGTTATATTTAGCTTTTAATGGGTACATCCAATACCAAAAGATAATGGCAAATACAGCAGAAAATGAAAGCCAAAAACTGGCTGAAAGTATAGAAAGAGGCTCAACAATAAGAATAAGTGCAGCACTCCACAGTGCCCATTGCCAAGGTAAAAATAATCGACTCCCCCAATGTAAAATCACCCAAACTGTTAATCCAATAACGGCTCTTATTGCTGGTATTCCCCAACCTGATAACGCAGCATAGAAAACACCACATAGCCAAGCTATAACTAATGGAAATCTTGGATTAATCCATCTGATAGGGAAAAAAAATTGAATGCCTCTTGCAATAACCCAACCAAAAAAGGCAGCTAAACCTATATGTAAACCCGATATCACAATTAAATGTGCAACCCCTGTTTTCATATAGAGATCTTTTTTCTCAGGTTCGAGATATCGCTTATCACCTAAGACTAAAGCAATAATTTCACCTTTATTTTTTGCAGTTTGCCAATGAGCTGAGATTGTCTGAATAAGTTGAGTACGTAGTGATATATCATCTCGGATAAACTTTGCTGTCATCACCTTACCCGTTAATGTTTCCTTCATAGAAACGGCATATTTTTGGCTATCAAACCCACCTTCATTTAAATAACTATGTACAGCTCTAAATTGAATTTTAAACTTCCAATATTGTCCCACAGCTATATTTTTAGGCGGATTTCGCCAATACACGTTTGTATAAACAGATGATGAAAAGAGCGTCTTCTTCGTAATTGGTATTTTGATAATAATATTGCCATCTGTTAATTGGCGATACTCCATAATCGTGGTTTCAAATGTTGCCATATTATCAGCAAACTGCTCTGTTCTCGTCATTAACGATGACGCGACCATATTTGAATAAACCCAAAAAAACAGAACTATCGCTGAAAAGCGAAGTGAACAAAAAGGAATAAATAATAGAAATAGTGCAACAAGAATAATAATAGAATAAATAGTCTGACTAAAAAGTGTATGTTGAACTAATAAAGGTAAGCAGCCTAATATCATTGCCAAAGCAATATTATCTAAAGTTAACTTTGTGAAATAGAGCCTTTGAAAATAAGCTGAATGAAAGCACCTATGTTTTATTGATACCATCTTTAATTCAAAAAATTTTATCACCCGATTCAATAAAATCATTTCTAGCATCCTTTCCAACAATCATTCTTTAAATATCATGATGTTATCATTTAGCTAAAGATAGGCTTTTAGGTCGTTTTTTAGTGATGCTTTATAAAAAGAAAAAGATCTCTTGTTACATACAATAAGTTTTGAGAAGAAACTCGTAAAAAGCAAAACAACTAAGTGATATAGGTAATTAAATAGAGAAATTAAAATCAAAGCAGAATAAAGTAATAAAAAAGAAAGGGGCTAGCGAGATAAAATTAATAGAACGAATCATTCAATCCAGAATTGAGATTGAAGATTGAAAAATTAGGGAGCAGAAAAATAAACTAAAAATGATAATAAGTGATAATAATAGGTAATAAAAAAACGGCACCTAAGTACCGTTTTTGAGAAAGTTAACTAACATCGTGCCATTTCGACAGGAGTTATTATTCCGTATAAATATTTACACGGTCACGTAACTCTTTACCTGGCTTAAAGTGTGGAACGTATTTACCTTCCAGATCTACTTTATCACCAGTTTTCGGGTTACGACCCGTACGCGGCGCACGGTAGTGTAGAGAAAAACTGCCGAATCCGCGGACTTCGATACGCTCACCATCAGCTAAAGTATCAGCCATATGATCAAGCATTTCTTTTACAGCTTCTTCAACCGTCTTAGCCGAAAGATGAGATTGTAGGCCTGCAAGTCTCTCGATTAACTCAGACTTGGTCATATTACCTCCCTAAACTACCGATAAATAGGCAACGATTAACGTTGCCTTCCGTTAATAACTTAAATTATTCGCCTTTAGCTGCTTTGAAAGCTTCAGCCATAGCGTTGTTTGAAAAACCAACTTCTTCTTTGTTGTTTACAGAAGCGATAGCGTCTTTCTCATCTGCTTCGTCCTTAGCACGAACAGATAAGTTGATAACGCGGTTTTTACGGTCAACGCCAGTGTATTTAGCTTCTACAGCTTCGCCAACATTCAGAACCAGAGTTGCATCTTCAACGCGGTCACGTGAAGCTTCTGAAGCACGCAGGTAACCTTCAACACCGTCAGCTAATTCTACAGTTGCGCCTTTAGCGTCAACAGCAGTTACTTTACCAGAAACAATAGCACCTTTTTTGTGAGCAGACAGGTAATTATTGAATGGATCTTCTGATAATTGTTTAACGCCCAGTGAGATACGTTCACGTTCAGCATCAACTTGCAGAACTACAGCAGCGATTTCGTCGCCTTTTTTGTATTCACGAACTGCTTCTTCACCTGCAACATTCCAAGAAATGTCAGATAAATGAACCAGACCGTCGATACCGCCGTCTAAACCGATGAAGATACCGAAGTCAGTGATAGACTTGATTTTACCTTCAACACGGTCGTTCTTGTTGTGAGTTTCTGCGAACTGCTGCCATGGGTTAGATTTGCACTGTTTCAGACCCAGTGAAATACGGCGACGTTCTTCATCGATGTCAAGAACCATAACTTCAACAACATCACCAACGTTAACAACTTTAGATGGGTGAATGTTTTTGTTAGTCCAATCCATTTCAGAAACGTGTACCAGACCTTCAACGCCTTCTTCGATTTCTACGAAGCAGCCGTAATCAGTCAGGTTAGTTACACGACCAGTCAGTTTAGTACCTTCTGGATAACGTTTAGCGATAGCTACCCATGGATCTTCGCCCAGTTGTTTCAGACCTAATGATACGCGAGTACGTTCACGGTCGAATTTCAGGACTTTAACAGTGATTTCGTCGCCAACATTGACAATTTCGCTTGGGTGTTTAACACGTTTCCAAGCCATGTCAGTGATGTGCAGTAAGCCGTCAACACCGCCCAGATCAACGAATGCACCGTAGTCAGTAAGGTTCTTAACGATACCTTTAACTTCCATGCCTTCTTGCAGGTTTTCTAATAACTGATCGCGTTCTGCGCTGTTTTCAGATTCGATAACCGCACGACGAGACACAACAACGTTGTTACGTTTTTGGTCTAATTTGATGACTTTGAACTCAAGCTCTTTGTTTTCCAGATGAGTTGTATCGCGAACTGGGCGAACGTCTACCAGTGAACCTGGTAAGAACGCACGAATGCCGTTCAGTTCAACAGTGAAACCACCTTTAACTTTACCGTTGATGATACCAACAACAGTTTCGTTTTCTTCGTAAGCTTTTTCCAGCATCAGCCACGCTTCGTGACGTTTAGCTTTCTCACGAGACAGAACGGTTTCACCGAAGCCATCTTCAACCGCGTCCAGAGCAACATCAATTTCGTCGCCCACTTGGATTTCTAATTCGCCTTGAGCGTTTTTGAATTGTTCTACAGGAATAGCAGATTCTGATTTCAGACCTGCATCAACCAGAACAACGTCTTTATCGATAGCAACTACAACGCCGCGAACGATAGCGCCAGGACGAGTTTCGATTGTTTTTAGGGATTCTTCAAAGAGTTGAGCAAAAGATTCTGTCATGTTAATGATCTTCAAGTAAATTTAATTAACGTCCATTTAGCATCCGGCCGAATGGGGTTGTTTCACATACCTCGTTACATCCTTTGTGACAAGGTCATCGGGCATTGTTGTGTTTTCATTAACACGTCAACCCGATTTTGATAATTACCTAGTATAAACGAAATAAAAATTAATTACGCTGATAATTGCAGATTTTTTTTAGCATAAGTCAACGATTTTTCAATGACTTCGTCAATAGACAAGCTTGTAGAATCGAGAATTAATGCATCTTTCGCCGCAACAAGTGGCGCAACAGCGCGATTCCGGTCACGGTAATCGCGTTCTTTTATCTCGGATAAAAGGCGCTCAAAGTTAACATTAAAGCCCTTTTCCTGCAACTGTAACATGCGACGACGCGCGCGCTCTTCAGCACTCGCTTCTAAAAATATTTTCACTTGAGCGTCAGGAAAAACAATTGTGCCCATATCTCGACCATCAGCAATTAAGCCCGGTGCTGTACGAAATGCGCGTTGGCGACGTAATAATGCTTCTCTTACTCGAGGAAAAGTTGCAGCTTGTGATGCCGTATTCCCAACTGTTTCTGTTCGAATTTCAGTTGAAACATCTTCACCTTCAAGAATGACATTTAAGCCATTCTCATTAGGAATAAAACGCACATCCAAATTTGCCGCCAAAGGTACTAAAGCATCTTCGGAGGTGATATCTACATGATGATGTAAAGCTGCTAATGCCAATACACGATAAATAGCGCCAGAATCGAGTAAATGCCAGCCAAATGCTTTCGCTAATGCTTGGCATAATGTTCCTTTACCTGCTCCGCTAGGCCCATCAACAGTTATAACAGGGACGATAACCGCCATGAGTTTCTCCTTTTCGTGGGCACTGCATTTCTGTGTTTGTTGCTCTATTACATTGATATAATAGGCATAGTATTCAAACAGAGAAAAACAGTATTAATATATGCGCGTCATTATACGCATACAATGTATAGGAAGAAACAAGCAGTTAAGCACTAAAGAGTCTTATTTAAGATTATTTTTTCGAGATGGATATTTTTGAGAAAAAATTAGCCTAATTATAATAAAAAATCAGCAGAATTGTTCTTCAAAAAGCCCAATACTGCCGATTTAACTGATTTAATTTTGACTCATTTTAATTAGTGATTTTCATATTAATTATTACGTTGAGAAAGTGTTTCTAATTTCTCGAAATAATCAGGGAAGGTTTTTGCGGTACATCCCGGATCAAGAATAGTAATTGGTGTATCAGAAAGTGCCACCAGCGAAAAGCACATCGCAATACGATGATCGTTATAAGTCTCAATATCCGCAGTGGTTAACTGTTTTGGTGGTGTTACTTTTAGGTAGTCGTGCCCTTCTTCAACAATCGCACCCACTTTTTGTAACTCGGCAGCCATTGCCGCTAATCGGTCAGTTTCTTTTACACGCCAGTTGTAAATATTGCGGATCACCGTTTCGCCTTCAGCAAAAAGAGCCGTGGTAGCAATGGTCATTGCTGCATCAGGGATAGTATTCATATCCATATCAATGCCTTTTAACGTTCCACGCTCACACTCAATATAGTCCTCACCCCAGCGTACTTTGGCGCCCATTTTTTCAAGCACAGAAGCAAAATGAATATCCCCTTGTAAGCTGTTTTTGCCAATACCTGTAACTCGTACAGTGCCACCTTTAATGGCAGCCGCAGCTAAAAAGTAAGAAGCAGATGAAGCATCGCCTTCTACAAGATACTTTTCTGGTGATTGATATTGCTGGCCACCTTTTATAACAAAGCGCTGGTAGTCTTGGTTTTCAATTTTCCCACCAAAGGTATTAATTAACGCTAAGGTAATATCAATATAAGGTTTTGATACTAATTCACCTTTAATGGTGATGATCGTATCTTGCTCTGCTAAAGGTGCCATCATTAATAAAGCAGTCAAAAACTGGCTAGAAACACTACCATCAACCTCAACATTGCCACCTAAAAAACCACCACGTAAGCGAATTGGTGGATAATCAGTCTGTTCAAGGTAGTCAATTTTTGCGCCACCTTGACGTAAAGCGTCAACTAAATGCCCAATTGGACGCTCTTTCATACGAGGCTCGCCAGTAAGAATAATATCATGCTGACCGAGATTTAATGCGGCCGCCAATGGTCTCATTGCTGTACCTGCGTTACCTAAGAAGAGTTCTAACGGGGAATTTGTTTTAAATTCGCCACCTAGTCCTTCAATATCACATACCGTATTGTTATTTGATAATTGATATTGCACACCTAAGGCTTTTAATGCATTAAGCATATGGCGAATATCATCACTATCTAATAAGTTGGTTAGACGAGTTTTACCTTTGGCTAAAGCCGCTAATAACAACGCACGGTTAGAGACACTTTTTGATCCTGGTAAATTAATAACACCTTCGATATGAGCGATAGGTTGTAATGTTAACGATTCCATAAACAGGTAAAAACTCCAATAAACAAGTAAATTAAGCGAGGATGTTATTTAATTAAATATAAAATTATTTAGGTACTTATATTTTTATTTATTAATTCTGTACTCGGTAATTCAATTTTAATTATTAACATCTTAAAGATTGAATAAATAAGAAAACCTGTATTTTAAGCAGGCTTTCTTATTCTAAATTTTATTGATTACGCATGGCGTCGTTCAAAATCAGCCATAAAGTCGACTAATGCTTGAACACCTTCCAATGGCATTGCGTTATAAATTGAAGCACGCATACCACCTGATACACGGTGACCTTTTAATGCGACTAAACCTTGTGCTTCCGCCTCTTTTAAGAATACTGAATCCAGTTCAGGAGAAGACATTTGGAAAGGCACATTCATTAGTGAACGATTCTCTGTGGCAATACGATTGATATAAAAATCACTATTATCAATTGCACTATAAAGAAGTGCTGCTTTTTCATAGTTACGTTTTGCCATCTCTTGCAAACCACCTTGCTCTTTCAGCCACTTAAAGACCATACCTGATAAATACCAAGCAAAAGTAGGTGGTGTATTAAACATAGAATCATTTTCAGCAAGCACTGTGTAATCAAATACTGAAGGTGTTTCTTTGCGTGCTTTACCTAATAGATCTTCACGAATAATGACAATAGTTAAACCCGCAGGACCAATATTCTTTTGTGCACCCGCATAGATAACACCAAAACGGCTAACATCTATCGGTTGAGATAAAATAGAAGATGAATAGTCAGCAACAACAATTTTGCTGTCATCAAAATCAGGCTCTTCATGAATGGCAATACCATCAATGGTTTCATTTGGGCAATAATGCACATAAGCTGCATCAGCGCTTAATTGCCACTCTTTCATTGGTTTAACACCAATTTTGCCATCAACTTCTGTTTTAATTTTAATAATATTTGGCGAACAATATTTTTCAGCTTCTTCGGCTGCACTTTTAGCCCAATAACCACCATCAATATAATCAGCGCTTGCTTTATCGCCTAATAAATTGAGAGGTAAAGCAGCAAAATGACCTCGAGCACCACCGTGGCAAAAAAGAATTTTGTAGTTTTCTGGCACATTAAGAAGATCACGAAGATCTTGCTCTGCCTGATGAGCAACTTCAAGAAACTCTTTACTGCGGTGGCTAATTTCCATAACCGAACGCCCAAGCTCATGCCAGTTGCATAATTCTAATTCTGCACGACGAAGGACTTCTGCCGGTAACATAGCCGGACCTGCACTAAAGTTATATACCTGACTCATTCAAATTCACCCTATCTGAATATGTTTTTACAAAATGACCTTTATCGGTTGTATCATTCCCGTTAAATTGGCGCAATGATTATTGTGAACTAACGCATAATATGCAGCGCGTAAAAATAATGGTTAGGAGTGTTTTATGTCGGGGAGTGTAAATAAAAAAGAAGAAGCGAGCTGGGGAATGCTTCTTCATGGAAAAAATAGTCTAAAATCGCTCGCTTTAGCAGGAGGCGTCGCATTACACGCAATTAATGTCTATATTACGATCACAACACTACCTTCAATTGTACGTGATATTGGTGGGCTTAATTTATATGCATGGAACACCACTGTTTTTATTCTGGCTTCAATTCTTTCTTCTGCATTAACTTCACGATTACTGAGTGCATTTGCACCTCGCAATAGTTATCTTTTTGCCACCATTTGCTTTTTAGCTGGCTCTGTTATTTGTGCAACAGCACCCTCAATGCAGATATTGCTTTTAGGGCGATTTATTCAAGGCGCTGGTGGAGGAATGTTGCTGGCACTTGCTTACTCTTTAGTTCGAGTCATGTTTCCTCAACCACTTTGGTCCAGAGCCATGGCGTTAATGTCTAGTATGTGGGGAATATCGACACTATTAGGTCCCGCACTGGGTGGAATATTTGCTGAATATGATGTTTGGCGTGGCGCATTTTGGTCTATTTTATTTGTAGGCATTCCTTACGCTATTTTATTATTTACTATTCTTCCTACCGAAAATAATGCTGATAATATTGTCGCCAAAGCGCCGTTACCTTATCAACAGCTTATTTTATTAATGCTCGCTGTATTATCTATTTCTATTGGTAGTCTTTATAACGTTATTTTATATAACGCCTTATCCTTTATATTTGCTTTGATCTTTATTTTACTGTTAGTCAATATTGATAAAAAATCAAATAATGGCTTATTTCCTAAAGGAACATTTTCTTTTTCTGCACCATTAGCACCAATATATCTCACCATGGCTTTATTAGGGATCAGCGTACAAACAGAAGTCTTTGTGCCCTATTTCTTGCAAATTATCCATAACATTACTCCTCTACTTTCGGGTTATTTAGCGGCATTAGTTGGTGCGGGTTGGTCTTTCTCTGCCATTATGTCTTCATCAAGTAAACAATCTACCGCTCAGAGATTAATGCGTTTTGGCCCAATGATTAATTTTTCAGCCATTGTGATCCTTGGTTTATTTATCTCTAATGTTTTAACCATACCTTATGGGCAAATTATCATTATTTGTATAGCCCTCTTTTTTACAGGTGCCGGAATTGGTATGGCATGGCCCCATTATTTAACTCGTGTATTGCATGTCTCTCAAGGGCAAGAAGCTCAAAAAGCAGCGACATCTATTACGACTATCCAATTATTTTCAACGGCTGTTGGAGCCTCTATTTCAGGGACGGTGGTTAATATGGCAGGGTTAACAGATCCGGGTGGAATGATAGGCGCTCAAAATGCTGCACATTGGCTCTTTATTGTTTTTGCAATAACGCCATTAATTGCTTTCTTTACAGCAAGAGTTGTTGTCTCTCGAGCTAAAACAAATTAGCCATTTCACTCTTTACAAATAACAAAGCCTCATTAATGAGGCCTTGTTATTATTCAAACTCTTTTAAATTAATACTTTTCGAAATTCTCTTGGATTTTCGCAGGCTCTTGCGTTTGTGTTAAAGATAATTGTAATAACACTCTCGCTTTTTGTGGGTTTAAGCGCTCTGATGCAACAAAGCCATATTTTGCATCATCAACTTCACCATTTTGTGTAGTAAAGCCTACTGGTACACGGCTTGCACGCACAATAACCACACCTTTTTTGGCACCATCGGCTAAGGTATCAAAAATATCAGTATATAAGTTGCCGTTACCAACACCCGCGCTGACAATACCTTTATAGCCATTATCAATAAAGGCTTTTGCTGGTAAATTAGAAGCATTGGAGTAGTTATAAACAATACCAACTTTTGGTAATTCAGTCAGTTTACTGACATCAAATACAGGTTTATCTGCACAAGGTAATGCGGCAGTGTAATAATGAACCTTACCGTTATGTACGTAACCTTGAGCACCTGCGTTAACGGGCTGGAATGCCTGAACTTCAGTCGTGTTCATTTTCACAACATCTTTACCACTGATAACTGCATTATTCATGGTTACTAATACACCACGATCTTCAGAGGCTTTATCGCTCGCAATCACAACAGCATTAAATAGATTTAAAGGGCCTTCGGCACCTAATGCTGTTGCAGGACGCATTGCACCCACCATAACGACAGGTTTTTTACATGCAGTGGTTAAATCAAGGAAATAGGCTGTTTCTTCCATGGTATCTGTACCATGAGTGATCACAAAGCCATCTGTTTTATCGCAGTCTGCATTAATTTTATTAGCCAGCTTAAGCCATACTTGGTCATTCATATCTTGAGAGCCGATATTCACGACTTGCTCGCCTTTTAAATTAGCGACTTTTTTAGCCTCAGGCACTGCATTAATTAATGTATCAATGCCTAATTTACCTGCTGTATAGCTTGATGTTGTTGCTGAATCGCCGCCACCAGCAATTGTGCCACCTGTTGCTAAAATGGTGACATTAGGTAAGGCAAAAGCAGAACCACTGATTACAGCTAACAGGCTGGCGAGCAATGTTTTTTTCATCATCGAACTGATCCCTTATGAGTTTATAAATAAATCCAATTATGATGATTTAAAATTATTAATTCCGTGATAAATCAAACGAATTTATTAAAAAAATTCATATATCAAATAAATTATGAGTGATAAATATAGTTAGCCTTGGGTAAATGAGAGAAATTATTAGTGCATTACAGGGGATTTCAGTATCATGTGCCCCTAACTATCACCAGCAAAATATTGATGAAACCTGCCATGTCACAAACATTTATTCCTGGCAAAGATGCCGCACTGGAAGATTCTATCGCTAGCTTTCAGCAAAAATTAACCGACTTAGGATTTAACATTGAAGAAGCTTCATGGTTAAACCCTGTTCCTAACGTTTGGTCTGTTCATATTCGCGATAAAGATTGCCCTTTATGTTTTACTAACGGTAAAGGTGCTAGCAAAAAAGCAGCATTAGCTTCCGCATTAGGCGAATACTTTGAGCGTCTTTCGACCAATTATTTCTTCTCTGATTTCTGGCTAGGTGCTGATATTGCAGAAGGTGAATTTGTTCACTATCCAAGTGAAAAATGGTTCCCACTAACAGAAGATGATTCTGTTCCTGCGGGCTTATTAGATGCACGTTTACGTGAATTTTATGATCCTGAAGGTGAGTTATGCGGTAGTGAGTTAGTTGATTTACAATCAAGTAATCATGATCGCGGAATTTGCGCACTACCATTTATACGTCAGTCTGATGAAAAGCCTGTTTATATTCCTGTAAACATTATTGCTAACTTATATGCATCTAATGGTATGTCAGCTGGGAATACAAAGAATGAAGCGCGTGTTCAAGGACTGTCTGAAGTTTTTGAACGTTATGTAAAAAATCGCATTATCACCGAAAGAATTAGCTTACCTGAAATTCCTAAAGAAGTTTTAGCTCGCTACCCTGCTGTTATTGAAGCAATTGAAACATTAGAGCAAGAAGGTTTCCCAATCTTTAGCTTTGACGCATCTTTAGGGGGGCAATTCCCTGTTATTTGTGTCGTGTTATTCAATCCACAAAATGGTACATGCTTTGCCTCTTTTGGTGCTCACCCTGATTTTGGTGTGGCTTTAGAGCGTACTGTCACTGAACTATTACAAGGCCGTAGTCTTAAAGATCTCGATGTCTTTAATCCGCCAAGCTTTGATGATGAAGAAGTCGGTGATCACACTAATCTTGAAACACACTTTATTGATTCAAGCGGTTTAATTAGTTGGGATCTCTTTAAGAAAGATGCTGATTACGCATTTGCTGATTGGAACTTCAGTGGTACAACAGAAGAAGAGTTCCATACCTTAATGTCACTTTGCCAACAGTGCGATGCAGAAGTCTATATCATGGACTACTCACACTTAGGAGTTTACGCTTGCCGTATTTTAGTGCCTGGTTTATCAGATATTTATCCTGCTGAAGATTTACAATTAGCCAATAACATCATGGGTGTACATTGGCGCGACACTATTCTTTCGCTACCAACAAGCCAAGGCACTCAAGAAGAGTACCTTTCACTTATTGGTCAGTTTGATGAAGATGGCTTAGACGACTTTACACGTATCAGAGAGATGATTGGTATTGCTCCGGGTAAAGATAATGGTTGGAGCCATTTACGTGTAGGCGAATTAAAATCAATGTTAGCGCTTGCAGGCGGCGATCTTGATCAAGCGCTTGTTTGGGTTGAATGGACTCAAGATTTTAATGCTTCTTTATTTACGCCGGATCGTCAAAACTATTATCGCTGTTTACATAATCTCTTATTATTACAACAAGAGACTGAACGTGAACCAGCACAATATATGCACGCATTTTCCCGTATGTATGGCGAAAAAACATTACAAGCGGCCTTAAACGCAATGCAAGGTAAACAAGCATTTTACGGATTACAAACTATTGATCCTGACTTAGCTAATTTACCTGTTCATCAGTCGTTACTGGCAGCCTATGAGAAATTACAGAAAGCAAAACGTCAATCGACTAAATAAGCCTATTTTGTTTAAGGTTATTTATTAAATAATAATTAATTTTAATTGAATAATAAGCGCGTATTTAAATTGAAACACTCTATTGAAAAGTAGAGTGTTTTATTTTGCTAAAAATAAAATATTGACAGATTTGTCAATATGACAAATTTGCCACCTGACAAAATTGTCAAAATATGGCAAAAGTGACGATTTAAGGCATTTAATATGACACTATAAATACATATTGAACTTTTGCACTAAGAATAGCACTTAATTCTAGTTTAAATTGCTATTTGTTTAACCAGATCCCAAAAATTAAAAAACCTTATTTTTATAATGGATATATGTCTGGAGTAATCAATAAAGATTAACCACAAATAAAGTAATGTTTATATTTATAGCAAAAGTAAATAAGGCGTTAAATTTGATTTTTAATTCTTAACATACGGGGTTTAAATAATACTTTATATTTACTTTTTACTTTATTTATCCAGCTAGTCTAAAATTTTTTGATAATTTTTAAAAAATTTTTTTATTCTATTAATCAAATAGTTATAGCTAAAATAGCGGGTTTTTACGCACTAAAAACGGGATTCTAATGAGCGACCATGATCCATATCAATTTTAGAAGTAAGCCCCTTTGCTACTATTATTGCGTGCTATAATTATTCCAACATATAAGAGAGTGTTAGTATGAAAGCTGACAGCCCTTTTAATTTATTATCACCTGCTGATATGGCAAAAGTTGCCGATGACGCATGTTGTTATAAAGCAAATAAACAGATCCCAATGACTTACTTATCTGCATTTACTGCGGGAATGTTTATATCCATTGCTTTTGTTTTTTATATTACTGCTACTACAGGTACCGCATCTGTTCCTTTTGGGCTGGCTAAATTAGTCGGTGGGATCTGCTTCTCTCTGGGGTTAATGCTCGTTGTCGTTTGTGGCGCGGACTTATTCACCTCAACTGTTCTTACTATTATACCTAAAGCAACCGGACGTATATCTTGGGGCAAAATGTTTGCTAACTGGATAAATGTCTATCTTGGTAACTTTGTTGGCGCACTCTTTTTTGTCGCCTTAATGTGGTTTGCTGGTCAACATATGGCTGCAAATGGGCTTTGGGGGCTGAATGTTTTACAAACTGCACAACATAAACTAGAGCACACGTTTATTGAAGCTGTTTGTTTAGGTATTCTAGCTAACTTAATGGTTTGTCTTGCAGTATGGATGAGCTATGCAGGTCGTACACTGATTGACAAGCTTTTTGCACTGATTTTACCTATCGGTATGTTCGTTGCTAGTGGTTTTGAGCACAGTATCGCTAACATGTTCCTTATTCCTTTAGGTATTGTTATTAAGAATTTTGCACCAGCAGAATTCTGGACTAAAGTAGGTGCATCATCCGAACAATTTTCAAATTTAACTGTATCAAATTTTCTCTCTAATAATTTATTACCTGTCACTATCGGTAACATTATTGGCGGGGCAGTCCTAGTCGGTCTGGTATACTGGTTAATGCATCTGCGCGGTGACAAACATTAATCCGTGCAGGTATGACTGATTTCTTAAGTTCCATTGTAAAAAGGTAGAAGTATCATGTCTGATTTAAATGAAAAATTTGCTGAAGCATGGAAAGGTTTTTCTGAAGGTGAATGGCAGAACGGTGTTAACGTTCGTGACTTTATTCAAAAAAACTATACTCCATATGAAGGCGACGAATCTTTCCTAGCAGGTTCCACTAAAGCAACTGATACACTTTGGGAACAAGTTATGGAAGGCATCAAAATCGAAAACCGCACGCATGCGCCGGTTGATTTTGATACTTCTGTTGCTTCAACTATCACATCTCACGATGCGGGTTACATCACTAAAGATTTAGAACAAATCGTAGGTTTACAGACTGATGCACCTCTGAAACGTGCGATCATCCCATTCGGTGGTATCCGTATGGTTGAAAGTTCTTGCCAAGCTTACAACCGTGAGCTGGATCCAGAACTGAAAAAAATCTTTACTGATTACCGTAAAACTCACAACCAAGGCGTTTTCGATGTTTATACTCCAGACATCATGAAATGCCGTAAATCTGGTATCTTAACAGGTTTACCAGATGCATATGGTCGTGGCCGTATCATCGGTGACTACCGTCGTGTTGCACTGTACGGTATTGAGTTCCTGCGTAAAGATAAATTTGCCCAATTCACCTCTTTACAAGAAAGAATGGAAAAAGGCGAAGATCTGGAAATGACTATCCAACTGCGTGAAGAAATCGCAGAGCAGCACGCTGCTTTAGGTCAAATCCAAGAAATGGCTGCGAAATACGGTTACGATATTTCTCGTCCAGCTCAAAACGCTAAAGAAGCAGTACAATGGACTTACTTCGGTTACTTAGCCGCTGTTAAATCTCAAAACGGTGCTGCAATGTCATTTGGTCGTGTATCTACTTTCTTAGATATCTACATCCAACGTGATATTGATGCAGGTTTACTGACAGAAGAACAAGCTCAGGAATTAATTGACCACTTAGTCATGAAATTACGTATGGTTCGTTTCTTACGTACTCCTGAATATGATGAGCTGTTCTCTGGTGACCCAATCTGGGCAACAGAATCTTTAGCAGGTATGGGTTTAGATGGTCGTACTCTGGTAACTAAGAATACTTTCCGTTTCTTAAATACCCTGTACACAATGGGTCCATCACCAGAACCAAATATGACCATCCTGTGGTCAGAACAACTGCCTATCAACTTTAAAAAATACGCAGCGAAAGTCTCAATCGATACTTCTTCAATCCAGTACGAAAATGATGACTTAATGCGTCCTGACTTCGACAGCGATGACTATGCAATCGCATGTTGTGTTAGCCCAATGGTTGTTGGTAAACAAATGCAGTTCTTCGGTGCTCGTGCAAACTTAGCGAAAACCTTACTGTATACCATCAATGGTGGTGTTGATGAAAAACTGAAAATCCAAGTAGGTCCAAAACATGCGCCAATCATGGACGAAGTATTAAACTTCGATACCGTGATGAACCAAATGGATCACTTTATGGATTGGTTAGCAACTCAGTACGTCACTGCGCTGAACGTTATCCACTACATGCACGATAAATACAGCTATGAAGCAGCTCTGATGGCACTTCATGACCGTGATGTATATCGTACAATGGCATGTGGTATCGCAGGTCTGTCTGTTGCTGCTGACTCACTGTCTGCAATCAAATATGCAAAAGTTTCTCCAATCCGTGATGAAAACGGCTTAGCGGTTGACTTCAAAATTGATGGCGAATACCCACAATTCGGTAACAACGATTCTCGTGTAGATGACATCGCTTGTGACTTAGTTGAACGTTTCATGAAGAAAATTCAGAAACTGCGTACATACCGTAATGCGGTACCTACACAGTCAATCCTGACTATTACTTCAAACGTTGTTTACGGTAAGAAAACAGGTAACACTCCAGACGGTCGTCGTGCAGGCGCACCATTCGGACCAGGTGCTAACCCAATGCACGGTCGTGACCAAAAAGGTGCGGTAGCTTCTCTGACTTCTGTTGCGAAACTGCCATTTGCTTATGCGAAAGATGGTATTTCTTACACCTTCTCAATCGTACCTAATGCATTAGGTAAAGATGATGATGTTCGTAAAGCGAACCTTGCTGGTCTGATGGATGGTTACTTCCACCACGAAGCTGGCATCGAAGGTGGTCAACACCTGAACGTCAACGTGATGAACCGTGAAATGCTGTTAGAAGCAATGGAAGATCCTGAGAAATATCCTCAGTTAACTATCCGTGTTTCTGGTTATGCAGTTCGCTTTAACTCACTGACTAAAGAGCAACAGCAAGACGTTATCACCCGTACATTTACACAAACAATGTAATAAAGATAACTATATGCATTTATTTACTGAGAAAGTAGATAAAATCGCTTAGAATAAAGGCCCCTACTTTGGGGCCTTTTTATTAGACAGTTTTGGAGTAACCCTGTTATGTCCGTACTTGGTCGTATCCACTCATTTGAATCCTGCGGTACTGTTGACGGTCCCGGAATACGTTTCATTGTTTTCTTTCAAGGATGCCTAATGAGATGCCTCTATTGTCACAATCGTGACACATGGGATACTCATGGTGGGCAAATCGTCACAGTTGATGAACTAATGAAAGAGGCGGTTACCTATCGTCATTTTATGAATGCTTCTGGCGGCGGTGTTACTGCTTCAGGCGGCGAAGCAATTTTGCAAGCAGAGTTTGTACGTGATTGGTTCCGTGCTTGCCAGAAAGAAAATATCCATACCTGTTTAGATACTAACGGCTTTGTTCGTCGTTATGATCCCGTTATTGATGAATTAATGGATGCCACTGACTTAGTGATGCTCGACCTAAAACAAGTCAATGATGAGATCCACCAGAAACTGGTTGGTGTATCAAACCAGCGTACACTTGAATTCGCACGTTATTTAGCAAAACGAGGCCAAAAAACATGGGTTCGTTATGTTGTTGTACCGGGTTGGTCTGATGATGATGATTCAGCTCATCGTTTAGGCGAATTTATTAAAGATATGAAAAATATCGAAAAAGTAGAACTTCTTCCTTACCACGAACTCGGCAAACATAAATGGGTAGCTTTAGGAGAAGAATACAAACTAGATGGTATTCATCCACCGTCAAAAGAGACGATGGAAAATGTAAAATCAATTCTTGAATCTTACGGCCATAAAGTTATCTATTAAGTTATTCTACTTAATATTAATTTAAGAAGCAGCGGTTTTAAGCGCTGCTTTTTTGTTTAATGTTTACTTATTAGCCATAATGTTTTTCTCGATGGCAATTTGGACAAAGAGCTTCAGCATTTTCAACGGTATCATTCCCTCCTTGTGATAAGAATATTTTATGATGTACTTCAAGATAACCTTCTAATTTATCTTTATTCTGCTTTTTTTTTCGTTTAAATGGCGCAGGTTTTTTACAACATTCACAAATCCCGTTTGCTCTCTCTAAAACTTCTGCAACAACATCTGGATTACGTGGATAAACCAATACTTCTCTCGAAATATATTCAAGCCTAGCAGGCGCTTTTTTTAATCTTTCCTGGCGAGCTTCTTTTGAAGATCCTCTTGATTGCTTAACCGCATCTTCAAATTCTTCATTGAGTTTTTCTAAAGTCCGATCTTTACTTTGAATCTCTGTGCTTTGAATCTCTGTATTTAAGTTATTCTTTAAAACGTCAAGTAAAACCCTAGATACTTTCTCTGAAAGAGGTTTTTTTAATGATTGTCCTTGTTTACAAAAATGACGTTTAAAATTATTCCAATTATAAGGAGTATCTAGCTTAGGTAAGCTTTTACTTAAAACATCCTCATCTAACTCAATAAATTTATTTAAATGTTCATCATCAGGTGCTCTAAATTTTAACCTATTAGGTGATTTGGTGTTTTTTTCATCTATATAGTGACCAATAACCTCAAATAATCCGCATAATTTATAATTTTCATTAGTTTTTATTCTTTGAATAATAAAAACTTTATCTCCTTTTTCAATATTATAAAGGTCATCTACTCGAGCACCTGATAATCCATAACCACTTTTGTAATCAAAATCCTTCTTATTTTTATCACCATGTAATGCATAATAATATTTCATTTTTATTCCTATTTATTATCGTGCATTCATTTTACTTAAGACACATCCCCTCTTATCAAAGAAAAGGCTGCAAATAAGCTATCTAATACTCCTATTGCTATAACTGAATAATATTGCTTTTTTACTATAAGATTATCCTTAACCTATATTAGCTTTAATACAGTTGATTAATAACAAAACAAAAAGATATTATAGAGCGCTTATATTTATAAACAAAAATATCGGGATTAAGGTACAGGAAATGGAACAAGACAACAATTCATCGCTAACAGAGCCACAAGAGGTATTTACGCCTATTCCTCAAGCGCGAGGCGCCTCAGGCGGTGTTCGCTGGTTAGGACTGGGATGGGATTTAATAAAAGAACGTTTTTGGATGTGGATAGGCGTTATTATTATCTACTTTATCGTTAGTCTTATTATATCAACCATTCTTGGATTTATTCCGCTATTGGGTCCAATCATTTCACCTTTTGTTACTACTGTATTAGCTGCAGGTGTCGTGGCTATTGCTCATCAGCAGTATGAAACCCAACGTATTGATGTTGATACCTTATTTGTTGGTTTCTATAATAAACGCTATCTTAGTTTGATGGGTGCTTACGGTATTAGTTTTCTCATTTTACTAGCTGGTATTATTCTGGCTATTTTAGTCAGCAGTGCCGCTATGATGGATATTTTTTATGCTATCAATAGCGATTATCCTGAAGAAATCATTGCTGAAATGATGGTGGATAACTCATCTGGATTTACATTATTTTTTATTATTATCGCTATTTTTGGTGCGCTAAGTACTGCAGCCTATTGGTTTGTTCCTGCACTTGTATTAGTTAATGGTTATAAAGCATTCCCTGCAGTTAAAGCAAGCCTTGCAGCAGTAAAAATAAATTTAGCGGGCGGTTTCTTCTTCTTTATTTTGCTGTTCTTTATTATCGCGATTAGTGTTATTCCATTTGGCTTAGGGTTATTAATTACCATTCCTCTTTCTTACACTGCGATGTATGGCTCTTATCGTGACGTTTTTTATCACCATAATGTAGGAAATCAAGGAAATAACGGTGGAATTGGCGGAAGTGGCGGAAATGGAACAATTTCTCTAAATAAAACCGCTGAATCTAATATTGGTAAATTAGTTAGTTAATTCTTAGCATTAACTTGCTTAAATAAAAAAGCAGTAGAGCGTAAATTCTACTGCTTTTTATTGTCTAGAATAAATAGCTATTATCATTAACCCGCAAACGGATTTTTATTATCATAAGATTTATTATAAAGCGCGTCAGAGATCAAATAGTTATAAATTTCATCAACAATTTCAATGCCTTCTTTCTCGCTTCTCTGTTCTTCTATTTGGCTATTCTCACCAGGATAAAGCACTTTCTCTACATCAGGAGCTGGTTTAATTGCATTTAATTCACCCATAACCTGTGAGATATGTTCTCTAAATAGAGTGGCATCAGTAAAGAAAGCAGGATTGATAACAATATGTAATTGGCCTAATTCTCGCCCTTGTGTTAAATCGTGATACATTGAACTGACATGCTTTCCAAAAGGAAGCCCAAGTAAAATACCAGACAACACATCAACCATCATCATCAAGCCATAGCCTTTAGGTCCTGCAATAGGCAATAAACCTTTTACTGCAAAGGGATCGGTTGTAGGTTTACCACTTTCATCGACAGCCCAAGTATCGGGAATATCGACATGGCGTGAACGCGCATCTAACACTTTGCCCCATGCTTGTACGGTTGTTGCCATATCAAATGTAATATGTTTATCGCCTACTCCGGGAGCCGAAAAAGCGATAGGATTAGTGCCGTAATAAACTTCGGAGCCGCCAAAAGGAACAACCATTGGATCAGATTGACACAGCGAAATACCTATCATACCCGCTTGTGATGCTTGTTCAACAAAGTAGGACAATGCGCCACTATGACCAATTCGTCTTACACCAACAACAGCAACCCCTTTCTCTTGTGCCATTTTAATTGCGCGTTCCATTGCGTCTTTCGCTGCAACATGCCCAGCACCATTATCACCATCAAATACAGCGCTACAAGGTCCCGTTTCTGTATAAGTAAAATCAGGAGCTGTATTTGTACCGCCTTTACTGATCCGTTCTGCATAATACTCTACACGCACAGCACCATGAGAATGAATACCTTTAGCATCAGCATGGACTAAGACATCAGCCACCGTATCTGCATGAGACTCACTCAATCCTGCATGATGTAATTTGTTTTTTATTAATTGATGTAACTGCTGTTTAGAAACTATCATAGAATATGCTCTTTTGTAGGGTTCTAATTAAATAGAAACGTCATAAAATAACTGAGGTAAATTCGAGCGATAGGTCTAATTTAACAGCATAAATAGGATCTGCCGTGATCGGTTTAACCAATGACGGATTGCGTTATATTTTTGTTAAATAGTCATTTCTTTATTAAAAACCTTTTTATAATCCCCCTTATAATAAACAAAAAAGTGGCATAATTTCTTACACCACTCTTTTACACATTAATTTAAAAATAGATTGATTATGGAACAGGAACAGCTTCACCTTTAAAATTATCCAAAATAAACTTTTTGGTTTCAGGTGCTTTTAACTGTGCCATTAATTTAGCAATGCGTGGATCATTTTTATCTTCCTCTCTTATGACAATCACATTGGCAAACTTACTGTTAGCAGCAGGCTCTGTATAAATGACTTCTTTGGTTAAATCGAGCCCTGCATTAATGGCAAAGTGTCCATCAATAGAAGCGACATCCGCTTCTCCATTTTTATAAATTTGTGGCAATAATGGGCCATCATAGGTAAATAAAAACTTAATGTTACGAGGATTCTCAACAATATCATCAATTGTAGAGTCGTCAGGATCAATACCATCTCGTAATTTAATTATACCTTCATCTTGGAAAAGTTTTAATATATGTCCATGTTGAGCTAGATTATTACTGCTTATCATTTTTGCACCATTAGGTAAATCTTGTAAGCTTTTATATTTCTGTGAAAAAAAACGATATGGGTGCATATGTACTGCACCTGCTGATACTAATTTCCAATCAGGATGATCGGCAAGTGTTTTATTTAAATAAGGGACATGTTGAAAGAAGTTTGCATCTAATTCTTTTTCCGCTAATGCCTGATTAGGAATAATATAATCATTAAAAATTCGAATATCTAACTCTAATCCTTCTTTTGCTAATTGTGGTTTAATAAATTCCAGAATTTCCGCGTGAGGTGTACTTGATGCACCGATAATTAATTTATTTTCTGATTTTTCATCTGATGGTTTACAAGCAGAGAGTGCGAGGCTAATAAGTAGCAGTGATCCCAGCTTTTTAAATACTGTTAATTTCATTGTTATAACCTTATTTTTAAATTTGATTTTTAATTGAAATATTTTTTAATTAGCGTTTATCTATATTTCTTACAACACTATCTCCCAATAACTGAATACATAACACAATAAATAAAATCACTAATGTTGCAATCCAAACTACATCAAGATGGTTGCGCTGAAACCCTTCTAAATAAGCCAAATTACCTAATCCTCCCGCACCTATTGCGCCGGCAACAGCTGTTCCACCCACTAAAGAAATCAATGTTACCGTTAAACCAGAAACAAGA
This sequence comes from Proteus sp. fly-1013, assembly GCF_040140245.1. NCBI lineage: Bacteria > Pseudomonadati > Pseudomonadota > Gammaproteobacteria > Enterobacterales > Morganellaceae > Proteus > Proteus sp. fly-1013. Next base: position 270,283 of record NZ_JBEEWD010000001.1, on the reverse strand, counting down.
GCTGGCGAAGATTCAGGTAATAACACCTTAAATATTAGTGTTGGTAAATTAGCGCCCATTGAGAGGCTTGCTTCTATTACACCTTTATCAACTTCACGTAATGCTAATTCAACCAACCTAGCATAAAAAGCAGCAGCTGAAATCACTAATGCAGGTAGTGCTGCATTAACACCTAATATGGTTCCCACAATTAATTTAGTAAATGGAAACAATAAGATAATTAAAATAATAAAAGGAACCGCTCTAAAAATATTTACAATAAATGAGAGTATTCTATATATAGAAACCTGCTCTTTATATCCCTCTTTTTCCGTTAGAAATAATGCAACACCAATTAAGATCCCTAATAAGCAAGATAATGCACCAGAAACAAGTGTCATATATAATGTATTTAATGTTTCTTCACCTAATACATTGAGTTTTAAATGAGGTAAATAACTATTAATCCAACTTTGTATTTCATCCATATCACACGACCGCTATATCAAATTTATTATTCTCAAGATATTGGATGATTTCATCCGATTTATTATTTAACTGTAAATAAATAAACCCACTCTCTTTCGAAAAACTACCTTTTATTAAATTAATAGGTTCATTAAAATTAGAAATTAAATCATAAAGTAAACAGTCATATTTTTTACCCTCTTGCAGTAACAGTTTTATTACTGTACTTTGCTGTTTTATATTATCAATATCATCACTGTTATCTGTTACATGTATTGATTGTGATAAAAACTGTTGTGTCACTTTATGTTTTGGCTGGTTAAAGATTTTTACTACTTCACCTTGTTCAATTATTTTTCCTTGCTCGATAACCGCTACTTTATTACATATTGCTTTTACAACTTGCATTTCATGTGTGATCAATACAATCGTAATATTCATTTTTTTATTAATTTCAGCGAGCAGAGCTAAAATTGTTTGTGTTGTTTTCGGATCTAATGCAGATGTTGCTTCATCACATAATAAAACATCAGGATTATTTGCTAATGCCCTAGCAATACCAACACGTTGTTTTTGTCCACCACTTAATGTTGATGGATATTCATCGGCTTTATCAGCAAGCCCAACTAACTCCATTAATTCGCCCGCACGTTGAAAACGTTGTTTCTTATCTAACCCTGAAATTTCGAGCGGAAATTCAATATTCTCTCTAACAGTGCGTGACCACAGTAAATTGAAATGTTGAAAGATCATACCAATTGAGTGACGGATTTTACGGATCTCACGTTCACTGCTAGTGGTAATATTGTATTTACCAACAATCACTTCCCCTTTTGTTACAGGCTCTAAGCGATTCAATAAACGAATTAAGCTACTTTTCCCAGCACCACTATAACCAATGATGCCAAAGATATCTCCCTGCTCAATATTCAAATTAATATCATCAACAGCAACAGTTTGCTTTTTCCCTCGCTGGTAAATTTTGCTGACATTTTTTAGTGTTATCATTTTAATCAACTCACTTATTAAATGGAAATCTAGACGGCTAAACATCTAGAAACCCAAATTAATGTTAATGAGAGGAATTGTCAAGCAAGGAATGAAAATGCGATAAACAAAAATGACATACCTTAGAATTAAATTATTTCTATTGCTTCTATTATTGAATCTTTACTTTGAAAATAATTTATTTTATGAATTTAATCGCCAATATAAGATAAATTAATGGTGATATATATTTATTGCGGATAATAAAAAACCCCCTGCCTAAACAGAGGGTTAAATTATTAATACTCAATTAATTAGAGAATAATTAACCGATATATTCTAAACCGTTCATGTATGGACGTAACACTTCTGGAATTTCAATACGACCATCAGCCATTTGATAGTTTTCCATAATTGCAACTAAAGTACGACCTACTGCTAAACCAGAGCCATTTAAGGTATGAACAAGTTGAATTTTCTTGTCACCTTTAGAACGGAAGCGTGCTTGCATACGACGTGCTTGGAAATCCCACATATTTGAGCATGAAGAAATTTCACGGTAAGTATTTTGAGCCGGAACCCAAACTTCTAAGTCATAAGTTTTGCGTGAACCAAAACCGATATCACCGGTGCAAAGCACAACTTTGCGATATGGCAGATTCAGTAATTGCAGTACTTTTTCAGCATGACCCGTTAGCTCTTCTAATGCTTCCATTGATTTTTCAGGATGAGCAATTTGAACCAGCTCAACTTTATCAAATTGGTGCATACGAATAAGGCCACGAGTATCACGACCATAAGAGCCTGCTTCTGAACGGAAACATGGCGTATGAGCCGTCATTTTCAATGGTAAGTCGTCTTCTTCAAGAATAACGTCTCTTACCATATTTGTCACAGGCACTTCTGCTGTTGGAATAAGCGCGTATTGGCTTTCTGCTTCTTCTTCTAACGGTTTAGTGTGGAATAAGTCTTCACTAAATTTAGGTAACTGACCTGTACCGTACAGAGTTGCGTGGTTGACCAAGTAAGGAACATACATTTCTTGGTAGCCGTGCTCTTCTGTATGCAAATTCAGCATAAATTGTGTGATAGCACGATGTAAACGTGCAACTTGACCTTTCATCACAACAAAACGTGAACCAGTGATTTTCACCGCAGAAGCAAAATCTAAACCATCTGTTAGTTCACCTAAAGTCACATGATCTTTTAATTCAAAATCATAAGTCTTTGGTGTTCCCCAACGAGAAACTTCAACGTTTTCACTGTCATCTTTGCCATTTGGAACAGCATCATCTGGCATGTTAGGGATCGTTAAAACGTAATCACGAATTTCCGCTTGAAGCACTTCAAGTTCGGCTTTTGCAGCTTCAAGTTTTTCACCTAACAGGTTAACTTCTTGACGAAGTGGCTCAATATCTTCACCACGCGCTTTTGCCGCACCAATGGACTTCGATCGAGAATTACGTTCTGCTTGCAGGGATTCAGTTTCAACTTGTAACACCTTACGGCGTTCTTCTTGTTGACGGATTTTTTCCACATCGAGGGTGAACCCCCTGCGAGCCAGTTTTTCGGCGACCGCGTCTAGCTCATTACGCAGTAGATTTGGATCGAGCATGCTTATCCTGTGCTTATTGATAGATTAATAAAAACCTTCTCTCCTATCTTATAAAAAAGATATCTGAGACAAGGCATAGTTAAGAAATTAATGATAATTTAATAACCTTACCGCATCTTTACATTTTGCGATAGCGTTTTGTAACACTATTTTGATCTTGTTGAGAAAGCCAGTCTAATTTCTCTGCAACCTTGATCTCTAACCCTCTTTTTACTGGGTAATAGTACTGCGTATTTGCCATTTCTTTAGGGAAATAGACCTCTCCAGCTGCATAAGCATTAGGCTCATCATGAGCATAACGATATTCAGCACCCAGTCCCATTTCTTTCATTAATTTTGTTGGTGCATTACGCAAATGCTCAGGCACATCATAATCAGGCTTACTTTTGGCATCAGCAATAGCTGCTTTAAATGCGGTATAAACAGCATTACTTTTTGGTGCGCAAGCCAGATACACAATTGCTTGAGCAATAGCGCGCTCACCTTCTGCGGGACCAACACGAGTAAAGCAATCCCACGCAGCAATTGCCACTTGCATGGCGCGAGGATCGGCATTCCCCACATCTTCTGACGCAATCGCCAATAAACGACGAGCCACATAAAGCGGATCACCGCCTGCTGTTATGATCCGTGCATACCAATAAAGAGCGGCATCAGGTGCAGATCCCCTTACTGACTTATGTAATGCAGAGATAAGATCGTAAAAACGATCACCTTTATTATCAAAACGAGCACTACGCTCACCACTGATTTCTGTCAGTAATGCCGGCGTTAATACTCGTTTTCCTTGATTATCAACCTCGGCAATATCCGACATCATTTCAAGCAAATTTAGTGAACGACGGGCATCACCATTAACCAGTTGTGCAATCATTTTGCGCGTATCATCTGGCAGGATAATATTGCGTCCGCCTAAACCTCGTTCTGGATCGTCTAGTGCTTGTTGTAGCACTTGCTCAATATCAGCTTCAGTTAACGAACGTAATAGATAAACTCTTGCTCTGGATAGCAACGCGGAATTTAATTCAAAAGAGGGATTTTCGGTTGTTGCACCAATAAAAGTGATCGTACCATCTTCAATATGAGGCAAAAATGCATCTTGTTGACTCTTATTAAAGCGGTGAACTTCATCAACAAACAGGATCGTTCTACGTCCTGCATTGCGATTTTGGCGCGCAATTTCAATAGATTCTCTGATTTCTTTAATACCCGAAGTCACCGCAGATAAGCGTTCTATATCGGCTTGCGCATAGCGACCAATGATCTCGGCAAGGGTAGTTTTACCCGTACCAGGAGGTCCCCATAAGATCATGGAATGCAATTGACCTGCTTTAATTGCTCGAGGTAATGGCTTACCTTCAGCAAGTAAATGCGTTTGTCCGATATATTGTTCCAACGTTTCAGGTCGCATTCTTGCGGCTAAAGGTTGGAACTCATTGCGTGAAAAATCGAGTGATAAATTACTCAAAATATCCTCACTGACGTTGGTCGTCCACAGTCACACCCGCAGGAGGTGTAAAACGAAACGCGGATGCATCGATTGGCGCAGCAGTCTGTGCAGTCAATTGATAATTGCTTACTTGACCGTCTTGTTCTGTGGCGGCAAATTGCTGAATTTGTCCGTTAGGTAATACAGTTATTGTGAAATGTTTTAAGTTATTTTCTACTTTAGGTGTTAACTCAAAACGATCACCAGACTGTTTTACATCATAATTTTGCCACTCTTTGCTGTCATTACGGGCGATCAGCATAAAAGGCGTATTGGTTGTAGAACGCTCAAGCCAAGTTGCAGTGACTTGCTCGACAAAAGGATTGTAAAACCACAATGTTTTGCCATCAGAGATAAGTGTACTCTCATCCGGTGCTGTCATTTGCCAATTAAACAAATCAGGGCGTTGTACTTTTAAACTTCCTTCCCCTTTTTGGATAAGTGAGCCTTCATTGCTGGTCACGGTTTGACTAAAGTTCGCTTGAAAACTATTTACTTTATTTAATCGTTGTTGCAAATCCTGACGTGCATCAGCCCAAGCGGCTTGGCTACTTATTAATGTCATCGCACACACTGCAAATAATACTTTTTTCATTCTACAAGCCTCGGCATGAGATAACGCCGACATAATGTCGGCGTGTAAATTATTGATGATGTTATGCAGATTATCATGCTATCTCATTAGCTGATAACTGTGTTTTCAAGATATTACATATCTGAAGGTGGTGGTGAAAGTACATCACGTGTATTGTTGTGGTTTGGCGAACTCACAATACCTTGCATTTCCATCTGTTCCACAATTCTTGCCGCGCGGTTATAACCAATTCTAAATTGGCGTTGCACACCAGAAATAGAAACTCGCTGTTTTTCAACCACAAATTCTACGGCTTGGTCAAATAACGGATCAAGCTCTTCACCATCATCATATCCACCGCCACTATTACCTTCACCTTCTTCGCCACATTTTGTGATGGCTTCAATATATTGAGGACGACCTCGAGCTTTCCAGTCAGTTGCCACGGCATGGACTTCATCATCACTAACAAAAGCACCGTGAACACGTTCAGGCACAAAACCATTCGGTGCATAAAGCATATCACCCATACCTAGTAATGACTCTGCACCACCTTGGTCTAAAATAGTTCGAGAGTCGATTTTACTCGATACAGTAAATGCGATACGGCTCGGAATATTGGCTTTAATTAAGCCTGTAATAATATCAACAGAAGGTCTTTGTGTCGCAAGCACAAGGTGAATACCCGCAGCACGTGCTTTTTGCGCTAAGCGAGCAATCAGCTCTTCAACTTTTTTACCCGCCGTCATCATCAAATCAGCAAATTCATCAACGACAACAACAATATAAGGTTCTTTTCCTAACGTCGGTATTTCTGTTGCCATACTGTCGCTTGGCTTCCAGAAAGGATCAGGAATAGGACGTGCCATTGCTTCAGCTTCTTTAATTTTTTCGTTATAACCGGCAAGATTACGCACACCTAATGCTGACATTAGTTTATAACGGCGTTCCATTTCAGCCACGCTCCAGCGCAGAGCGCTTGCGGCATCTTTCATATCGGTAACAACTTCTGTTAGAAGATGTGGAATACCTTCATAAACCGAAAGCTCAAGCATTTTAGGGTCAATCATAATAAAGCGAACATCTTCTGGTTTCGCTTTATAGAGAATGCTGATAATCATCGCATTCACACCGACAGATTTACCTGAACCTGTTGTACCAGCAACAAGTAAGTGAGGCATTTTAGCTAGATTGGCAACAACTGGCTGACCGCCGATATCTTTACCTAAAACAACGGTTAGTGGAGAACGGCTATCTCGGAATGCATCACTATCAAGTAACTCACGCATATATACGGTTTGGCGTTTTTTGTTAGGTAATTCCAGTCCTACATAAGGTTTTCCTGGAATAACTTCAACAATACGTACCGCAATAGCAGACAATGAACGTGCTAAGTCGCGAGATAAATTTGATATACGTGCAGCTTTTACACCCGGAGCAAGTTCAAGTTCAAAACGAGTGATAACAGGCCCCGGTGAAATACCAACAACCTTGGCTTTAACACGATAATCATTAAGACGCGCTTCAATAAGTGTACCAATACGTTCAAGCTCAAACATATCAACAGGCTCATCTTCTACTGGGGGTGTTGTTAGTAAATCCAGAGAAGGCATTGGTGTTGTTGGCTTTTGCAACGGCCTATCATTACGCATCAACAATGGATGAATTAAAGATTGCTGCTGTTGCTGTTGCTGTTGCTGTTGCTGTTGCTGTTGCTGTTGCTGTTGCTGTTGCTGTTGCTGTTGCTGTTGCTGTGCAAAATGCTGCGCCATATTAGGCTGTGGCTCAATACGTGATTGAGGTGCAACTTGTGGTGTAACAGGTTCAGAAACAATCGGTGTAAATACTGGCTCTATCGGATCTTCATCCAATAGATCATCAATTGGCGAGAATGCCTCTAATGCAGTGAGCTCTCTTTCTAGCTCAATTTTAGGGCTGTACTCTTCCTCTTCTTCATCACGAGGTGAAATTTGTAGGAATGCATTGCTGGCTGGGTATTCAACTTTTTTCTCAATAGTTTGTGTCGGTTGTGCTGATTGTGAGGCAAACGAATGTTGAATATGAGGTTGATAACCCGTTGTTGCTTGCAATGAAGGAGCAGGTGTTGACAGTTGAGGTAAAACCTCATCTTCGTCATCATCTAACGAAACATCATCACCATAACGATCCTGCAATTGTTGCTTAAATTGTGCTGCCAACTGTTGCTGATATTGCTCATCTTCATCAATATCGTTGTTATTTTCTTCTGTAGAAGAGAATGTATTCGCGGTAACTGTTGGCTCATCACGATAATCATCTTGTTGATGACTAAATGAAGATATTGGTGTTGTGATACTTGGCTGATGAGGCTCAATAATATCTTCAGGATCAGTACTATCGTTCTCACCATAACGTTCACGTTGCTGTTCGAGAAATTGCTGGCGCAACTCTTGTTCAAAATTCGCTTGTTCTTGAATATCAGCTAACTCATCTTCAGGTTCAGATTGAACAGCTTCTTCACGACGACGTAATTCAGCTTCGCGTTGTGAAGGAATATGAATACCATAAAGCTCACGACGTGTTGGTAATCGCACTGGATTTGGGCGCGGTAATTCAGGACCTAATCCTTGTTTAACTTGAGAGCCATGACTAACAAGAGCACTCGTTGCCACTCCTGCTGCCACCGTAGCTGCTTGCGTTAAAGAGTCTGTATCAGGTGCTAGCGAGAATGTAGGTTCCGCTCTACCAGCAGGCATAAAACTATCTGTTGATGTTGATGTTGATAAGGACGATGGCTGTGCCATAGGTTCATTTTCAACATATGGCATTACAGAAGGTGTACTCTCTTCTGGTATTGAGGGATCAGTAGAACATTGAGAAGCATTGGCTTCTGATTGAGCTTCTTTTTTCAAGAATGCTTCTGGAATATCAAAACGATAATGTTCTGGTTCTTCTGTATGAGTTGGTTGCGAAACTGGTGCTGACACAAGAGGAGCTGTTTGTGACAATGTTTGCGCATGTTCATCTGTTATGTCATTTGTTGCAGAGAAAGACGGCAAATCATCTTCTTGTTCTGCTTTAGATTGCAACGTGTCTATCTCTTGCTCTTGCTGACGAGCAAGTTCAAGTGCTGAAGGCGCAGAAAATAGAATATCATCACTCTCTTCTGTTGCTAATTCAGATTGCTGATTTTCTTTTTGATTTGAATTTTCAGCTATTTCTGTAACAACATCTTGAGTGTCATCTTCCTCTTCTTCATCTTCGTAATCAGCTTCATTTTGGCCTCTGTTGGTAATAAAACCAACACCTCCCAAAATAACGGCACCAATTTTTTCTGTGATTGTTAACCAAGACCAACCAGTAAACAGAGTAAAGCCAATTGCCCAAACAGATAACAGGGCAAGAGTAGCACCTAAAACATTAAACCACGGCAATAGAGCTTTGCTAAACAAGCTTCCAATAACACCACCAGAGCTGAAATTATAGATATCATCAAAATTAAGATCAGCTAATGCACAAGAGGTAAAGATCAGAGCCAAGGCACCAATCGTGCGAAGTGCAAGGGAAAAGAAGTCGGTATATTCACGGTTTTGTTGGTAGCGTAGAGAATTCCAGCACCCAAAAACCACAACGACAGGAATTGCATAGGCAAGTAAACCAAATGCAGAAAATAGAATATCAGCTAACCATGCTCCGATACTGCCGCCTAAATTCTGGATAGGCTCATTCCAAGTGGTTTGTGACCAGCTAGGATCAGAGGGATGAAAGCTAAGTAATGAAACCATTAAAAAGACAGCACCAATACCGATAAGGATGAGAATAGCCTCCCAAATACGGCGACGGTTGCTTATCTTTGTTAAACGAATATTTTTATCTTCTGTATATTCCTGGCTCAAAGAGGGCTCTCCAGGTTTAACTTAGGGTGAATTAAAACGGAACAACGCTGAGATATCCCAGCGTTGAAACTGTATGCATAAACAGGAGTGTACCTAACTTTTTCCTGCTTTGCACCAACCTATTAAGTTGGCTTAGCGAGTTTTAATTACAAGGCGGTTGCTTTGTTTAACTTCTTCCATAACCACGTATGTACGTGTGTCATTAACACCTGGAAGACGTAACAGTGTTTCACCTAGTAATTTACGGTAAGCGGACATATCAGGTACACGAGTTTTCAACAGATAGTCAAAATCACCAGAAACTAAATGACATTCTTGGATTTCTTCAAGTTTCTGAACAGCCATATTGAATTGTTCAAAAACATCTGGTGCACCACGGTTTAGTGTGATTTCCACAAATACTAATAATGATGCATCTAAGTAATGTGGGTTTAACAGTGCTGTATAACCAGAAATAAATCCTTGGCGCTCTAAACGACGTACACGCTCTAAACAAGGCGTTGGTGATAAACCTACACGTTTAGATAGCTCAACGTTTGAAATACGACCATCTTTTTGAAGCTCATTTAGAATATTCCGGTCTATTCTATCAAGATCTTTACCCGGACGTTTTTTATTATCAATCATCTCTATACTCTCTTTCTCTTTTTCTCTTACTTTATTTTCCTATACCCATACCTGTACACCATCAGCATCACTGTCGAAACTTCGGTATCAAACGGTCAGAGCAAACTACCAATCTATTTTCTTTTAATGCCAGATAAAAGTTCTATTTTATCCAAATACTCATTAGCAAATATCGTAAAGTAACTATCCTATACCCTGTCTGTCTAAAAATATTACGTATAACATCCGAGGATAATTATCTTTAACAATCATGTTTTCGCAAATGTACAGCGGATTGTCAAAGCAAATGAGTAAAAATCAGAACAAGGCGCTATGTTATTCTCTATATACGCAAGATAAACATCAATTGTAAAGCAAAATGTTTCAGGTTAATTCGATGATGTTAGCCCAATATAACTCTATAATTATTAAACTATATTAGTATTAACTATTGCTAAAATAGCTAAAATATTATGTCTATTTCTCGTCATTGGCTTTTTTTAACGTCTTATTTCTCCTACAATCCCTCAATTCGCATCACGCCTAATCAGAGATGAGGTATACATGAGCACCATCAAACATAGCAAACTTATTATTTTAGGTTCAGGTCCTGCGGGTTATACCGCTGCCGTTTATGCTGCAAGAGCAAACTTAGAACCAGTACTGATTACGGGTGTTGAAAAAGGCGGTCAGCTGACAACAACAACAGAAGTCGAAAACTGGCCCGGAGACCCTGAGGGGCTAACAGGTCCTGGCTTAATGGACCGCATGTTTCAGCACGCTGAAAAATTTAATACAGAGATTATCCCTGACCATATTAATAAAGTCGATCTGAAAAACCGCCCATTCCGCCTATTTGGTGATGAACAAGAATATACTTGTGACGCATTAATTATCGCAACAGGTGCTTCTGCACGCTATATCGGTTTACCTTCAGAAGAATCTTTTAAAGGCCGAGGCGTTTCTGCTTGTGCAACCTGTGACGGATTTTTCTATCGTAACCAAAAAGTCGCTGTTGTCGGTGGCGGAAATACCGCGGTAGAAGAAGCTCTTTATTTAGCTAATATTGCATCTGAAGTTCATTTGATCCACCGTCGTGATTCTTTCCGTTCTGAAAAGATCTTAATTAACCGTTTAATGGATAAAGTAAACAGTGGCAATATTATTTTGCATACTGATCGTACCTTAGACGAAGTTCTTGGCGACGATATGGGTGTAACGAAAGTTCGCTTAAAAGACACTAAGAGTGATAAAACCGAAGAATTAGATGTTATGGGCGTCTTTATTGCGATTGGACATAGCCCTAATACCGCTATTTTTGATGGTCAATTAGAATTAGACAACGGTTACATCAAAGTACAATCAGGTACTCAAGGTAATGCAACACAAACCTCTATCGAGGGTGTTTTTGCAGCTGGTGACGTAATGGATCACATTTATCGTCAAGCAATTACCTCCGCTGGCACAGGTTGTATGGCTGCTTTAGATGCAGAACGTTACTTAGACGCACTAAAATCCAACTAAAATCATCACTTCCTTTCAAGGCGCTATTTCAGTAGCGCCTTTTACCATGTAACATACAGTCTGGTTGCCAAAGCGTATAACTACTTACCCTTGGCCTTTCTGATACTTTGTATCTCACCTGCAGATTTGAATCTTTTCTTATGGATAAAACAAAACAAAGTGAATTGGTTCGATGGCTGAAACAGCAAAGTGCTCCAGCCCGTCGATGGCTGCGGCTATCAATGATCCTAGGTGTTGTAAGCGGTCTATTAATTATCGCGCAAGCATGGTTATTAGCTGTTTTACTTCAAGCATTTATCATGGACAGTCTAAGTCGTGATACGCATATACCTACCTTTCTCACCCTTATTGGTATTTTTATCTTACGCGCTGTGGTGATGGCAATACGAGAGCGTGTAGGTTATCGCTGTGGTATGGCGGTCAGGCAACAAATTCGTAAAATTGTTCTTGATAGACTTGAAGAGCTAGGCCCTGTTTGGGTTAAAGGCAAACCCGCAGGAAGTTGGGCAACAATTATTCTAGAACAAATAGAAGATATGCAAGATTACTATGCGCGTTATATTCCGCAAATGTATCTTTCCACTATTGTGCCTATTCTTATCCTTATCACCATCTTTCCTGTTAACTGGGCTGCTGGCTTGATCCTATTTTTCACGGCTCCACTGATCCCGCTATTTATGGCATTAGTTGGATTAGGTGCAGCAGATGCTAACCGTAGAAACTTCCTCGCATTAGGTCGTTTAAGTGGTAACTTCCTCGATAGATTAAGAGGATTAGATACATTACGGTTATTTAACCGTGGTAATGCAGAAGTTAAACAGATTACTGAAGCAACAGAAGATTTCCGCAAACGGACAATGGAAGTGCTAAGAATGGCATTCCTTTCATCAGGCGTATTGGAATTCTTTACTGCTGTTTCTATCGCTGTTGTGGCTGTTTACTTTGGTTTTTCTTACTTAGGCGAACTTAATTTTGGTAGTTATGGTTTAGGCGTCACTCTTTTCTCAGGCTTTTTAGCATTGATCTTAGCCCCTGAATTTTTCCAACCGTTGCGTGATTTAGGAACTTACTATCATGCAAAAGCACAAGCGATTGGTGCGGCTGAATCTCTGGTTGAATTTTTAGAAGCTGAAGGTGAAAAACCGCAATTCACAGGCAATGAGCGTATCAATACAACGGAGAGTATTGAGATAACAGCTCATGAGCTAGAAATTCTATCTCATCAAGGTGTCAAACTAGCAGGACCATTAAACTTTACCATTAACCCCAATCAGCGGATTGCGATTGTGGGTCAAAGTGGTGCTGGCAAAAGCTCGTTATTAAATGCGCTACTCGGTTTTTTACCTTATCGTGGCTCATTAAAAGTTAATGGTATTGAATTAACACAGCTCTCACCTGAAGCATGGCGTCAATGTTTAAGCTGGGTTGGTCAAAATCCTAATTTACCCGAACAAAGCTTGCTAGATAATATTCGCTTAAGCAATCCTAATGCTAGCGATGAACAAATCAATCTTGCTATTGAAAAAGCCTATGTCAGCGATTTTATTAATGAATTACCTGACGGCTTAGATACGATTATTGGCGATAGTGCCGCACGCCTTTCTGTTGGTCAGGCTCAACGTGTTGCTGTTGCTCGAGCTTTATTATCACCTTGTCAATTTTTGTTATTAGATGAACCCGCAGCAAGCCTTGATTCTCATAGCGAACAACGTGTGATGCATGCGCTTAATAACGCCTCATTAAATCAAACGACCTTGCTTATTACTCATCTACTCGAAGAGACTTTGGGTTATGACCAAATTTGGGTAATGGAAAAAGGTCAAATTATTGAAACAGGCACTTATGCATCGTTAAGCCAACAGAACGGCACTTTTGCTCGCCTTCTTGCTCATCGTAAAGAGGAACTTTAATCATGAGAGTATTGCTTCCTTTTCTTGCGCTCTATCGCCGTCACTGGTTTATGTTATTGCTGGGGATTATTCTTGCTATTCTGACTTTACTGGCGAGTATTGGTCTTTTAACACTATCAGGCTGGTTTTTAGCGGGTACATCTCTTGCAGGTTTTGCTGGTATTTATAGCTTTAACTATATGCTACCCGCAGCCGGTGTTCGAGGTGCAGCAATTTTTCGTACCGCAGGTCGTTATTTTGAAAGGCTTGTCAGTCATGACGCTACGTTTCGCGTGTTGTCGCACTTACGTGTATTCACCTTTAAAAAGATCCTCCCTCTTTCACCGGGTGGAATTGCACGTTTTCGTCAAGGTGAGTTGCTTAACCGCTTAGTTGCTGATGTTGAAACGCTAGATCACCTCTATATTCGCGTTATCTCTCCTATCATTGCCGCTTTTGTTGTCATTATGGCAATTATGTTTGGCCTTGGTTTAATTGATGCTCGTTTAGCCAATACGCTAGGTGGCATTATGCTTACCTTGCTGATTGTTTTACCTTTCGTATTCTATTATGCAGGTAAACCTATTGGCCGTGATCTTACTGATTTACGAGGTCAATATCGCACCGTGTTAACTAGCATGTTACAAGGACAAGCTGAGCTAACTGTTTTTGGCGCATTACCTCGCTTTAGACAAAATTTAGCGCAACTTGAAGCTAAATGGCTACACAGACAAGCACAACAGGCAAATTTAACTGGTTTATCGCAATCATTGATGATCCTTGCATCTGGGCTAACAGCAACATTAATTTTGTGGTTAGCTGCTGGCGGTATCGACAATAGCTTTATGCCTGAAGCGTTAATTGCCTTATTTACATTTTGTGCATTGGCAGCCTTTGAGGCTTTAGCCCCTGTTACTGTCGCTTTCCAGCATTTAGGACAAGTAATGACATCAGCAACACGTATTTCTCATTTAATTGAGCAAAAACCTGATGTCACTTTTCCTGAAAAAGGGGGCGAAACAAACAATAGTGCCACGCTTACAATGCACAATATTTGCTTTACTTATCCAACCCAACCAATGCAAGTCATCAATCACGTAGATTTAACGATTGAAGCAGGACAACACATTGCCTTACTAGGAAAAACGGGTTGTGGTAAATCGACACTATTGCAGTTGATTAATCGCGCTTTTGATCCGACTCACGGCACTATCCGCTTAAATAATTTACCTATTGCTGATTATGATGAAGCAACATTACGTTCAATGATGTCCGTTGTCCCTCAACGTGTTCATGTCTTTAGCCACACATTAAGAGAAAATCTATTGATGGCAAAAGAACAGGCAACAGATGAAGAATTAAAACATGTTCTTCAGCAGGTTGGCCTTGGGCAACTACTTGAAAATGATGAAGGCTTAAATGCATGGATGGGCGATGGTGGTAGACAGCTCTCTGGTGGCGAGCAGCGACGTTTAGGACTTGCAAGAGCCCTACTCCACAATGCACCTCTTGTATTGCTTGATGAGCCAACAGAAGGCCTTGACGCCGATACAGAACAGCAGATCCTTGCACTCTTGCATCAGCATTGCCAAGGTAAAGCTGTATTAATGATAACTCACAGACTTCACGGTTTAGATAAAATGGATAAAATCTGCGTTATGGATGGCGGAAAAATCGTTGAAACAGGCACTCATGCTTCGTTGTTACAACAACAGGGGCATTATGCTAAATTTCATCAAAGACAGGCTCTATTAACACCAACTCACGAGGCATAATATGCCGTTGTTTCAATTAGATGATTGTGATTTGGATTTTCCTGAGACTCATTTAGCTTTAAAAGAGCCCAACGGCTTATTAGCGATAGGGGGAGAAATCTCCCTTTCGCGATTACGTGTTGCGTATCAATCGGGTATTTTTCCTTGGTACTTCCCTAATGAAAAACCACTATGGTGGTCACCCGATCCAAGAGCCGTTTTACCCGCTGGTGATTTGCATATTGGGCGTAGTTTGCGTAAATTTATTCGCCACCAGCCTTATAAAATCACACTCAATCATGCCTTTGCTTCAGTAATTGAAGCGTGTTCTGTACGTGAAGAAGGAACATGGATAGGTCCTGATATAAAAGCAGGTTATGAAGCTCTCCATCAACAAGGTGAAGCTCATTCTGTTGAGGTCTGGGAAGGCGATGAACTCGTAGGTGGCTTATACGGAGTCAATATCGGTGCAGTTTTTTGTGGTGAATCGATGTTTAGTCGCAGAGATAACGCTTCTAAATGTGCCTTTATTGCTTTTTATAACCATTTTCTTCGTTATGGGGGTCAACTATTTGATTGTCAGGTGCTAAACTCTCATACTGCCTCGTTAGGTGCCTCTGAGATCTCACGTGAACATTATTTAGTTGCGTTATCTCGTTGGAAAAAAGTGATTATTGATAAAAAGTGTTGGTATCAGCAATCGTTGGAATTATAATCACTGCTTGTTTTTGTAAAGCCCTTCTTATTTAAGACAGAATTAAGAATGATATTCTGTTATTTATGCAAAAAGGTTTATACAAAAATTTTATCTTACACACCCATTATGTGGTTGGGGTGCTGTTATTTTATTGCTATAAATACCACAAAATAAAGAATTACGACTTCTGTTATTACTTTTACTTTAGCAAAGTAAAACGCAAGTTGCGGTAAGGATGTTAAGTGCAATAGCAAGGTGAACACCATTGCTATCCAATAACATTCCTTTACATAGGACAATATTTTCGGCATTATCTTGCCGTTTAAAAAATATGGTTATTAAAACTTAGAGGATTAGATGGCCAAAGAAGACAACATTGAAATGCAAGGCACTGTACTGGATACTCTGCCAAACACGATGTTCCGCGTAGAATTAGAAAACGGACACGTCGTTACCGCTCATATCTCAGGAAAAATGCGTAAAAACTATATTCGTATCCTGACAGGCGACAAGGTTACCGTTGAGCTGACCCCATATGACCTGAGCAAAGGCCGTATCATCTTCCGTAGCCGTTGATCCCAATCTGTTCTCTCCCGTTATTGTCATATAACGGGTGAAAAAAAACACCACAGGCAAGGCATTTATTGATGCTCACCTGTGGTGTACGCTTTTATAGCTTAGTGAAATTAACCGCTATCTTTAGATAACGGTATCTTCATTCTTCGCCAGTTTTTCTTGGCTAACAAACTCATAATTCAATTTGCCTGCCAGTTTATCTAGTGTCACAGAAACCGAGCCACCATTGACAAGAGAACCAAATAAAATTTCGTTAGCTAATGGTTTTTTCAAGTTTTCTTGAATGACACGCGCCATTGGTCTTGCGCCCATCGCTCTGTCATAGCCTTTATCACACAACCATTGGCGTGCTTCTTGGCTAACTTCTAGCGATACCCCTTTATCATCTAACTGCACTTGTAGTTCGACAATAAATTTATCCACGACCATAGAGATAATTTCTGGTGATAATGCATTAAACCAAATAATACTATCTAAACGGTTACGGAATTCAGGTGAGAAGGCCTTTTTGATTTCAACCATCGCATCAGTGCTGTTATCTTGCTCTGTAAACCCAATTGATTTACGTTGCGTTTCACGTACACCCGCATTGGTTGTCATCACTAAAATAACATTACGGAAATCTGCTTTACGACCGTTGTTATCCGTCAATGTACCGTTATCCATTACCTGTAACAGAATATTGAACACATCAGGATGTGCTTTCTCAATTTCATCAAGTAACACTACGGAATATGGATTTTTAATAACAGCGTCTGTTAATAATCCACCTTGATCAAAACCAACATAACCAGGAGGAGCACCAATTAAACGGCTGACCGTATGTCTTTCCATATATTCAGACATATCAAAGCGTAGCAACTTCACATTCAACGCTTTCGCTAGCTGTACAGTGACTTCTGTTTTACCTACCCCAGTAGGGCCCGCAAATAAGAATGAACCTACCGGTTTATTATCTTGGCTTAATCCTGCACGACTCATCTTTATCGATTCAGACAAGGCGTGGATCGCTTGATCCTGACCGAATACCAACATTTTTAATTGGTTATCGAGGTTTTTCAGCATTGATTTATCGCTGCTAGAAACTGTTTTTTCAGGAATACGTGCAATTTTAGCCACAACAGATTCAATATCTGAGACATTAATGGTTTTTTTACGTTTGCTTGGTGCAACTAAACGTGTTTTTGCACCCGCTTCGTCAATAACATCAATAGCTTTATCAGGTAGATGCCTATCTGTGATGTACTTAACTGATAAGTCCACCGCTGCCTGAATGGCTTTATTGGTATAACGTACATCGTGGTGCGCTTCGTATTTTTGGCGCAATCCTTTGATGATCAAGACTGTTTCATCTGGGGATGGTTCAGTCACATCAATTTTTTGGAAACGACGCGCAAGTGCTCTGTCCTTTTCAAAGATATTGCTAAATTCTTGATAGGTCGTAGAGCCTATAACGCGAATTCGACCACCAGATAATAATGGCTTAATTAAGTTTGCCGCATCAACTTGTCCACCTGATGCAGCTCCCGCACCGATAATGGTGTGGATCTCATCAATAAATAAGATGCTTTTTTCATCTTTTTCCAGGGTTTTCAGTAATGCTTTAAAACGTTTTTCGAAATCACCACGGTATTTAGTTCCCGCTAAGAGCGAACCAATATCAAGTGAGTAAATGGTATAGCCTTTCATCACATCAGGCACATCATCTTGCTCAATACGCCATGCAAGCCCTTCTGCGATAGCTGTTTTACCGACTCCAGATTCACCCACTAATAATGGGTTATTTTTGCGACGACGGCATAACACTTGGATTGTTCTTTCTAATTCAGCTTGACGCCCAATTAGGGGATCAATTTTACCTTGGCGTGCTAACTGATTAAGGTTAGTGGTAAAATTATCCATATGATCGTCGCCTTGCGGCATCTCTTGTTGAGATTGCGCATTCATATCATTCATATCAGAAAGATCTTCGTTTTGTTGATCTTCTTTCGAAATGCCATGAGAAATAAAATTAACGACATCAAGGCGACTAACGTCGTGTTTACGTAATAAGTAAGCTGCGTGAGATTCTTGTTCACTAAAAATAGCCACCAGCACATTAGCGCCAGAGACTTCATTTTTGCCTGATGATTGAACGTGAAAAACAGCGCGCTGTAATACACGCTGAAAACTCAGCGTTGGCTGTGTTTCTCTGTCCACATTTTCAGGCAAAATTGGGGTTGTTTTACGAATAAAGACTTCAAGTTCTTCGCGTAAGACTGCCAGATCGACTTTACAAGCTTCCAATGCTTCGCGTGCCGATTTATTACTTAATAGCGCCAACAACAGGTGCTCTACAGTCATAAATTCGTGTCTGTTATCACGGGCTTTCGCGAATGCAACATTAAGACTCAGCTCTAATTCGTGATTAAGCATAAGCACCTCCTCCTTAAAAGACTAACCGGATCATGCCTGTTCAAGAGTACACAAAAGTGGGTATTCGTTTTCTCTCGCATACAGATTAACTTGAGCCACTTTTGTTTCGGCAATATCCGCACTATAAACCCCACAAACTCCTTTTCCTTTATGATGAACGTCCAACATAATTTGTGTTGCTTTTTCCTCGCTAAGGAAAAAATACATCGTAAGCACTTCTACAACAAAATCCATGGGGGTGTAATCATCATTATTCAAGATCACCTTATACATTGCTGGTGGCTCATTTTTCTGATGAACATCTTCCCTTAACGTGGTTTCTGTTAAAAAATCAAACTGACCCATTGTTTTGTATTACTCATAGTTTTGTTAAACGCCACTTTCAATTATGACATTTAGTTTACCATCTCACAGGAAAGTCTGCCTATCAACGCTTTTTTATTCCTACTTTTTACATTCAAAAAATTACAAAGCGTTAGCTACATCAAAATTTCACCTACTCGAAACACTTTCTATCCCCCTCACCTCTTGACGATTGAAACAATAAAATAGAGTATGTTTTATGAACAGCTCAGTAAATATACTGAAAGTGATGTTAAACAAATAAATACAAGTATATGAGAGAAGCTAAGTATGGAGACAGGTACAGTAAAGTGGTTCAATAATGCTAAGGGCTTTGGTTTTATTACCCCTGCAAAAGGTGGCGATGATATTTTTGCCCACTATTCAACAATCAGAATGGAAGGTTACCGCACACTTAAAGCGGGGCAGAAAGTTAATTATAGCACGATAAAAGGGCCTAAAGGTGATCATGCTGACCTTATCATTCCTATCATTGAATAGAAGATAATTTACAGTATAGATAAACCCGATAAAAATACCTTTTACTCTCAATAGTTGGGTATTTTTAGTTAAATAGAATGCCTAATTCATTCAAATAAAAGCCCTTTATATTCCAAGGGCTTTTATCTTATAGTTTGGATTATTCTCTCGCTAGGGCATCTATTGGATTCATTTTTGCCGCACTTCTTGCTGGTAAAAATCCAAAAATAACCCCAATGGCAGTCGAACAAATAAAAGCACTCACTAATGCGATAGGCTGGAATACAAAATGCCAATCAGGCAACATAATACTTGCTACCATAGCAATACCAAATGAAAGGCCAATTCCCAGTAATCCGCCGACTAAGCAAACTAATACAGATTCTATAAGGAATTGCTGCATCACATCACTCGCTCTGGCACCTACCGCCATTCTAATACCAATTTCTCTCGTTCTTTCTGTTACTGAAACCAGCAT
This sequence comes from Proteus sp. fly-1013, assembly GCF_040140245.1. NCBI lineage: Bacteria > Pseudomonadati > Pseudomonadota > Gammaproteobacteria > Enterobacterales > Morganellaceae > Proteus > Proteus sp. fly-1013. The sequence goes on along the minus strand of NZ_JBEEWD010000001.1, from coordinate 250,535 downwards.
AATATTCATTACACCAATCCCACCTACTACTAATGAAATAACGGCCACTAAAGTGAGAAACAGTTGCATGGTTTGAGTGGTACTTTCGGCTGCCTTAATAAAGCTATCAAGGTTATAAGTAAAAATATCTTTTTTACCATGCCTAATCGTTAATAAACGGATAATTTGTTGTTCTGCAACACTGGCGTCATAACCTTCAGTTGCTCTTACTGTAATACTATCAAGATAGCTTCGATTTAAAATGCGGCTATTTAGTGTACTGTAAGGCACCCATACTTTGAGGGATTGACCATTACCAAAAGCCGATTTTTTCTCAGCAATGACACCAACAATCGTAGAGGGAATATTGCGAATAATGATTTGTTCACCAATAACCTCTTTTTTAGTAGGAAAGAACCGCTGACGCGTATTTTCATCAATAACAACAACTTGAGCTTGGCGTTGGATCATATCAGATGTAAACGAGCGACCTTGCGAAAACTTCATGGCATACACTGTGAAATAATCGTCACTAACTCCCGCAACAGATGCTGGTGAATCTTGGTTTCCACGACGTAATCGAGTACTAAATTGAACTTGTGGTGTAACAGCTTGTACATATGACTGCTGCTTTAAAGCGAAGACATCTTGCAGCGTCAATGCTTGTCTATCTTCTGGTGAATCACTCCCAAAATCTTTCCCGGGATAGATATCAATAGTATTAGAGCCAATCGCTTTTATATCCGCCAACACCATGCTTTTAGCTGCATCACCAATCACAATAATCGTAACGACAGAGGCAATACCAATAATAATGCCAAGCATCGTTAGCAAAGTGCGTACTTTGTTCACCACCATTGCACGCCAAGCCATATCTAATGCTTGTGTAAAACGCCCAAATATTTGCCCCAAATAAGAAGAAGCTAAAACGGTTGTTGTCTCTTTTTTAACTTTATTTGCCGTTGTTTGATGGCAATTATCATTAATAATTTTACCGTCTTTTATCTCTATAATTCGTTCAGCCTGTGCCGCAATTAAAGGATCATGGGTTACGATAATCACCGTATGCCCTTGCTCATTGAGTTGCTTAAGAATAGACATAACTTCTTTGCCAGAATGGCTATCCAATGCACCTGTTGGCTCATCCGCAAGAATGACTTCACCGCCATTCATTAATGCTCTAGCGATACTTACACGCTGTTGCTGACCACCAGAGAGCTGATTAGGACGATAATCAACGCGATCACCTAATCCTAAGCGTGCTAATAATTCGCGAGCCCTCTCTTTTCTTTGGGTAGCATTTTTATCTGCGTAAATCGCAGGAATTTCAACATTCTGCTCTGCAGTTAAATGCGACATTAAATGGTAGCGCTGGAAGATAAAACCAAAATGCTCACGGCGTAATGCAGCAAGTTGGTCGCTTTCCATTTTCGCAACACTTTGACCAGCAACTTTATATTCACCACTACTTGGTTTATCTAAGCAGCCTAAAATATTCATTAAAGTCGATTTACCGGAGCCTGAAGCCCCTATAATCGCCACCATTTCGCCAGCATTAATTGTTAATGAGACTTTATTGAGAACAACAGTTTCTTCTTCACCATTGGTATATAAACGGCTAACCTCATTGAGCTCTAATAATGCAGGCATCATGCGTCTCCTGAAGTTTCACCCAGAATAACCTCATCGTTTTCTTTTAATCCGCTGAGCACTTCTGCATAAACATCAGTACGCATACCTATTTTTACTGTGCGTTTTTCTGGCTGACCATTAACTAATACATCAACATAATATTCATTAATTCCTGCATCATCGCCTAATACAGAAAGCGGAACGAGAAGCACATCTTTCTTATTTTCGATAAGAATTTTAACTTGTGCTGTCATTTGTAAACGTAGTAAATGCTGTTCATTAGGTACTTCAAAACGGGCATAGTAAAAAATAGCGTCATTAATTTTTTCGGGGGTAGGTAGGATATCTTTCAACTTACCGCTGAACGCTTTATCTGGTGCACCTAAAACCGTAAAAGAGGCACTAAGCTCAGGCTTTAAATAAATAACATCAGCTTCTGATACTTCTGCTTTTACCAGCATCGTATCTAAATCAGCTAACGTTAAAATAGTCGGTGCTTCTTGCGCGGCAATTACCGTTTGGCCTTCAAGGGTTTTAATAAAAGTGACAACCCCATCCATAGGTGCGGTTATCCGCGTATATTGCAGGTTGGTTCTCGCAGTATCTAGCGTAGCTTGGTTCTTTTTAATTTGTGCTTGATAAGTGATGATGCGTGCTTTTTTTACTTCAACATCAGTTTTAGTACGATCAAGTTCATCTTGTGCAATCGCATGAGTACCAATAAGCTTTAATTGGCGTTGATAAGTTAATTGAGCTAAGCGCAATTCCGCCTGTGCTTGTTGAAGATTGGCTTTAAGCTCATTATTGGTTTCTTGCGATTCGGTGACGTCATTTTGCGCTTTTTTAGGATCGATAATGGCGAGTAAATCCCCCTTTTTAACCACATCGCCCTCTTTCACAAACAAAGTTTGTAACTGACCACTGACCTGCGCACCCACATCAACTTTACGCACAGCATCAAGCTTACCCGTTGCAGTGACTTCTTTTGACAGATCACCTCTTGTGATCTGCTGAGTTTGATATATTGGTGCTTTCTCTTTTGGCAAAAAAAAGTATGTAGCAATTGCTACAATAATTAAAATAAGGGTGAGAACTTTCCCTCGCTTTTTTAAAGATAAAAAAGCCATAAAATTTCCTTCTTAAACATAAAGATGCAATAAATCATACAAAGCATTAGCTATGAGGTTCTATTCTCATAGCTAAATAAAATAAGTGTAGGTCTCGTGGAGTTATCTTGCTTATACAAGTGTTGCGAATTAATTCGCTTTACCTCTTGCAAGCCATGCCACACGAGAAAACATACTTTTCAGTATGGAAGGGATGGAGTCTACTCCTCGTTGAGCCGCATTGTTAGCCACCGTTAGTGCTAGATCAGGCTTGGATGAACGTTGAATAGCTTTAATGATCACGCGTCGAGTTGGCCATTTTTCATTATCTGGCACACCTGCAACATCATGATATACATTGCGAAAGCCTTCTTTGTATAAAAAATGTTCCATATCTAAGGCTGGAAGTTTTGTTAATCTATCACGCTCTGCATCATTACTTTTTGATGCAAAATCTTTAACGGTTGCGGCATATTTTTTACCCGCTTCATCACCATCCACTAAGGTATGCCATTCTATGCCCATATAGGTTGCGTACTTTAATAATGGCTTAAGTCCACATTGAGCAAACTCAATGACTTTTATTCCTTCAGCTTCAAAGAAATAATTACATTGCCTTGCCAACTCGTTCATTAGCCAAATTTCCGTTTCACCTTCAACCAATAACCAGCAACGAGCAAAAAGTGCAGAGGGTCGGTTATAACGAATATGAAAAGAGATACGTCGCTCTTCATCAGAATGCAGTTGCTGATCCCCAACGCGGTAAGCAGCAACTTTATCGGTATCACGCACTAAACGGCAAACACTCTCTAATGGAGCAAGTGACAGTAACTCTCCCGAGTTTGTGGTTGTGATCCGTTGTAATGAGAAAAGATTGAGTAATCCCCAAGCCACCGAAAGCATAATAGGATGCAAACGTGTTTCTGGGTTTTCAACAATCACGATAGGTCTTGCATAAGGATCAAGCGCGACACTACCACGAGACTGCAAGATAGAAGAAAACATCCCCAAGATAATTAATCGAATACTTCTCTGATTAGGTTTTGCCAACACTTTATTAATATTTTCTAAGGCATGCCAGCCACGTACATGAGGCTCATTGACTTTTCGATGACGAGAGCGAGATTTAAACAGCAACGAACCGTGATCGGCAAAATAGTGCCCTAGCAGTTGTTGCATTGCATCAAGACCTTCACGTAAATCATCATCTGACAACTCGTCAGGATTTTTGACTAACGCTTTGGTTAGCTCGCTCATTTTATTATTAAACGCTTCTCGATGAGGATTATTATGAGAATCGATAACATCAGAGGCAAGATCACGAACAAAACGCGCATCTTGTAAGCGAAGAACCGGATAAAGCCTAACAATCTCTGCAATAATTTCTTGAGTTTGTCCATTAGGTAAGCGAATTTGCTTTCCTTCTTTATCAAGAAAATAGCGGAATGTTTTTACATTTTTCTGCTCATCTAATTCAGCGCTAATTCGGTAATAAATATGTTTAAGATCATCACCATTTTCAACCCACACAGGCGCTATTTTATGGAAACGGTAAGATCGATGACGTCCGGGACGAGATTCGGTAAACGTTAAAATAATTTGTAGGCTTTTTTTGCCATTTTCTTCCGGCTCATTCGGCAAACGATGGAAATCATCAGGTGTAAATGCATATTGGTAGGTTTCAATACCCAAACTGAGTGTTAACGCATCAAGTAATGAGCTTTTACCCCACGCATTTTCACCCACTAAGACTGTATTCATATCAAGAGGTAATGAGAGACGATTAAGTCCACGGAATCCAACTATTTCCACTCTTTCTAAATACATAAATTCCCTCGTTAGTTACGACTAAGCTATGGTTTTATTTTATTCTTCTATCTTCATTTTATGCTTAATCAGCTAATAATTTCACTTAATGGATATTTTCATTAAATCATAGTTCAAGATAGCCGTAATAAAATTTACTCAACTATTCGATATATACCCATTTTGTTCGCTTTTCAATCAATTAAAGCCTCTTACACCTAAACGTGGTAGGCTCGTTACCTTCAATAAATATTTTAGATTTATCTTAATTTCTGTATCCACAACATCATAAGTAAATGTTATAATCCGATTCACGTTATTAGTTTATTTTATAATTTGAGCACACTCAGTAAGGAATAGAAATGCTATCAGGGTTATTGATTATCCTACTTCCGCTTTTTGTAGGGTATTTGATTAAGTTAAACAATCGCCCATTACTTCATCTGGCAAACCGCCTACTTAGCGCGATGGTTTACGTTATCCTATTTCTAATGGGCGTAAGTTTAGCCATGCTAGATAATATTGGTGAAAACTTAGTCTCAATTCTTTCTTATGCCAGTGTTTTCTTTTTATGTACCTTTGGCGCTAATTTACTGTTTTTATGGCTACTGGATAAAAAAGATCCTTGGCATGTCCCTGCCCATAAACAGTCCAAGCCCCCTTCACGCATAAAAATGGTACTTGAATCACTGCAATTATGTGGTGTCGTTGTTGTAGGTTTCTTTGTCGGTTTAACAGGCTGGTCAATTTTCCACTATGCCTCTCATGCCAGCCAAGGCGCACTTATCTTCTTACTTTGGTTAGTCGGTTTACAATTACGCAATAGCGGAATGAGCCCAAAGCAAATTCTTATCAACCGTCGTGGAACAACTGTTGCCGTCGTTATGGGTGTTAGCGCACTTGCTGGAGGAGCATTAGCGGCTTACTTACTAGGATTACCGATGAAAATGGGATTAGCCATTGCATCCGGTTATGGTTGGTATTCATTATCGGGTATTGTGCTTACCGATGCATTTGGCCCCGTTATTGGTAGTACTGCATTTTTCAATGATTTAATGCGTGAATTAGCAGCAATCATGCTTATTCCTATCATTGTTAATCGTTATAGAAATACGGCATTAGGGATTTGTGGTTCAACATCCATGGACTTTACCTTACCTGTATTACAAAGAAGTGGCGGTGTATCCATCGTTCCCGCAGCTATTGTGCATGGATTCGTTTTAAGTTTAATCACACCAATCTTGATGGCGTTCTTTACTTCATAGAAAAATCAGTAACAATAGAACGATAACGTTCTCTTTTTACAATGGATTAACAATGAATCAACAGCGTGTATTAGTACTTGGTGCAAGTGGACATATTGGTCAAAATCTTATTCCAGCTCTGATAAAACAAGGTCATCAGGTCACCGCAGGTGCCCGTAGAGTTGACTGGATGATGTCTCAAGGTTGGGAAAATACACGCTGTATCTTTGTTGATTTACATGATCCAGAAACCTTAAACAAAGTAATGCATGATACGGATATCGTTTATTACCTTGTTCATAGCATGGGTGATGCACATAATTTAGTTGAACAAGAGCGTAAAGCGGCAATTAACGTTGTAGAAGCGTTAGAAGGCACCGATGTTAAACAAATTATCTTTTTAAGTGCCTTACAGCATGAAGATCAACAATATTCGCCTCATCTTATTGCCCGAAAACTTACGGGTGAAGTGTTAAGAACCAGCTCTGTTCCTGTGACTGAAATCCGCACCTCAATGATTGTAGGACCCGGCTCTGCTGCCTTTGAGATCATGCGTGATATGGTTTATAACCTTCCTATTCTTACGCCACCACGTTGGGTTCGTTCTAAATCCTCCCCTATTGCTCTCACAAATTTAATTCACTATTTAACTGAAATTATTCATCACCCCACTCATCAACATCGTATTTTTGATGCTGGTGGTCCTGAATACATTAGCTATCAAACTCTTTTTGAGCGCTTTATTAAAATCTCAGGTAAAAAGCGAGTGCTGATCCCGCTACCTATGCCGGGTAGTCTTATTTCTGCGGGCTTTATCAGTATGATAACCTCAGTACCAACCTCAATTGCTAAAGAGCTTATTCAAGGGCTTAAATACGATCTCCCTGCCAACGATGAGCCGTTACGCAAACTTATTCCTCAGACTCTCATTAAATTTGATGATGCGGTAAAAGAAACACTCGCAGATGAAGAAGCCGCTTTAGATAACCAAGACTGGGGTTACTCTCCGGCTGTTCGTAATCGCTGGAAACCCGGTTATGGCTATTACCCTAAAAATGCAGGTTGTACAGTATCTACACCGGCAAGCGCAGCATCCCTTTGGCATACAGTGCAACAAATCGGCGGAGAGCAAGGCTATTTTTATGGCAATGCGTTATGGAAAACTCGCGCCATTATGGATGATATTGCTGGAAATAAGGTCACTTACGGACGCCCTTCTAGAGAAACGTTAGAACTTGGCGATATGATTGATGGCTGGCGAGTAATCAAACTAGAGCCTGAAAAACAGCTTACTCTATTATTTGGAATGAAAGCTCCCGGTTTAGGCAGACTCTCTTTCACGATCCACGACAGTGGCAATCTTCGCTCAATAGATGTTCGCGCTTGGTGGCACCCAGCAGGTTTTAGTGGATTACTTTATTGGTTCGCCATGATGCCTGCGCACTTATTTATTTTCAAAGGTATGGCTAAAACCATAAGTACTAACGCTTACAAACTGGATAAAAATTCACCTGACGGTGAAAAAAAATAGCCAAATTACCCATTTTTACGTAAAAAAACCACTTTATTATGCAGTTTTAGTTGCATAATTATTCTTACCGTTTTATTATTTGAACCAGTTAATGACTATTCAGAAAAAACGCATGAGTATTCAATTAAAAAATATAAATTGTTTCTACGGTTCGCACCAAGCACTCTATGATATTAATCTAGAATGCTCTGCCGGTGAAACAATGGTTCTATTAGGACCAAGTGGTGCAGGTAAGAGCTCACTAATGAGAGTTCTTAATTTATTAGAAATGCCACGTTCAGGCGAATTAGAAATTGCGGGTCTACATTTTGACTTTAGCCAACAGCCTAATGCAAAGGCAATTCGTTCATTACGCCAAAATGTGGGCATGGTATTTCAACAATACAATTTATGGCCACATTTAACGGTTCTTGATAATTTAATTGAAGCGCCTTGTCGTGTATTAGGTTTATCAAAACCGCAAGCCAAAGAAAAAGCGATGAAATTGCTTGAGCGTTTACGTTTAAGTGATTACGCAGGACGTTTTCCTCTGCATTTATCTGGAGGACAACAACAACGTGTTGCTATTGCAAGAGCATTAATGATGGAGCCTCAAGTTCTCTTATTTGATGAACCTACAGCAGCATTAGATCCTGAAATTACAGCTCAAGTTGTTGATATTATTAAAGAGCTATCTGAAACGGGTATTACACAAGTCATTGTGACCCATGAAGTTGAAATTGCACGCAAAGCCGCGAGCAAAGTTGTATATATGGAAAACGGCCGTATTATAGAGCAAGGTGATAACTATCATTTCACTGCTCCACAAACGGAAGCTTTTGCTAATTACTTGTCACACTAAATCAGGATCAGACAATGAAAAAAATATTATTTGCAGCACTTCTGACCAGTATTACACTTTCTGCAACTGCGGCTGAGAAAGAGACAATTCGTTTTGCAACTGAAGCAACGTATCCTCCATTTGAAATGATCGATGCGAATAATCAAATTGTGGGATTTGATGTTGATTTAGCCAATGCAATGTGTGCAAAAATTAATGCTGATTGTACCTTTACCAATCAGTCATTTGATAGTTTAATTCCTAGTCTGAAATTCCGTCGTTTTGAAGCGTTAATGGCGGGTATTGATATTACGCCAGAACGTCAAAAACAAGTTGATTTCACCGATTCTTACTATGATAACTCAGCAGTATTTATCACAGTAACGGGTAAAATCTCTGATGTAGCAAGCCTAAAAGGCAAACAAATTGGTGTACAAAATGGGACAACCCATCAGAAATTCATCAATGAACAACACAAAGAGATGAAAACTGTTCCTTATGACAGTTACCAAAATGCGGTATTAGATCTTAAAAATGGTCGTATCGAAGCTATCTTTGGTGATACTGCTGTTGTTAATGAATGGCTGAAAAAGAATCCTGAATTAGGTATTGTAGGCGACAAAGTTGCAGATCCTAACTACTTTGGTACAGGTCTTGCGATCGCGGTAAGAAAAGGTAATGCTGATTTACAAGATAAATTAAACAAAGCATTAGCTGAAGTAAAAGCTGATGGCACCTATGATGTCATTTATAAAAAATGGTTTGAATAACAATAATAGCTTAATAAATGAATGAAATAACAACTCTAGCAGGTGCGGCCGTTACAACGGTCTCACTTGCTATTTCTGCTCTTATCATCGGATTAGTTCTAGCTATGCTGTTTACAGCTTGGGAATCCGCGAGATGGAAAGCCTTTGCTTTCTTAGGAACATGCTGGGTAACACTAATTAGAGGACTACCAGAAATGCTGGTGGTTCTTTTTGTCTATTATGGCACCCTACAAGGTGTCATGATGCTAATGGATGGAATTGATCTCGGTGCTTTCACCTTACAAGTTGATTTTGGTGATACTGAATCATTACCTTTCTATTGCGGTGTTATCGCCCTTTCACTTCTTTATGCATCTTATGCTTCACAAACTTTACGTGGTGCATTAAAAGCAGTACCAACAGGACAATGGGAAGCCGGCCAAGCATTAGGTATGGGTCGTATTACTATTTTCTTCCGCTTTATCATGCCTCAAATGTGGCGTCATGCTTTACCGGGGTTAGGTAATCAATGGTTAGTTCTATTAAAAGATACCGCTTTAGTCTCATTAATCAGTGTTAATGATTTAATGTTACAAACACAAAGTATCGCTAACCGAACTCAAGAGCCTTTTACTTGGTATAGTATTGTTGCATTGATTTATTTGGCAATTACTTTGGTCAGTCAATATATCCTGAAATGGTTAGAAATGAGAACGACTCGATTTGAACGGAGTGCCTCATAATGTGGGATTATATTGTTGATATTTTACCGGGATTACCAACAAGCCTGTCTTTAACAGTCGTGGCTCTATTGGTTGCATTTACACTTTCGGTTTTAATGACTTTTGTTTTGGCACTCAAAACACCTGTCATTAGCCAAATAGTCAAAGCCTATATTACCTTATTTACGGGTACGCCTTTATTGGTGCAGTTCTTCTTAATCTATTATGGTCCAGGGCAATTTCCTGTGTTGAAAAATTTCCCAACAATGTGGGAGTTATTATCAACGCCGTGGTTCTGTGCAATGGTCACATTAGCATTAAATAGTGCAGCTTATTCAACCTTACTTTTCTATGGTGCTGTAAGGGCGATCCCATCTGGACAATGGCAATCTTGCCAAGCATTAGGAATGTCACCAGTACAAACAGCAAGAGTGATATTACCTTACGCATTTAAGCGTGCACTTTCATCATATTCCAACGAAGTAGTTTTGATATTCAAAAGTACCTCACTTGCCAGTACTATCACCTTACTTGAATTAACAGGTTATAGCCGACAAGTCTTTGGTCAAAGCTATGATGTGATGGTTTTTGTTGCAGCAGGTATTATTTATCTGTGTATCAACGGAATACTGACACTCTTAATGCGATTAATTGAGAAGAAAGCCTTAGAGTTTGAGCATCGTAATTAAAAACAAGCAAGCAAAACGAGCAAGCCAAGCTATCAATAAAAAAACACCCCAGTAGTTTTCGCTCTGGGGTGTTTTTTTTATATTTGAATAAACAACAAATACATGTTCTATTCTTGCGTAGCCTGTTTTTCTATTAACGACTCTTTATGGCTTACTCGGTAAGCGTTCAGTGCTAATAAACTACCCAGTAACATCACAATAGCTAACGCTAATTTAGGTTGTACTGGTGAAGCCAGTGCCGTTAAACCAAAGGCTGCACCACCCGCCATTTGAATAAAACCCACTAATGCAGAGGCAATACCTGCTGTTTGTGAATAAGGCTCAAGAGCATAACTTGTCGCTGGTCCCATAATAAAAGCAAGACCCGCGCAAGCACTTGCTACGGGCAGCATATAAATCAGCCAATGATTTTGTATTTCAGCAGGGATAAATATCAAGCTACCTAACAAACTCACACAGCCCAATCCCATTAATCCGCTTCCTAAGATCAAACAAATAGGTCTACCAACACGGTGAATAACACGGTTTGCATAAAAACTGACAAACATTATCCAAAAACCATTTACACCGAAAACAATAGAAAAAATTAGCGCTGATAATTTTGCATCATTCATTAATACAATTGGGGCAAATGACACATAGGTTAATGCCATTCCCATAGTGCCCGCATTCACTAATGCAAAAGTTAAAAAACGTTTACTACATAAAATCTCAAGGTATGTTTTACCTAATTTTTGTTTTGATTGAGCTGTATTTTCAGGCTTTGTCTCTGGTAAAAAACGAGTGATCAAAATTAATACAAGCACTGAATAGAAAATCAAGAACCCAAAAGGTGCACGCCATCCCCAATATTCAGCCAATAATCCACCTAATAGTGGCGCCAATGCAGGAATAATATTTAACGTGCCATTTAAAAAACCGAAAACGCGGGCGGCTTCATTACCATTAAAACAGTCACGAACGCAGGTAAAAGCCACAACAGAAGTACAGCACACCGCTGAAGCTTGTAATAATCGTGAAATAATAAAAAGCGTTGAATCTGTCGAAATGGTTGCAATGACAGAACCCACAATATAGATAAGTATCCCAGCGATAGCGATTGGTTTACGACCGAACTTATCCACCAAAGGCCCCGATATAAGTTGCCCTACACCTAGGACTAGAATAAATAAAGCGATAGTAGATTGAATAAGGGATACGCTACTTCCTAAATCTTGAGCAATTGTAGGTATCGTCGGTAAATAGAGATCGATTCCCAAAGGCCCCAATAACACCATCACTAATAACAACGCTTTTAAATTCTGCATAAAATAGAATGCCCATCTAATAAAAAAGAAAACGCCCGATGTTATCCATCGAGCGTTAAATGCTGATTTATACTAACACTCAATCACTATTTTGTAATAAATATCTTAGCTGTCTTGTAATACCAATAACGTAAGGACTTCATAGTGAGAAGTATGAGGAAACATATCAAACAACTGCACTCTATCTATTCGATAATGAGAAAGTTGCTGAATATCTTTTGCCATCGTTTGAGCATTACAGCTTGAGTAAAGGATAAAGCGAGGTTTCATTTTATTGAGATAACCGCACAATGCTTCACCAATACCTCGCCTTGGTGGATTAACAAGCACTAATTCAGGAACAGACTCTTTAGCTAATGCATAACCTGTTGAATCTAATGCTTGAAACTCGACATGCTCTAACCCTAATTCCTGAGCTGATAATCGTGCACATTCAATAGCTTCAGGGCTAATTTCAATACCTGTTAATTGGGTTAGTTTGTCTGCACAATGCAACCCAAAACCCCCTGATCCACAAAACATATCCCACAAATGCGTAATATTTAATTCTCTTACCCAACGACCTGCTGTGGCATAAAGTGATGAAGCCACCGCTGGATTAGTTTGAAAAAAACCTCTAGGGCGAATATGTAATGGAATTTGGTTAAATGATTCATCCAAGAACGTTTTTTCTGTCAGAATAATTTCTTGGTCACCTTCCAAAATAGCCATATGCACAGGTTGAATATTAACGGAGATAACCGCTAATTGAGGCAACTGTTCTTGTAACCAAGGAAGTGCTTTACGAAGTTGTTCTAGTTTTTTTTCTGAACGCAAAACAAAGCGCAACATCATGGTGTTATTACTTCGGCTCTCAGTTAATAAGATAAACTTGAGTTCACCACGACGGCGTTCGATGTCATAAGGTACTAGCCCTGCTTTTGCAATAAATGTTTTCAAAATAGAAAACACGGGTGCAAAAGAAACTGGATACAGTGGACATTCGCATAAATCGACAGCAACACCGTCTTTGGTTTTTAAGCCCAAGACGGGTCTTTCAACACTCCCGCTGACTACCATTTTTGCTTTATTGCGAAACTGCGCTTGTTCGCTTTCAACAGGCGCTAATTTATCAAAAGCATAATCTTCTGGAAGTAATGCTAATAAGCTGTGCTGTTTTTTCTTGATTTGTTCAGGATAAGCAAGAGAAAGCCATTCACAAGAATGACATTCACCCGCACTAAATCGTGCGCATTGCATAAGATTTTGTGACCGTTATGGAGATTAATATTAATGTACAGTATAGGAGGAGTCGGTTGATGCGCTATTTATCTCAACATCTTCGTCTTCATCTTCTTCTTCATTTTCACTTTCTTGTTTTTCACCATACAAGAAACCGTTATTAAAAATTTCGCTAACGACTTCAGCAGATTGCTCTTCTGCTTTTTGTAAGAACAGGTCGAATTGATTCAGTGAAATACCAGCTGCAACCGGGAATGATTGGCAGAAAACTAATTTTGGTAAGTTCTCATCACTAATTTCTAGAAATGTTTTAATAAATAAAGAGCTTGCATTAATTTGGCTTAGATTTGCCATTAATGGCACTATTGCTGACGGCTTTAGCTCAGCGATAGCGGTAAATACAAGTACGTCTTCAAGAATATCAATTTTGGCATCAAAAATACCACTGATATATTGAAGATGCGGTAAATGTAACGCCTGACAAGAGTCACATTCATAGTAAGCAATCTGTAGTTCATCAAGCCAAGACTTTAGCTGATCCAGATCGGTAGTCACAACAGCGTTCATTCAAATAACCTTTACGCGCAAAAAAAAGAGTGCCTGTTGGCATTGATGCTATTTTGCCACTTTTTCTATCTTGAAGGCACTAATAAATAGAAAAACTAAGAAAATTAAGCCAATTTACATATTGGTTTTTCTTAGTTTCTAATGCATTTTTGAGAAAAAACAGTCAACTATTCTTCGTTATTCTCGTTTTTCTTTTTACTCTTTGTGGATTTATGATCAATCCCTAAAAAAGTTAATCGATAAATAGCACGCCATACAATATGGATAGCAGGCGGGATCATGCAGATAACGCCCAAAATAACTAGCGTTAATTGTCCTGTATATGTTCCTAGCCACTGCGGAGAGGTCATATATTGATTGATATAAAGATAAGCAACCACTAATAAAATAATACCGATTATCTCAATGATGATAATGGGTTTTGGCATATCCGACAGTGATTTCATATCTCGATTTGAAGGCTTTTCCATTATTTCTCCGCTAAATGCTGTGTCACAGTCCTATCTCATTATTCGGCAAATTGGTATAATTTATCACACTAAAAGGCAATAACTGTTTTTGTTTAGCCTAATAAAAGGGCATAGTAACAACCAATAGAAACTATTATGCCTGAATTTTATTTCCTCAATAAGGAGTGTCGTATGTTTGTTGTCATTTTTGGTCGCCCAGGTTGCCCATATTGTGTTCGTGCGAAACAACTGGCTGAAACTTTATCTGAAAAACGAGACGATTTCGATTTCCGCTATGTAGATATTCAAGCTGAAGGAATTACAAAAGCTGATTTATCTAAAACTGTCGGAAAAGAAGTTGAAACTGTGCCACAAATTTTTATTGATGAAAAACACATTGGTGGTTGCACAGATTTTGAAGCTTATGCTAAAGAAAACTTAGGCATCTACAACTAATTCAAAAGCGCTAAAACAGTTTATTTATCAATATGTTTTAGCGCTTTCTCTTTTTTTATCCCTCATATTTTCTTTATCTTTCCTTTCTTTTTTAAAAAAAATTCTATTTATTTTCATTAGTCAGCGAACTTTCTTTCTAACTCGGAGTCTGAATTAGTGCCACTGCTTTTCTTTGATGTCCCCAAATATTGAGGAGCCCGATAGTTTCAACCCTTTTGGTGAAATAACTGTCGGGTTTTTTATTGCCTGAAATTTAGTAACACTCACCTTGCAAGGTCACGATAATACGACGACTACCGCCATGATTTCGATGTTCACCAAGATAAATTCCCTGCCAAATCCCTAAATTCAACTCACCTTGACTAATAGGAACAGTAACACTTTGTCCAAGTAAGCTACTTTTAATATGCGCTGGCATATCATCGCTGCCTTCATAGGTGTGAAGATAGTAATCTTCATCTTCTTTTACGCTTTGATTAAAGAAGCTTTCAAAATCACTTCGAACTGTCGGGTCCGCATTTTCATTAATCGTTAATGATGCCGATGTATGTTGAATAAAAAAATGAGCAATTCCGATTTTATATTGTCTTAGCTCTGGTAATTCTTGAATCAATGCTTGTGTAATTAAGTGAAATCCTCTTGGCCTTTCATTAAGGACAATATTTTTCTGGAACCACATAAAGTTATACCTCGTTGAAGATAAGAAAAAGAACGATGTGAGAGCAATAACATAAGCGCAATACTCTTTTTAAGAGTGCTTTAGCTCAGTTTGATATGAAACTGACAAATCTTTTAAAAAAAGCACAATTAAATAAGAAAAAAACACTTTACCCCTATTACTCACTCATTTACCCTTAAAAACTTGCGTATTATGTATCATAAACATCGCTTATCAGTACGACATGTATGGAGCCTACTTTGCTGGAACAATTCAATTTAGCCGTATTTTCAATGATGAATGCAACACCTGCGGCATCTCCTTTAGAAATCGGTACGGCGATAATTATTGCTAAGTACCTTGTCTATCTTTTTCCGTTATCTTTAGTGTTCTATTGGTTATGGGGTAATGAAAAACATCTTAGTCAGCAAAGAACATTAGTGTGCAAAGCTGCCGTCTCTTTAGGTATTGCACTTTCTATCTCTTGGATGATTGGAGCAATTGCGCCTCATGAACGCCCTTTTGCAGCTAACATTGGCTACAACTTTCTCGACCATGATGCGACACCTTCATTCCCAAGTAACCATGGTACGTTTGTTTTCACCATTGCTTTAGCTTATCTCTTTTGGCATAACAGCAAACGTATTGGCTATATTATGCTTGGTTTAGGACTTGCGATTGCTTGGGCGCGTATCTATCTTGGCGTGCATTGGCCAATCGATATGATTGGTGCCTTTATCGTTGCTCTACTTTCTTGTGGCCTTTGCCAGATCTTCTGGTCTAAAGGTGGCGATATACTCCAAAAATGGGTACAAAGGCTCTATCAGCTCTGTTTTGCCTATCCTATTCGTAAAGGTTGGACAAAGGCCTAACCTTTCTAATACCAAAAAAGACCACATTTATTGTGGTCTTTTTTTATATTTAGCTTAAGTAACATTGCCCTTCAATATATTAATATATAAATAAAAATATTCTCTATTATTATATTATTTGTCCAAAAATAAATATGTTGTTATTTTAATCAAAATAAAACTTTTATATTCGTTATATAACAACCTACCAAACTCATTTATTAACAAATTCACTGTCGTATTTATAAACAATATTCTACTTATAAAAGAAATATAGCTATATTCATTTCATAAAACAAAAGAAATTCATTAATAAATAATCATATTGCATCGTTTCTATATTCTTTTGTCTAGTTTTAAACATTAATTAAAGAAATTTATTTATTGTTTTATTTCAACAAGATACACGGTTAACACAATGTTTTAATTGTAAACAAAAATAACCTAATTGATTTTAATCATTTATTTTCTAAATAATAAAAACACCTAAAAATAATCATTAACATATGAACATTTAAGTATTTAGCTTTATTTTATACTTACTTTAAAACTGGAAAGTTATTTCAAAATGTTTTAAAAACCCCCTCTAAAAACACAAAATATAAAAAATGTTACATTTTCAGGTTTTTCAGTTATATTTAGCATTTGAGATGGTGATCACGGTAGTTTATCCTGAAAAACACTATATTCTGCACCTCTTAAGTCTGGATATAAACTTATTGAATATTTTTTCAAATTTTGAAAGAGCTTAATTCTTTTGAAATTTAAAGATTTTTATCTGTGGTAATTGAAGATATTGAGATAACACCAGGTACTCAATGCACTCATTTATTCATAATTAAATTTATGCCGTGATTATTTCTAAAAAGAAATACAATCACGCTCTTATTTTTTATTCATTATTTTTTTTACCGCGTTATTTCGGAGAGTATTATGGATACAACCAAAGTTGGTTCTATCGCGTCGGGTAACACCCAAGGTGATTACAAAGCATGGCGTAAGTCAGATACAGTATGGATGTTAGGTTTATACGGTACAGCTATCGGTGCTGGCGTCCTATTTTTACCTATCAACGCAGGGATTGGTGGTTTAATTCCTCTGTTGATCATGTTAGTACTTGCATTTCCAATGACCTTCTTTGCACACCGTGGTATGTGCCGCTTTGTGTTATCAGGTAAAAACCCAGGTGAAGATATCACTGAAGTTGTTGAAGAACACTTTGGTAAAACAGCAGGTAAATTAATCACCCTGCTCTATTTCTTCGCAATTTATCCTATTCTATTGGTTTATAGTGTTGCTATCACCAATACAGTAGAAAGCTTTATTGTGAACCAAATGCACATGGCTGCACCACCTCGCGCAATTTTATCGCTGATACTGATTGTCGGTATCATGTCGATTATTCGCTTTGGTGAACAAGCTATCGTTAAAGCAATGAGCGTATTAGTATTCCCATTTGTTGCAGTTCTAATGGTCTTAGCTCTGTATCTTATCCCTGAGTGGAATGGTGCGATTCTTGATACTCTCTCTTTTGATCACGCAACAACATCAGGCATGGGTCAAGGCCTATTAGTAACCTTATGGTTAGCTATCCCTGTAATGGTGTTCTCTTTTAACCACTCTCCAATCATCTCTGCGTTTGCTGTTGCAAAACGTGAAGAATACGGCGAAAACGCTGAGAAAAAATGTTCACGCATTTTAGCTTATGCACACATCATGATGGTTATCACTGTAATGTTCTTCGTGTTTAGCTGTGTATTTAGCTTAACACCAGAAAACTTAGCTGAAGCAAAAGCACAGAACATCAGTATCCTGTCTTACCTTGCTAACCATTTTGAAGCACCTGTTATCGCTTATATCGCTCCATTTATTGCTTTCGTTGCAATTACTAAATCTTTCTTAGGTCACTACTTAGGTGCTCGTGAAGGTTTCAACGGTTTAATCATCAAATCACTGCGTGAAAAAGGTAAAACAATCGAGAAAGATCGTTTAAACAAAATCACTGCACTGTTTATGCTGGTTACAACTTGGATTGTTGCAACATTAAACCCAAGCATTTTAGGTATGATTGAAACATTAGGTGGCCCAGTTATCGCAATGTTACTGTTCCTGATGCCAATGTATGCAATCCGTAAAGTACCAGCGATGAAGAAATATGAAGGCCATATCAGCAACGTATTTGTTGTAATTATGGGTCTTATCGCAATCTCAGCTGTTTTCTATAGCTTAGCTAACTCTTTCATGAGCTAATAAGACATCTCGTGGCTACTTTCTTAACCGGAAGTAGCCACTGCAGCTTTAGGTTTCAAAACTGACACTTAACACTCTAATAATCACACAGTTGCGCCTTTAAATTAATTAGGGAGGCGAATATTATGGTTAGCGTCTTTGATATTTTTAAAATTGGTATCGGTCCTTCTAGCTCACACACTGTAGGTCCAATGAAAGCAGGTAAAGAATTTGTTGATTTACTTGCTGAAAAAAATCTCCTTTCTTCTGTTTCCCGCGTTATCGTTGATGTTTATGGCTCTTTATCTTTAACAGGTAAAGGTCACGCAACTGATATTGCTATTATTATGGGACTCGCAGGAAATTTACCTGATACTGTCGATATTGATTCTATCGCCCCGTTTATCAAACAAGTAGAAACAACCGGTCGCTTAATGCTGGCAAATGGCATAAAAGAAGTCGATTTTCCGGTTGAAGGCGGTATGAATTTTCATAAAACCAATCTACCTCTCCATGAAAATGGCATGACCATTACCGCTTATAACGGTGAACAGGTTTTATTGAAGAAAACCTATTATTCAATTGGTGGCGGTTTTATTGTTGATGAAGAGCATTTTGGTCAACCTGAAGAAAATGCGGTTCAAGTTCCTTATCCTTATCAATATGCGGCTGATTTACGTCGCCATTGCAAAGGAACTGGGCTTTCTTTATCTGCATTAGTGATGCAAAACGAATTAGCATTACGCAGTAAAGAAGAGATTTCAGCTCATTTTGCGGCTGTTTGGGAAGTGATGAAGTCAGGTATTGAGCGCGGTGTAAATACTGAAGGCTTATTACCGGGGCCTTTACGTGTACCTCGCCGTGCCTCTGCATTACGCCGTATGTTAGTAACCGAAGATAAAACCACAACCGATCCAATGACAGTTGTTGATTGGATTAACATGTTTGCCCTTGCCGTAAATGAAGAAAATGCGGCTGGTGGACGTGTTGTAACAGCACCAACAAACGGTGCCTGTGGCATTATTCCAGCCGTATTGTCTTACTATGATAAATTTATTCGTCCTGTAAATGAAAACTCTTACACTCGCTTTTTCTTAGTTGCTGGTGTTATTGGTTCACTTTACAAAATGAATGCATCTATCTCGGGTGCTGAAGTGGGTTGCCAAGGCGAGGTCGGTGTTGCTTGTTCAATGGCAGCTGGCGCATTAACTGAACTTTTAGGCGGTAGCCCAGAACAAGTTTGTATTGCGGCAGAAATTGCGATGGAGCATAACTTAGGACTTACCTGCGACCCTGTGGCAGGACAAGTACAAGTTCCTTGTATTGAACGTAATGCTATCGCAGCCGTACAGGCCGTAAACTCATCTCGTATGGCTTTACGTCGTGTCAGTGATCCTCGTATTTGTTTAGATAAAGTCATTGAAACAATGTACGAAACAGGTAAAGACATTAACGCTAAATATCGTGAAACCTCTCAAGGCGGATTAGCCATTAAAATTTCTTGTGACTAAACCAGAGAGTCTCAATACAGATATTTATGATAGATAAGGCGCTGATATCAGCGCCTTTTTTATTTATTAACATCAATCTCAATGCCCTTCTTTTTTTAATATCATCTTTTTTGTATGAGATTAAATTATCATCCTTAGTTAAAATACGTTTTTCAAAAGAGCAAAGCATCACTCAATAGTGATAATTTAAAGAAAAAGTAGGAGCTAACAACAAAAATTATTTAAATGGCGTGACGATGAACATGTTATCTAAAGTAAATAACTATAAATTAATCAATCTATTGGCGATATTTAGATTATTGTCTAAAGTTGATAAGTAAAGATCACTAGAGACATCATAAGCGGGATAAAAAGAGAACTAAAATGAAATCAGATATTCAAATCTCCCAAGAAGCACACCTCTTACCTATTCAGGACATTGCTAAAAATTTAAATATTGATCAAGACGATATCGAGTTTTATGGCAAATACAAAGCCAAATTTAGCCACAGCATTTGGTCAAAAATTGCGACAAAAAAGCCCGGAAAGTTAGTTTTAGTTACAGCAATTAATCCAACACCTGCTGGTGAAGGTAAAACAACGGTCACTGTTGGATTAGGGCAAGCACTTAATCATCTTGGAAAAAATGCCATTATTGCATTGCGAGAACCCTCTTTAGGCCCTTGCTTTGGTATTAAAGGTGGAGCCACAGGTGGTGGTTATTCGCAAGTCGTTCCAATGGAAGATCTCAATCTTCATTTTACTGGCGATTTTCATGCTATTACTTCTGCCAATAACTTGCTTGCAGCCATGCTTGATAATTCAATTTATCAGGGTAATCCTTTAAATATCGATCCTAAAAAAATCGTGTTTAAACGTTGTATGGATATGAACGATCGCGCTTTACGTAATATTGTTGTGGGATTAGGTGGCGAAAAAGACGGTATTACAAGAGAAGATAACTTTGTTATTACTGTTGCTTCTGAAATTATGTCTATCCTTTGTTTGGCAATGGATATTGATGATTTAAAACAGCGACTTTCTCGTATCATTGTTGCCTATTCTTATAATGGTGATCCTATTACAGCTAGCGATCTGCAAGCTGTTGGAGCAATGGCAAGTTTATTAAAAGATGCAATTAATCCTAATTTAGTACAAACACTCGAAAATACGCCAGCCATTATTCATGGAGGCCCTTTCGCTAATATTGCTCATGGATGCAATAGTGTAAGAGCAACAAAATTGGCACTTCAACTTGCAGATATTACCGTGACAGAAGCCGGTTTTGGTGCTGACTTAGGTGCTGAGAAATTCTTTGATATAAAATGTCGGATCAGTGGATTACGCCCAGATTGTGCTGTCATTGTTGTAACCACTAAAGCGCTAAAATATAACGGTGGTTTAGGCAAAGGTGAATGGAACAATGAAGATTTAGTTGCCCTTGAAAAAGGGATTGTAAATCTTGAAAAGCACATTGAAAACCTTAAAAAATATGGCTTACCGGTGATTGTTTCTCTTAATGCTTATGTCACTGATAGTATTGCAGAGCACCAGTTTATCGAACAATTTTGCCAAGATAGAGATTGCCGATTTGCAATTACCAAAGTGTGGGAGAAAGGAGGCGAAGGCGGTATTGAATTAGCGAATCAAGTGATTGATACACTTGAAAATGAACAGAGCCAATTTCAATTAATTTATCCTGATAATGCCTCACTTAGTGAAAAAATTAATACTGTCGCAAAAGAGATCTATGGAGCAAATGGTGTGACCTACAGCCAACATGCTCGCAAAATGTTGGAAAAGATAGAAAGTATGGGTTTTGCTCATTTCCCTGTCTGTATGGCAAAAACTCAATATTCACTCTCCGATGATCCCACCTTATTAGGCCGCCCTACTGATTTTACAATCAACGTGCGTGAAGTATATGTTTCTGCGGGTGCTGGTTTTGTTGTCGCTTTAACGGGTTCTATCACAACAATGCCTGGATTACCGAAAACCCCTGCCGCTATCGCAGTGAATGTTGATAATCAAGGTAAAATCGATGGGCTTATTTAAGTTCTAAACTAGAGATATTCCCTTACTTTATTGAATATAAAAAATCCGTAATCATTAAATAATTACGGATTTTCTCTATAAAAATAATAGCTAGTCTTTCTTTTTGGGTGAAAAACTCAGTAACGCTTTGATAGAACCATTATTAGTGTATTAACCAAAAATAGCATTAAACCAACCAGATACTGTTTTAACAACAAAATCCCAGATACGACTAAAGATCCCACCTTCTTCAACCGCTTCTTTTACAACCAATGGGCGCTGTTCAATCACTTCATCATTTAATAAAAAGTTAACTGTACCCACAACCTGATTTTGAGTTAACGGCGCTTCTAATACAGGATTGGTTAAAGTAAAAGAGGCTTTCAGGTTTTTCAATTCACCTTTAGGAATAGTAATTGAGGCATCATTAGCAACCCCTAACGCCACTTCACCTTTATCGCCGTACCACACTTTTTGAGTTGTCAGTGGTGTACCTGCTTTTACTGGTGTTACCGTTTCAAAAAAGCGGAAACCCCAACCTAATAATTTTTCACTTTCAGCAAAACGCACTTTATCTGATGGTGTTCCTAAAACAACAGCAATTAAGCGCATATCACCTTCAGTTGCCGAAGAAACAAGATTGTATCCTGCTCCATTGGTGTGACCTGTTTTCACACCATCGACATTCATATTTTTATTCCACAATAAACGGTTGCGGTTTGGCTGACGAATATTGTTGAAGGTAAATTCTTTTTCTTTATGAATTTCATACTCTGAAGGTACATCGCGGATCATGGCAGCCGTAAGTAATGCCATATCTTGTGCAGTGGTATATTGTCCATCAGAATCTAACCCATGAACGGTTTTAAAGTGTGTGTTTTTTAAACCGAGATTCTTAGCATAGGAATTCATTAAATCAACGAAGGTTTCTTGACTGCCCGCAACATGTTCTGCTAATGCAATACTGGCATCATTACCAGATTGAATAACCATACCGCGATTTAAATCAATCACTTTGACCTGATCACCCGGTTTCAAGAACATCAATGATGATCCCTTCAATACCGGATTTCCCGTTGCCCATGCATTACGCCCAACAATAACCATATCGTCAGGTGACATACGACCTTCTTTGATAGCTTGTCCAACAACATAGCTACTCATGATTTTTGTAAGACTGGCGGGATCTAAACGCTCATCAAGTTTTTCTGATGCCAGAATTTTTCCGCTGTTGTAATCCATTAATACATAAGATTTTGCCTCTATTTGAGGAGGTACCGGATTATTTACCGCAAATGAAGGACTAGAAATAATTAGCAGTAAACCCATTCCCGCGGTAACCTTACCCAGAACAGATGGAATATTTTTTTTCATTACCGATCACCCTTTTATATCAATTTGTTAAAGCTTTCCTACTATATGGCTTTCTGGAATAAGACGCCAACATTGATATATAGAGATTTATCTTATATTCATATTTAGCGCCCTATAGAGGGAAATTTTATTACTTATCGTGGTTTAGGAGACCTTTATGTTAAAAGTCTGGGGTAGAAAAAACTCATCTAACGTTAAAAAAGTTCTTTGGTGCTTAAAGGAATTAAATGTTCCTTATGAACAAATCGATGTTGGAGGCCCTTTTGGTGGACTCAATGAAGCAAATTATTTAACTATGAATCCCAACGCTTCAATTCCAACCTTACAAGATGATGACTTTGCTTTATGGGAGTCTAATACCATTATTCGTTATTTATGTGCAAAATATGAAAATAACACACTCTATCCCATTGATCCTAAACAACGAGCAAATGTAGAAAAATGGATGGATTGGTCAAATGGCAGCCTATTTGCGCCCATTCAACAAATGATGATCATGATTGTTCGCACACCTAAAGAGCAGCAAAACCCTGAGATTGTTAACACATTGAAAGAGAAGCTTAATAAATTAATTAAAATTGCTGACGACCAACTTGCAAAAACAACTTATTTTGCAGGAGATGAATTCTCTCTTGCTGATATAGCGATCGCACCATTGGTCTATCCATGGCTAGAAGTTTGCAAAGATAGACCAGACTTCCCTCACATTGAGCGTTGGTTTGCACAATTAAGTGAAAGACCTATTTTCCGTGATATCGTGTTACTGCCTGTAAATTAAGTTAATTCATTGGCATTTTGTCGGGATCTGGATAATGGTAATGAAATCCAAGATCTCGACAGATCTCCTGACCATCAATCTCTCGTATTAAAGGTTTCTCTTCCTCAGCAAATTCTGGCGGAATAAGTTCGAGTTGATTTGACACTCTTGAGTAAAAATCTTTCTTTTTAGGATGAATTGGGGCACATAAATTATATAAATGGCCACCTTCATTCTGCGCAAGAAGTTGTTCGACAGCAAAAATTACATCATCCAGGTGGACTAAATTAACGCATTGATGAGCGCCTTTGACCTGTTTTTTACCTGATAAAAAACGTCCTGCATGACGACCCGGCCCGACTAATCCAGCTAATCGAAGAATATCAACCGTGGTTAATGGTAAACGATGTAGCCAGTTCTCAACTTCTGCTAACATTTTCGCTGATTGTGTTTCTGGTCGAATATCCATTTCTTCCGTGATATTACCTGTTTGATTGCCATATACAGAAGTAGAGCTAATGTAAATGACTCTCGTAACATGGCGAGACATTGCGCTATCCACCAGCGTTTGAATGGCTTCAACATAATCATAACCGCCACCAGCCGCACTTGGCGGTAACGTGATAATGAGGACGTCCGTTTCCATTAAGTAATCAAAATCATCTCTATCACATTCAATTGCGGGTGTTAAATTCACTAAACAGCAGTCAACGCCACTCATTCTTGCTGCTTCTACGCCATCTTCGGTGGTTTTAGTCCCTTTAACTTGATAGCCTGCATCACGCAACGCAGCGGCAAGTGGTAAACCTAACCAACCTAATCCTACGATGGTTATTCGTTTCATTTTGCTCCCCTACTTAAATGGCTTAGTCAAAGTATGCTATAAAATTTTCGTTTCGCCATTACTTATAAATACTACTTATATTTCGTGAACGTTTAGCATATCCCTATATACTCGCCTACTTGTCCCATTAAGTAAATAAGAGAAATATTAAAATTACATTAAAAACAAAAGGTTACAAAATAATTAAATTATTATTAAAAAATAGGTTGCTTTCTGCTTTGTAAATCATGTAGGTTGAAAGGCAGACAAATTCTAAATGCAGGTTACTAAATACAGATTAACAGTAACGGGCATTATTAAATAACAAATAGTGTTATTAGCTAGGAAAATAATTATGTATAGCATTCAACTAAACCACCATCATCACCATCACCCTGACTAGTCTTTCAGGCGATGAGTGCTGGAAGACGTTTAAGAAACGCTTCCGGTGGTCTGAATGCAGATAACAACTAAAACCCCGGAAGGCAACTTCCGGGGTTTTTTTATAGCTAATTTTCATCACAAAAATATGGACAATGATAGGGTAATATTATGTTAGATAAAGCAAGATTAAGAATTGCGATGCAAAAATCAGGACGTTTAAGTGATGAGTCTCGCGCCCTTTTAGCGCGTTGTGGCATCAAAATTAACTTAAATCAACAGCGCCTGATTGCTTACGCTGAAAATATGCCAATCGATATTTTGCGTGTTAGAGATGACGATATTCCGGGATTAGTAATGGATGGCGTTGTTGATTTAGGGATCATCGGTGAAAACGTTTTAGAAGAAGAGTTATTAAAACGTCGTTCTCAAGGTGAAAACCCAAGTTATCTGACGCTACGTCGTCTTGATTTCGGTGGCTGTCGTTTATCTCTCGCAACACCTGTCGATTTCGATTATCAAGGTGCGGAATGCTTAAATAATACTCGTATCGCAACCTCCTATCCAAACCTGCTCAAACGTTATTTAGACCAAAAAGGTATCAAATTTAAATCGTGTTTATTAAATGGCTCTGTTGAAGTCGCCCCTCGTGCGGGTCTTGCTGACTCCATCTGTGACTTAGTTTCTACTGGCGCAACATTAGAAGCGAATGGATTAAAAGAAGTTGAAGTGATTTATCGCTCAAAAGCATGCTTGATCCAACGTGACGGTGAAATGGAAGCCGATAAACAAGCACTTATCGACCGCTTACTGACACGTATCCAAGGTGTTATTCAAGCTCGAGAATCAAAATATATTATGTTACACGCGCCAAGTGATTGCCTTGAAGATGTAATTGCATTACTTCCGGGAGCTGAACGACCGACTATTTTACCTCTGGCAGGTGACCAAAATCGCGTCGCAATGCACATGGTAAGTAGCGAGACTCTATTCTGGGAAACAATGGAAAAGCTTAAAGCATTAGGTGCAAGTTCAATTCTTGTTTTACCAATTGAAAAAATGATGGAATAAGGTGAAATGATGAAAACGGGTTTTAATACATTAACTTACTGGAATAAATGCACTAAAGAACAGCAACAAGTGCTATTAACTCGCCCTGCTATTTCTGCATCAGGTTCAATTACAGAACAAGTTGCTAGCATCATTTCACAGGTACGCAATGATGGGGATAAAGCGCTTAAAGCACTTAGCCAAAAATTCGATAAGGCAGCGCCGGAAAGTGTTTTGGTGTCAAAATCGCAAATCGATGAAGCCTCATCAAGACTTGATAGCAAAATAAAACAGGCAATAGCACAAGCGATGAATAATATTCGTCGCTTTCATGAAGCGCAAATTCCTAACACTATCAACGTGGAAACACAGCCCGGTGTATTTTGTCAGCAAGTCAGCAGACCCATTGATGCAGTAGGCCTTTATATTCCCGGAGGTTCGGCACCATTACTATCAACGGTAATGATGTTAGGTATTCCAGCCCGTATTGCTGGCTGTCGCAAAGTGATTCTTTGCTCACCGCCCCCTATTGCTGATGAAATTTTATATATTGCTCAACAAATTGGTATTGATGAAGTCTTTCAAGTCGGTGGCGCGCAGGCAATTGCAGCTATGGCGTTTGGTACTGAATCTATACCTAAAGTTGATAAAATTTTTGGACCCGGTAATGCTTATGTGACTGAAGCAAAACGCCAAGCAAGTCAATCGCTACAAGGTGCCGCAATTGACATGCCAGCAGGTCCCTCTGAAGTACTAGTGATTGCTGATGCGGACGCAAATCCTGCATTTATTGCTGCTGACTTACTTTCTCAAGCTGAACACGGCCCTGATTCACAGGTTGTATTATTAACACCGGATGAAACACTTGCTAAAGCTGTTATTGCTGAAACTGAAACACAACTGGCACTATTAAGCCGTGCTGAAATCGCGAAACAAGCACTTGCAGAAAGCCGAGTCATTATTACTCGTGATCTCGACCAGTGTATTGAAATTAGTAACAGCTATGGTCCAGAACACTTAATTATTCAAACCAATGATGCTGATACCCGTGTTGATAGCATTACCAGCGCTGGCTCTGTTTTTCTTGGTGCTTGGTCGCCTGAATCTGCGGGGGATTATGCTTCTGGTACGAATCACGTTCTACCGACTTATGGCTATACAGCAACCTACTCAAGCTTAGGCTTAGCTGATTTTATGAAACGTATGACAGTGCAGAAACTCACCGCACAGGGTTTATCTGATTTAGCACAGACCATTGAAATATTAGCGCAAGCAGAACAACTCACTGCACACAAAAATGCTGTCACACTTCGCGTTAACGCTTTAGCTCAGGGGAAAAAAGAGTGATGAAAACTGAATTTGATATCAATACACTTGCAAGAAAAAATGTACGTGAATTAACACCTTATCAGTCTGCTCGGCGCTTAGGAGGAAATGGTTCTGTTTGGTTAAATGCCAATGAATACCCTATCGCACCTGACTTTACTTTTAATGAAAAAAACTTAAACCGTTACCCTGAATGTCAACCTGTTAACGTCATTAACCGTTACGCAAAATATGCCGGTGTAGAGACTAATCAAGTCTTAGTGAGCCGTGGCGCAGATGAGGCGATTGAGCTTCTTATTCGTGCGTTTTGCGAGCCGGGTAAAGACGCCGTACTTTATTGCCCACCGACATATGGAATGTATAGCGTTAGTGCTGAAACTTTCGGTATAGAACAGCGTGTTGTTCCTGCACTTGCTGATTGGAGTCCAGATGTCAAAGCCATCGCATCACAGCTTGATAATGTAAAACTTATCTATCTGTGCAGCCCTAACAACCCGACAGGAAATCTTGTTGATCCTTCGCTTATTCGTGATGTATTAGCGTTGGCTAAAGATAAAGCCATTGTTGCAGTAGATGAAGCCTATATTGAATTTTGCCCACAAGCATCAATTGCTTCATGGCTTGAAGATTATCCGAATTTGGTTATTTTGCGAACCTTATCGAAAGCTTTTGCTTTAGCAGGGCTTCGTTGTGGATTTACGCTTGCCAACCCACCTGTCATTGAATTATTACTAAAAGTGATCGCTCCGTACCCGCTTTCAACACCAGTTGCAGATATTGCTGCGCAAGCGTTAACAGAAGCAGGTATTGAGATAATGAAAAAACGAGTAGCAGAAATTTCTCGCAACAGAGCCATTTTATCTGATTCGTTAAAAAAACTGCCTAATGTTGAACAGGTTTATAACAGTGAAACCAACTATATTTTAGTGAAATTCACTGATGCGACTCTAGTTTTCCGTACATTATGGGAACAAGGGATTATTTTACGCGATCAACAGCGTCAATATGGGCTTAATGGCTGTTTGCGTATTTCTATCGGTACCGCAGAAGAATGTGATAGCGTGATTAATGCCATAAAAAATATTCAAACTGCAAACGTATAAAACATTAAAAACGATAACAACAAAAAATCGCAACTGAGGGATCTCAACCATGAGCCAAAAAATTCTTTTTATTGACCGTGATGGTACTTTAATCACTGAGCCACCAACAGATTACCAAGTTGATAGACTTGATAAACTAGCCTTTGAAAATGGCGTGATCCCCGCACTTACTGCTCTGCAAAAAGCGGGTTATAAACTCATTATGATCACAAATCAGGACGGATTAGGCACAGAAAGTTTTCCTCAAGCAGATTTCGATCCGCCTCATAATTTAATGATGCAAGTTTTCTCATCTCAAGGGATCTCATTTGATGATGTGTTAATTTGTCCTCATAAACCTGAAGACAACTGCCCTTGTCGCAAACCAGAAACAGGGCTTGTCACCCAGTATTTAGTTGATGGTGCACTAGATAAAGATAACAGCTATGTCATTGGTGATAGACAAACTGATATTCAGTTAGCTGAAAATATGGGTATCAAAGGCCTGCTTTATAATACCGATAAGCTCAATTGGGCGATTATCACAGAGCAACTAACGAAAAAAGATCGCTATGCCCACGTTGAGCGAAAAACCAAAGAAACACAAATTGCGATCGATGTTTGGCTTGATCGTGAAGGCAATAGCCAGATCAGCACAGGTGTCGGTTTTTTTGATCACATGCTTGATCAAATTGCCACACACGGCGGCTTTCGTATGAACATCAATGTTAAAGGTGACTTAGTTATTGATGATCACCACACGGTGGAAGATACCGGTCTTGCTTTGGGTGAAGCATTACGTGAAGCATTAGGCGATAAACGAGGTATTGCTCGTTTCGGCTTTACATTACCAATGGATGAATGCCTTGCAAGTTGTGCGTTAGATATTTCTGGCCGTCCACACCTTGAATACAAAGCCGAATTTAAATACCAGCGTGTCGGTGATTTAAGTACAGAGATGATTGAACACTTTTTCCGTTCACTCTCTTATACGATGGGTTGCACATTGCACCTGAAATCGAAAGGCAAAAACGATCACCACAAAGCTGAAAGCTTATTTAAAGTCTTTGGTCGTACATTACGCCAAGCCATTCGTGTCGAAGGCAATACTTTACCCAGCTCAAAAGGTGTTTTGTGATGAAAGTGGTTATTCTTGATACAGGTTGTGCCAATTTAGCCTCTGTCGCTTACGCCGTTAAGCGACTTGGTTATGATCCCATTGTTTCCTATGAAAAAAACGTTGTGTTATCTGCGGATAAGCTCTTTTTGCCCGGAGTAGGAACAGCTAGAGCAGCAATGGAACAACTCAAAGCACGTGAGCTAATTCCTTTAATTAAAGCATTAACACAACCTGTTTTAGGTATTTGTTTAGGCATGCAAATATTGGCTTCACTAAGCGAAGAAGGCAAAGATATTCCTTTATTAGGTTTAGTTGATGGCACCATAGATAAGCTTGATACGGCAGGATTACCACTACCTCACATGGGTTGGAACCAAGTATTAGCAAAACCAGGACATCCTCTTTTTCGTGATCTTGGTGATGATGCTTGGTTCTATTTTGTTCATAGTTACGCTTTAGCGCTCAATGAATCGACGATTGCTGAAACTGAATACGGCTCGCGTTTTAGTAGCGCAATTCAAAAAGATAATTTTTATGGTGTGCAATTTCACCCAGAGCGTTCCGGGAAAGCAGGTGCTCAACTTATCAAGAACTTTTTGGAGATGTAACCCATTATGATTATTCCAGCATTAGATTTAATTGATGGAAAAGTAGTTCGTTTACATCAGGGTGATTATGCAAAACAGCGTGATTATGATGATAATCCGCTGACTCGCTACCAACAATATGAAAAAGATGGCGCAAAATTACTTCACTTAGTGGATTTAACAGGTGCAAAAGATCCTTCTGCTCGCCAAATTTCACTACTAAAAGAGCTTGTTGCTTGTGTCAATGTACCAGTACAAGTGGGTGGAGGCATTCGCACAGAAGATGATGTGAAATCGCTACTCGATGCAGGAGCAAGCCGAGTTGTTATTGGCTCAACCGCAGTCAGCCAACCTGAAATGGTAAAAACATGGTTTGAGCGCTATGGCGCAGATGCCATTGTGTTAGCCCTCGATGTTCGTATTGATAAACAAGGTAAAAAATGGGTAGCTGTCAGCGGTTGGCAAGAAAACTCATCCTATACACTTGAAGATATCATCGAGCTTTATCAAAGTGTGGGTTTAAAGCATGTGCTGTGTACTGATATTTCTCGTGACGGCACATTAGCGGGTTCTAACGTCGAACTGTATAAAGAAATTAGCCAGCGTTTCCCCGATATTTTATTCCAAGCGTCGGGCGGTATTGGTGATTTACAAGATATCGCAGATCTTCCAGCATCAGGTGTTGCCGGTATTATTGTTGGTAGAGCATTATTAGAAGGCAAATTTACATTAAAAGAGGCGATATCATGTTGGCAAAACGCATAATTCCTTGTCTTGATGTTCGAGATGGACAAGTTGTTAAAGGTGTTCAATTTCGTAATCATGAAATCATTGGTGATATTGTTCCTCTCGCTGAGCGCTATGCCAAAGAAGGCGCTGATGAACTGGTATTTTATGATATTACAGCATCTTCTGATGGTCGTGTTGTTGATAAAAGCTGGGTATCGCGTGTCGCTGAAGTGATTGATATTCCTTTTTGTGTTGCGGGTGGTATTCGCTCTGTTGAAGATGCGGGGAAAATTCTCTCATTTGGTGCAGATAAAATTTCGATTAACTCCCCTGCACTTTCCGATCCTTCACTGATATCTCGTTTAGCAGATCGCTACGGTGTACAGTGTGTTGTTGTGGGTATTGACACTTGGTTCGATGAAAAAACAGGAGAATATTTAGTTTATCAATTCACAGGCGATGAAAAACGTACACAACAAACGCACTGGAAAACCCTTGATTGGGTACGCGAAGTTCAGCAACTTGGTGCCGGTGAAATTGTTTTAAATATGATGAACCAAGACGGCGTGAGACAAGGCTATGACCTAAAACAACTTGCTCTAGTACGTCAAGTTGCAGATGTTCCTATTATCGCATCAGGAGGAGCAGGCGAAATGTCACACTTTCTTGATGCATTTAAATTAGCCAATGTTGATGGCGCTCTTGCAGCCTCTGTTTTTCATAAACAAATAATTAATATCAACGAACTAAAACAGTATCTTGCAAAGAATGACGTTAAGGTAAGAATATAATGAATAGTGCAAAAGTCGCGCAATTAGATTGGGAAAAAGTCGATAATCTCATGCCTGTGGTTATCCAAAATGCCATTTCAGGTGATGTATTAATGCTAGGCTATATGAACAAAGAAGCATTAAATGTCACTCTAGAAAGTGGGAATGTTACCTTCTATTCACGCACTAAACAGCGTTTATGGACAAAAGGTGAAACTTCAGGCAACTTCCTAAAATTAGTCAATATTTATCCTGACTGTGATAACGATACTTTACTTATTTTAGCTAATCCTATTGGCCCAACTTGCCATAACGGCACTGAAAGTTGTTTTGCTCCAGCACAGAGCCAATGGGGATTTCTCTATGAGCTTGAGAATTTATTACGTGAACGCAAAAATGCCTCACCAGATAGCTCTTATACTGCCCGCCTTTATGCCAGTGGTACAAAGCGTATAGCCCAAAAAGTGGGAGAAGAAGGTGTAGAAACCGCGTTGGCTGCCACTGTTAATGACAGAGAAGAGCTAAAAAATGAAGCCTCTGATTTGCTCTATCACTTAATGGTGCTATTACAAGATCAATCATTATCACTCTCTGATGTAATAGGTTGCCTTCAAGAGCGCCATAAAAAAGCAGAGTGATTTCTAGGTAATTAACACACTCTAAAGACTGAGTTTTATTCTTAAACTTAGTCTTTTTTTATACATTAAATTTAGTACATAGTACTAATATAAGTTTGTTTTTAGTACTGAGTACTATTATGATAGGATCAATGGATGGAACCTAGATGAACTATTTAGAGTTTATTGAAACAATGGTTTTCAGCAGAGACAGAAAAAAGCTCATGGATGATGATGAATTTAGATCACTTCAAACTTATATGTTAGAAAATTATGAAAATGGAGACACCATTGCCCATACTGGTGGTTGCAAAAAGATACGCTGGTATCGAGCGGGGAGCGGGAAAAGTGGTGGAGTTAGGATTATTTATTATACAAGAACGATCACAGGAAGATTATATTTGCTTCTTATCTATCCTAAAAATAGTAAAGACAACCTAAGTGCTCAAGAAAAAAACATTCTAAAATCTTTAAGTGATAAATTAAAATAATAATTAAATAATTTATTACCTTTAATGGAAACATATAATGGATAAAAAACTATTTGATGATCTCGTTAGCAGCATGGAAGAGATGGTTGCCATTGAAAATGGTGAAATATCCCCTGCCAATGAAAATGTCCATCGCATAGAACTACCAGATGTGAAAGCGATACGTAAACATAGTGGAATGAAACAACAAGAATTTGCGGATGCTATTGGATTAAGTGTTGACCTAATTCGTAGTTGGGAACAAAAACGCAGAACGCCCTCAGGCATTGCACTAAAAATACTTTACCTTATTGAAAAACAACCCAGCATAATCAATGTACTACAAACAATACATATATAAAAAACATATACGTAAAAATAAATATATAGATAAAAATAAATATATAGATAAAAAAGCACCTCAATCATAAATTTTGAGGTGCTTTTTTATTACTTTATTAAGAGATAAAATAACAAGTATTAGTTGTCATTTATTCCTTACACATTACATTGCTTGGCGGAATAACTCGATAACATCACTTTCAGAACCCTGGACTGGGTTAGTGATCGCACAAGCATCTTTCAGCGCATTTTCAGCTAATGTTTTGAAGTCTTCTTCTTTCACGCCTAATTCTTTCAGACCTGCTGGAATACCAACATCTTTAGCCATTTTACGAATTTCTTCGATACATGCTTTAGCACCTTGCTCATCGCTCATTGCAGAAACATCAACACCCATTGCTTGTGCGATATCTTTTAAACGACCCGCAGCTGCTTGAATGTTATAAGCTTGAACATGTGGTAATAAAACCGCATTACACACACCATGAGGTAAGTTATAGAAACCACCTAATTGGTGAGCCATAGCATGCACATAACCTAAAGAAGCATTATTAAATGCCATACCTGCTAAGAACTGAGCGTAAGCCATATTTTCACGAGCTTGTGCATCACCACCATTATCAACAACTTTACGTAAAGACTCGCTGATCATAGTAACTGCTTTTAATGCACACGCATCAGTAATTGGATTTGCAGCAATTGAAACATACGCTTCAACAGCATGAGTTAATGCATCCATACCTGTTGCAGCGGTTAAACCTTTTGGCATACCAATCATTAATTCTGAGTCATTTACAGATAAGATTGGGGTGACGTTTTTATCAACGATAGCCATTTTGATATGACGCGCAGTATCTGTGATGATACAAAAACGTGTCATTTCTGAAGCTGTACCTGCTGTGGTATTAATTGAAATTAGTGGTAATTGAGGTTTGGCTGAACGATCAACACCTTCATAATCTGCAATTTTTCCACCATTCGAAGCTACTAACGCGATGCCTTTCGCGCAGTCATGTGGAGAACCACCACCTAAAGAAATTACACAGTCACATTGATTTTCTTTCAGCAGAGCTAAACCCGCTTCTACGTTTTCAACTGTAGGGTTAGGTGCAGTACCATCATAAGTTACGCTAGAAATACCAGCTTCTGTCAGTAACTTACTGACTTTATCAACAACACCCAGTTGATTTAAAATGCTATCAGTGACGATCAACGCTTTATGAAAACCGAAGTCTTTCATTGAACTTACAGCATCAGCAAGGCAACCAGCACCAATTTTATTTACAGAAGGGATATAGAATGTTGAAACTGCCATTATTGACTTCCTTTTTAGTAATTAAATCTACGTTTTAATATGTTCTATTCTTTTTGTTCTTAAATTGATCATCATCAAAATAATGAATAAATATCAATTTGTTTATCATGTTATTACAGGTAATTAAATAAAGAAGCCCAATTACCCTATTAATTCAATAGGATAATACTATTAACATATTATCATTTGTAACAAAATAATTTGAAAAGCTTATCAAAATAATCAAAACCAGCCGTAAACATCACAGCAGAATATTTTTTTTAAAGTCGTATAATGACCTCAAAGAAATAACTTATTAAATCAGGAGTCATTGATGTCTTTGACTATTTTTGAGCAACTTACTGCTTTATTAGATAATAACCACGCTACTTACCGTGTTATGGAACACCCTACCGCAGGTCGTTCTGAAGAAGTTGCAAAAATCAGAGGAACACAATTAGGACAGGGAGCAAAAGGACTTGTTTGTCATATAAAAGGTAACGGCATTAAACAACATGTTCTTGCAATACTACCCGCCGATAAACAAGCTGATCTATCAAAACTCGCTCACCAAATTGGTGGAACAAGAGCTTCTCTAGCAAGCCCTAAAGAAGTAGATGATCTTACTCAATGCGTATTTGGTGCAATCCCACCTTTTAGTTTTCATCCTGCACTGAAGCTTGTCGCTGACCCACTACTTTTTGAACGTTTTGATGAATTAGCTTTTAATGCAGGTACATTAGAGCGTTCAATTATTCTTAATACGCAAGATTACAAACGTATTGCACAACCTGAATTAATCTCTTTTATTCGAGATGAAGAAAGCGAGTAATAAAAATAACTGATTTATTTTTAACAATTACCCTAGCCATAATTCAGCTAAGGGTAATTGTTATCATGACCGTTATTATTGTGTCTTTTTTCATTGATTGTCCTTTACTTACTTCTATGATTTATCCAATTCATCGATAAGAGATACTTCCGAGTTTCCCGCAATACTCGCCTTTATTATTGTTCTTTCTGAATGCTTATTTGTTTGTTGGTTAGAGTTTATTTATATTGAAGGGTTTATCAGTGATTCATTTTTCCCTTAATAATAAATACAATAAAAACAAATAATTGAAAGTCAATTCCCCCTCTACTTCTCCTTATCCATATTTTTTACATTTAAATCATTTTATTTACCAAAAAGAAAAACTAAATACACATGATTTTAAAGAAATACAATAAATTAAAACAAATTATAATTTCATTAACTTATTGATTTAAGAAAAATAAATCTCACAAATGGCGATAAATTGAAATTAAATCTAATTTTTTAGATGAAGAGCACAATATTTGATAAAATCAACTTTATTTTATTGACCTGATTTACGCATACCTTTAAGTTACCTGTCACAACAAAATAAATGTAAATAATAATTTACATCATAACTTCTCTTTTATTTAGTCAATATCTTTCAGTTACAGGGAATTTTTATGCAGACTTCATCCCGCAAGCTCCCCTTTTATCGTGTGTTATATATCCAAGTTATTATTGCTATCATTTTCGGTATTCTATTAGGGCATTTTTACCCTGATATTGGTGAGTCATTCAAACCTTTGGGTGATGGATTTATCAAAATAGTAAAAATGATCATCGCACCTGTTATCTTTCTAACCGTAGTAACAGGCATTGCTGGTATGAGCAACATGAAGGCCGTCGGAAAAGTAGCCGGTAAATCAATGATTTACTTTCTCACATTTTCTACAATTGCATTGGTTATTGGATTAATCACTGCCAATATTATTCGCCCTGGTGATGGTTTAAATATCTCTCCTGAATCATTAGACAGTAGCCGAGTAGAAATGTATGTCACTCAGGCGCACAGCTCTTCTCTTGTTGATTTTTTTATGAATATCATCCCTGATACTATCGTTAGCCCATTAGTTAACGGTAATATCTTACAAGTGCTGTTTGTTTCTGTCGTTTTTGGTCTGGCGTTAGCATCAATAGGTTCACGAGGCGAGCCTGTATTAAAATTCTTACAGCATCTTTGTGAACCTGTCTTTAAGATGGTTGGTATGCTAATGAAGTTAGCGCCTATTGGTGCCTTTGGTGCAATGGCTTTTACGATAGGTAAATATGGTATTTCTTCCATTGGAAATTTAATGTTGTTGGTAATTACTTTTTATTTAACAGCATTACTTTTCGTATTAGTCGTTTTGGGCGCGGTTGCTAAATATAATGGTTTTTCTATTCTCTCTTTAATTAAATACATAAAAGATGAACTTTGGTTAGTGTTAGGTACTTCTTCATCTGAAGCCGCACTACCTACATTAATGAGTAAAATGGAGAAACTAGGATGTAAAAAATCCGTCGTCGGTTTAGTTATTCCAACTGGTTACTCCTTTAATTTAGACGGTACTAATATTTATATGACCATGGCAGCCCTGTTTATTGCACAAGCAACGGGCGTTGATTTGTCATTAACAGAACAAATTACATTACTCTTTGTTGCCATGATTAGCTCAAAAGGCGCAGCAGGTGTCACTGGTGCTGGTTTTATTACTCTAGCGGCAACATTATCGGTTGTGCCTAGCGTTCCTGTCGCAGGTATGGCGCTAATCCTAGGTATCGACCGTTTTATGTCAGAGTGTCGCGCATTAACCAATCTTGTCGGTAATGCTTGCGCCTGTATTGTTGTCGCTCGCTGGGAAAATGCATTAGATAAACAAAGAATGAATGATGTTTTTAGTGGAAAAATATCCGAAGAGGCTCACTTAGATATTGATTTTACATCAGATAAAATAAATGAAAAAACACATTATATAAAAGCATCTGAACAATAGTTTTTATATTTCTTAATTAAAATATCAATAAAAAGAGAGTATTTAAATGCTCTCTTCTTCTTAAGCAATAACGATAAAAATAACAGTATTTATTCCCTACTGACAAATACTGTCATTAAGATAAGCTAGAATAAGTGTTATAGAAGATATAAGGACTTCAACTATGACACATTTCGATCATCAACAAGGTAAATCCCTTCTTATTGATAATGCTGAAATTTATATTGAAACACTTGGTGATCCTAAAAATTACCCTGTGATTTTATTGCATGGAGGAATGGGAAATTTAACTTCGTTTAACCCTTTAGTTGATTATTTAAAGAGTTACTACCTTATTGCTATAGATTCTAGAGGACACGGCAAATCCACATTAGGTGATATTTCATTAACCTATCAGCAATTACAGTCTGATGTAGAAACCGTGATTAAAACTTTTGAACTCAAAAAATGTGCCCTGATTGGACATAGTGATGGTGGGATTGTTGCTTTACGTTTAGCGGCTAAAAACATCTCCACAATTGATAAAGTCATCACGATTGGTGCCAGTTGGCAATTAACGGATGATGATCCTGCTAAAGAGATCTATCAAGAAATTACGCCTGAATATTGGCGACACAATTTTCCTCAAGAATGTGAATATTACCAAGATATTAATTCCAAGCCTGATTTTGAACGCCTATTTAATCAAGTTAAAGCAATGTGGTTAGATCAAAGTACAACTGGCTATCCTAATGAAACAATTAAGAATATTCATTGCCCAGTGTTAGTTTGCCGTGGTAATAATGATATGCTGGTTTCTTTATCTCACTCACAAGAAATCGTCGATAATATTGAATCAGCCTCATTACTGAATGTGCCCTTTACTTCACATGTTGTGCATGAAGAAAAACCTCAATGGCTAGCTAATATTTTTAATGATTTTTTAAATAATCTAAATAGTTAAAATAGATATTACTGAGCTTATTAAACGACGATAATCATTAAATAAAATAAAAACCATAATGAAAAAACCTCACTTAATTAAGTGAGGTTTAAATTAAAAACTTAAAATCTAAATATCTGTGATAATTTCACTTTGTGGCAATCTTGATTTTGGTAAGTTATAGTTAAAATCATCTTCTTCTCTATAACCTAATGCAACAATTGTCACGGCATGAAGACCTTTATCATTTAAAGAAAATGTTGAATCTATTTTGGATAAATCAAAACCTTCCATTGGAAGAGCATCTATTCCTAACGTTGCTGCTCCAAGTAATAATGATCCCATATTTAAATAAACCTGCTTCTCTATCCAATGAGATAAATCACCAAGTTGTTTTTCATGTAGATTAACAAAAAATGATCTTGCAAGATTATTTTGCTCTTTAAATTCGGCTGCTGGATATCGTCCTGCTTTATCTTCTAATTCAAGCAAATGAGAGAGATATTCTTCAGACAATGTATTTCTTGCACACATAACCACAACATGTGAAGCACTTAATATTTTCTCTTTATTGAACTCATATCCACCCTCTGTTGAGCCAGCAATTTTCTGCTTAGCATCATCAGTTTTTGCGATGATAAAATGCCATGGTTGAGTGTTCACACTTGATGGGCTTAGTTGTAATAATGCTTTAATTTGTTCTAATTCTTGCTCAGGGATCACTTTGTTTTTATCAAAATGTTTTGTCGCATAACGTGTTTTCAATATCTTTAATAAATTCATTTATTACACCTATTCCAAATAAGACACTTGTATCGGGATCATTTTAATTATAATTTACCATCTAGCAAGTACGTACAATTTATGTATATAGGATACAAATGGATACTGTCAAAAAGAATAGATATAACGACTATACCTATGATGGATGCCCTGTTGAAGCGTCTTTAGAACTAATGGGAGGTAAAGGAAAAGGTATGATCCTTTACCATTTACAGGGAAAAATACTGCGATTTAATGAGTTAAAAAGAAAACTTATTTCAATAACGCCTCGAATGCTGACTAAACAGTTGCGTGAACTTGAATCTGACGGACTTATTGAGCGCAAAGTGTATGCTGAAATTCCGCCTAAAGTTGAATATAAACTAAGTGAAGATGGTGAATCACTTTCTCACGTTTTAGCGGCACTACAAAGCTGGGGAGAAGAAAGAGCAATCCCTATATTAGAAAGATCTGCCAATAGAAAATAACATTAAAGAGTGATGCTACTACTTTTTCAACAACTACTCTGCAATATAAGTAATTGAATATTTGTTTTTATTAAATAAAAAAAGGTGCTGTATTACCAGCACCTCAAAAGATTTTAACTTATTGTTTTAAAAACTTATTCCATCCACTCTGTATGGAATACGCCATCTTTATCAGTACGTTTATAAGTATGCGCACCAAAATAGTCACGTTGAGCTTGGATTAAGTTTGCTGGTAACACTTCTGCACGATAGCTATCGTAATAAGAAATAGCCGCAGAGAATGTTGGAGTTGGAATACCTGCTTGTACGCCATAACAAACAACATCACGCAGAGCTTGTTGGTAATCATCAGCGATTTGTTTGAAGTATGGTGCTAACAGCAGATTTGCAATGCTTGCATCTTCGTTATAAGCATCTGTAATTTTTTGCAGGAATTGAGCGCGAATAATACAACCCGCACGGAAAATCTTCGCGATTTCACCGTAGTTTAAATCCCAGTCATATTCGTCTGATGCAGCTTTCAGTTGTTGGAAACCTTGAGCATAAGAGACAATTTTACCTAAATACAGTGCGCGACGTACATTTTCAATAAAGGCTTTTTTATCACCAGAGAATGCTTTAGGTGTTGGGCCTGATAACACTTTAGAAGCAGCAACACGTTGATCTTTTAATGAAGAGATATAACGTGCAAATACAGACTCAGTGATAAGAGTAACGGGTACACCTAAGTCTAAAGAGCTTTGGCTAGTCCATTTACCTGTACCTTTATTTGCTGCTTCATCAAGAATAACATCAACAAGGTATTTACCTTCGTCATCTTTTTTACGGAAAATATCAGCGGTAATTTCAATCAGGTAGCTACTTAATTCGCCTTTATTCCACTCGGTAAAGGTTTCTGCTAATTCTTCATTAGTTAGACCTAAAGAGTGTTTTAATACTGAATACGCTTCTGCAATCAGTTGCATATCGCCATATTCGATACCGTTGTGAACCATTTTTACATAGTGACCCGCACCATCAGCACCGATATAAGTCACACAAGGTTCACCTTCAGCAACAGCTGCAATTTTCTCAAGGATTGGAGCAACTAATTCGTAAGCTTCTTTTTGTCCACCTGGCATGATTGAAGGACCTTTTAACGCACCTTCTTCACCACCAGAAACACCCGTACCAATAAAGTTAAAACCTTGAGCCGATAATTCACGGTTACGACGAATAGTATCTTTAAAGAAAGTATTTCCGCCATCGATAAGGATATCGCCTTTATCTAAATGCGGTGTCAATGCAGCAATTGTTTTATCCGTTGCTTCACCCGCTTTTACCATTAATAAAATACGGCGCGGTTTTTCTAACGAATCAACAAACTCTTCAATAGAATAATTCGGAACCAGTTTTTTACCTGGATTTTCAGCGATAACTTCGTTGGTTTTATCGCTTGAGCGGTTGTAGATGGATACAGAATAACCACGGCTTTCAATATTTAGCGCAAGGTTACGTCCCATAACTGCCATACCAACCACGCCGATTTGCTGTTTTGACATGAAAATAACTCCCGTCTGAAAATAAACCTGCCAGTATCAATGTACTGACAATTTGTTAACCTGATCACATAGTAACTCACTCTCTCACTTGGTGGTAGTTATTGATGTAATTGGTATCACAATCTTTTAGACAAAATGAAATTATTCCTCTGCGATCGATAATAAATTATTGAAAATTTCCTTCAAATTGCTCATTATTCCCAAGTCGGCATATGCCGTCTTTATAGAAGGTAAAACAAACTGTATGGAATGGATCTTGGATCCGACGATCTGGGTAGGACTTTCCACCCTAATTGTTCTCGAAATCGTACTTGGTATTGATAACCTTGTTTTCATTGCTATTCTGGCAGACAAACTCCCAGCGAAACTAAGAGATAAAGCACGTATAACTGGCTTATTGTGTGCCCTTG
This sequence comes from Proteus sp. fly-1013, assembly GCF_040140245.1. NCBI lineage: Bacteria > Pseudomonadati > Pseudomonadota > Gammaproteobacteria > Enterobacterales > Morganellaceae > Proteus > Proteus sp. fly-1013. The sequence goes on along the minus strand of NZ_JBEEWD010000001.1, from coordinate 209,318 downwards.
TTATGCGAGTTGTGTTGTTATTTAGCCTCTCTTGGCTTATCACTCTGACAAAACCTCTTATTACACTGTTTGATCATCCTTTCAGTGCAAGAGACTTAATTATGCTGCTCGGAGGGATATTCTTGCTGTTCAAAGCCACTATGGAGCTTAATGAACGGCTAGAAGGTAAAGATCACAACGAAGGGAAACAACGTAAAACGACCAGCTTTTGGTCTGTCGTTGCACAAATTATCGTACTGGATGCGGTATTCTCGCTTGACTCAGTGATAACCGCTGTGGGTATGGTTGATCATTTAGGCGTTATGATTGCGGCTGTCACTATTGCAATGTTCTTGATGATCCTTGCAAGTAAGCCTTTAACAAACTTCGTCAATAACCACCCAACCATTGTTATCTTGTGTTTAAGCTTCTTGCTGATGATTGGTTTTGCATTAGTTGCCGAAGGCTTTGGTTACGCCATTCCAAAAGGTTACCTGTATGCAGCGATTGGCTTCTCTATCATGATAGAAGTCTTTAATCAGTTAGCACAATTTAACCGTCGCCGATTCTTATCAGCTTCTCGTTCTTTACGTGAACGAACAGCTGAAGCGGTATTACGTATTATTAATGGTAAGCCTGAATCATCCGAATTAGATCATCACACATCTGATTTAGTCTCTAATGCTGAAGAGGTATTTGATCCACAAGAACGCCAAATGATTGTGCGTGTGCTTGGTTTAAGCCAACGTAATGTGAACAGTATCATGACGTCTCGCCATGATGTTGAATATGTAGACTTAAATTCAACACAAGATGATATCCGCCAATTATTGGAAAAGGACCCCCACTCTCGCTTAGTGATTACTGATGAACAACACAGTGATGAACCTGTTGGTGTGGTTAATATTATTCAATTGTTGAATCAACAATTGCGTAATGAACCTCTAAACTTACGTTTACTGGTCACACAACCGTTGATCTTCCCTGAAGGTTTATCTTTACTACAAGCGTTAGAACAGTTCCGTAGTGCTCACACTCACTTCGCCTTTGTTGTAGATGAATTTGGTTCAGTAGAAGGCGTCGTGACACTGACTGACGTTATGGAAACCATCGCAGGTAACTTACCAGTCAGTTCTGAAGAAAACGATTCTCGTCACGACTTGGTTCAAAATGAAGATGGTTCATGGACAGTTAACGGCTTTACACCACTTGAAGACTTAGTGCTTTATATTCCAATCAAATTGGATGAAAAACGTGAGTATGAAACCTTAGCGGGCTTATTAATGGAACACTTACAACGCGTACCAACCGTTGGTGAAAAAATCTTGATTGATGGTATTGAGTTTGAGCCATTAGAAGTGAATAACCATCGAATTAATAAAGTACGTATTGTAGAACCGACACCTGAAGACGAAGAAAACGTTGACGAAGCGTAATCTCTGTCAAATAGCAAAATATCCGCCTTTATGGCGGATATTTTTTATCTGAAGATTGTGTCTACTGGAAAATAATATGCATACCAATGTCAGCGTTAAAATCGTTTGGTTAACCTCTATTGAAGGAGGAAGGCAATCACCACCCCCTTTGAGTGGTTTTTATTATCCAACCATTCAACTACCTTATGAACCAAATAGTTGGAGCCTTGCAATTGAAATCACTCACACACAGAAAGAGTCAGAGCATTGGGTAAGTAAGGGTAATATGCAGTTTTTAGTTGAACATGCCCCTCATCATTTATTAGAAGAATTAGAAAAATTTGAAATTTATGAAGGCCCTAAAAAAGTCGCAGATGTTTTTATTCAGTTTAACTAATTATTTTTTATACGATTTTTCTTAAACAAATAAAAAAACGGGCTTTGTTTTATCACAAAGCCCGCCAATAAAATTTAAAACAATAATTCTAGATTAATTCAGTACAATAAAAATTAACCCAATGTACTTGGTACAAGAATTTCAGTAGCAACAATAACAATAACAAGACCAACTAATACAGGGACAGAAACACGTTTCATCACTTCAAATGGTGAAATTTTTGCCATACCTGATACCGCAACCACAACACCAGAAACCGGTGATAATGTACGGCCTAAGTTTGAAGCTTGTAACATTGGAATAGTTAAATAAGCTGGGTTAACCCCCATATTGCTTGCTAAACGAGGAATTAATTCAACGAATGCATAGAATGGTGCGTTACCAGAGCCTGTGGTCATTGCCGCTAACATGGTAATTAATACCAGTGCAATCATCATCACAATCGCACCTGAACCTAATGACTGAGCACCTTCGATTAATGCATTAATAAAGCCAACCGTTGTTAAACCTTGAGCAAATACCCCTGCTGCGACTAATAACATAACAACTTGAGCAAATGCATCTGCCATACCGCGGTAAGCAACTTCTAAACCTTCAAAAACTTGTTTTGCACTAAAGCTACGAATAAATTCGATCACAGCCGCTAAAATCATACAGATAATAATAATGGCAACAATATGGAGCTCTGGTAACCATTTACCATCAAAAACGAGAACACCAATGATTGGCGTAAAAGGTAAAATCGCATAGAAACTTGGTGCGTGAGTTTTGATCTCATTCACGTCTAACATTTCAGTTTCAATGTGCTCTTTACGGTCAAGATAACGTTGCCAGAAGAAGTGAGCAATACACATACCAATAATTGCAGCAATAGAGATAGGTAATGTGGTTTTAAATGCGAAATCAATCAGCGGCATTTGAGACGCTTCAGCGGCTAAAATAACATCACCTGATGTTGGCGCTAAAATAATTGAGGCTGGAGACGCACAAATTGCAGCAGCGGCACCGCGACTAATTCCCATATTCACCATGACAGGGAACAGCGTTGCCATTAATAACACACCTAAACCTGTTGCGGATGAAACAGCCAGTGACATCAAACATGCAACAATGTAAGCCGCAACCATCAGAAGATAGGGTGAGTTAATCATTTTTAGTGGGCGTGATGCTAATTTAACAACAACATCATTAGCACCGATGTGTGTCATATAAGAAGCAAAACCACAAAGTATCATGATCATCATACCTAAATCGCCACCACGGCTCATTAGTAGATTTTTCACATACTCAACAATATCAATTAAACCATAACCTGTCGCAGTTGCGCTTGCAGGTAAAACAGCTCTTCCCATAATAACGCTGATGATCAGTAATAACAGACCACCCGTCATTAAGACACCTGTTGGTGAATAGCCTTTTACAATATAACGTCCAACACCTACAGCAACGAAGGCGCCGATAAGAATTTCAATCATTTATTTATCCTGTCTAAAGTAGTCATTTATAAAATGAAGTTTTTTATTTTTATCATCATTTTTGCGTTTAGTGCGATTGACACACTCTGCCCAAAGGCAACGTTGCAGTGTATGACATATATCAAAAAAAACGACTATTTTTTTACATATACATAGCACGAATGCTTACTTTTCATTCAAAACATAAATTAAATGATAGATATAAAGCAAAAAGCACACAATTATCAAAATAGTGTGCTTTTATTAAGAATGTGATGAAGTTAAAAATCGTGAAATTAGATTTTCTTCAATAGCTGATTAAGTGCTTTTACTTCTGGGCTTTCAGCATCTTGTTTATTTAACCAATTATCGATAGCTTGCTTGGCTTTTTGCTGTAATTGATCACGCAGTAATTTTTCAATATTAAGTTCATATTGAATCGCATTCCAATCACCATAAAGCCTTAATGGAATTTCAATTTTAGCTAATTGACGGATAAATTCGTTTTCTTTACCCCAACCTTTTTTGATATTAACAAGTAACATCACATCAAGATCATGGCGTTGAAGATCCACTTTGCCCTGCCCTTTAATTTGATAGGCATCTGCTTGAGCATCAAGTGAATTAACGGTGACTTTCCCTTTTGGCGCTAACTTAAATTGGGCAATCACATAATCTGCTTGGGTATAGCTTTCGATATCTTCAGGATAAATGACTTTATCAGTAGCTTGAGCAACTGATTGCTGAATAACCTGCGGTACATTTAATCCCTGCATTTTAAATTGGCTAACAGATGTATTGAGCGTACCTTGCCAATAATTATAAAAGGCTTTTCGGTTATATCCTGCACCTTCTAAATTCCCTTTTGCCGAAATTAATCCACTGAAATTTTCAGGTTGATTAAACACACGCAATAGTGGCTGTAATGGAATATTGTTCATTGTGACATCCATGCTGATATGTGCTGGCACAATGCTTGTAGAGATAACTGTTGGAAGTGAGAAATCACCTTGAAGGACTCGTCCTGTCAAGGTTTGAATATTTAGCGAATTAGGATTATTTAGAGCATCAAGTTTAAAATTATTAATCTCTAACTCTTTATAAAGCAGCTTATTCAATGCCAATTTCAGCGTAAATTCAATATCACCCCAATGCGTTAAATCATATTCTTTATTTTCAATAGTCACTGAAGTAATAACTGGCTTTGCCATAATTGTGGCATTTGGCGCTGGTGCTGCATGTGCAGTATTAAATAATGAAAACGATGATGGCGTCTTATTATCTTTAGGGGTCAATAATGTGGTTTCCGTTGTTTTAGCCTCAGCTAACTCTGGTAACAACGTATTTAAATTTAATTGTTCACCTTTTAAGTCAACTTGATAACGTGTTTTACCTGAAAATTCTGCACTGATATTACCTTGCAGTTGGCTATCATTAGCAGTGAGATTTAAGTTATCAAGTGAAACTTTTCTCACGCCCTCATTTTGGATAGTAAAATCTGAAGTTAAACTTCCTGCTATGCCATTTTCAGGGATACCTATTCCTGATAAAGCATAATCTAACTGTGTGATATTACCTGCAATTCGGTAAGGATAGCTGTTCATATCCGCATTAGCGGCAACATTTAGTGTGATCTCACGACGGTCACGATTCACTTTCGTGCTCATCTCAAGACTAACTTGTTTTTTCTCGTCTGTTTTCAACGATAAATTAATATCGCGTAAATTAAGCTGCTCGCCGTCTTTCATTTGCCAAATAATTAAGCTGTCTGAAATTTTTACTTTGGCGATATTCAATTGCCAATTATTGGCTCTAGGCTCGATGACTGGTCGAGAAATATCTCGAGGCGTAGAAGGTGGTGATATTTTAGGAATAGCTTTGCTTTCAGGTGTTTGGCGAACTACGGCACCTTTAAGCATGACTTCTTTTACTTCAAGTTGATGAGAAAGTAGCGGTAATAACTCAACATCAAGACGCATATTATCGGCTGTAATTAAAGGCATTTCAGCACCGGGAGCTGTCAATGACATTTTACCACTAATAATGCTTAACTTTGGCCATACATGCCAACGCATATCATCTTGTAATGTGAGTTTATAACCGCTTTGTTTTTCTACTCTTTCAACAAGGTATCCACGGAAATCATTTGGGTTAATGAGTAAAACTAGTGCTGTTAAACCTGCCAAAATAACCACAAGCAAAATAGCCAGTGTTGTCAAAAACCTTTTCATATAATTACCCGCTTAGTGAACATGATAATGATGATTATAAAGATAGTTAATCTTCACTAATCCGACTACCAACCGCACCTTGTTGATTTTTATATTTTGCATCTTGACGACGGTTATAAGGTCTATCAGCAGAACCAGACATCGGTTCAAAGCTTAATGCGCCAATAACCATACCCGGTCTTAATGCAAGAGGGAGTTTACCTGAATTAAAAAATTCTAATACGATTTGTCCATGCCAGCCGGGATCAATACGATGAGCGGTAACATGCACCATTAAACCTAAACGAGCTAATGATGAGCGTCCATCTAACCATCCAACAACATTATCAGGCAAGGTGACTGATTCAAGTGTTACAGCCAACGCTAATTCACCAGGATGTAAGAAAAATGCCTCACCTTCAGGTAAAACAATTTCATCACTCATTACACGCTCTAGCGCAGCGTTCACTTCAGCCTTAGGACCACTTAAATCAATATAAGCTGCAGTATGGCCTTGGAAAACACGAAATTGGTTTCCTAAGCAAACATCTGCTGTTGCGCCGTTAATTCGCTCGACGGGCGGGCGGGGTTCAATGACTAATTTACCTTCATCCAGCCACTGAATAATATCACGGTCGCATAATCGCATTTTATTTCCTTCTTCAAATTAAACAGGCAGTTTCATCATGCATGAAAGCTGCCCACAAATGAACCTATTATTCGCAGAACTGACCAATTTTTGCTTTCAGAATATCAATCGCAACGCGGTTTTTACCCCCTCTAGGGACAATAATATCGGCATATTGTTTAGAAGGTTCAATAAACTGGAAGAACATAGGACGAACGGTTTTATTATATTGTTCAATGACTGAGTCTAAGCTACGTCCACGTTCATTCACATCACGCTTAATTCTACGCATTAAGCAAATATCTAACGGCGTATCAACAAAGATAGAGAAATCCATCTCTTCACGCAGGCGTTTATCTGTTAATAATAAGATGCCTTCAATGATAATAACTTTTTTGGGTTGAAAAGGAATGGATTCTGCTTTGCGAGTGTGAGCAACGTAGTCATATTGAGGGAGTTCGATGGTTTTTCCTGCTTTAAGTTCACACAAATGCTGATATAAAAGTGCGTGATCCATCGAATTTGGGTGGTCATAATTGACCTTATATCGTTCTTCCATCGTTAAATCACTTTGGTCACGATAATAACAATCTTCTGGTATCACCCCGATATTATGATCACCTACTTGCGCTCTTAATTCGCGGTAAAGTGTACTTGCAATAAGACTTTTACCCGAAGCAGAGGCTCCAGCGATACCTACAATTGTGCACTGATGTGCTGTGTCAGCCATAATCAAAAACCTGGTTTGAAATAAAAAGAGGGATAACGTAATAATATGTAAATATTACGCTAGCGCAGATTATAGTTTTGAAATCACTCTGGTTCCAGCGTAAAACCAGAAATCTATTTGTTTTTTATCAAAAACAGTCGGAAATCGCATGTAAAAAATGGAAAGCCAAATGACTCTCCATTTAAATCAGCAAATAATTCAACGTATTATTTCACTGCAATTACACTGCGCGGAAAGAAATTTCCGTTGGGATTGCATCGCCATCCCAATACATTTGAGCTGAAACTGTTGACGCGATTTCGCGATAAATATCAGCAAACTCGCCTTCAGGATCACGCATCACTGTTGGTTGTCCGCGGTCTAAGTCTTCACGTAAAGAGATATGAAGAGGAACTTGACCTAATAGTTCGCAATGATACTTCTCAGCCAATTTCGCCGCACCACCTGTACCAAAGATAGGTTCAAGGTGACCACAGTTGCTACAAATATGTGCGCTCATGTTTTCAATAATACCTAATACAGGCACATTGACTTTCTTAAACATGACGATCCCTTTCATCGCATCCACCAGAGCAATATCTTGTGGTGTTGTTACTACAACAGCAGCGGTTACTGGGATGTTTTGAGATAAGGTTAATTGAATATCACCTGTTCCCGGCGGCATATCGATAACCAGATAATCCAAGTCAGGCCACAGCGTATCTTGGAGCATTTGCATTAATGCTTTGCTCGCCATAGGACCACGCCATACCATCGCATTATCATCAGTGACTAAATAACCGATAGAGTTAGACGCTAAACCATAAGCCATAATTGGTGCCATATGTTGTCCATCAGGAGACGTTGGACGCTCCATTGTGGTACCCAACATATTAGGAATAGACGGACCATAAATATCAGCATCAAGAATACCTACTTTAGCGCCTTCTTGTGCGAGTGCTAATGCAAGGTTAACTGCTGTACTTGATTTACCTACGCCACCTTTACCAGAGCTCACTGCAAGAATATTACGAACACCATTAACACCAGGCAGATCATTTGCGCGACGTAAGGTTGAAATATTGTGCTTGAGTTTCCATTCAATGGCTTTCGCGCCAGTAATGTTGCGAAGTTCAGCTGTTTTTTCTTCGATTAGGACTTGGAAAGGTTTTTTCCAAACAAATGGCATCACTAATTCGATATGAAGAACATCATCAATCATCGCACATTGATGTAATGCTTTTAGAGAAAGCAGATTACGTTTCAATGTCGGGTGTTCAAAAGTAGACAAGACACCTGAAACTTTTTCGTTCAGAATCTCAGGGGTGGTCTGCTCGGGGGATTTATCACTCATCCCGGCTCCTCTCGTTTTCATTATTTATTAAATATATGAGTGCATCTATCATATCAGATAGTAGATGACTACGATAATGCCTTACCTCAATTTGCCAACTGAAATTTCTCTTGCAAAAACTCGATTATTGCCCTAGCGACATCATGACGGATCGGTTAACATCAAAGTCCCTTTTATTAATTTTATGGAAGTAAGATCCTTACTATGTCTCACGTCGCGAATAAATTACTGGTAACCTGCGCGTTACCTTATGCTAACGGTTCAATTCATCTCGGTCATATCCTTGAGCACATTCAGGCAGATATCTGGGTCCGTTATCAACGAATGCGCGGCAAAGAAGTTCATTTCATCTGCGCTGACGATGCTCACGGCACCCCAATTATGCTGAAAGCTCAACAACTGGGTATTACGCCAGAAGCAATGATTGAAGAAATGAGCAAAGAGCATCAGCAGGATTTTGCTGGCTTCAATATCAGTTATGACAATTATCACTCTACACACAGTGAAGAAAGTCGCCAATTATCGACTAAAATTTATCTTGCACTGAAAAAGAATGGTCACATCAAAAGCAAAACTATTTCTCAGCTTTATGATGAAGAAAAAGGCATGTTTTTGCCTGACCGCTTTGTAAAAGGCACTTGCCCTAAATGTAAAGCGCAAGACCAATATGGTGATAACTGTGAAGTTTGTGGCTCAACTTACAGCCCAACAGAATTAATTAATCCACGCTCTGTCGTATCAGGTTCAACGCCTGTTATGCGTGAAACTGAACACTATTTCTTCGACTTACCTGCTTTTAGCAACATGTTGCAAGAGTGGATACGCTCTGGTGCACTGCAAGAGCAAGTTGCGAATAAAATGCAAGAGTGGTTCGACAGCGGTTTACAACAGTGGGATATCACTCGTGACGCACCTTATTTCGGTTTCGAAATTCCAGATGCACCGGGTAAATATTTCTATGTATGGTTAGATGCACCAATTGGCTACATGAGCTCTTTCTTAAACTTATGTGAAAAACGTGGTGATTTAAGTTTTGATGAGTTCTGGAATAAAGACAGCAAAACTGAGCTGTATCACTTTATTGGTAAAGATATCGTCTATTTCCACAGCTTATTCTGGCCAGCAATGTTAGAAGGCAGCGAATATCGCAAACCAACAAACTTATTTGTTCATGGTTATGTCACAGTAAATGGTGCGAAGATGTCAAAATCTCGTGGCACCTTTATTACTGCTCGCGCTTATCTTGACCATTTTGATGCGGATTGCCTGCGTTATTACTATGCAGCAAAACTTTCATCACGCATTGATGATATTGACCTAAACTTAGAAGACTTTGTTCAACGTGTAAACAGCGACATTGTTAATAAAGTGGTTAACCTTGCATCACGTACAGCTGGTTTTATCAGCAAGCGTTTTGATGGCAAATTAGCTGATTCTTTAGATGATGCTAAACTTTATCAACACTTTGTTGATATGAAAGAAACCATCGCCCAGTCATTTGAAAATCGTGAGTTTGGTAAAGCTGTTCGTGAAATTATGGCATTAGCAGACGAAGCTAACCGCTATATCGACGAAAAAGCGCCTTGGGTAGTGGCAAAACAAGAAGGTCAAGATGCTCAGTTACAAGCAATCTGTACTATGGGGATCAACTTATTCCGCGTACTGATGACTTATCTGAAACCTGTATTACCTTCACTGACAGAGCGCTCAGAAGCATTTTTACAAACCCAATTAACATGGGATGCACTTGAGCAACCGCTGTTAGGCCAAGAGATCACTAAATTCAAAGCGTTGTTTAACCGTATTGAGATGGATAAAGCCAATGCAATGGTTGAAGCCTCAAAAAGCACCATTGCACCGGTAAAAGAAGTGACGGGTCCATTAGCAGATTCACCGATCCAAGAAACCATCAACTTTGATGATTTTGCGAAAATCGATATGCGTATCGCTGAAATTAAACAAGCCGATTTTGTTGAAGGTTCAGACAAACTGCTGAAATTAATTTTGGACTTAGGTGGCGAAACTCGCCAAGTATTCTCAGGTATTCGTACTGCATACCCAGATCCTAAAGTGTTAGAAGGTCGCTTAACGGTAATGGTGGCAAACTTAGCACCTCGTAAAATGCGTTTTGGTATTTCAGAAGGCATGGTAATGGCAGCAGGCCCTGGCGATAAAGATATCTTCTTACTCAGCCCAGATTCTGGTGCAAAACCGGGTCAGCAAGTGAAATAACAACCAAGATTCATTTGCCAAGTAAATAAATGGCGGGGTTCTATTAGAACCCCGCTCTTTTTTTATTGTGATCCATAGCACACTTTCAAAATCGGTGTATGATAATTCTGTTAGTTGATTTGGGACACTTACTTATGAAATCTAAACGGGCACGATTGCAGATTACACTTTGGCATTATCTACGATCTTTTTTGGTACTTTATCTTTGTCTCTTTGCTGGTAATCTTATTTCAGCCCTTCTACCCTTTGCGGTTCCAGGCAGTATTGTTGGCTTACTGATCCTTTTTGGTTTACTTGCTTTCCAGCTTATCCCTTTGCGTTGGGTTAAACCCGGTGCCAATATCCTCTTAAAAAACATGTCATTACTCTTTATCCCTATCGGTGTTGGTGTAATGAACTATTATGATTTGTTAAGTCAGCAACTTTTCCCCATCGTTTTAGCCTGCGTAGTGAGTACCTTTGGTGTTATGGCACTCGTTGCATATTGCTCACACTACGTTCATCGTGAGCGCGTTATCGTGGGTTCGAAACCAGACCAAGTTGAAGATATTGTGGAAACAAAAGAGAAAGACGACGATAAAGCGTTAAGTGAGAAGAAAAAATGTTAGCCATGTTGATGAATATTTGGTGGTCACTTCCTTTAAGTATTTTTATTTTTTACTTAGCTCGTAAACTTGCAGCTCGATTTAAATTACCTATTTTAAATCCGCTTTTAATTGCGATTGTGGTAATTATCCCTATTTTATTGATAGCCAAGATACCTTACGAAAATTATTTTGCAGGTAGTCGTATTTTAAATGACTTATTACAACCTGCCGTTGTCGCTTTAGCTATACCGCTTTATCAGCAATTACACCAAATTCGCGCACAGTGGAAATCATTAATCAGTATTTGCTTTATTGGTAGTATTGCTGCGATGGTTAGTGGCACTGCCATTGCATTATGGGCAGGAGCAACACCTGAGATTGCTGCATCAATCTTACCTAAATCAGTGACAACACCTATTGCGATGGCTGTGGCAGACTCTATTGGGGGCATTCCTGCTATCAGTGCGGCATGTGTTATTGCCGTGGGTATTTTAGGGGCTATTTTTGGTCACTCGTTATTTAAAATACTACGTATTCCTACTCACGCCTCTCGTGGTTTAGCAATGGGTACGGTTTCTCACGCAGTCGGCACAGCAAGAGCTGCAGAAGTTGATTATATAGAAGGTGCTTACAGTTCATTGGCATTAATGACATGCGGGATTATTACATCCCTTACCGCACCATTTATCTTCCCTATTATTTTGCATCTTTATAGTTAATATTTTTTATACTCTACCTTTCAAATCCCCGATTTAATTAATTTTACTTCGGGGATTTTTGCTATAAATTTGAGATACATCTCTCAATTAATGAATTTGTTGCAATTGTTTCATTGAAAATATGATTTTCATCACATATAAGAATGGGTAAAGATGCCTAGAATCTTATAATACAGAAAGATTAATGGGAGACTCATGTATGCATACTCGTTTTCAGGCAGTTTGGTCAGATTTATCCCCTCAGTTACAACAAGCACTTGCTCCTTATCTTGAGCAGGATGAATTCCCTGCAATGTTTACGGCAGAGCAGGTCAATGCCATAAAAACACAGTTACAATGTAATGATGATGCCTTAGCCCTAGCACTTTTACCCGTTGCTGCCGCTTGTGCTGTTGCTCCAATCTCTAATTTTAAAGTTGGTGCAGTTGCGCGTGGTGAAAGTGGTAATCTCTACTTCGGTGCCAATATGGAATTTGCTGGCGCTCCACTACAACAAACTGTTCACGCTGAACAAAGTGCAGTGACTCATGCATGGTTACGTGGTGAATCTCGCTTGATCTCCGTCACCGTTAACTATACACCTTGTGGTCATTGTCGCCAGTTTATGAACGAATTGAACAGTGGCACCCATATTCAAATTCAGTTACCGGGTAGAAAAATGGCAACATTAGGTGATTATTTACCTGATAGCTTTGGCCCGAAAGATCTCAATATCACCTCTTTATTAATGGACAAAGTTAATCACGGTTACAAAATTGATAACCCTAGTGAATTAGCACAACAGGCGTTACAAGCCGCTAACCGTAGCCATGCTCCTTATAGTGAGTCACACAGTGGTATTGCTGTTCAAATGAAAGATGGCAAAATTTTCCAAGGTAGTTACGCAGAAAACGCCGCATTCAATCCAAGTTTACCGCCATTACAAGCCGCATTAATTTTATTAAATATGGCAGGTGAGAGTGTGATGGATATTGAATCTGCTGTCTTAATTGAAAAAGCAGAGACAATTTTAACGCAATGGGATGCAACACAAGCAACATTAACTGCTTTAGGTTGTCGCCAAATGCAACGCATCACTTTGTAAAAAGTTTTAACTTATTCCTCTAAAAATCTCTCCTAAAAAAGCATCAGCATGTAAATTTTGCTGATGCTTACCAGAAAAAGTTGTAACAACCGTATCTATCTCTCATTTCTAAGCATAAAAATCATAAAAAAATAACATAAGCTGTACATATTTTTATTATTTTGTAGGATCTACAATTGTCATGTGACTAACTGCCTTACAAGAGTATTTTTCATGGAACTGGAACACGAAAGTAAACGCCCTCTCTACATCCCGTATGCAGGTCCAATCCTGCTTGAATTTCCCCTGTTAAATAAAGGTAGTGCTTTCAGCGAAGAAGAACGCAGCACCTTTAACTTACATGGTTTACTGCCTGAAGCAGTTGAAACCATCGAAGAGCAGGTTGAACGCGCTTATCGCCAATATCTTGATTTCAAAAACGATAACGATAAACATATTTACCTACGAAATATCCAAGATACCAATGAAACCCTGTTTTACCGTCTATTGGAATCTCACCTAACTGAAATGATGCCAATCATTTACACACCAACAGTGGGTGAAGCTTGTGAACATTTCTCTGATATTTATCGTCGTGCTCGTGGTTTATTTATCTCTTACCCTAACCGCGCCAATATCGACGATATGCTACAAAACGCCACTAAACAGAACGTAAAAGTTATTGTTGTAACAGATGGCGAGCGTATTCTTGGTCTAGGTGACCAAGGTATCGGTGGTATGGGTATTCCTATCGGTAAACTCTCTTTATATACCGCGTGTGGTGGTATTAGCCCAGCGTACACACTGCCTGTTGTACTTGATGTTGGTACTAACAACCCACAACGTTTAAACGATCCTCTGTATATGGGATGGCGTCATCCTCGTATTACAGGTGATGAATATAACGAGTTTGTTGATGAGTTTATTCAAGCTGTTAAGCGTCGCTGGCCAAATGTTTTACTGCAATTTGAAGATTTCGCACAAAAAAATGCGATGCCTTTATTAAACCGTTATCGTGATGAGCTATGTTGCTTTAACGATGATATTCAAGGTACAGCGTCTGTTACTTTAGGTAGCCTAATTGCAGCAAGTCGTGCTGCTGGTCGCCAATTAAAAGACCAAACTGTCACTTTCTTAGGTGCAGGCTCTGCAGGTTGTGGTATTGCTGAGCAAATCATTGCCCAGATGAAATCTGAAGGTTTAAGTGATGAGCAAGCGCGTGAACGTATCTTTATGGTTGACCGTTTTGGCTTATTAACAGATAAACTGCCAAATCTACTTGATTTCCAAAGCAAACTTATCCAAAAAAGTGAAACCATTGCTGATTGGGAAACTGAAAGCGATGCAATTTCACTGTTAGAAGTGGTTAAGAATGCAAAACCAACAATTTTGATTGGTGTTTCAGGACAAGCAGGTTTATTCACTGAAGAAATTATTCGTGAAATGCACAAACACTGTGAACGCCCTATCGTAATGCCATTATCTAACCCAACTTCTCGTGTAGAAGCGCGTCCTGAAGATATTATCAACTGGACTGATGGACAAGCTTTAGTCGCAACGGGTAGCCCATTTGCACCAGTTAAATACAAAGATAAAGAGTATCCAATTGCACAATGCAACAACTCTTATATCTTCCCAGGTATTGGACTAGGTGTTATCGCATGTGGTGCAAAACGTGTTACTGATGCCATGTTAATGGTTGCAAGTCGCGCATTAGCAGATTGCTCACCAATGGCAAAAGATGGTGATGGTTCTCTGTTACCTTTACTGGCTGATATTCAGCAAGTTTCGCGTTATATCGCAAAACAAGTTGCAAAAGAAGCTCAAGTACAAGGTGTTGCTACCGTAACTTCTGATTCAGCATTAGAAGAAGCAATTGAACGTAACTATTGGTCACCAGAGTACCGTATTTACAAAAGAACCTCGTTCTAAGTAGCTTGAAACACTAAGTACCATTCTGAAAAGCGCGTCATTACTTAATATGAGGCGCTTTTTTCTTGCTTCCCTATCTCTGCTCAAGTAGCCTTAAGCATTATGAAAGTCATTCGTTATTTGCGTCATTAAGGCAAGGAAATGCTAAAACGCCTCATTTATCTCTTTCTCACACTTTTTATTCTGCTTGCTGTCACTTTGATTGCCTGCGATCGCTGGATCGGCTGGAAAACCAATCCTTATATCTTTGAAGATGTGGATACGTTGCCTGCTAAAAAAGTGGGCATGGTGTTAGGCACATCGAAGTACTATACCAGCGGTTATATAAATCAGTTTTATCAATACCGCATTCAAGGCGCTGTTAATGCTT
This sequence comes from Proteus sp. fly-1013, assembly GCF_040140245.1. Taxonomy (NCBI): domain Bacteria; kingdom Pseudomonadati; phylum Pseudomonadota; class Gammaproteobacteria; order Enterobacterales; family Morganellaceae; genus Proteus; species Proteus sp. fly-1013. Next base: position 194,269 of record NZ_JBEEWD010000001.1, on the reverse strand, counting down.
ATAATAGTGGCAAAATTCAGTATTTATTACTCAGCGGTGATAATGCAAAACATAGCTACAATGAGCCCAATACCATGCGTAAAGATCTCATTAAAGCAGGTATTCCAGCATCTCGAATTGTGATGGATTTTGCAGGCTTCAGAACACTTGATTCAGTAGTACGGACAAAAGAGGTCTTTGGTACAGACGGATTTACCATTATCACTCAGCGTTTTCACTGTGAACGTGCCGTTTTTATCGCATTAGAAAAAGGAATTGACGCACAATGCTTTGCGGTTGCATCCCCTAAAAGCATGTTTAAAGTACGTGTACGCGAAGTATTTGCCAGAGCAGGTGCAATGATTGATGTATATATTCTAAACCGTGAACCACGCTTTTTAGGGCCGCCAGAAACTATTCCTGCAATGCAATCTATTCCTGAAGGCATTAAAGGTTATCCTGCGGTTTCACCAGAGGAAGTCGAATCGCTTCCTCTGAATGAAAATAATCATGAAAAAACCTAAAAGAATTGTGCTAATTTTGAGGCTGATTTACGCCAAATCCATTCTATTGGCCCTTGTGGAAAATAACGTAACCAAATCATAGCAAAAGCAATATTGATTGCCCAAATAGCGACAACAAAAGGCATCAATTCAGGTAGAGTAAATTGATTAAATAGCCCCATACGCTGAAATAAATAAATACCGATAAGGCTTTGCATTAAATAGGTTGTTAACGCCATTTTGCCAACACAGCGTAAAGCATAAGCAAGATAAGAGTGTTGGATAATATCCCAACTCCAATAAAACAGCGCAATATACCCCAAACTTTGCATTACTTGGATCAACATGGTTAAAGGTTGTGCCCAAATAGCCGCCCAGCGATAATCCCAATCAAGGTAATAATCCACCAGCACAATAACTGTTTGTAAGCTTAAACTGATTAAAAGAAAATAAAGCGCCACATAGCCATAATGAGTACGGCTAAATTTTTGCTGCAACCAACCTGACGCCATTAACGCAGAGCCCATCAACATCGCACCGAACAAAAACCAACTGTATTGACGTACTAAATTAAAAACAAAAAGACTTAGCTCATTCAAACGATAATAAACACTATTTAAATAAGGTCCTGTTTTCCAATCTGATTCAGCCAATTGAGAGTATGGCGTGCTGTACCAAACGGTATCAATAAAGTCACGATAATAGTAAAACAACGCACCTAAAATAAATGCGCCACAAAAATAGAGTATTGCTCCCAATATAAACTGGTGTTTTGTCGCTATTGATTTAATAAACGCAAAAACAAATAAACCACATATACTATATGGAAATAAAATATCACCTTCCCAAATAAATAATGTGTGAATAAGGCCAATCAATGCCAGCACAACTAACCGCGATATATTAAAACGCGTTCCTTTATATAAAAGGAGATAAAGCGTGCCACCAAATAGCAACGCAAAAATAAAGAGGAATTTTCCTTGAGCAAACAGATTTAATGCCATCCATGTTATACGATCACCAAAAGAGGCTTCTCCCGAATGTAATGGGTTAAATGAAGCCACTCTTAATAATGCAAAACCTGAAATATTGAGCAATAAAATGCCAAGGATCGCCATTCCTCTCAACGCATCGAGAGCTTCGATACGTTGACGAGACGATTCATTCATTTTTATTTAAAAATCTCAAAGATGACGAACAGCGCGCAAAAATTCCTGACGCGTATTTTGACTAGATTTAAATAACCCACCTAATGAAGTGGTGGTGGTTGCACTAGTTGCATCACGAATACCACGAGCTTTAACACAATAGTGAACCGCATCAATAGAAACAGCCACATTTTTTGTGCCTAGTAACGTTTGTAATGCGATAAGAATTTGCTGTGTTAAGCGTTCTTGAACTTGAGGGCGTTGAGCGAAGAATTGCACAATACGATTGATTTTAGATAACCCAATCACTTTATCTTTCGGGATATAAGCCACAATCGCTTTACCATCAATAGTGACAAAGTGATGTTCGCAAGTACTTGTTAATGTGATATCTCGCACTGTCACCATTTCATCAACTTGCATTTTATTTTCAATTAGCGTGATTTTTGGGAAGTTGTGGTAATCCAGCCCTGAGAAAATTTCATCAACATACATTTTTGCGATACGACGAGGTGTTTCAGCTAAACTATCGTCACTTAAATCCAGATTTAACAGCTTCATCACTTCTGTCATATGATGTTCAATTTGCTGTTTACTCTCACTTGGAGAGAGTTTTGGTTCACGAAGAGGCGTTTCCAAACCGCGTTCAACTAACGCAGCATGCACCCATTGCGCCTCTTTACTTAATGATGACATTGGACTCTCCGATAAACACATTAATTAAGTAGCTGTTATCGCACTTAGCAACAACAACCTACACTTTAGATGACCTCAATCACATTATCCAGCGATACCGCATTTTTCGTTATGAAATTATTGCATTTTTGTATGAGCTATTTTTAGTTTACTGATGTTCTTTTTCTTTTAAGCACACTAGAAAACCACCGATTATCAACACAATAAAAGCAACATAAAGTGCAGGTTCTAATTTCCCTGTTAATGCGGTTGAAAGTGAAGAAATTACAGGACCAACTAATTGTCCGATGGCATAAAAAGTGGTAAGTAAACCCGCCATATAACGCCCATGATCCGGAGCTAGTTCTCTGCCTCGTAAAAAAGCAAGTTGTACAGCGCACATAAGACCACCACCAATTAAGAAAGCGCCAATCGCAAGCCCTGTTATCGTTGGGACCCATTCTGCAATCAAAATACCTAATGCTTGTAACCAAAGCGTAATGGCTAGGCGTAACTGCGTGTTTAGTATGTTACGCGTTAAAATAGCGATCCCAATACACAATGCAGCTGAAGCACCAAAAACAGGCCAAACAAATTGCGCGATCAAGCTACCCGGAAAGCGTTCTGCCGCCATTTGAGAAAGAAATGTGGCAGGTAAAATATAGCCAAATCCGGCGAAGGTATAACCCCAAATCAACTTTTTCATCGCTGGTGTGAGCGTTAAAGGTGCAACTTTTACTTCTTCTCTGCTCATTTTCCACGGTTTTGGAAGATGGTAGCTCACATATATGGCACAAATAAAAGCAAGAGAACCATAAATTAACCATCCCGTCGTCGCACTCATTTGCCATTTCATAATTAACACGGCAAGAATACCGCTAATAAATATACCGGCACCCGTTCCTGCATAAACAGCCACACTTAATGCAGGTCGATTAAGACGAGCCAGTAACTCATTAGCCCATGAAGCCACCAGCACTAACGTCCAACCACTTGCCCAGCCAATAAAAAAGCGCGCAATACTATGTGTAAAAGCATCATTTAAAAAAGCAGACAACAGAGTGATTATCACCGCACCCCAAAGACCCGCCCATAAACGATATCCCACACCTTTAACGGCTTTCATCGCATCATAAGATCCCGCGAGATAACCAAGGTAATTAAATGCAGCAACAATACCCGCGCTTGTTAGCGTTAATTGATATTCTGCAATCATCAACGGCACTTGAGGTGTAAATGTAAAGCGCCCTATCCCCATTGCAACCACTAAAGCAAGAAACCCACTAAAAGCAATATGAAAAGCTTGTGCTGAATGACTTTGGTGATTTGAAGTATTCATGGATATCCATTATTTTGTTTTATCATTTTAATGTGCTGTCCATTAATAACAGAACAAGTAACACATTAACCTCAGACAGTTAACATTTTTGCAATAAGAAGTTTCATTTCTTTCTATTCACAAGATGATCTCTGACATGATGATGTTCATCGTGATAGATTAGTATCATGAAATAAAACAGAACATTTCGATAGATCTTGGAGTATATGATGAGTCAATGTCACGTTAGCGGTTTATTATCTCTTGATGAAGCGCTAGAAAAACTACTTGAAAAACCGCTGGCAATTACCAATACCCTTAACATTCCATTAAATAACGCCGCAGATTATATTCTAAGTGAAGACATTACATCTCCACTGAATGTTCCGCCTTTTGATAATTCGGCAATGGATGGTTATGGACTTCGTTACGCTGACTTAGAAGCTCAAACTCCACTTCCTGTTGCAGGTAAATCGTTCGCTGGTATTCCTTTTGAGGGAGAACTTCCTGCTGGGCAATGTGTACGCATTATGACAGGGGCAATGGTTCCTGCTGGTGTTGATACTGTCATAATGCAAGAAGAAGCTGAAGTGACTGAAAATGGTGTTCGTTTTCCACACCCAGCTAAGAAAGGCCAGAACATTCGCCGTATTGGTGAAGATATTAAAGAAAACGACATTGTATTACCTGCTGGTACTAAACTTTCAACAGCGCAATTACCTTTAATCGCCTCTTTAGGTGTGGCAACGGTACAAGTTTATCGTCGTTTAAAAGTAGCTGTTTTCTCTACGGGTGATGAATTACAAACCATTGGACAGCCATTAAAAGCGGGTCAAATTTATGATACCAACCGCTTTGCGGTACGCTTAATGCTTGAAAAACTAGGATGTGAAGTCTTAGATTTAGGCGTTATTCCTGATTCACCAGAAAAACTACGTGAAACCTTTAAAAAGGCGGATCAAGAAGCAGATTTAGTGATCAGCAGTGGTGGTGTTTCTGTGGGTGAAGCCGATTACACCAAACAAATTCTTGATGAAATTGGTGAAATTGGTTTTTGGAAACTTGCCATTAAACCGGGAAAACCTTTTGCCTTTGGTCGATTACATAATGCATGGTTCTGCGGTTTGCCAGGTAACCCAGTGTCAGCAACCGTGACATTCTATCAATTGGTTCAGCCTTTAATTGCTCGTCTATCAGGTTTTAGTCATTGGAAAGCACCGCAACGTTTTCAAGCCATTGCTCAATCATCATTGAAAAAATCAGCAGGTCGCCTTGATTTTCAACGTGGTATTGCAAGTATTAATGCCGAAGGTGTGTGGCAAGTAGACACAAGTGGTCATCAAGGCTCACACGTTTATAGCTCCTTTAGTATCGCTAATTGCTTTATCGTTTTAGAGCGTGAACGCGGTAAAGTTGCAGCTGGCGAAACTGTGACTATTGAGCTATTTAATTCTCTATTAAAAAGTGAATAGCCTTTATGAGTATTGAATTAACTGATGAAGAAATGCTGCGCTACAATCGCCAGATTGTATTAAGAGGTTTTGATTTTGATGGTCAAGAGGCACTGAAAAGTGCTTCTGTATTGATTGTTGGCGCAGGTGGGTTAGGATGTAGTGCCTCGCAATATCTTACAGCCGCAGGTGTGGGAAAACTCACGTTATTAGATTTTGATACAGTTTCTCTTTCTAATCTTCAGCGCCAAATTCTTCATCGTGACGCCACGATTGGTCAACCTAAAGTGCTATCTGCAAAAGCGACATTAGAAGCAATTAATCCTCATGTCACGATAGAAACCGTCGATGCATTACTTGAAGATGAGGCTTTAGCAGAGCTTATTAGCCAACATAATATTGTTATGGATTGTACTGATAATGTGACAGTACGTGAGCAACTTAATCGTCTCTGCTTTCATCAGAAAAAGCCTCTCGTTTCTGGTGCCGCTATTCGGATGGAAGGTCAAATCAGTGTATTCACCTACCAAGATGATGAGCCTTGCTATCGCTGTTTAAGCCATCTTTTTGGTGATAATGCGTTAAGTTGTGTTGAAGCGGGTATAATGGCACCTGTAGTCGGTACAATTGGCACATTACAAGCAGTTGAAGCTATTAAATTACTCACCGGCTATGGTGAAAATTTACATGGTAAGGTATTGATGTTTGATGCAATGCGTATGCAATTTCGCGAATTCAAATTACCTAAAAATCCACATTGTGAAGTGTGTTCTGCCAATTCACCCGATAACTAACCGCTTTCTATCCTAGATAAGGTAAGTCTAACTTCTTTAAACTTACCTTATCACCTTTCGAAGAGAGAGGTATTAATCTGTTTTTTAAGCATTTTAATTACCCTCTAAGTCGTATTTTTCGTTAAGTTGATGTAACAAGCTTGTAGTATTCACTCTCATTTAATTCTACTATGACCGCCCGCGTCAAAACGCAACAGGATGCCCTATAAGCAGAATAATCATTTAAGCACGCGTTTTATGTGCTAAAAAAGCAATACAAGGTAGAAGAATGACATTTCAAATTGCAGACACTCTCTATTACAACGGACTTATTTATACCGCTGATCATAATAACAATATTGTTGATGCTATCGCGATCAGCCAAGGTGTAATTATTGCTTCAGGTAAAAAAGAGGTGTTACTTTCTTACTGTAATGAAAATACTGAACAAATTGATTTACAGGGAAGAATGGTCATGCCGGGCATTATTGATGCACATATGCATCCATTTTGGGGAGGTGCAACATTAGCGGGTTGCCATCTTGATTATCAATCGCTCTCTATCGATGACATTTTATTGCGTATTCAGAAATACCTTGATGAAAACTTTATTGATAGTGATACCGAATGGCTAAAAGTCTCCGCATGGTATCGTGAAGGTATGCAACCTGAAGGCGTGCAAATGACACGTTATCACCTTGATACCTTAAATACGACTCGCCCTATTTTGCTCTTTTCTAGCGATTGCCATAGTGTTCTTGCCAATTCTCGTGCTTTAGAATTGTTAAATATCACCGCTGAAACACCCGATCCGCCGGATGGAAACATTGAACGTGATGGTGATAGAACCCCTATTGGTATTCTTGAAGATGCACCAGCAATGCAAGCCATTGACAGCTTGCCGCCATTGACTGAAGCACAAAACCTGCAAATAGCCCGTCATGTTCAAAAATTATTAAATGAACAAGGCGTAACCACCATAATGGATGCGCGTGTAGGCGAGCCTCAATTACGCGCCTTTAATACGTTAAGAAGAGCTGGAGAACTGACTCTTCGCGTAGAGAATGCCGTTGAAATCACGCCGGATGATGTACCTTATATTGAAGATATTCCAAACGCTGTACATCATGCTGCCACTCGTTTTTCACAGTGGCATCAAATCAGCGATGGAGCTCAACCTAGTGTTGCGATCCGCCATATCAAACTTTTCCTTGATGGTGTATTACAAGCGCCGATTATGACAGCCCGTTTACACTCACCTTATCGTATCAATGTTGGCACCGATGACACGCCACACTGGCAAGACTCTGAACATATTGGCGATCTCTATTTCTCACCTGAAATTTTAACGCCGTTAGTCACAGAAATTGCCCGTGCGGGTTATCATCCTCATATTCATACTGTTGCTGAAGGTGCAATTAGCACGGCACTTGATGCCATTAGTGCGATGCGTGAAACCCTACCTGAAAAAGACATAAGACCGGGGCTTGCACATAATGAATTGATGTGTAAAAAAGATTATGTGCGTTTTGCACAACTAAAAACCTACCCTTTTCTCTCCTTCCAATGGGCGGCAGCAGAACTGAGCAATATCGAAAAAGATATTGAAATGCTGGGTAAATCTCGCTGTGATTATTTAGAAACTGCTGGCAAGTTTATTGATGCGGGCGTTACTGTTGCTTTTGGTAGCGATTGGCCGATTGATCCACTTAATGAATGGTACGATTTTAAAGTCGCAATGACTCGTCAAAAAGATACAAAAAGCCCTCGTCTTGATAATGATCGTAACCTAACGTTAATTGAAGTCCTACGCGCAGCCACTATTAATGCTGCTCAAGCATTGGATATGGATAGACAAATTGGATCATTAGAAGTCGGAAAATTTGCCGATTTTATTGTATTAGATAGAAACCTGTTTGAAATATCGGCAGAAGATGTTGAAAATGTCAGGGTATTGTGTACGATCATTGCGGGGAAACCCACAATTTAGCTGAATAATATAATTAATAAACCCGCATTAAGCGGGTTTATTTTTATCTATGCACTTAATCCTATGAGAATTAACGTAAATTCAGCATGCTATAAAGCAATCGCCATTACTGTGCTCACTTCTTTTAATCCTTCACGCTCGTAAAAACGTTTAGCAGCACCATTTTCAGCTAATACAGATAACTCAAGATGCGTCATTTTCTCTGATTTAGCCCATTCTTTCATTGCTATTAATAATAAACTTCCTACGCCTTGGCTACGTACAGAAGGGTCAACAACAATATCATAAATATAAGCATATTTACGCTGAACTAAGCAGTTAAACATTGGTGTTTCTTGGATTTGCGCCATGCTAAATCCAACTACTTTACCGTCTAAATCTGCCACTAAAAGATGAAACTTATTATTTTTTATTCCATTAATAATAAAAGCTTCATCTTGCTTACCCGGCTTTAATCGATCGGGTTGTAAATTCGCCATTTCATTAAATAAATAAGTGTAAAGCGTATTAATTTCTTCTACATCAGACAAAATTGCTTTTCTTATTATTATCATTTTTTACCTTTATTTGTTGTAGGTTTTTACAGGAGGTGCGGTGTACGTTTCAAATTTATCTAAAAGTTGAATAGGACATTGTTCCACAATCGCCATATTCCGGTATTTTTCATGTAAGAATTGTTCATCAGCCATTTTATCAATCATCATTAATAATGGAGAATAGAACTGATTGATATTAAGTAAGCCTAGTGGTTTTTGATGTAACCCAATTTGGCTCCATGTAAAGACTTCACTAAACTCCTCTAATGTACCAAAGCCACCGGGTAAAGCGACAAAACCTTCAGCTAATTCAATCATTTTACTTTTACGCTGATGCATTGTTTCAACAACATGCAGTTCAGTCAGATTTTTATGTGAAATTTCACGCCCTTCTAACAACGTAGGAATAACACCAATTACCTTTCCGCCTTCAGCTAATACAGTATCAGCGAGTGTTCCCATAATACCGACACTTGCACCACCATAAATCAAGGTAATATTACGTTTAACCAGCTCTTTGGCAAAAATAATTGCTTGTTCTTTATAAATAGGTGAAGCCCCTAAACTAGAACCACAATACACTGCGATAGATTTTATTTTACTCATTTTTTATTCTCTTTTAGCTAGTTAAAACGAGCTTGGAATTATACTGAAGGTACTTTTAATAAAAAAGGTTAAAAAAAGTGTTTTTACGCTTTTTATCGCACATATATATTTAATCATTATTAACCCTTATATTTATAAGAGGCTATTTTTTATTTTATTAAAAATAAACTAATTTATATTTAAGCTAATTTAGCTCAATCAAATTAAAATAAAAATATTTATTAAGGAATAACTATATTAAAGCAGGTGATTTTATTTTATATTATGCGATCCTTTGTTATCTGCTAACAGAGAACACATACGATTGATTATTGACGAGGTTTTATAGGATGTTGTCAGCCAGACACTCAGCTAAATTACAGGTGTTTTACCCTGTGCTTCTTTTGCTTCTCTCCATGCTTTCAATTCAAAGCGGCGCATCCCTTGCTAAAAGCCTATTTCCTGTTATTGGTGCCCCCGCTGTAACGGCGTTACGCCTGTTATTGGGTACTTTGATCCTCTTTTTTATTTTTAAACCGTGGCGACTTAAGTTTACTCGAGAATCGATTATGCCACTGTTTTTGTATGGTTTATCTTTAGGGATGATGAATTACCTTTTCTACCTCGCCCTTGAAACCATTCCTTTAGGCATTGCTGTTGCCCTTGAATTTACTGGCCCTTTAGCTGTTGCTATGTTTTCATCGCGCAGAGCCATCGACTTCTTATGGATAATTTTAGTCATTGCTGGTTTAGGATTATTGCTACCTATTGGCGATAATATTCATGGATTAGATCCTCTAGGTATCCTTTATGCACTGGGTGCTGGTGTAGGTTGGGCATTATATATTGTATTCGGACAACGTGCAGGTAAAGGCTACGGCGCGGCAACGGTTTCTATTGGCTCATTAGTTGCTGCCTTTATTTTCGTTCCTATTGGTATGTTACAGAGTAGCCCAGATATTATGTTTAGCTGGTCAATTTTACCTGTTGCATTAGCTATTGCGATTCTATCAACCGCTTTCCCCTATACTTTAGAAATGATTGCTCTCACACGTTTACCGGCTAAAACCTTCGGGACTTTAATGAGCTTAGAGCCTTGTATGGGTGCTTTTATTGGTATTATTTTCTTGCATGAACATTTGACTTTAATTCAATGGGTTGCCTTAGCCTTTATTGTTTTAGCCTCTATTGGTTCAACGGCAACCATAAAAAGCAAAACCAAAATTGAAGAGGTTAAATAATTATTTAACCGTATTTATTCATAAGAAATAAATATTTATTTAAAAAGGATCTTATGATCCTTTTTACTTATTAAATAATAACTTTACTGGCCTATCATTGCTATTTTGCACACTTTGTCTTACCCTAAATAGGTTATTTCGATAGATTAGATTTTTTTAATAGATGACCTATCAATTTAATAGTATCAATCGATAAGACTAACCATTAATAATTTACTATCATAATTAACAGAAATTAAGATATTGAGTTATTAATTATTTAGGGAGAACGATTATGAGTACTGCTAAATTAGTCAAATCCACACCTTCAACTCTGCTTTATACCCGTAATAACCTTGATGACAGCGTAAAACTGCATGCTATCGAATTATTGCAACAGATGGTGACGCAGTTTATCGACTTATCTCTCATCACAAAACAAGCGCACTGGAATATGCGTGGCAGAAACTTTATTTCTGTCCATGAGATGGTTGACGGCTTCCGCGATACCATTAATCAGCATACCGATGAGTTTGCAGAGCGTGTTGTTCAATTAGGTGGCACTGTATTAGGTACTGCACAAGTGGTGAGTAAGAAAACACCATTAAAAGCTTATCCTCTGGATATTCATGATGTGCAAGATCACTTAAAAGCACTGGCTGATCGTTATGCGGTTGTTGCCAATGATATTCGTAAAGCCATTGACGAAGTTGAAGACGAAGATACCGCAGATATGTTTACTGCCGCATCGCGTGATCTTGATAAATTCTTATGGTTTATTGAAGCCAATATTGAGAATTAATTCTTATAAAAAATTACAATTATGATGCTAAAAGGCTACCTTTCTTTCTCTAGGTAGTCTTTTTTATTTATCTTTTTCTTTAGGCATCTCAGGTTGATAAATAGGAAAAATAGGTAACGCGGTTAATAAACGCGAACCATAATTTTTTGTTAGCAAGCGTCTGTCATAAATCACTATTTCACCGTGACAATGATGACTACGAATAAGACGTCCAACTTGCTGAATTAAATTAAATGATGCGCTTGGCAAGCTTTGTACTTCAAAAGGATAGCGCTTTAGCGATTTAAGCCACTCGCCCTCTGTCACAATCACCGGATCTGTCACAGGTGGAAAAGCAATTTTATGAATATGTACCTGCGTTAAATAATCGCCTTTTAAATCGAGCCCTTCAGCAAAAGATTGCAAACCTATCAACACACTATTATCACCAGCATCAATACGCTTACAATGTGTTTCGACTAATCGATAGCGTGGCTGATCGCCCTGCACTAATAAACACAAACGCAAATCTTTCACTTCTTCTAAAAAACCTTCCATTGCCCGTTGGCTACTAAATAAAACCAATTGACCTCTGTGGTTATTCTCTTCCATGCAGTGTCGAAAATAACGCGCCATCTCTTTCAAATGTTCACGTTCATGACTCATGGTCGGTTCATAACGCATTTTAGGAATAACTAATCTACCCTGCTCTTTATGTTCAAAAGGCGAAGACAACGTAATAAAGCGATCATCAAAATGCTCACTTAACCCCGTTAATTCTTGAATACGAGAATAGCTATTTAATGATCGTAATGTCGCTGATGTGATAACCACATGCGGGATATTTTTCCATAACAATTGCGTCAGCTGTTCGCTAACACGAATACCCGCGCAATGAAAATAGAGATGAGATTGCTTTTTATCGTAACGACGCGTTAGCCATTTGGATACAGGCGCTTTTGAGGTTTGCTCTAATGTTGCCAAGCGCCACAATTTCGCCATATTTTCTAAATACCCCACCATTCTACTGGTCGTTAAAATAGCACGATGTAAACGCACAACATCTTCTTTTGCCGTACGCTCTGTTAAATCATTTAAAATAGCTTCGCCCAACATTTTTAAACCATCTGTTAGCTTAAATAATGTCTGGCAACTTAATAGAAGTTGTTCAGGCAGTTCACCTAATGGGAAGAGATATTCATCTTGTTCACTACGTTCTGGTAATAGTGCGCGCGTGAATGTATCAACTTCTTGATAAGCTTCACGTAACTTAGCGATATGTGCATCAAAACGAATAGGATCAGCCAATTTAGGCGGTCTTACGGGAATAAATTGCGCTAAATACTGGCTAACATGACGAGTGATATTATCAAGCTGATTATTGAGGGCAACTAAGGTTATTTCACCTTCAACTTCAAGGGCATCTCGCGCAACATCAGGAATATGGTGCCCTTCATCAAGTACCAAAAGTAGATTTTTAGCATCTGGCAACACAGATTCACTTTCCATTGCCGCCATTACTAAAGCGTGATTGGTAATAACCACATCCACTTCATCAATTTCACGACGAGCAATAAAGAAAGGACAGCGATGATAATATTGGCAATTTCGCCCTAAACAGTTCATTTTATCTGTGCTGATTTTTCGCCATAAACTATCGGTTAGTGCACGTTTATGGTGATCACGCAAACCATCCCAGCCGAAACTAGTGAAATCATTTTTAAGCTCTTGGCAAATTTCTCTTTCTGCACTCGTCGCCACATCAACTTTATCTTCAAGCAAAAACATTAAGTCAATCTGCTCGCCTTCTGTTGCACAAATCGCATCTAAATTGCGAGGGCATAAATAACGTCCACGACCAAAAGCGCCTGTAAACGTGAGATCAGGAATGATTTTTTTAAGTAATGGAAGATCTTTGCTATAAATTTGATCTTGCAGTGCCACATTGGCTGTACTGATTATCAGTGGTTTTTTCTCATCGCGGCTAATAGCAATACCCGGAATAAGATAAGAGAGTGTTTTACCCACGCCAGTCGGGGCTTCTATCACTAAATGACGTCCCATTTCATCAGAAAAAGTCTTAGCCACCTCAGCTATCATTTCACGCTGTGGTGCACGCGGAATAAACCCTTCGATATGCTCTGGTAGGGCTTTATACCACTGACTTATTTGATTTTTAACTGATTGAGAAAGGGACATAACCACTCTGTAACTGATTTTAAGAAAGGCGCTATTGTCTCATAACACTGTATAAAAATCAGTAGTTACCTTCATTTGCTCTTCTTTTTCATCAAAGAATGGATAACACCTCGAAATTATTGAGCTTTGTTATAGATTATTAATTCAACTCTTCATAGTATGAGTATTCATTACGTAACATCTAAAATAGTCTTATAAAAAATATGATTTATTGGTTTTATTAAACACAACACCAGTTAAGAGATATCTATAATGACCTCCGCAAAACGCCCTATTTTTAACTTAGAACTTGATTTGCTCCGAACCTTTGTTGCTGTTGTCGATGGAAATACCTTTGCAGCGGCGGCTGAATCTGTTTGTCGTACACAATCTGCCGTAAGCCAACAAATGCAACGACTTGAATCGTTGATAGGCAAAGAGCTGTTTGCTCGCCAAGGGCGAAACAAAACACTGACAGAAGCGGGTACACAACTGCTTAATTATGCTCGCCGTATTTTGCGTCTGAATGATGAAGCCTGTCTTTCATTGATGCATGAAGAAATTGATGGGATCTTAAAAATTGGCTCTCCAGATGATACGGCAAACACGATTTTACCTGATCTTCTCGCGCGTTTTTCTGGAGCCTATCCTCGCCTTATCATGGAAATTATTGTTAAACGTAGTCCGTTTTTAATGTCTATGTTAGAGAATAACGAGCTTGATTTAGCCATTTCCACTGAAGAACATGTGGGTTATCCCAAAATTGTATTACGTGTTTCTCCCTCTTTATGGTATTGCGGAAAACACTTCAGATTTGATCTTGATGAACCCTTACCATTAGTTGTATTAGATGAACCCAGCACATACCGCGATATGATGATAAATCACCTTGATCAACAAGGTATTCGTTGGCGAATCGCTTATGTTGCTACAACACTTTCAGGCGCCAGAGCCGCAGTACGAGCAGGCTTAGGCATTATGGCGCGTTCAATTGAGCTTTCAGGTGATGATTTGCGTATTTTAGGCGAAAAAGAAGGCTTACCGGCTTTACCTGCTATTAGTTATAACCTGTATCTGAATGCCAACAGCCCTGGAAAAGCAGCCCAAATACTGTTTGATTCATTAAAAAATGAACAAAATGAAGTGATTAATCATGCCGACATAACACTTCAACAAGAGTAGAGATTTTAAAACCCTTAAATCGTGTAGATAACCAAAGTAATAAAAGATTAAAACCATAAAACAGGACACCGATTATGACCCAATTTCATGGCATTTTTCCTTACCTTGTTTCACCTGTTGATCAAACTAAAGGTACTATCCTTGAAGCTTCATTACGTCGATTAGTCGAACATTTAATTTCGTGTGGAGTTCATGGTTTAAGTCCATTAGGTAGCACAGGTGAATACGCTTATCTCTCTCAAGCGCAACGCAATGAAATTGTGCGTATTACCGTTGATCAAACCGCAGGTCGGGTTCCCGTTATTGCGGGTGTTGCAGGGTTTTCAACCGCAGATGCCTGTCATCAAGCTGAACAATATGCTCAATTAGGCGTCGATGGCATGGTCTTAATTTCACAAAAAATGTACCCATTAAGCGAAACCGCACAAGCTGGTTATTTCCAAACTATCGCCGAAGCGTTTCCTGAAAAGTCCATGACAATTTATACCAATCCGGGGCTTTTGGGCGATGTTCTTCCTATCTCTTTATTCAATGAACTTAGCTATATCCCGAATATTGAATATATTAAAGATGCCTCAAGCAATACAGGTCGCCTACTCACCATGATCAATACGTTTGGTGAGCGCGTTAAAATCTTTAGTGCTTCAGCTCATATTCCATTGTTAGTGCTAAAACTTGGTGGTGTAGGTTGGATGGCAGGTCCTGCATGTGTGTTGCCAAAGCAATGTGTTGAACTGTATGAGCTAGCAACAAAAGGCGATTTTGATACAGCTTTAGCAAAACAAAAAGAGATGTGGCAAATCAATGAAGCGTTTACAAAGTACTCGCTCGCATCATGTATTAAAGCATCCCTAAATATTCAAGGCTTCGAAGTGGGCTCTCCTATTTTACCGCAAGAGCCTCTAAATGAAGCAGCAATGAACGATCTACGCCAAATTATTGCTCGCCTTGATTAATAAACGATTCTTATTTAGAAATAACAACGGCTAGATTTTTCCTATTCTGGTCTTTGTTATCTGTTTAACTCAATTTTCTCATCTAAAATACAGGTCAATGCTGTACGATCTTGAATAAGAATGAAATAATAACCACCGTTGTTGTAAAATGAGTCTGCCCTATCACCATAACGAGGAGAAAATAGATGCCCATTTCCGTCAGTGAAATAATGGAAATATTGCCTCATCGTTATCCATTCTTATTAATTGATCGCGTTATTTCTGAGCCAGATGAACTTGCCAGTGGCAAATTAACCGCTATTAAAAATGTCACAACCAATGATACGGTTGTTTTTGGTGAGTTCTATCCACCTTTATTACTACTTGAAAGCATGGCTCAAGCTTCAGGCGTTCTTGCACATTATTATCTTTCACCAATGGGTGAAGATCAGCAATGTTATTTTGCCAGTATAAAAAATGCGCGTTTTTATGATGTGGTAAAAGCGGGCGATCAGCTACATATTGAGATCCAATTTCGCCGACAGCGACGCACCATTGTTAGCTTTTCAGGTACGGTGAGAATTGGTGAGAAGATAGTTTGTACATCTGAATTTATGTGTGCGAGACAATAAGTAAAGGATTGGTAGCTAAAACCAATCCTTTACACTCATCTTTTACACTGCCCTTTCACATCAAGCTTTTACATAATCATCTTGTTTGTATTATTTCAACCTAATCTTCGATTTCTTTAATACGTAATAATTGTGTTATTTCTGCAATAGTGACATTGTCGAAATGCAGTATTTTTTCAACTAATTGTGCTGCTTGTTCTGCTTCTATCGCCAAAGATGCATTATCGTAAAACTTACTGATCACATCTTTATCTGTCATTGGATTTTTCGGATTACCATATTGAATATCTAATCTCTCTGTGATCTTCTCGCCATTTTTTAATGTCACGAAAATTAATCCGGGGAAATAGGTAGGAAATGGGATCTCCCCTTTTTCGGGATAACGATAACTTACACGTTTCGCTAATGACTGGATATCTTCCCGTTGTAGGTTTTCAGGTAATAATGAAGAGAGCGTTAAAGCATTATCTAAAAAACCTGCAGCAAATAACCATGGCAAACTAAATTTAGCGCCGTAGGCTGTTTGAGGTGCCCATTTTGTTTCAGGAGGCTCACAAATCAAAGCAGCCGCTACTGGATCGACAACGCACTCAACACTATCGATATCATCAGCCGTGATCCCTTTTTTCAGCAAATTACGCCCACAATCCACAGTCGCATGAGCAAAATGGCACACCGGATAAGGCTTAATGGAAACATTTAAAAATTCCCATACATCACCTAATCCTGATGCCACTTGTTCTGGTTGTGCTTGCTCTTTAATACCATGTGTTTGATAAAGGCTATAACGACCTTCAAATATTGTTTCAGGGCCTGTCATTCCGCCTTTTGCTAATGATGCTGCGATGATACCTGATTGTGCAGCCCATCCCGCATGAAAGCATTTAGAAGATGAACTGTTAGTAAGATATTCTGCCACGCCTCCTGCTTGGCTTCCTGTTAGGCCAATTGCATTCACAGTTTGTTCTGGCGTTAGCTTTAATAGTGAAGCGGCACAAGCCGTAGCGCCAAAAATTCCTGCAATTGCTGTGGCATGAAAACCTCGCTGATGAAATCCACTATGGCTTGCTAAGCCGACTCTAGCAGCAACTTCCCAGCCAATCACCCACGCCGTTAGAATATCTTTTGATGACGCACCAATTGACTCACCCAATGCAAAAGCAATCGGCGTTAATACCGCGCTACCATGTGCAATTGAATCAGTGTGTGTATCATCAAAATCTAAGGCATGTGATGCAATACCATTTGTAAGTGCAGCCACCGTAGTACTTACTGTGAGCGAACTTCCCCAAATCGGAATGTTGCCTTGGCTATCAGGTAAAAAAGCCACACCTTGACGGCTTTGAATAGCACTTTGTTGCACACTTCCAGCAAGCGCGACACCTAATGTATCTAATAAATGAATTTTGGCTCGGCTAACAACTTGAGCAGGTAAATCAGAGAAAGTGGTTGTCGTAATAAATTGGGCTAACTGCTGACTCAATGTCATAAACACCTCGAAATAGATAAGAAAAAGCCAGTAATATCACCGGCTTTTAGATAATAAGAAGGTTGGATGTAATTAAGTCACTTAGTCATTTAACCAGCCAGAGGCTTTGGTTTGTGCGACAACACGATCAACTTGGGCAGGTGCATTACCGACATATGTCGTTGGATCTAAAAGTGCATCAAGCTCTTCTTGAGTAATGTGATCACGAATACGGGTATCACGGTTAATCGCTTCAACGAAGGTTATGCCTTCTTCTTGTCCAGACATTGATGCTTCATACACAATTTCATGCGCAGTTTGTTTACCTGCTTTATCAGATAATGCAAACATCACACGCTCTGCCAGCATAAAGCCACCCAGAATATCCATATTTTTGCGCATTTTCTCAACATGCACATTTAGCCCGCCTATTACTGTTTTCATATTGTCGAAGATAACAGACAACATCAGGCACATTTCTGGCATGATCTTCCATTCCATTTTCCAGATTGCACCATCGCGCTCATGTTGGTGTTTCATCATATCCGTTAAAACAGAAAGATTCGCTTTTAGGGTATTACTCACACAGGCCGCATTTTCAACAATGGCAGGGTTACGCTTATGTGGCATAGTCGAAGAACCCACTTGTCCTTTGCTGAAAGGCTCAGATAGCTCATCAATTTCGTTATGCGCTAACAATAGGATTTCATTGGCAATTTTACCTAAAGTTCCGCTGATTAAGCCCATTAGCATGCCATACTCACTGAATCTATCACGCGCAGGTTGCCATGAAATTTCAGGTACACCTAAGCCTAAGCGTTTTAATACGCGGGCTTCTAATTCATCAGCTTTATCACTTAAAGAGGCTTTTGTCCCCACAGCACCAACAACACTACCCACAAATAAGCGAGGTTCGATCTCTTTAAGACGTTGATAATGGCGCGCTAACTCAGTTAGCCAAATTGCGGTTTTATGACCAAATGTAATTGGCAGAGCTTGTAAGGCTAATGTACGTCCAACCATTGGTGTGTTACGATGTTGTTCACTTAATGAAAGCAATGCACGACCTAATACTTTGATATCACGTAAAAAAGTATGATGAGCATCTTTTAGTTGCAGTACGAGGCCTGTATCAATAACATCTTGTGTTGTTGGACCAAAGTGAACATATTCCCCATAGTGTTCTGGGCAAGCATGTTCTAAGCCACGAATTGTTGGCACTAATGGATGGCGAGTAAGACGCACTTGTTCTAATACATAATCCATATCGAGCTTTTCAAGTTTCGCAGTATCTGCAATCACTTTTGCAGCCTCTTTTGGGATCAAACCTAATTCAGCTTGTTCAATCGCTAATGCCGCTTCATAATCAAGCCAATTTTGCATTCTGGTTTTATCAGAAAAAATAGTTCTCATTTCTTCTGTTGACCATAAATTCTTTAATAAAACCGAATCAAAAACGCTGGTTCCCATAATTATTTCCCCTGTTAAAAAAAATAATAAAAAAATCGTTTTCTTAATCAAACGACTTGTTAGATTGTTATTTTATTTATGCAATATAATCTCAAAAAAAACACTTTGATAATTTTAATCTAATTTCAAATATTTCTAATCAATTAAAAAATAACATTAATTCAATATGTTATAAATAACTCTTTATTTATTAGTTATAACTTTTGAATCTTAAATAACATTTAAGATTTAATTAGAATAATTAATGCTAAAAAGTTAGAGGAAGATCATCATTTTTAGAAAATAGCTATTTTAAAAATAAATAAGTTTGTTATAAATAATAGAAACAAAATAAGCGCAAACAGTAATTAATCCTTTTATTTAATTACCGGGGAACTCTATTTCTATATTTGGAGATATTAATAATGAAACAAAATAAACAAACAAAACTGATACACAGTGGACGCCAAGAAATCAAAACGTCAGGTCCCATTAATCCACCCGTAATGAGAGCCAGCACCATCGTTTTTGATTCTATTAAAAGTTGGCGTGATGTTCGTGATCGTCGTGCAACAGAGCGTGTTTTAAGCTACGGCGCACGTGGTACAGAAACCGCATTTGCCCTTGAAGCTTTAGTAACCGAATTAGAAGGCGGTCATCGTGCGCAGTTATTCCCTACCGGATTAGCGGCTATTGCGGTCACTATTATGGGATATGCCCGCAGTGGTGGACATGTTTTATTTGCTGATTCTGTTTATGAGCCTGTTCGTAAAATTGCATCGGCTTTTCTTGAGCCTAATAACATTGCTTATAGTTTCTTTAAAACCGATGGTTCTGATTTTGAACAAAAAATTCAAGAAAATACACAGCTTATTTTTGTCGAATCGCCGGGCTCATTACTTTATGAAATGCTCGATTTACCTGAAATTTGCCGTATTGCTCATGAGAGAGATATTCCTGTTGGTGTTGATAATACTTGGGGCTCTGCATGGCTTTATAACCCGCTGGAATTAGGCGCAGATGTCTCTGTTATCGCGGCAACTAAATATTTATGCGGTCACTCTGATGTGATGATGGGCATTATGGTTGCAAATGAAAAAGCATGGAAAAAAATTGGTGCTTTACCTGAAGCATTAGGTCAAGCCAGTAGCCCAGATGATGCAGCATTAGTTCTTCGTGGTATGAGAACCTTAGGCCAACGCATCGCAGCACATGGTAAATCAGCACTCGCCATTGCACAGTGGTTAGAGACTCGCCCTGAAGTTGAAAAAGTCTGGTTCCCTGAATTACCTAATCACCCTCGTCATGATTTATGGAAACGTGACTGCAAAGGCAGTAACGGTCTATTAACCATTGAATTTAAACAAGAATACACCACTAAACAATCAGAGCAATTTATTGATGCGCTTGAACTTTTTGGTATCGGTGCTTCTTGGGGTGGATTTGAAAGCCTCGCTTTACCTGCCAATGTTGTCGGTGCGAGAACAGCATCTGATTGGCGTGAAGGTCATGGTCCTTTTGTCCGTTTACATGTTGGTCTTGAAGCAACGGATGATCTTATTGCAGATATTACACAAGCTTTTTCAGCATTAAACCAATAACAAAAAATATTGCATCATTACCGGGGAATTCACTATGACAGGTTTAATCATTGCCGCGCTGGTAACAGCGTTGGTGGTTTATTTACTGGCGCGAGGTTATAAACCTCAGCCAGTATTATTACTCGGCGGATTATTGCTATTGCTCTTAACAGCATCTCTCGACCTTAATCCGTTATTGCCAGAAAATAAATCTACTCAATTTAAATATTTTGATATTTTCCAAATCTTTACGGATATTATGAGTTCTCGCCTAGCGGGTCTTGGTTTAACATTAATGGCAATTGCGGGTTTCTCTCGTTATATGGAACACGTTGGCGCAAGCCGTGCTTTATTCGCTATTTTTGAAAGACCATTAAAAGCGATAAAATCGCCTTACTTATTATTAGTGATCTCATTTCTAGTTACTCAAATCTTGGTTATCTTTATTCCTAGCCATGCAGGTTTAGGTATGCTGTTAATGGTCACCATGTATCCGATATTAATTCGTTCTGGTATTAGCCCACTTTCTGCTTTAGCCGTTATTGGATGCTGCCAATTTATCGACCATGGTCCCGGCTCTGGTAACGTGATTATGGCGGCAAAAACAGCAGATATTGAACCGGCAGTCTATTTTGTTCAGCACCAGCTACCGATCACAATTCCTATTATTATTGCTGTTGCGATCACTCATTTCTTTATTCAACGCTGGTGGGATAAACGTGAAGGATTTGTTTTTGACCCAACAACCATCGATGCAGTAAAAGAAGAAGGCAATAAAATTCCACTGTCTTATGCCTTATTACCGGTGATCCCTTTAATTCTGATTATTGGCTTCAGCCCTTTGCTACACCCGTATATTAAATTAGAAGTCACCACAGCAATGATTATTAGTACCGTGATTGCACTTCTTTTTGAATATGTTCGCTTACGCGATGCAAAAGCCGTAATGAATAGCTTTATGTTGTTCTTTGAAGGAATGGGTAAGCAATTTGTCTTAGTGGTATCGTTAATTGTGTCTGGTGAGTTCTTTGCCAATGGTTTACTTAAAAGTGGTGCCGTCGATACGCTAATTAGCTCCGCTCAAGACGCAGGTTTTGGTATTGCAGCGATGATCATTGTAATGAGTGCCATTCTTGCATTAGCGGCATTTTTAATGGGTTCAGGTAATGCGGCGTTCTTCTCATTTGCCGCCTTAACACCCAAAATTGCCGCTTTCTTAAAAGTCGATGTCATTACTTTGATTTTACCAATGCAAATTATGACCAGCTTTGGCCGTACTGTTTCACCCATTACCGCAGCCATTGTCGCCATTGCAGGTATTGCGAATGTCTCACCTTTCCAAATAGTTAAACGTACCGCCATTCCTATGGCTGTCGCGGCTATTGTGAACTTAGCAATGACATTCTGGTTTTTATATTCCTAATTAAGTTGCGTTACCCTTACCCTTAAACTCATTTACTCCTGAGTTTAAGGGATTTTTTCTTATCATTGACTGTAACCTTTGATTGAAATAATTAACGTCAACATTAACTCTACTCAGGCTATTTATAAAAAGTAAATAGCCTGTTTATTTATCTATCTACCCTTTTTTTGCCTAAAAATAAGACGTTCTAGCTACTATCATTTGCTGATTAAACTGACTTAGTACTTGTTTCAACTTCATATCTCGATATACTTTTGCGCAACATTCATCTGCAAATGAACATTATGAAAAAAATAATTATTGTGATTATCGCGCTACTTGCCTTTGGTTCTATCGGTGGTGTTTTCCTTGCGGGCTTAAATATCTATACACGCTCCACGACACCAATAGAAACAGAGCAGACTCAACCTGAAACATCACCTACACAGCAATTTCCAGCTATCCCAGACAGCTCACCTTCTGCTAAATAAATGAGGTCGCACCGTGGAATACGATTACTTTGTTACTCCCCAATGGTTATTTGAACATCAAAATGATGCTGATCTTGTGATCCTTGATGTAAGCGCACCAATGCCAACTCAACAGATTGACTATCAAGCGCTTTACCTTGAACGTCATATTCCACATGCCCATTTTTTTGATCTTGATGAAGTCGCAGATAAAACCACGCCACTACCACATATGCTCCCTTCTGATGCACTGTTTTCAGAAACACTGACGCAATTAGGGATCTCTAATACCACAACCGTAATTATTTACGATCAAGGTAACTTATTTTCGGCACCAAGAGGTTGGTGGACATTAACAACACTAGGTTGCCGTAATGTGCGTATTCTTGCTGGTGGTTTACAAGCATGGGTTGATGCTGGATTTACAACAGAACAAGGTGAGGCAATAAAAGTACCTGCTCAGCCTCCTTTTGTGGTTGAACGTCACGCACAACGTTATGCCAATAAACAGCAACTTCTTGATAATTTAGAGACTAAGCAAAAACAGATGATCGATGCTCGCTCTGCTGATCGTTTTTATGGTAGAGCGCCGGAGCCTCGCCCGGGCTTGCGCAGTGGACATATTCCCGGCAGTAAAAACGTTCCGTGGAATGAGTTAGTTATTAATGGGCAATTAAAACAAAAAATTGAATTAAAGCAGATATTTGAACAAGCTGGTGTTGATTTATCACAGCCTATTATTGTTACCTGTGGCTCAGGTATGACTGCGGCAATTTTATTTTTAGCGTTAACTGTATTGGGTTGCCAATCTATTGCACTCTATGACGGCTCTTGGGCGCAATGGGGTGCTGAAAGTGCCCTTCCTTGTGAATGCTAATTAATCTGTTGATGCTTTAAAAAAGTAAACCCGCATTATGCGGGTTTATTATCAATATCTATTGGGTGTGAAGGTATTAACTTGCGAAGATTTTTGCAAGATAGAGCACGACAATGGCACCGATGATAGCAACCACAAAGCTACCAAAGTTAAACCCATCAACTTTACCTTTGCCAAAAAAGTTACTAATCGCACCACCAACAACAGCACCCACAATACCCAGAATACAAGTCCATATCAGACCAATATCATAAGAGCCTGGCATTAAGAATTTCGCCAAAATACCTGCGATCAGACCAAAGATGATCCAAGCAATAATTCCCATATTTCCCCCTAAAAATAGTCATGATATAAACAACATATCCAAAAATGTCACTTATTGAGTGTAAGTCGAAAGAGTGATTTTTTCCAATTATTAGGAATGAATTGCATAATATTTAGGATAAATAGATGGATTATTTCTTAATAAATAAAAATAGCGCTGATTAATTAGCGCTATTTTTTATCGGATAAGATTATTTTTAAACTATAACGCTTCTATTGCCACAGCAATTTCTGGCGAGGTTTTTAATGTTCTAATTTGCCTAAATAACTCATCTGCCTCTGGATATTCTTTTCGTAAATAGCTAAACCACTGCTTAATACGTGATGCATGATAAATCGTCGTATCTCCACGCTTTTCTAATCGAACATAACGCTTTAATAATTCAATAACCTCTTGCCAAGGCATTCTAGCTTCTATGCCTTTTACAACACGGCTTAAATTAGGGGTATTCATTGCACCGCGACCAATCATTATCGCATCACAACCTGTTGTGGCTAAGCAGGCTAATGCATCTTCGCGATCCCAAATTTCGCCATTAGCAATCACTGGTATTGAAAGTCTTTGGCGAATATCTCCAATCGCCTGCCAATTAATTTTTTCAGCATTGTAGCCATCTTCTTTTGTTCTGCCATGTACGGTGATTTCCGTAGCACCACCTTGTACCACAGCATCTGCAATCTCATGGCTATACGCAGAAGAATCCCAGCCAAGTCTCACTTTAACAGATACAGGCAACTCTAAAGGCACGGCATCACGCATTGCTTTTGTTGCTTGATAAATCGTTTCAGGCTGTTTTAAAAGAGAAGCACCACCACCACTACCATTGACTGTTTTTGAAGGACAACCGCAGTTTAAATCAACACCCCAAGAGCCTAAAGATACGGCTCTAAAAGCATTTTCAGCCAACCATTGTGGATGTTGTCCTAATAATTGCACTCGCACCAGTGTTCCACTTTTAGTGCGGCTTTCTGTCTGCAATTCAGGACATAAGCGGTAAAAGGCTTTCGTGGGCAGCAATGAATCTACAACTCGTACAAACTCTGTAATACAGAGATCGTAATCGTTAATCGAGGTGAGTAATTCTCTCACTAGGGGGTCTAAAACCCCCTCCATTGGCGCTAATAGAACTCGCACTTTTTAACCTCAAAACTCTTTTCTAGCTTTCGACCAAGGGCTTTGATTATCACTACTTTCATCACTTTTACGTGAACGACGAGGCCCTAATTTTCCGGTACGAGAACCATCTTTATTACGGTAGTTTTCTTTGCTTTTATTACGTCCAGACTCTTTACCTTCGCTATCGCCGTCTTTACGACTGTTGTTGCGATTGTCTTTACCACGAATATCTGCACGACCACCACTTCTACGTGGTGCATTATTCTTTGGTTTTTTATGCAAAGGTGCTGCTTTAATTGAAGGATCAGGATCGTAACCTTCTAATGCTAAACGTGGGATCTCGCGTTTTAATAAACGTTCAATATCAGCTAATAAACCATGTTCATCAACACAAACAAGTGAAATAGCCTTACCCGTTGCGGCAGCACGACCCGTTCTACCAATACGGTGAACATAATCTTCTGCGACTTGCGGTAATTCAAAATTGACGACATATGGCAGTTGGTCGATATCAAGACCACGAGCAGCAATATCTGTTGCAACCAATGCTTTTAATTTGCCATCTTTAAAATCAGCTAATGCGCGAGTTCTCGCACCTTGGCTTTTATTGCCGTGAATAGCGGCTGATTTAATACCATCGGCATTTAAATGTTCAGCAAGTTTATTCGCACCATGTTTAGTACGGGTGAAAATCAGTACTTGGGACCAATTTTCTAAACCAATTAAATGTGATAACAGCTCGGTTTTACGCTTTTTATCAACTAAATGCACATGTTGATCAACAGATTCAGCAGCTGAGTTTCTTGGTGCAACAGAAATACTCACCGGATCATTTAATAGCGAATTGGCAAGACCAGTGATCTCTTTAGAGAATGTCGCTGAAAATAGTAAATTTTGACGTTTTTTCGGTAATTTATTAATTACACGGCGAATATCGTGGATAAAGCCCATATCTAACATGCGGTCAGCTTCATCAAGCACTAAAACTTCAACGCGAGAAAGATCAACCGCATTTTGGTGTTCAAGGTCGAGTAAACGTCCCGGTGTTGCAATCAGTACATCAACACCGCCGCGCAATTTCATCATTTGTGGATTAATACTTACTCCACCAAAAACGACTAACGAACGAATTGGAATATAACGGCTATACGCTTTTACGTTTTCAGCAATTTGAGCCGCTAACTCACGTGTTGGTGTCAAAATCAGCGCTTTAACCGGTTGACGGCCTTTTGTTTTTTCTGCTGATTGAGACAACTTTTCCAATATTGGTAATGTAAAAGCTGCTGTTTTACCTGTGCCCGTTTGTGCACTCGCTAATACGTCTTTACCCGCCAAAATCGGCTCAATCGCCTGCTGTTGAATAGGGGTTGGGGTTTTATACCCTTGTTCATCAATAGCGCGGAGAAGCGCCTCACTTAAACCAAGCGATGTAAAATCGGTCAAAACAGTAGTCTCCTACAACCAGAACGTATAACACGGTGATTGAAATTAAAATGACGGGCTTTCATACTGTCAATCTATAGGTAATATTACTCTATAGGTACTATCATTTCTCGATATAGACAGTGATGAAAGAGAATGAACCTTGTTAGGTTAACTTAATAACCCCTATTCTAACAGTTTTTGCTGTATTCAGAATACAAAAATAATTTTCAATAATAGATTGCACTTTTTTTATTACACATCACCTTTATTCGATTATTTATCACAAATTTTCCCTATTGTTCAATATCATCTAATATAATACGCCTTGTTATCGCTGTTTTTAATATCATTGGTTTTGTTACATTTTACTTAAGTAAGGTATCTTCTATTATGTCAGACACCCAACAGAAGACGACGCGCGGTGAACTAGCAAAACGACAATTATTGGAAGCGGCATGTGAGATCTTTGGTAAAAATGGGCCAGATGCCGCCACAACACGCCAAATTGCACAAGCTGCTCAACAAAATATTGCCGCTATCGCTTATTATTTTGGTTCCAAAGAAGGGTTGTATCTCGCCGTTGCACAACATATTGCTGATCTTATTCGCCTTGATTTTGAGCCTACCGTTGCCATTCTTGACGAATTTCTTGAGCGACCCAATCCCACAGAGCATCTACCATTGCTACAAACGCTGATCACAGATAGCTTTTTACAATATGCTCAACTGGTACTTGATAAAGCCAATATTCATCTTAGCCGCATTATGGCAAGAGAACAGCTTGTTCCAACCGAAGCATATTCCTTGATCCACCAGCAAGCGTTATCACCTCTTTTAACGCGTGTAAACAAACTATTAGCTATCTATATTGGCTTAGATGCCACACTACCTACAACAATGTTACATACTCACGCTATATTGGGAGAAGTGTTATCATTTCGTTTAGTTAGGGAAACTATCCTAAGACAAACTGGATGGGATAGGATTGGTAAAAATGAGTATCAGATTATCTCCAACACCTTAAAAACTCATATTACTTTATTACTCAATGGATTAAGAGAGATTTACACTAACACTCATCACGCATAAATAGAGTTATTATGAAAACTAAAAAAGTCAGTTTCTTTATTATCTTAATGATTATTATCGGTATTGTTGCAGGTATCTATTATTACGAAGAAAACAAAGAGTCTGAATTAGTACTCTATGGCAATGTCGATATACGTACAGTCAACCTTAGTTTTCGTGTTGCTGGAAGATTAGACACATTACAAGTTGATGAAGGTGCTCCTGTCCAAAAAGGGCAATTATTAGGCAAGCTTGATGATGCTCCCTATCGCAATGCACTAAATAAAGCTTATGGTGAGCGTGATAGTGCCATTGCCTCGTTATCTTTAATGGAAGCGGGATACCGCGCTGAGGAAATCGCGCAAGCGCAATCTGATGTGTCATTAAAGCAAGCCGCTTGGCAATACGCAGATAGCTTTTATAAACGCCAGCAAGATCTTGCTAACCGAAAAGTCATTTCAGCCAATGAGTTAGATAGCGCAAGAAATAATCGCAATCAAGCGGCAGCGGCATTGAAAGCGGCGCAAGATAAGCTAAATCAGTATCAAAATGGTTATCGGAAAGAAGACATTGATGCGGCGAGAGGACAAGTTATGCAAGCTAAAGCCGCTGTTGCTCAAGCTGAATTAAACCTCCAAGACACGCAATTAATCTCTCCATCACAAGGTACTGTATTAACTCGAGCAGTGGAGCCCGGGACGATATTATCCGCTGGAAGCCCTGTATTTACGGTGTCATTAACTAACCCTGTTTGGGTCAGAGCTTATATCAGCGAAACTCATTTAAGCGAAGCCGTTCCTAATCGAGAAGTTTATCTATACACCGATGGGCGTAAAGATAAGCCTTATCACGGTACAATTGGATTTGTTTCACCAACAGCTGAATTTACCCCAAAAAGTGTTGAAACACCGGAGTTAAGAACGGATTTAGTTTATCGTCTCAGAGTAGTTGTAACGGATGCTGATGACGCTCTGCGCCAAGGTATGCCTGTCACCTTAAAATTTGCCTCCTCTCATTAAGTGTGGGGGAAAAATGGAACACACTGATTACACTATTGAGCTTCAAGGCGTTGAGAAATGCTTTGCAGGACTGGAAAGCCCCGCAGTTTCGTCATTAACAGCCACCATTACCGGTGGCTCTGTGACGGGGTTAGTTGGCCCTGATGGTGCAGGAAAAACAACCCTAATCCGTATGCTTGCAGGTTTATTAAAGCCTGATGCGGGTGATATTCATATTTTAGGAATGGACCCGCAAAAGCAGAGTATTGATGTCAGGGCTATTCTTGGCTATATGCCACAAAAATTTGGTCTTTATGAAGATTTAACGGTATTAGAAAACCTCAATCTTTATGCCGACTTAAAAAATGTCATCGGTGATGAGCGCAAAAAAGTTTATCACCAACTGCTCACCTTTACCGATCTCACTCGCTTTACCTCTCGCCTTGCAGGAAACCTTTCCGGAGGGATGAAACAAAAGCTGGGTCTTGCTTGTACTTTATTAGGTAGCCCTAAAGTTCTGCTTCTTGACGAACCCGGCGTAGGAGTCGATCCCATTGCACGCCGTGAACTTTGGCAAATGGTACATGCTTTAGCCAGCGATGGTATGTTGATACTGTGGAGCACCTCTTATCTTGATGAAGCAGAACAATGTAAAAACATTCTCTTACTTAACAAAGGAGAGCTGCTTTACAGTGGTATTCCTCAAGATTTAACAGCAAAAATGGCAGGTCGTTCTTTTTTGCTTAATGTTGAAGGTCATCAACGTAGAAAGGTATTGCAACAAGCAATTATTCAACCTCAAGTTACTGATGGCGTTATTCAAGGGCAATCCGTTCGTTTGATCTTGAAAAAGCAGAGTAATCAAACTGAATTACTGAACGCTTTGGGTAAACCTGATGCGGAGCTTATTCCCGCAACACCACGCTTTGAAGATGCTTTTATAGATTTATTAGGAGGCGGTCCTTCTCATAAATCTGAATTAGCTGAAATTATGCCGCAGATCCCTCCGGCACCTAATGAAACGGTAATTGAAGCACAACAATTAACCAAAATGTTTGGTCAATTTGCAGCAACCGATCATGTTAATTTCCAAGTTAAACGAGGTGAAATTTTCGGTTTGCTGGGCCCTAATGGTGCGGGTAAATCAACAACCTTTAAAATGATGTGTGGTTTATTAGTTCCCACTAGCGGTAAAGCACTTGTGTTAGGTATGGATTTAAAAGAGAGCTCAGGTAAAGCACGTCAACATTTAGGTTATATGGCACAAAAGTTCTCACTTTATGGCAATTTAAAAGTGGGACAAAACTTGAAATTCTTCTCTGGTGTCTATGGCTTACATGGCAAACAACAACGAGATAAAATCAACGATATGATAACTGCCTTTGGCTTAGAGCCGATGGTAAATCAAATCACTGAAACCTTGCCTTTAGGTTATAAACAGCGCCTTGCCCTTGCGTGCTCATTAATGCACGAGCCTGATATTCTCTTTTTAGATGAACCCACATCAGGCGTTGACCCACTAACGCGACGAGAGTTTTGGCTACATATTAATGGCATGGTTGATAAAGGTGTGACCGTGATGGTTACCACTCACTTTATGGATGAAGCAGAATATTGTGATCGTATTGGTTTGGTTTATCGCGGAAAAATCATTGCGGCTGGCGAACCTGATTCTCTCAAAAAAATGGTCGCCAGTGACGATAATCCAACCCCTTCAATGGAAGATGCCTTTATTGGTTTAGTGCTGGATTACGATAAAAAACTTGAAAGTGAAAATGATAAAGGGAGCGAAAAACATGCGTAATTCAGCTCAATCATCTCATGCCCGCTTTTCTTGGCGACGTTTATATGCCCTGTGCTTAAAAGAAACAAAGCAAATTACTCGTGATCCCAGTAGTGCCTTAATTGCTATTGTTATCCCACTTACTTTGCTGTTTATCTTTGGTTATGGCATTAATTTAGACTCAAGCAAATTAAATATTGGTATTTTAACTAATCAACAAAGCCAACCTGCGCAAGAGCTGGTTTATACTTTCACTAATTCACCGTATATCAATGCAACTATTAGTGATAATCGACAATTACTCATTGATAAAATGCAGGCAGGACAAATTCGAGGCATTGTGGTTATTCCTGTTAATTTTGCCGAATTACTCGCTCGACAAGATACTAAAGCCCCCATTCAAGTGATCACTGATGGCAGCGAGCCCAATACCGCAAACTTTGTTCAAGCTTATACTAAAGGAGTTTGGCAAATTTGGTTGCAACAGCAAGCTATCAGTAAAGGGATTGATACTACGCCATTAATTGAAATAGAGCCTCGCTATTGGTTTAACCCAGCAGCAATTAGCCAGCATTATATTATTCCGGGTGCTGTCACTATTATTATTACGGTAGTGGGCGCTATTCTTACCTCGTTAGTGATTGCTCGCGAATGGGAAAGAGGCACTATGGAAGCCCTACTTTCCACCCAAATAACACGCACGGAACTCTTACTTTCAAAGCTTATTCCTTACCAAGTGTTAGGCAGTTTTGTCATGGTGTTATGTATGGTCGTCACCGTGTTTGTGCTTGGCGTGCCTTATCGAGGTTCATTGTGGATTTTAGGCGGGATCACATCGCTCTTTTTGGCTACTGCTTTAGGGATGGGATTACTTATTTCCACACTAACGCGTAATCAATTTAATGCCGCGATGATTTCGTTAAATGCCGCGTTTTTACCCGCAATTATGTTATCAGGCTTTGTTTTTGAAATTGATAGTATGCCCTTCTTTATTCAAGTGGTGACCTATTTTATTCCTGCGCGTTATTTTGTGAGTAGTTTGCAAACGCTATTTTTAGCTGGCGATATTCCGTTGATATTGATGCTAGATATGTGGCTATTAATTGTATCGGCAATATTTTTTATTGGATTAACGGCGTTAGCAACACGTCGTCGATTAGATTAAAGGGAGAGCTTTTATGTTTTATCGCCTTCTCACCCTGATAATGAAAGAGTTACAGTCATTATTACAAGAGCCTCAAACGCGTATTATTTTAATAATGCCAGTTATCTTTCAGATGATCTTATTCCCTTTTGCCGCAACGTTAGATGTTACCAATGCCTCTATTGCCATTTTTGATGAAGACAATGGTAAACAATCTATTGAGTTAACCCAACGTATCGCCAAAGCGAGTGCATTCTCTCAAACTCTTTTACTTAAAAATGAACATGAAATAAAAGAGACGATTGATAACCGCAAAGCGCTTTTATTAGTTCGTTTTCCGCAGAATTTTAGTGCTGATCTAGAAAGCCATGTTCCTGTTAAATTGCAAATAATCCTAGATGGTCGAAATTCTAATAGTGCTCAAATTGCCGCTAATTATGTGCAACAAATCGTACAAAACTATCAAACTGAATTAGTAGGTAATACACCTTCTTTACTGAATAAAACAGAACTTGTTGTTCGTAATTGGTATAACCCGAATTTAAATTACAAATGGTTTATTGTGCCTTCTTTAGTGGCGTTGATTATTACCATTGGCGTGATGATAGTCACTTCACTTTCTGTTGCTAGAGAGCGCGAACAAGGCACATTAGATCAACTGTTAGTTTCGCCACTATCAACATGGCAAATCTTTGTTGGTAAGGCGGTTCCAGCAATGGTTGTTGCCGCTGTTCAAGGTACCATCGTATTAATTATTGGGATATTTGGTTATCAAATTCCATTTTCAGGTTCATTAGTCCTATTTTACTTTACCATGCTTATTTATGGCTTATCGCTGGTGGGTTTTGGCTTATTAATATCGGCATTAAGTTCGACCCAACAGCAGGCTTTTATTGGTGTCTTTGTATTTATGATGCCAGCAGTTTTATTATCGGGTTATATTTCACCGGTAGAAAATATGCCCGTTTGGCTACAACATGCCACATGGATAAACCCAATTCGTCATTTCACTGATATCACAAAACAGATTTACCTTAAAAATGCCGATATCACCGTTATATGGCACAGTTTATGGCCTTTATTGGTGATTGCCGCAGGTACTGGTACTTTTGCATATTATCTTTTTCAAAGGAAGATTGCTTAAAATCTGTACTTTGATAACTAACTCTAATAGACTGATCCCAAAGAAAAAATCAATAGGCACGCAATATGCAAATCAGCAAACTACGACTTGAAAATTATGGTGTTTTTACTGATGCTGAATTCACGTTAGCCACAAAGGATGGTAGCGAGGATGGTTCTAATATTACAGTGTTTATTGGTAATAATGGTTCAGGTAAAACCAGTATTTTAGATGCGATCGCAACAGGTTTGAGTTGGTTTGTAGCAAAGTTGGAAGATAAAGAAGCTAAAGGTAATTTTGCAAACAAATCTAAAATAAATTTATCAGCAAATTACTGTTCTATTTCTTTTGAAAAAAGAAACCTCGAACCTATTATGATGAATACATCTTTTATATCGATGTATCCAGATGATTTATCTTTAGAACTAAAAACTATACGTAATGCTATTAAAGATGATAAGAATCATAATAAATGCGAAGACTCAGATATAATCTCTTTTACCATACCTTTTCGTGGCGCTATAACGCCAATATCAAAATCTAAAAAAAATTTTCCTATTGCCGCCTACTATGGTGCAACTCGCCATACTTATGACTCAACAATCAATAGTGCAATTCAGCCTAATAATAGCCATCAATTTGACATTTTATCCGCCTATAAAGGGGCTTTAGAGGCTAAAACAGATTATGCTGATTTCTTTGCTTGGTTTCGTTATCGGGAAGATGTAGAGAATGAAACGGCTCCTCACACTAGCATTATGAAGTTGCTAGAAAAACACACCGATGTAAACAGTGAAATCTATCAAAGTATGTTGGCTGAGCAGAAAAAACTGCAAGATAAAGCACTAACTGCTGTACGTGAAGCCATTAAAATTTTCTTATCTGATGATAGTTCTGCGATTGAAAATATCTATATTGAGCGTACACCCGATCTTTCCATGAAAGTGGTAAAAGACGGTATACATTTCTCTATTGATCAACTCTCTTATGGTGAAAAGTCGTTGCTAGCAATGATTGGAGATATAGCGCGCCGTTTAACGCTTTTAAATCCAACGTTGAATAATCCTTTAGAAGGCAAAGGTATTATCTTAATTGATGAACCTGATGTGCATTTACATCCCCAATGGCAACGTCGATTAATTACCTTATTGGATAAAACTTTTCCAAATTGCCAATTTGTATTAACCACACACTCACCATTATTAATCAGTGATCATAAAGATATTTTGGTCTATAGCATTGAAAAAGGTCAGGTTGAAGAAGTCTCTTCACTTTATGGGCAAGATATCAATAGCGTACTGTCAGAAATTATGGATACTGACTTTATCAATCAAAAAGTGCAAAGCCAAATCGGCGATATTCTTGATGCGATTCAAAATGCCGATATTGCAACAGCAAAAAATTTATTAGCTGAATTAGAACAAGATGTTTCAACAAATAATATTGAGCTAGTTAAAGCACGATTATTACTAAAGAAAAAGGAAGTTCAGCTTGAGAAGGATCAGCAAAAGAAATGATTATGAACCCGCAAGTTTAACTCAATGGAAAAGGCAAAATAAACATAAAAAATACGCTGATTTAACCTCAGAAATTCGAACAGAAATAAGAGAAGAGTTGCTAGAAGAGCAGTTCTATTTATGTGGTCATTGTTGCCAGCAAATAAAATCAGTTCATGACTGTCACAATGAACATATTGAACCACAACAATTGGCACAAAAAAGAACGCTTGATTTTACTAATCTTATCGCCAGTTGTAATGCTAAGAAACAGTGCGGTGATTCTCATAAACATCACTCTCTTCCACTCACTCCACTTATGGATGAATGTGAGACTGAATTAAAGTTTTCAATTAGTGGTAGAGTTAATGGTGTAACTTCCCGTGCTGAAAAGGCAATTGAAATATTAAATTTAGGCTCTAGCACTCATCCCAATAACTTATTAATCAATAAAAGAAAAAACGCTATTGAGCAAATCCTCTTTATTAATGGAATTAATCCTAGTGAAGGGTTAGAAGATGACGATTTACTTAATGATTTAATTGTAGAGCTAGCAAAGCCTAATGATGATGGAAAACTAGAAAGTTTTTCACCCATTATTATCAATATATTGAAACAGTGGTTAGATTAACGATAAGAATTCTATTAATAAAAACAAAAAAATCCCACAACTTATAAAGTTATGGGATTTATTTTTTATGCTGTTTTTAAACTACGTTTATCCGCAAATATCGTTAAAATTAACGACGGTCGCCTAAAATACGCAGTAACATTAAGAACAGGTTGATGAAATCTAAATAAAGCGTTAATGCACCCATAATTGAGTAACGGCGCATATTTTCTTTATCTTCTTGGTTAATCTCATTACCCATATCTTTTAATTTTTGTGTGTCATAAGCAGTTAAACCTGCAAAAATTAACACACCTGCATAAGAGATAACCATGCTCATCATTGAGCTTTGCATAAAGATATTAACGATAGAAGCGATAATGATACCGATAAGCCCCATAAACAGGAAGCTACCCATACCCGTTAAGCTACGCTTAGTCGTATAACCGTAAATGCTTAATGCGCCGAACATTGCCGCACAAATAAAGAATGTGCTCGCAATTGAAGATGCGGTATAAAGCAGTAATACGCTTGAGATAGTCACGCCCGTTAACACGGAATAGAGCATAAATAATGAGGTTGCCATTGCACCACTCATTTTATGAACCATACCTGATAACACGAAAACTAACCCTAATTGAGCAATGATCAGACCAAAAAAGACGATCTTGCTTGAGAAAATCATTGATAATAATGCTTCGCTTGATGCAACGTAGAGTGCAACAAACGCAGTTAATAACAGACCTACAGTCATCCAACCATAAACCTGAGCCATAAAGGTTTGTAGGCCAGAACCTGTGCGCTGTACGATTGAATCATTTGAACGTGAAAATCGATCCATGATGATTACCCTTTAATCATAGTGATAACGTTAGGTTTAACGATAACGTTTATTTCAGTAAAGAGCC
Organism: Proteus sp. fly-1013; assembly: GCF_040140245.1. Lineage (NCBI taxonomy): Bacteria > Pseudomonadati > Pseudomonadota > Gammaproteobacteria > Enterobacterales > Morganellaceae > Proteus > Proteus sp. fly-1013. The sequence continues at coordinate 159,141 of NZ_JBEEWD010000001.1, read as the reverse complement.
CATTATGGGCTCATTAGAATTTAATTTTATCACACTGATTTTACATTTCCATGAAATAAACTGTATGAAATGTCACCATAAAATAAATTTAGGTAAAGTAATGTAGTGTTTAATTGAGTCTAGTGATTTATTCCCAGCGCTCAGCCGAGTCATAATCACTTTGACGTGCATCAACCCATCTATCTTTATTTTCAGAAAGCCCTTCTTTTTTCCAAAATGGCGCACGTGTTTTTAAGAAATCCATAATAAATTCGGCGGATTCAAAGGCGCTATTACGATGAGAACTGGTTACACCGACAAACACTATCTCTTCACCAATATGCAAAGTTCCTACGCGGTGAATAACACTGACACGCTGTAGAGGCCAGCGAGAGCGGGCTTCGTTTACAATATCTGTCAGTGCTTTTTCAGTCATTCCCGGATAGTGTTCAAGTGTGAGCGTACTCACTTCATCACCGAGATTATGATTGCGAACTTTACCGGTGAAGGTCACAACAGCGCCATCGCTGTCGCACTCTGAAAGCCATTGGTATTCATCACCAACGCTAAAATTTTCGGTTTGTACTGAAATACGAGTTGATGCGCTCATCTTATCCTCCTGTAACAGGTGGGAAAAAGGCGATTTCATCACCATCATTAATAACGTGAGAGCCTTGAACAAAGGATTGGTTTACCGCAGAGAGTAATTTGCCATCTTCTAATGCGAGTGACCAACGCTCACCTTTGGTGATTAATGCTTTACGTAAATCGTCTACTGTGTGGTATTCACAATCTAATTCAAGAGAATCAACGCCAACTAATTCACGGACTTGAGCAAAAAAGAGAACTTTAATCATGCTTCCACCTTAAAGTGACCAGATTTGCCACCTGTTTTTTCTAATAAACGTACAGGCCCAATCACCATATCTTTTTGAACAGCTTTGCACATATCATAAATGGTCAATGCTGCTACTGATGCCGCAGTTAATGCTTCCATTTCAACGCCTGTTTTACCCGTTAAACGACAAACAGATTCAATGCGTACACGGTTAGATTCAGTGAGTGCTTCTAAACGTACTTCAACTTTAGTTAATAACAGCGGATGGCATAACGGGATTAATTCCCATGTTCTTTTTGCTGCTTGAATACCTGCGATTCTTGCCGTCGCAAATACATCACCTTTATGATGTTTGCCTTCGGTGATCATGCTTAATGTTTCTGCTGACATTTCAACAAAGGCTTCAGCACGCGCTTCTCGCACTGTTTCAGCTTTAGCGCTAACATCCACCATGTGAGCTTCACCGGCAGCATTAATATGAGTTAGTTGAGACATGCACAACTCCTGAAATTAACGAAATAACAGAGCGAAAAACTACCCACCAATAACAGATAAGTTCGGTGTAATACCGCTATCGCCTTGATGAAGAAAATGGGTTTCTCGTTTATGAAGAAGACCACCCTGAATACGCTGTTGTAATGCTTCTTGTTGACTATCATCAGCAAGTAAGTCGCGTAGAGGAATACCATTTTCACCAAATAGGCAAAGATGGAGATTACCAATAGCGGAAACGCGTAAACGGTTACAAGTTAAACAAAAGTCTTTTTCATAAGGCATGATAAGACCAATTTCACCTTGATAATCAGGATGGGTAAATACTTGAGCTGGCCCGTCACTACGAGCGCGAGGAATTTGTAACCAACCTTCATTGAGTAAGCGTTGGCGAATAACTTCACCAGATAAATGAAAGCGGTTGAAAATATCACTACCGTCACCAGTTTCCATTAATTCGATAAAGCGCAGTTGGATAGGTCTGTCTTTGATCCAATTAAGAAAATCAGGGAGGTTTTTATCATTCACATTGCGCATTAGCACAACGTTAACTTTTACTTTTTCGAAACCCGCAGTAAATGCAGCATCAATCCCTTCCATCACTTGGCTAAATTTATCTTGCCCAGTAATAGCATGGAATTGACGAGGATCGAGGCTATCAACACTCACATTAATTGCACTTAAACCGGCATCACGCCATTGGGCAACATCTCGAGATAAACGATAGCCATTGGTTGTTACTGCGATTTTTTTGATAGCCGCATTGTCTTTAATGGTTGCGATAATATCAGTAAAGTCACGACGCATTGTAGGCTCGCCACCTGTTAGGCGAATTTTTTCTGTCCCTAATGCGGCAAAAGATTGTGTCAGTCTGCTGATTTCATCTAACGAAAGAAATGATTTATGACCGTTAGGCTTATAACCATTAGGTAGGCAATAAGTACAACGGAAATTACACACGTCTGTAATTGAAAGACGTAAATAGAAAAATTTGCGGGAAAACGCATCAACGAGTTGTTGCATAGTAACACCTTTCCAAATCGGGAGATGCTGGCATTTCTACCTTGCACCCTGGTGACTTGTTTCGTCACGGCCAGAACATCATATCTTGTAAACACACGACTTAGACGTTAAGGCTAGGAGTTAATCTTTACCTGTTTTTCACAGGTTTCTAATACCTATATATTTATTGTGGATTCTACCTGCTAATTTTTCAAAAAGCGAATAATGTTTTCGCTATATAATTTATAATACAACGACTTACGACACTTTAGTCACTCTAATAACATAAGTAAAAACACTTTCATTGATTAAATATTAGGCTATCAAAAGTAAAATTAAACTAGGAATGTGATGAAATCACGTCGTGATCATAGGCTTAAAATTTAATTGTGATAAATTAGCGGCAAATTTTTAAAGATGAGTAGAACAAATATGCGAAATCGCACGCTAAGTGATTTAGATCGTGTTGTTGCCCTTGGTGGTGGTCATGGCCTTGGACGTGTGCTTTCAGCACTCTCCTACTTAGGCTCTCGTCTTACTGGTATTGTTACAACAACAGACAATGGCGGTTCTACTGGCCGTATTCGCCAAGAAGAAGGCGGTATTGCGTGGGGAGATATGCGCAATTGTATTAATCAGTTAATTACTGAGCCTTCTGTTGCTTCTGCGATGTTCGAATACCGTTTTTCTGGTACAGGTGAGCTGGCTGGACATAATTTAGGTAATCTAATGCTTAAAGCCCTAGATAACTTAAGTGTTCGCCCTTTGGAAGCCATTAATCTTATTCGTGGATTATTAAGAGTGAATGCTCACCTTATTCCCATGTCTGAACAAGCCGTTGACCTTATGGCGATAGACGACCAAGGAAATGAGATTTATGGTGAGGTCAATGTTGATATTTTACCTAAGATCCCCCAAAAGCTTGATCTCTACCCTAAAGTACCGACTACTCGAGAAGCCATTGAAGCAATCGAACAAGCAGACTTGATCTTAATTGGTCCGGGTAGCTTTTTTACCAGCTTAATGCCTCTGTTATTACTGCCAGAACTGGCACAAGCATTGCGCCGTAGCAGTGCAACAACGATTTACATTGGTAATTTAGGCAAAGAGCTAAGCCCTGCCGCTGCCAGTATGACGATGTCTGATAAAATCGCCATGATGGAGAACTATATTGGTTTACAAACAATAGATGCAGTGATTATTAGCCCTGAAACTCAATATGAATCGATGAAAGGTCGATTAATTGTACAAGCGCAATTGGAAGCCAAAGATATTCCTTATCGTCACGACCGCCATCTATTAGGTAAAGCTATTGAGTTAACGTTGCAACAGTTAGGGCAACGTAATGCATCAGCTCAAGCCGTTAAATAGAATTTAACTACCTATTTCCATTAAAAAAACCGCATCTGCAATAAACAGCAAGTGCGGTTTTTTTGTTGGTAAAAAGCAATATCGCTATTGGTTTTCAGCGCGTTATTAGCTATTAAGCTGTTTTAATGTAATACGCTGGCTAATCGCTTCTTCAATTTCATCAAGTGTCATTGGTACATCATTTTTCATCAGACCAAGACCCGCCACAGTACGAGAAAACGACATTAAATCTAATGGCGGTAACTCCATGATCCAATTCTCTTCTGTTGCCAGTGTATCTTCAGCATTTAGAATATTTTGTATAACATCCGTAAACGCTTGATGAGAAGATACCCAATCTTGATCACCACTTGCCCAAAACCAACGAGCTGCAATAAAGTTTCTCCACATATCTTCCCAACCATCATAAATTCGACGCAACATTGATGCGCTCATTAATGACCATGTTTGGGCTTCTTGTTGAGTAATATAACCTTGCTGGCAACCTTCTAAACAGAGCTTGTTAAAACGGCAGAGATCCCAAATAAGATATTTCACATTTTGGATATTCATGCGATTTGTGCTCATCATATCGATTTGCCATAAACGCTCATTTTTATCATGTTCAGTTAACTCAGAAAGCAAAATGTCATTTTTTAATGACTGAACATCGTCTTCTTTGCCATCCAAAATTTGGTCACGTAGCTGATAAAAATCATTAGTGTGACCTTGAGTGAGCAACCAAAATAGTTGATAGACTAAATCCCAACGGTCGTTAATTCCCCAACCTGCTGATAATCCACCATCATCTTTACCTTGATCGTATTCGTTATATGCCCACTCATTCATTGCGGCATAAGGTGCTGCAACATATAAACCCCATTCATTGGGCAACAACTGACCTGACGTATTTTCTGCTTCAGATAAAATGGGCTCCTGCCCTGCTGTTGATGGTTTTTGCAACTCACTATCTTGTACAGCAAATCTGCGTAGCCATTTAAAAAGCATAATAAGAAGAATAATACCAAGAATTACCCCTGCAGAGCTGGGAAACCCTGCATAAACATAACCACTCATTCACTGTCCTTAATGTCTTTTTTATCTTTGTAAATAATTGACGCTTTGTTTGTTGTGGTATTTAAACAGTTGAACGCCATTAAGGGAATATCAAACAAGGCAAAAAATGGAAGATAGAAGATAAAAAGGGATAATCCCTGTAAAAATACGGATATCCCTTTATCAATTTGTGAACTTAATTTCTCTGATTAAGAGTTAGCAATAAACTGAGCCCGTAATGCCTGCAACTTATCACGAGTACTCGCCGCTTTCTCAAATTCAAGATCTTTTGCATATTGATACATTTCGGCTTCTAAGCGTTGGATCTCTTTCTCCAATTCAGCCGTTGACAACAACGGATAATTTTCATGAATATCCGCTGCCTTATGCCCTTTCTTATTACGTCCTTGAGAAGGCTGACCAATCTTAAGGATATCGCCCACTTTCTTATTTAACCCTTTAGGCACAATGCCATGCTCAAGGTTAAATTGTTGCTGTTTCTCACGACGGCGTTCTGTTTCACTTATGGCTCTCGCCATTGAATCAGTAATTTTATCGCCATATAAAATCGCTTTACCTTCAAGGTTACGTGCTGCACGACCAATTGTCTGAATCAATGAGCGCTCTGAACGTAAGAAGCCCTCTTTATCAGCGTCTAAAATCGCCACTAAAGAGACTTCAGGCATATCCAAACCTTCTCGAAGTAAGTTGATACCCACTAAGACATCAAACTCACCTAGGCGCAAATCACGAATAATTTCGACACGTTCAACAGTATCAATATCAGAGTGTAAGTAGCGAACACGCTCGCCATGCTCTTCAAGATATTCTGTTAAGTCTTCAGCCATTCGTTTTGTCAGTGTTGTGACCAGTACACGTTCATTTTTTGCCGCACGAATACGAATTTCAGAAAGTAAATCATCAACTTGCGTTCCAACTGGTCGCACTTCGACAATGGGGTCAAGTAAACCTGTCGGTCTTACAACTTGCTCGACAATTTCATCACCTGATTTTTCAAGCTCATATTTACCCGGCGTTGCCGAAACATAAATAGTTTGTGGTGCTAACGCCTCAAACTCTTCAAAACGTAATGGGCGGTTATCAAGTGCAGAAGGTAAACGGAAGCCATATTCAACTAGGGTTTCTTTACGTGAGCGGTCGCCTTTATACATTCCACCAATTTGAGGAATAGTAACGTGTGATTCATCAATCACTAATAAACCGTTAGCAGGAAGATAATCAAACAGGGTTGGTGGTGGCTCACCAGGACCTCTACCTGATAAATAGCGGGAATAGTTTTCGATACCGGAGCAATATCCCAATTCGTTCATCATTTCGAGATCAAATTGAGTACGTTGTGTCACACGTTGCTCTTCTACAAGTTTATCGTTAGCTAAAAGCACTTTGCGTCTATCTGCGAGTTCTTTTTTAATTTCTTCCATCGCTTCAAGAATACGCTCACGCGGGGTGACATAGTGCGTTTTGGGGTAAACAGTAAAACGAGGCACATTGTAGTGAATTTGCCCAGTTAAAGGATCAAACAGTGAAAGACGTTCGACTTCTTCATCAAAGAGCTCAACACGTAATGCATAATCATCAGATTCAGCAGGAAAGATATCAATCACTTCACCACGAACTCGAAATGTACCGCGCTGGAAGGCTTGATCATTGCGTGTATATTGTAAATCAGCGAGGCGACGTAAAATGGCACGTTGGTCGATTATCATGCCGTTAGTCAAATGAAGCATCATTTTTAAATAGCTATCAGGATCACCCAAACCGTAGATAGCAGAAACTGATGACACAACAATAACGTCTTTACGTTCTAGCAAGGCTTTAGTGGCTGATAGACGCATTTGTTCGATATGTTCGTTAACAGAAGCATCTTTTTCAATAAAGGTATCAGAGCTTGGAACATACGCTTCAGGCTGATAATAATCATAATAAGAAACAAAGTATTCCACTGCATTTTCAGGGAAGAATTCTTTCATTTCACTATAAAGCTGTGCTGCCAATGTTTTATTTGGCGCAAGCACCATAGTCGGACGATTTAGATTGGCAATCACATTGGCAATCGTAAAGGTTTTACCTGAACCAGTTACCCCTAAAAGAGTTTGATGAGCAAGACCATCATCTAATCCTTCACAAAGTGAGGTAATAGCGGCAGGTTGGTCGCCACCCGGTTTAAATTCAGAATGCAGTTTAAAATCTTTGCTCATATTTTCTTCTCCTCGCTGACACTCCTTATGATACTGGATAAAAATCCAGCTTCAATCTCTATCTCATAAAATTTGTATGAATAATTAGCATAAGTTATCCCCAGTTTTGGAACTGGGATTTTTTTCAAAAAGCAACCCCCTTTTTTGTGAATTATTCAAAGAGACACACTGACATCATTCGCTCTATTGATTTTATTTAATTAATTGATATATAAGAATTAAAAATAAAAGTTGAGAATAACGCCAATCTTTAGCAATGCCTTGTATTCTCTCTATTCAGAGTATTTTTATAATGGTAATTCACAAGGTTATCCACAGGAATAGTGGATAACTACACAAAGTTGTTATCTCTCGGTAGGTTACGTCTTTTTTTCTACCTTAAAATATCCCTCAAAATTGGCGAAATTTATTTTTTTTATTTTTTTATTGGTATAAAAAATAGACTTTTATAATTTACTTAATAACGACCTATCAACTTAGTTTTAAACAGGAAAGATCGAGGTAAGGAGTAAAATCATGCTCTTTTACTTCATTTAAATAGGGTATTTTGCCTAAGAATGGCGCTTTAATATGCTGTTTTAATGTTGCCAGATACTCTTTCTGATATCGCCCTGCTGGCTCAACCTCATTCGCAACCCAACCCGCCAATGTTAAACCAGACTGAATAATTGCTTGTTGCGTTAATAACGCATGATTAATGCAACCCAATTTAACACCTACAGTCAAAATAACAGGTAGCTTTTCATTGATAACCCAGTCAGAGAAAAATTGGTTTTCTGATAATGGTGTAAACCAGCCACCAGCCCCTTCGACTAAAACCCAATCAGCTTGCTGCTTTAAGTAAGACAACCCTTCTGACATCACATCAAAATCAATAGGCTGATTCATTTCTTGGCTAACAATATGGGGCGATGTAGGCGTTTCAAAACAGTAAGGGTTAACACGCTGATAATCTAATTTTACCGAACTGAATTTTTGCAGTGTCAATGCATCTGAATTACGTAAACCTTCATTTAGCCACTCACTTCCCGAAGCAACAGGTTTATAGCCCGCAGTTTGATATCCTTGATGCGCCGCACATTGTAATAGAGCGCTACTTACCACGGTTTTCCCTACTTCTGTATCTGTACCTGTTAAAAACCATGTCTTAGCCATGTGATATTTTCCCTATAACAATTTGATAGGTAAGTAAATATTTACCTGATTCTGTTTTCCACACATTTTCTAGTGCACGAAATTTCTGTCGTGTCATTAACCCTTTTTGTCGATCACCCTGCACAAAATTAGCACCAACCCCCTTCAAAGAAGCAAAGAGCGCATGTAATGAGTCGTATTGTTCTGTGACAGTTTCAGTAGAAAATTGACAATGAAAACCACGACACGCTTTCTCAATATCGTGAAGCGATAAAAAAGGATTTACATGAGGGTGTTTATCAAGAGATTGCCAAGCATCTCTGACTTCTTGCAGTGTCAATGTAGTGAGTGTTGAGAAATAAAGTGCACCTTTTACATTGACTGTATTCATTAATGTTTTAATAGCACCAGATAAATCCTCACACCATTGCATCGCTAAATTACTAAATACAATGTCCACACTTTGTGGTGCAATCGCGCAATGTTCGATATCACTTTGTAAGTAACCATCAGCTCGCTGTTGTTGTTTTGCCACCTGTAGCATGGAGTGTGACAAATCCAGTGCAATAACAAACTTGCCTTGCTGTTTCCATTTTTGACTGAAATATCCTGTTCCACATCCAGCATCTAACACAATATTGCCACTATCATGACGTGCTAAATCCATTAATTTATTACCACTGTAGCGCTGAATATTAGCGTGATTATCGTAATGAACAGCGGCTTTACCAAAGGTTTGAGCTATACGTTGTTTATCTGTTTTGACTGAAGAAAGCATGAAGCGTCTCGATTAACAGCTTAATATCTGAAAGATGATGGCGAGTGGTTAACGTTATTCGTAAACGTGCACTTTGAGGAGGTACGGTAGGCGGGAAAATTGCTTTTACCCAAAGTCCTTTAGATTGCAGATAATCTGAAAGTGTTTGGCACAATTGTTCATCACCAATAACTAATGGCTGAATAGCGGTTTTTGAAGGTAATAATTTAACCGGAAGTGAAATTACACCTTGGCGGAAGGTATCAATTAATTGTTGAAGATATTCTCGCTCATTATCCGCTTGCTTAATAACATTCAGAGCAGAGTTTAAGGCTATGGCTTGTGCCGGTGGCATTGATGTACTGTAAATAAGATGACGAGCATATTGTTCAAAAAACTCTGCGGTTGGCTTATTACAAAGCACGGCAGCCCCACTAACACCAAACGCTTTACCAAAAGTGACTACCAATATTTCAGGTTTAATTCCTGCATCATCGCAACTGCCTCGCCCTTCTTTACCTAAAACACCAATACCATGTGCATCATCGACCATTAACCATGCATGATGTTTTTTGCTTATTGTTGCTATTTCTCTTAATGGTGCTTTATCTCCATCCATACTAAATACCCCTTCTGTTACCACAAAGGTTTTATTAGCTGATGTTTTATTAAGTCGTTGAGATAAAGAATCAGGAGAGTTATGTAAAAATCGCCATAATGTAGCAGGTGATAATACTGCGGCTTCCATTAGCGAAGCATGACAAAGTTTATCTGCAATAATTGCATCGTCTTTTTCAAGTAATGCCGAAATGACACCTTGATTAGCACTGTAACCGGATGAAAATAACAGTGCATTATCGTAACCTAACCAATCTGCAAGGTGCTGTTCTAATTGCTTATGAGCTTGTGTAAATCCTGTGATATGCCCTGATCCACCGCTACCTACACCATACTCATCAGCACCTTGTTGCCATGCTTTAATAACGTCCGCATGCTGGCTGATGCCTAAATAATCATTGCCTGAAAAATTAAGGTATTTTTCACCTGAAATAGTGATCAAAAAACGCCCATCCGCTTGTTTGATCACTTTGCGTTTTCGCCATAATGGCGTATTTCTACGCGCATTAAGTTGTTCATCTAAATAGGTTTGCCAGCTCATTACAGTGCCGCGTTATAAAATTGTTCTGTGTCTTTATTGGCAACAGCTTGCATCAAAGCTTCTTCTTGCTGATTGTCACCCATAGATACTGCTAGTCGTTCAGGGTTTAAGCCTAATTTACGGAATAACTGGTGATCTTTATCTTCGGTTGGATTCGTTGTCGTTAATAATTTACAACCATAAAAAATAGAATTAGCCCCAGCCATAAAGCAAAATGCTTGCGTTTGCTCACTCATTTGCTCACGCCCTGCCGAAAGACGCACGTAAGAGCGAGGCATCATGATACGGGCAACGGCGATAGTGCGAATAAAATCAAAAGGATCGACATCTTCGTTATCTGCAAGTGGTGTTCCTTTTATCTTGGCAAGCATATTGATCGGCACACTTTCAGGAGGCTGTGGCAAATTCGCTAATTGCACCAACATTGCAGCTCTGTCTTTAACTTCCTCGCCTAACCCTAAAATTCCGCCAGAACACACTTTAATACCGGCATTACGTACTTTATCAAGCGTATCTAAGCGATCTTGATAGGTACGTGTTGTCACAATACTGCCGTAAAATTCAGGTGAGGTATCAAGGTTATGGTTATAAAAATCCAACCCAGCATCTGCTAAGCGGTTGGCTTGTGAATCATCTAATTTGCCAAGTGTCATGCAGGTTTCCATACCCAGCGCTTTAACTTCTTTTACCATTTGCTCAAGGTAAGGCATATCGCGTTCATGAGGATTTTTCCATGCGGCTCCCATACAAAAACGCGTTGAACCTGCTGCTTTAGCTTTTTTCGCAGATTCAATCACTTGCTGCACTTCCATTAAGCGCTCTTTTTCTAATCCCGTTTTATACCGCGCGCTTTGAGCACAATATTTACAATCTTCAGGACAAGCCCCTGTTTTAATGGAAAGCAACGTACTCACTTGGATTTGTGAAGGGTCAAAATGTTGACGATGAACTTGTTGTGCCTGAAAAACCAAATCTAAAAATGGCATATCAAACAGTGCTCTGGCTTCTTTTAGTGTCCAACGTTTTAGTGCGCTCACAATACAATCTCCTTTTTAAAAGTGATTGCCAGTTTAAATAATAGGGTTATCATGTCAACTAAAATTGATCACCATTGGTTTACATGATTAAGTGAAAAATATAATGACACCTGAAGATATCGCTTTCGATTTACGCCACATTTGGCATCCATACACTTCGATGAGTAATCCGTTGCCTGCTTACCCTATCGTCAGTGCAAAAGGCGTTGAATTAGTCTTGGCTGATGGTAGAAAATTGATTGATGGAATGTCTTCATGGTGGGCTGCAATTCATGGATATAATCACCCAGAACTCAATAATGCCGTCACCACACAGCTAAGCAATATGTCTCATGTGATGTTTGGCGGCATTACTCATCCACCAGCAGTATCACTTTGTCGAAAATTATTAGCGATAACACCAGAACCTCTCGAATGCATATTTCTGGCGGATTCTGGTTCAGTTGCCGTTGAAGTCGCGCTGAAAATGGCATTGCAATATTGGCAGGCTAAAGGCGAAAAACGTCAACGTATTGTGGCGTTAAAACAGGGTTATCATGGCGATACCTTTGGTGCTATGTCAGTGTGTGATCCTGATAACTCCATGCACAGTCTGTACAAAGGTTACTTGCCTAATCATCTCTTTGTGGATGCACCAAAAACAGGTTTTTATGAAGAATGGGAGCCGGCTGATATCAACTCATTACGCTCAACGTTAGAGCAACATCGTCAAGAAATTGCTGCCGTTATGCTTGAACCTATTGTTCAAGGTGCGGGCGGAATGCGAATTTATCATCCTGAATATTTAAAACACGCAAGAGCCCTGTGTAATGAATTTGATGTGTTATTAATTGCAGATGAAATAGCCACTGGTTTTGGTCGAACAGGTAAGCTGTTTGCCTGTGAACATGCTGAAATATCGCCAGATATAATGTGTGTAGGTAAAGCATTAACAGGTGGATATATGACTTTATCAGCCACTTTAACTACACGCCATATTGCAGAAACTATCAGCCAAGGTGATGCGGGATGCTTTATGCATGGCCCTACTTATATGGGAAATCCTTTAGCTTGCGCTGTTGCTGATGCCAGTTTATCTCTATTAGCAAAAGGCGATTGGATAAACCAAGTTGCAGAAATTGAAAAACAACTAAAACGTGAGCTATTGCCGTTAAAACAGGCTAAAAGTGTCAAAGATGTACGCGTTTTAGGTGCGATTGGTGTGGTCGAAATGAACGAGCCCGTCAATATGGCAAAATTACAAAAAATCTTTGTGGATGAAGGAGTTTGGATCAGACCTTTTGGCAAACTGATTTATATTATGCCACCATTTATTATGCCACTGGCAAGCCTCACTAAACTCACTCAAGCTATTGAAAAAGTGGTTAATCTCTCATAAACCTTTCATAAAAAATAAACCTCTAGCAAGGCAATATTCTGCTAGAGGTTTACAGTAATTTTTATACTGTGACAGTTATTTCGTCACAACGGTAACCCACATTGCGCCTTTACCTACTGGGTAACAGGCTAATTCAGTTAATGCGCCAGTGTGTTTATCAATACGAGAAACAGAAGCAAAATCTGATTTTTGACCACAAGAAATCAGGTAATTACCTGTGTTATCAAGATTAAAACCACGAGGCTGTGTTTGCGTTGGGTAATAACCCACAGGTTGTAGATAATCGCCCGCCTCTGAAATTGCCATTGCACAAATAAAGCTTTCTGAGCGCTCGCTCGCATAAAGAAAACGGCCATCAGGTGTGATATGAATATCTGACGCCCAACGGGTACTGTTAAATGTTTCAGGGACAATATCAACAGTTTGCATTAAACGATATAAATCCCCCATACGACGATATACATTGATTGTCGCATCTAATTCATTAAGGCAATAAAACACATCCCCATTAGGATGAAATGCCATATGACGAGGGCCTGCGTTTTGTACGGTTGTCAGCTCTTCAGTTCCCGCCTCTGTTAAACGACCGTCTTCTGATAAATTAAATAAACGAATATGATCTTCACCTAAGCAAGGAACAATCAGTTGCTTATTATTCCAATCGATATTAGATGAGTGAGGCTTATTTAATCCTTCAATAATTTGAATAGGCGATTGAGGGACCCCTATCTCATTAATAGGTAAAACAGCCAAATTGCCTTGATGATAGGAAGGAACAAATAAGAAACGCCCTGTTTTATCTAAACACAAATGAACAGGAGTACTTGGAATGGAAGTGATAGCCTTTTGTTCTAATTGACCATCGACAGCAATCGCAAATGTCACCACACTAAAATGAGGACGAATACCTACATAAAGGTATTTTCCATCTGCACTCGCAATCATCGGTTGTACTTGCCCTGCAACCTCAACAACCTGCAATAAATCCATTTCACCTTCGGTGTTTAATGCATAAACATGGATTTGCTGACTCTCTGGACTTGCTACGTAGACTACCTGTTTCATCCCTTCTCCTTAAAACAGATTACCCATTGATTTATAAAGAATAATAGAACAACTAACGATAACCTGTCACGATTAAGCTAGTTTATCTTTTATTGGTTAACGTGTACCATCAACGACATTGCATCTTAATACTATCAAGGGGCTTATTTATGTCATATCGCGTTATTGCTTTGGATCTTGATGGCACACTGCTTGATGACCAAAAACGTATCCTGCCAGAATCTTTAGAAGCACTCAATCTTGCAAGAAAAGCAGGTGTTAAAGTCTTAATTGTAACAGGTCGTCATCATGTTGCTATTCATCCATTCTATCAAGCACTCGATCTTGATACCCCTGCGATTTGCTGTAATGGGACTTACCTTTATGACTATATTGGTAAAAAGGTACTGGAATCCGATCCATTAACTACCCAAGAAACCAGCGCAGTATTAGATCTCGTTAAACAAACAGATGTACATCACTTAGTTTATGCTGATGATGCAATGATGTATGACCAACTATCAGCCCCAGTACAACGTACTTTAAAATGGTCAGAAACATTGCCTACCGCACAGCGTCCAAATTTAATCAAAGTCGATGATTTTTATAAAGCTATGCATGATGTTAATGCCATTTGGAAAATTGCGACAACAACGCCTGATCATGATGAATTACGCGCTTTAGTTGAAAAAATTGAGCTGCAAGTCGGTTTAGAATGCGAATGGTCTTGGGTTGATCAAGTCGATATCGCTAAAAAAGGCAACAGTAAAGGCCGCCGTTTACAACGCTGGGTTGAAGCGAATGGCATGAATATGAGTGATGTTATTGCTTTTGGTGATAACTTTAATGACCTTAGCATGTTAGAACATGTGGGCTTAGGTGTTGCAATGGGTAATGCTTCAGATGAAGTGAAAGCTCGCGCTAAAATGGTCACAAAGGTGAATTCACAGCCGGGTATTGCTGAGACTATTCATAAATATATTCTGTCTTAGTCCTATTTTCACCTTTCCCAAAAGACAAAACCTCATCAAAGATGAGGTTTTTTTATCAACAAAGGCAACTAATAAATCAAAGATGACGACTTAGCGAAATACTCTTTATTTGCGCATAAAGCCACTGCCCTTCTTGAATATTCAATTCATCTTTTGCCCAAGGCGTGATCCTCGCCCATAAATAATTACCATCATTGACAAGTTTCACATCAACTTGGCCATCATTTTTAATGGTTTCAACCACTTTCATATGCAAAATATTACGAATACTGCTATTTGATGGACGAGTCGTTGTTAATGACACATCAGAAGCATCAATACGGACACGCACATCACGACCAATTTTAGTCTCGATTTGAGGCAACCACAGTACTTGGTTACCAAAAGCTGTTGCTGTCATATCGTAATGGCTATGATGTTCTACCACCATCACATTCGCGATACTGCTGAGTGTCTCTTTTTGTAACCACGGGCGTAGTGCACTACTTGCCCATACATCTTCCAGCTTGCCTGTCGCCTTAATTTTTCCTGCATCCATCACAATGACGTTATCTGCAAGTCGAATAATTTCATCAAGACTATGGCTCACATACAAAATAGGAATTTGTACATCTTGTGAGAGCTTTTCTAAATACGGCAGTAATTCACGTTTGCGCGGTAAATCAAGCGATGCTAAAGGCTCATCCATTAGCATAATATCAGGTGCGGTTAACAACGCTCGCCCTATGGCAACACGCTGTTTTTCACCGCCCGATAAGGTGATCGGAAAACGAGAGAGTAAATGACCAATCCCTAACAAATGAATAATGCGATCAAACTGTACTTTCATTGTCGGCGACATACCGTAAAGCAGATTTCCTTTTACGGTGTAATGCGGAAACAGTCGCGCATCTTGGAATACATAACCCACTTTACGTTTTTCAGGTGGTAGATAAATTTTCTTTTCAGTATCAACCAGTGTGTGATTATTTAATACAATCCGTCCTGAATCTGGCTTGGTTAAACCGCCAATCACATTAATCAGTGAAGTTTTGCCCGCTCCGGATAAACCAAAGACGGCGGTAATACTTTCTGTTGGTAGTTCAGTATTGACTTCCAGACGCAGTGATCCTAGCGTCTGTTTAAAATTCATCTCTAGCATACGCCCCCCAATCTTTTACGACCCCAACGAGTTAGCCACTCTGAAGCCATTAAAGAGACGAGCGCCAAAATAATTGCAATAACACATAAACGGGCGGCATCCATTTCCGCTCCCGGTGTTTCTATTAAGGTATACATTGCCAGAGGAATAGTTCTTGTTTCCCCCGGAATATTGGAGACGAAAGTGATTGTTGCGCCAAATTCTCCCAATGAGCGCGCAAATGCCAACACAATTCCTGCGATGATCCCTGGCATAGACAAAGGTAACGTTATGGTAAAAAAGACGCGTATCGGTGAAGCCCCTAAGGTTCTCGCCGCTTGTTCCATACGTTGATCGACAGCTTCTAATGCTAATCTGATAGCTCTTACCATCAGTGGAAATGCAACGACTGCGGATGCAAGTGCTGCGCCTCGCCAACTAAAGGTAAAGCTAAAACCAAACCAGTCATATAACCATTCACCAATAAATCCACGTCTTCCCATACTGATCAGTAAAAGATAACCGACCACAACAGGAGGTAGAACTAAAGGTAAATGAATAATGCTATCAAGCAATGATTTACCGGGAAAACGTACCCTAACTAAAAGCCAAGCCATAAAAATACCAAAAGGTAGACTGATAATAACTGCAACAGTCGATACCTTAAGGCTTAGTATGATGGCTTGCCATTCGTATTCACTTAACATCTCCAAAAGTATAATTCCTACAGTGGGCTAAAGCCGTATTTCTTAAAGATTTCTGCGGCTTGAGGTGTTTTCAGATAGTCATAAAAATCACGAACTGCTTTATTGTCCTGACCTTTTACAACTGCCATTGGATACTCAACAGGTTTGTGGCTATCAGCTGGGAATACGCCGACCACTTTCACTTTATCACTCGCAACCGCGTCAGAACCGTATACGATACCTAATGGTGCTTCATCACGTTCAACCAGCGCCATACCGCTACGCACGTTATTAGTACGCGCCATATCTGGGCTTACTGTATCCCATGCACCTAAATATTCTAATGATTCTTTTGCATAGATACCAACAGGCACATGGTCAGGATCGCCAACGGCTAGTTTTCCGCCATTAAGTAAGGATTTCCATTTGGTTTCCTTATTAATAACAACGTCATTTAATTTACTATCTTTAGGGGCAATGAGTACTAAATCATTACCTAATAGTGTATGACGTGAATCTGCAACCATTAAATTTTTATCGATTGCGTAGTCCATCCACTGCTGATCTGCTGAAATAAACAGATTTGCAGGTGCGCCTTGTTCAATTTGGCGAGCCAGCGTTGAAGAAGATGCATAAGATGCAACAACTTCAGTTTGCTTTTCTTGCTTATATTGTGCCGAAATTTCATTAAGAGCATTGGTAAGAGAAGCGGCAGCAAATACCGTTACTTTTTCCGATGCAAAACTTTGGCTTACTAAAGCAAAAGAGATAACTGCGCCAGCAAGTAACTTGCCTGATAATTTTTTCATGTTCTAATTCCACTTAAATTAAAGGATGACACGCTGTATATACCAAGATACAGCGTAAAATGAAAGGATTAGATGTTAGAAACTGGTTATATATCAATAAATATAACCATTAAAAAGAAACAGAAAATGAAGATAGATAAACTTATATACTCTAAATAATTCAAGTCACAGCTAGGCGACAAGTGAATGAGTTGCTAGGAGCATATAACCTGTGACCAAAAATAAAATTTATTAATCAATCCATAACAAGTCGATA
>NZ_JBEEWD010000001.1:0-141733 GCF_040140245.1 Proteus sp. fly-1013 | reverse complement strand
AAAATTTATTAATCAATCCATAACAAGTCGATACTCTAAATAATTCAAGTCACAGCTAGGCGACAAGTGAATGAGTCACTAGGAGCATACACAAGTATGTGACTAGTGCGAATGAACGCAGTCAACAACGCTGTGGCTTGAAGTATGACGAGTATGATGAGTATAAAAAAACAGCCCTCTACAAAATAAAGGGCTGTTCTAAATCAGGGAGGGAGAAATTATGATTTTTTGTCTGCTTTTGGCTGACTTGGTGAAATCAAGTTAAATATTTCACCTAAACCATAAATGATGCCCATAATCAGTACCATTACAACAGGTACCATCAAGAGAGCAAACCCTAAACTTTTCAATAATTCAAGCATGATAACCTCTTTATCATGGTATATTCGGAAAGCCAGAGTTGGCATTTCTTCACGAATGACGAATAATAACGCTATAGATGTATATATTCTAGAGAATTATCGCTTTGTGTCGGCACAAAAAATGCGATAAACACACAAAAAAAGAAGAAGCCTATCATTATGCAAGCAGAAATATTATTAACTCTTAAACTTCAAGATAAGCTCTTTGCCGATCCTCGCCGCGTTGCGTTGTTAAAACAAATCAAAGCGACGGGTTCAATTAGCCAAGGGGCAAAAATGGCGGGCATTAGTTATAAAAGTGCTTGGGATGCCATTAATGAAATGAATCAACTCGCAGACGAACTTCTTGTTGATAGAGCAACAGGTGGTAAAGGTGGCGGTGGAGCAACTCTCACACATTATTGTGAGCGCTTACTTCAACTTTACGATCTGCTCGGTCAAATTCAGCAAAAAGCCTTTGATGTATTGAAAGATGATTCACTCCCTCTGGATAGTCTTTTAGCCGCTATTTCTCGTTTTTCATTACAGACCAGTGCTAGAAACCAATTTTTTGGTACGATTATTGAGCGTGACAACCTGCAAGTTCAACAACATGTTAATGTGCAACTTGCAGATAGAAAAACGATCATTCGTGCTGCTTTAACAGAGAAAAGCGCTGATCGCCTAGGGCTTAAAAAAGGTAAAGAAGTACTGATTTTAATTAAGGCACCTTGGGTCAATATTGAAAAAGGAACTTCTTTAACACAGCAATATGACAATGCGCTTTCAGGCACACTCACTCAAATTGAGACGGGTAGTGAAAACAGCGAATTAGTGGTGACATTAGAAGGTGGGCAAGAAGTTTGTGCCACATGTTCTAATCAGCATGTTAAAGAGCAAAAACTACATATTAATGACAGCGTAACGGCTTTATTTAATGCTGATCAGGTGATTGTCGCAACACTGTGTTAATCATTAATATGATTACTTTTAAATAAAAAATAAAACCATCACTTAGTTATTATTTTAACAATAATATTAAGTGATGGTTTTTAATTGATAAAATTATAAAAAGTTACCTTACACTTGGTTGATATGAGATGATTTTAATATCCATTTAAACTTTTCGACTAACACAACGCGTAAATGCCTCTTTTATTGAGGCACCTAAAACCTCATCACTACAATTGCTTTTTAACGTAATAATTGCACTATCAGGTATTCCTTCACCAACCCAATGATCCATACGTAAATGGTTTTGAGGCTTAATAATAATTTCATTACCTATAAAGCTTAAACCACATAAGTTCATATTTTCAAATAGAGCTGTTTTATTTTTATAACTATATTCTTTAATTATTTTTTTCACCCACTCTGAATAAGATTTTTTATTATTATATATCTCATTAAATTCTTGTGAGTTACTTTCTATTTTTCTACTATTACTTAAAGAAATTTTTGAATAATGACCTAACTTATCATCAGTGATATTCTTAGATAAAACGTTATATCCATTTTTCAAATCCATAAAGTGGATATAGCACCCCGAGATAGTTACTATAATATAGTAATCATAATTAAAGTAAATATCTGCATATAAATTATAGCCCTTCGATATAATCATTAACCATTCCTCAATTACAGTAATATTAAACCTAATATTCTTTGAAGATGCATTTTTAATTGAATAGCTAATTATTTTCCATTGATTAATTCCTGTCATTCAGTAGTTTATAATCATCTTTACTTCCCTTTTTATAAACAACTTAGATAATTATCGTTAAATAAAAAACTATCACCTAATTGTCATATTAAGCAATAGTTTTTGGATTAAATAATTTTCTCATTAAAATTTAGTAACTAAAATTATTTTGAATACATACGAGTAAAATAATCATTAATCTTATTATTATCGAGTAATCTATCTTTAGTAAAATCAATATTATCAGAGACTACAACATATTTTCTTAAATCTTCAGGAATATCTTCAATCGAAGCATAAATACTAGGGACAATAAAACGAAAATAATCACCAATTTTATTTTCTCCTTCATACCCTACTGGGCGGTACTCATATAATTCATTAAAAACTCAAAAAAGAAAAACCCCTATCAATTCAATTAAAAATCAAATTAAAAACATTTAATTATTTATTGCCTAATAATTCACATATATATTATATTTCAATTATACAAAAATACTCACTTTCATTAAGTTAAAATCTCTTCGTAGTACACCGACTAAATGCAAGCCGAATACCCAAACCTATCTCATCAGATGAGCTATCTAGCGATAAAATAACCTTATGGGATGCCCCTATTCCTTCCCATCCTTCAAGACTTGAATGGTGAGAAGGTGAAATTAATATTTTGTTATTAGAAAGATAAACAGAACAATTTAGCATATTAGCTAAAAGTTGACGTTTTGAGCGATAGTTATATTTATACTGTAATAATTCTAGCCATGAATCCCAGTTTTTTTTTATATTTTCCTTTTTAAAGAGTTTGTCATATTCCTCATCTTTGAGCTGAGTTCGACTATTCTCTAAAACTTTAATTAAACTTTCGCCAAGCTCCTTATTTGAACATGTTAAAGAAAGTATAATTGATGAAAAATTAGGATCGAGTGTCATTAGCCCATAGCCAGATTCCGTATTTAAGCAAAAAAATTTATCTGTCATTACTATCAAAGCACAATACTCATTATCGTTAATAAACGTCATCATTTTACCTGCGTTATTTTTACTTCAATATTCATACTTTCTCCATAAGCTACCGCACGATTAATTTCAATCCATTGGGCCTTTGTTGTCGATTGTGGTACAGCAAGCCAAATTTCTCGTTTTGCTATCATTTCTGAATGTAAATTAACTCCTGACAATCTATAACCTTCAAATTTTGCAGCATCATCTATATTACTTTTAATTGTATTATAAATTTGTTTTGGTCGATTAAGTTTACTCATCGTTTGAGTATCTAGGCTTTTTGCACTTATTGCTACTTTATCTTTAGCAATATAAAAATCAAATGTTTTAAAATTTTTTGGCAATCTAGTGTGAACAGGTAAGCTTTTCGCAATAGAGTTTTCCCATGACATTCCTTGTGTATTTATATTTCCTCCCCCAGAAGACCATTTCATACCAATTTCAGAAGCAGAAATTGTTTTACTTGCTGAATTTCTACCAAAATATCTAATAGCAAAATCGCTTAATTCTTTAACTAAAAAACCAGCACTAACAAGAAAAAACTGGTTATCTGGCTCTGAGATCCACGATGAAAACTTTAACCAAGAAGGAGTGTTTACATCTATTTTATCTAAATCTTGCGAATTCCAATATTGAACATATTGTTTAGCTATCTCAGTTTGCATTGTATCAGCACCAAGATAGCTAGCCCAATATGGTCTTTTAGTTAATTCAAGTGCATTTTCAATTCTTTTTTTCTTGATCTCTATAACTGCTAACGGATTAGTATTTAATTCAACATCTAGTTTTAAACTATTTTCATTGCTAAAAACTGTATATTTGTCGATTATCTTTGATAGGCATTCAGCATTAGACCCACATTTATGTATTTCTCGATCGAAATCCATCGAAATATCATGAAATAAATGGTTGAAACGGAATATATTCTCAGCTGAACTAGCACCACTATATACACCACCTGGCTCACCAGTAAAAACACCACCGGCAATACCA
Source organism: Proteus sp. fly-1013 (assembly GCF_040140245.1). NCBI lineage: Bacteria > Pseudomonadati > Pseudomonadota > Gammaproteobacteria > Enterobacterales > Morganellaceae > Proteus > Proteus sp. fly-1013. The sequence continues at coordinate 137,695 of NZ_JBEEWD010000001.1, read as the reverse complement.
CCAAATAATCTAACAAATTGCGCTTGTGATTCTGATTTTCTCTGCCATTCCTCAGCCTTAATAGTGTTATCACCCAATGAAATAGCAGCAATTTCAGCAGCTAAGCTACCTATAACTGCACCATTAATATTTCCTCCACTAATTTGGGCAGATAAACCAGATAATGTTGCATGGCTTAAAACCTTTCCTGCATGCCCTAATACCGCGCCATTATCACCAATTAAATTGGCGCCTTCGGCATGAAGCTGACTACCAATATTGCTTAATAGCGCCGTTTTAAAATTATCAATAAAACTGCCACCTTGAATGGCAGTGCCCAATGTTGAACTGACGACTGAATGCGAGGCAACGCGTTGTGCAACTTGATTCCATGTTGCGCTATCGGTCGCAAGTAACTTGCCTGTTGAAGGTAATGTTCCACCTTGGATTGCCTGATCCCAACCCATAAATTGGTCAAGACCCTGAAGTGCCCCTGCAACCACCATACTCGTCACCACAGACTTGACCGTGTCGCTACGCCCCAGTGATTCAAGTGTTTTAGAGATGTTGCCTTGGTTTTCAGCTAAAGAGACCGCCGCTTGCGAAACTAAAGAGGCAAAACCTGCTTGTGCTGCAACCGATGCTGTTGAAGCCACGCTTGCTGAAGCACCCGCAGCAATGGTTGCTTTACTTGCCATTCCACCAATAGTTGCCGCGGTTGCTGTACCGTAAGTGGCAACTCCCACTGCAATAGCGATAACCGCACCAACAACAGGATTTAATTGTTTTGTTTCATCATCCCAATCAGAATAGGTATCTTTAACTAAATTCCAATTGACGTTTTGATGGTGTTGAAGATCTTTAAGCCATGCATATTCTGGAGTGTTACCTAAAACTGTTAATGCTTGTTCTAGTGATTGTCCTTTTTGAGCTTTAATATCAGCAGATATTCCTTTAGGCGCATCAATAGTCAGTTTTCCACCAATATAAAGTGTCGGTAATGCCCAACTCTCTTTTATATATCCCTGATTGCGCTGAGTAATATAAATATCTTTTGAATTAGTAATAACTTGCTTAAATGCTGTATTTTTAACTGCTTTAAAATTAACTTTTCCTGTTTTACTGGTTAATTTTGCATTCTTCGCTGTTTCTAGTTTGCTCGCTTCTAAGGTAATATCATCTTTAGCAAATAAATTAATATCGCCATTAGCGATAAACTCGGTAACTTTATTATTTGTATTATGACGTTTTTTCGTGTATTTCTTTTTGGTAATACATAAAGTCCATCGATTACATTTTTTATTCTCTTCTTCGTAATAACTCGATTCTTCCATCGCTTGTGCGTAAAGAAATCCACCTTTAGCTGCAATATCTATCTTTTTATTGGCAGTCAAATTTGATGCCTGAAATAAAATACTGCCTTCAGATAATAGAGTTAAATTATTGCCACTATTAATTTCAGTACTGACTTGTTTGTGAATTTCTTCTAACTTAGAGCCCGACTCTTTACGAAAATGTGTTTTTACTGATCCCAATTGAATATTACCACCACTGGATATCGTAATGTCACCATCTGATTTGAGTGAGCTTCCTTCTGTTATTAACGCACCTGATGACGCAATAGAAATGCCTTTATTTCCTGTAATAGCCGCTGTGCTATACTGAATATCTTGAGCATCTTCGTGGGGATCTTTGATGGCAGAATAAGCATTTGCACCCAGTTTTATATTCCTACCAGCTAATACAATGACTTTATCTTTTGAATTTAATACTGTTGAACTTAAATCAATATCACGCGCTGCATTTAAGATAAGGTTATTGTCTGAAAATAATTTAGATTGTAATTGAGGATAATAAATATCACTAAAGAAAGGATCGGCTTCTTTTATTGATTTTGAGGCAAGGAAAATATCCTGTCCTGCATTAAAGGTTATAGCTTTATCGCTGTGATATTTTATTCCTTGACTAATAATATCTTTACCTGAAGTAAAAGCTATATTATTACTTTCCCAAAACCCCATATTAATTAAAAATGCTGGAATATATCCACTATCTCTAATAAATGGTACTAAATTAAAAAGAAAAGATTCATCACGATTTATTTTAATATCTTCTAGAGAAGATAAATTTAATTCGTTGGATTTATTAATTATTACATTTGAAATATAAATATTCTTTCCAGAATTAAAATTTATTTTTTCAGAAATATTAATATATGGTGATTTAATACCTTTTAGAGTATAAAAGGTGGTAGGATTAAATAAATGACTAATATCTCCCTTTTTAGTTATAGCAGAAAAATATTTTGCTGTTGCATCTATATTCTCAAATTGTATAGTATCTATTGCTGTCAAACTTATATTTTCATCAGCTAGTAATTTTGAATTGTTTATATTTATATTTTTATCAGCAATAATAGATAAAGAATCGTTTGCTGTTAAATTTAAAGAAACATTCACATTATTAGCATTTAATAATATATTTTTAGCTAATATAGTATTTTCAAAATCAGATAACCCTCTGAATTTTTTTATTTCTTTTTCTGTAAATGGAAGTTTACGCTCTAAATCTATACTATTTTTAAAATCTAATACTAAATTATTACCTGCTTTTATTATATAATCAGAGACATCATTTACAGAAAATTCATAATGGCTACCCGTTTTCACAAAAGGAATAAAATGACTTACCTTATTAAACTTAGCTTCATCAAGCTTATATTTTATTATATCATCCCGATAATAAAAATGAGCATTATCATTATAATAATGATCCCATTTATTAAGATATGCAGAACGATAATAATATAATCTTGCGCTACTTCCTGTTGCAATTAAATTATTATCTGCAATAATTCTAGATTGGTTATTAATAAAATCATTAGATTGTATATATAAATTATTTCCTGAAGAAATAATACTTGGAACATATTTATTACTTTTTTCAAAATATGAACATTCTACATTAACTCCTCCATTATTTTTTAAATCTAAAATATCAAACCATTTTTTATAAGAGAAATTTTTTAACTCAGGAAATACAATAACTAAAAGAAAATCATCAGTAGGACTTCTAGATGGAAGGAGGAGGTGATTACCGATATTTATAGAGAGTTTAGAATCAGGCTCTTGTTTTATCTCTTTAAATAAAGGTGTTATAGATTCATTAACTAATTTCTTAGTTCGAATAATCAAGTCACCCTTTTCTGTTTTTATCGTGGCTGATTGATTTTCAATTAAAGTGCTTGGATCACCCTGCGCATTTCTCTGTATCCATAAATTATCTTTCGCTTGAATAAGTGCCTTTTCACCTTTGTTAGTGAGTTTATCTGCAAATAAACGCATATCTTTCTCTGAGATAACTTCACTATGATTAATCAGCGTATTAGTTGCTAAAGTAATATCTCTTTTTGCTTTTAACTTTGTATTACTATTAATTTGTAGTTCTTTACTACTAACATTAATATCTTGTTCAGATTGAATATTGCCATTAAAGGTAATTTTTCCATCAACAGTTATATTCACACTGTTTTGATTTGTCTGAATATTACTTAAATTAACACCAATACCTTTTTCTGTACTGACTAGACGGATTTGATTGGCATACATTCCACCTAGCGCTTTAGTATCAATAGAAAGTATGGGTTTAACACCTTCACCATTAATGCTATTTACTGTACCTTTATCAAAATCGATACGGTTATTTCCTTGCATTAAAGAAAGGTTTTTAGCGTTAATTTTTCCATTTAACTCAATACTACGGCTGATAATGTCGGCATAATCCTGAGCTTGGAGATCTATACCTTGCGTGCCAATAACAACACCGCCTTTTTTCACTTCTATTGCCGAATAGGCGCCTTGAGGATTAAAAAGAGGTTTTCCTGTTGTGAGCGTAATTGCTGGGGTATTTATAAACGAACAACCATCACACGTAATACCATTTGGATTAGCAATAACAACTTTCGCTTGTTCTCCTGCAACTTCCAATTTTCCTTGTAATTGTGAGCGCCCATTTCCCACCACTTCATTAATAATTAAATGAGCAGCACTTCCTTTTAAATTAGTATTGGCATTCACTTGTTTGGCTAATTGTGTATTAACAGAAGTTGTCGCATTATTAATTACAACACCTTGCTTGCTAACATTGAACGAATGAAACTTATTATGAGAAATACCAAGATTATTAGGTGTTGAAATATTAATAATAGGAACAGTATTTTGCTGATTGACTTTAATCGTTTTATCGGAGGGTGTAATTGCTGAGCTCCAAGCTGGATGTAATGGATAAATAGCAATTACATAAGCGATGCTATAACTTATTAAACGTTGTTTCCAAGAAATATCCTTTTCACACATAAAAACTCCTAACATTTAAATAGAAAGAGAAATAGACCAATAAAAAGACCAGCAATCTGGCTTTAATGATTTTGGATAAAACATAGGTTTATTAATTAATATCTGAGAAGAAAAAGTGGAATGATAGAAAGAAGCACCTATTGCACTTCCAATTATTTTATTCTTTTCTGTTTCATATTGATCTGAATGGGCGACACCATAATCAAGTGCAAAAATAAAATTCCACTTACTTAAAAATGAAGTTATTGGTGATATATTTATTTCATTGCGCCAATAAAACCCACTATTAGCATTAAAATTTATTTCTTTATATCCACGAACAGCCTTTATTCCATCTATTGCTATTTTTTCCGAGCCATAAAGATTATCAGGCGTATATTGACTATGAAATGAAGTGAGATAGGAAAACTGATCAGTCAATAAATATTGATAGCTTAAATTTAAACTCAATTTTCGATAATGACTTCGAGGTGAATTATCAGCAATATCATCAGGTGTCGCACCAAAAAGAGAGATCCCAAACTCAGCAGTTGGATTAATGATTAAATATCCATTATGTAAACTTAAGGTATATTCAGGGCTAAATGATAAAGAAGTCAATGTGGGACTATTTATTAATAATTTTTGTTGTGCTAACTGCGTTTTTGCTTTCTTATGCTTTAACGTTCCCTTTAGTGTTACTCGTTGTTTATTATCTCGATAGACTAAACGACTAATATCAAATTGCTGATCTTTATTTTTGTTTTTATAAATATATTTGTGATTATTTTGGAAGGAATAAGATGAACGACTATCAGATAACTGGTATTGATAAAACCAATAACCATAAGGGATATTCACACTTGCAGTATAAGCACGAGAATAGTGAGCATGAGGGAAATCTGTATTTGTTTTTAGTGAAAAAATCCACTGCTCACCCAAGCCAAACAAAGAATCTATTGTTGTTGTATTAGTAAGTAAGATCTTTCCTGTTGTTTCTGTTCCCGAATTATCAATTGTTAATCGATTCTTTAAAGGAAGTTTTTTAGCTTTTCGATTAATGGTTACAGATGAATATCCCACACTATCGCTTGGTTGAATATCCAAGGTATATTGCGCTGTTGTTAATCGATTAAGCTGTTCTAATCCATGTTCTAAATCTCGTAGATTTAAAATTTTCTCTTTCAAAGAAGGAAAAACAATATCAATTAATCTAGATGAAACACCATTGATAGAAATATCTTTTATTCTACCTTCAATAATCTTTATTACTAACTTATGATTAGAAAGATCTTGCTCTGGAATAATAGCTTGAGAGGTAACATAACCTTTTTCAATATAATTATTAGTAATTGATTTAGCGACCTCATGCATATCATTTAATGTTAGACATTTTTGTAGATACGGTGAAATTAATTTAGATTTCTTTCTATAATCTAATAAAGTATTTCCTGTAAGATCAACTTTATCAATAAGAAAACAATTACTATTTACATTTTTATTATTCAAAGAAAAACTATTTTTGCTAATGAGTAAAAATATAAAAAAGAATAAGTTTATTTTTTTAAATTTATGCATATATAAGTCATCCTTAAAGAGATGTTTATATATTTACATAGGAAACGCATTTTAAAGGTTATCATTAAATAGTAGGTGTATAAGACTTTTGGAAAAAGTTCTTTCAGCAAATATTGACAAGTTTCTATTAACCCTATATTGCTAGATACTTAACTTGCACTTAGCTTACATTAAAAAAATAAGGCTAATAATAATGAAACACTTACAACTCAACAAAACACAATTCCGCTTAAGCGATAAACTTTGTTTACAAATCGACAATTTAGCCATAAATGAAGGTGAGAGTTGGGCATTTGTAGGCAGTAATGGAAGCGGCAAAACCGCCTTAGCAAATGCATTATGCCAAGAAGGTATTTTGCTCTCTGGTGAATTTATCAGCACATTTTCTCGTTCAATTAGTCTCTCTTTTGAAAAACTGCAAAAAATGATTGAAGAAGAGTGGCGTCGGAATAACACAGATTTATTAAGTGAAGGTGAAGAAGATACTGGCTTAACCGTTGCTCAAGTTATTCAAATGCAGGTTAAAGATGATGACAGATGCTTTTTACTAGCAAAGCAATTTGGTGTTGAATACCTTTTATCAAGACGTTTTAAATATCTATCTACCGGTGAGTCTCGAAAAATATTGCTTATTCAACTTTTAATGAATAAACCTGATTTAATTATTTTAGATGAGCCTTTTGATGGATTAGATGTTGATTCTCGCCGTGCTTTAAATGAATTATTAACACTATTACATCAACAAAATCTGACTATCGTACTCATTCTAAATCGTTTTAATGATATTCCTGATTTTATTCAGTATGCAGGTCTACTCATTAATTGCGAATTAGTCGCCAACGGTGAGAAAGAACAGGTTTTATCTGACTCTGTTATTGGGCAATTATCTCACAGTGAAACTCTTGAAAATCTCACATTACCTGAACAAGATTCGCCTGATGCCATTCCTCAATTATCACCGACACTTTCCCCTATCGTGCTAAAAGATGGAGTAGTGAGCTATAACGATAAACCTGTTCTTCACCATTTAAGCTGGGAGGTAAAACCTCAGCAACATTGGCAGATTTTAGGCCCTAATGGTGCAGGAAAATCGACATTATTAAGTTTAATTACGGGCGATCACCCTCAAGGCTACAGCAATGACTTAACGCTATTTGGTCGTAAAAGAGGAAGTGGTGAAACAGTATGGGAAATTAAACGCCATATTGGTTATGTCAGTAATGCCTTACATCAGAGTTACCGTGTTTCTTCAACGGTAAAAAATGTCATTATTTCAGGTTTTCATGACTCTATTGGCATTTATCAAGCGATTACAGATAAACAGCTTAAACTTGCTGATGAATGGTTAGCATTAATTGGTTTAACCTCACATGCTAATCATCCATTTCATGCCTTATCTTGGGGTCAGCAACGCTTAGTGTTAATTGTTAGAGCATTAGTTAAACACCCTACCTTACTTATTCTTGATGAGCCATTGCAAGGATTAGACACAACGAACCGGCTCTTAGTACAGCGTTTTATTGATATCATGATAAGCCACAGTAATACGCAACTTTTGTTTGTGAGCCACCATCAAGAAGATGCGCCATCGTGTATTACTCATCGATTGACTTTTATTAAAGAAGGCGAAATTTATCGTTACCAGCAAGAAATTTGTTAAATGTTCATTTTTACTGTCATAATCAGGGCAATGATTTTAGAAATTAACGCTAAACTTAGGTCTGAATTTTTATTTAAATCGACATTTTCTTGCTTATTATTTGAACAATAATAAATAAAGAATGTGTCGTTTTTACAGGCGCTATTTTCGTCTATTTTTTATACAAAACGGATATTTTGTTTTTTTACGCCGATCCCGCTAGATTAATAGCTTGAACGATTAAGCAAAAGGTGTGACAACTGTACAATAATTCATCGAACAAACGACATTTTTGACTTAATCCCCCTTGTTTTGTCACTTATGTTTGGCGTTCTTGTCGATGATCCATATAATGATTGAAGTGCTAATTTTAAACTTATATTAAGAAAGTAATTATAGGAGTCTAAACTATGGCAGTAACTAAGCTTGTGCTAGTTCGACACGGTGAAAGTGTATGGAACAAAGAAAACCGTTTTACAGGCTGGACTGACGTTGAGCTGTCCGAAAAAGGCCGTAATGAAGCGCAAGAAGCAGGTAAACTGCTGAAAGCTGAAGGTTTCGTTTTTGACTATGCATATACTTCTGTTCTGAAACGCGCAATTCACACCCTGTGGAACATTCTTGATCAAGTTGATCAACAATGGCTGCCAGTTGAAAAATGCTGGAAATTAAACGAACGTCATTACGGTGCTCTGCAAGGCTTAAACAAAGCTGAAACTGCTGAAAAATACGGTGACGAGCAAGTTAAACAATGGCGTCGTGGTTTTGCTATCACTCCACCAGAATTAACTAAAGACGATGAACGTTTCCCAGGTAAAGATCCTCGTTATGCATCTTTAACTGCGGCAGAACTGCCATTAACAGAAAGCCTAGCATTAACTATCGACCGTGTAACACCATACTGGGAAGAAGTTATCAAACCACGTGTTGCTTCTGGTGAGAAAGTTATTATTGCAGCTCACGGTAACTCACTGCGTGCTCTGGTTAAATACCTAGACAACATGAGCGAAGACGAAATTCTTGAGCTGAATATCCCAACAGCTGTACCTTTAGTTTACGAATTTGATGAAAACATGAAACCAATCAAACGTTACTACTTAGGTAATGCTGACGAAATCGCAGCAAAAGCAGCCGCTGTTGCTAACCAAGGTAAAGCAAAATAATTTTGCGTTAAATCTATTAATTTAGGTTTATATGATAAATACCGCTAGAAATAGCGGTATTTTTTTATATTAAATTTCTAAATTTCAATTTTTCATATTATTTTTTATTTTATATAAAAAATATAATATTTAACTCGATAGCCTTAATTAAATAATATTAAATTATCACTTACAGTTATTAAATATATTGTCACCATTGGATTTTAAGTCATTTAATTATTTATAAATATAAAACGCTTATAACAAACGCATACTAAAATAGGGATATTAATATGAAATTAAAAATAGCTACCATTCTATTTATTATTATTATGTTTATAATAATGTTTGTTTTATTTCCGTTTAAGGAGGATAAAATAAATGTTCCTTCTCCCTCTCTATTTAAACAAAGCCTTTCACATTATCAGCTTTACTTAGGCGATATTTATTTTGATAAGAATGATAAAAACAAAGCCCGCAAATTTTATTTATTATCTGCTTATAACGAGAATGCGGAGGCTCAAGCAAAAATAGGTTCTTTCTACATTAATGGAAATTTATATTTCCCTAAAGATTATGAATTGGCCATGAAGTGGCTACTAAAATCGTCTAGTAAAAATAATCCTACTGCACAGTTTTATATAGGATATATGTATGATGATGGTTTAGGTGTTATACAAAATTACTATATAGCAATTGAATGGTATTTAAAATCTGCAGAGCAGAATTTTAGTAGAGCACAGAATAATCTAGGTCTTTTATATTTAGATGGTCTTGGTACTAAACAAGACTACGAAAAAGCAATGGAGTGGTATTTAAAAGCAGTTAGTAATGGGCATATCAAAACAAACAATAATATTGCTTATTCATATCAACATGGCTTAGGAGTTGATCAGGATTATCAGAAGGCAATGACCTTCTATTTAAAGGCGGCTGAAGATAATGATCCCTCAGCTATTTATAATATCGGTTATTTATATGAAAAAGGACTGGGTGTCATTGTTGACAAAGAAAAAGCATGTGAATGGTATCAAAAGTCATATGAGCTTGGATTTAAACCCGCTAAATTCAGACTTGATCTATTAAAAATACATGACTAACTTACTTTCTTTTCCATAAAAAATACCGTTGATTAATTATCAACGGTATTACAGTTTATGTATTAAGATAATATCAGTTAACCGCGACGAGCAACAACCGCATCTGCTAGTTGGCGTAACAGTATTTCAGTATCATCCCAACCAATACAAGCATCGGTGATACTTTTACCGTAAACCAATGGTTCACTGCTTTCTAATGACTGGCTACCTTCCACTAAATGACTCTCAATCATAACGCCGATTAATGCTTTTTCACCTGAGCTAATTTGTTGGCAAATATCAGCACCAACTTCCATTTGTTTCTCAAATTTCTTGCAACTATTGGCGTGACTGAAGTCAACCATCACGTTTTGTGGTAAACCTGCTTTTTTAAGCCCTTCTTTTACCGCTGCTACATGTTCAGCGCTGTAATTTGGTTCTTTACCACCACGTAAAATAATGTGGCAATCACCATTACCTGCTGTGCGCACAATGGCTGAATGGCCCCATTTAGTGACAGAAAGAAAACAGTGTGGCGATCCCGCAGCATTGATTGCATCAATAGCAACTTTAATAGTTCCATCTGTGCCATTTTTAAAACCAACAGGACAAGACAAACCAGACGAAAGCTCACGGTGTACTTGAGATTCTGTAGTACGAGCACCAATTGCACCCCAACTCATTAAATCAGCAACATATTGAGGCGTTATCATATCTAAAAACTCGCCAGCTGTTGGCAAGCCACTATCGTTGATGGTTAATAAAAGATTACGAGCAATACGTAAACCTTCATTAATATCAAAGGTATGATCCATATGAGGATCATTAATTAAACCTTTCCAGCCTACTGTTGTACGTGGTTTTTCAAAATAAACACGCATAACAATTTCAAGTTTATCTTTAAGCTCTTCTCTAATAAGACTTAAACGTTGCGCATACTCCAACGCAGCTTTTGGATCATGAATAGAACAAGGTCCAATTACCACTAATAGACGATCATCTTTTCCTGCTAGGATTTGATGAATAGCTTCACGGGCATGACGAACTGTAAAAGCCGCATTATCAGTTGCTGGAAACTTTTCCAATAAAGCAACTGGCGGTAAGAGTTCATTAATTTGTGTTATTTTAAGGTCATCATTTTGATAATTCATTCCCGTGTATCCACTCTATGTTATCTAGTCAATGTTATTATTGCTTTTCCAATCTAACCATTCATTTTCTATCTGTAAACACCCTTTCAACCTAAAGCACCTATAGTCATCTTTCTAAAAATTTCAATATAAAGGGAAATAGCGCACTTAAGCAAAATAATGATTCAAAATTGCGTTAAGGATAAGAATAAAAATAATGAATAGTAAGGCTGGAGAGAAAGATAACTCTGCCAGCCTTTTTTATTAGGAGAGATAATTATTTCTGCTAGAGCGTTTTGCTGTTTTGATCCACAAACGAGAACCATTAATAGCGATAGCCAGTAAGATAATATATTCAACAGACATTGCATAAACGCCTTGTTTGTAGAATATAACAATACTAATCACATTAATAACTGACCAAACTAGCCAGTTTTCAACTAATTTCCGCGTCATTAAGATCATCGCTACAATAGAAAGAACCGTCATTGTAGAGTCCCAGAATGGGTAAGCATCAGGTTCAAGAACTGGTGTCGCCAAACTTGCGCCAAAGACATTTAATATATCAACAGCAACAACGGCTAAATAACCAAATACAGTATCAATATTAAAAGTAAGAGCAGCAATAGCCGCTATCGAAACAACGATTAAGAAGAGACGATGACTCGATTTCAACCAACGTATTCTCAGCGTAGCTTGTTCAAAGTCATTCACTCTGCTCCATGCATACCATCCATAAATATTAGCGGCAAAGAAAAATATTTGAAGGAGTAAGCTTGCGTATAGCTGAATTTGGAAAAAAATAATGGCAAACAAGGTGACATTAATCAGTCCAAATAAATAGTTGATAATTTTTTCCTGGCTTGCAAGCCAAATACACAATAGACCAGCGATGGTGCCAACAGCTTCAATCCATGAGAGTGGATATCCACCGTCTCCGAGTGGGATATTGACTAAAATATTATTGATACTAAACCAACTCATCACATCCATTTTTACAACCCCGACTTAATCATAGAAAAAAACAAAGAAAATATGGGTTATTGCGACATCTTTGCAAAGTAGTAAAGATATATTATAAATTCATATTTATAATGGTACTTAGTTTTTAATATTAAACATTATGTTTCTGATTTAGAAAAATAACAAACAAATGTTTTATATACTAAACAAATTATTCTAATTTTACTTTTTAAACAATAAAAACGACAAATAACTTTATTACATTTTACTTATTAGAGAGAAATATGGAGCCAACAACACGTTTAATCGATCGCATGCTATCTTTTGCTCTCCTCGATCCTAGAATTGAGGCTGTAGTACTAACAGGATCGTTAGGACGCAATAGAAAGATAGACAGTTATTCTGATATTGATATAGAGCTTATCGGTTATGGTGCGACAGAGCTCGCAAAAAACCAACATTGGTTATCACAATTCGGTGATGCTCTTGTCAGCTTACAGTTGGAGTGTGAAGATCCCAAAAGTAAGTTTTGGCCTATTTATTTACATGTTTTAGCTCAAGGTCGCAAAATGGACATTATGATGGCAGAGCCTGAGCGTATTTTTAACATGAAAACTGAGGGACTTAGCCCAGTTTACCAGCGTGGATATCAAATCTTACTTGATAAAACGAGTTTATGTGACGGGCTTCCTGAAATTAGCACTATAACGCCTCCTACGCTTTCAAAAGAGCAGGCATGTAACAATGCTCAAGAATTCTGGTTTGAGGCGACACAAGTCGCTATAGCCATTCTACGTCATGAATTTTGGTCTGCTAATTATCGTATGAATGATATGCGTGAATGGCTGATGGCATTACTTGAACAAGTTGCGCTGCTCGATACCCCAACACAAGATGTTTGGTATCAAGGGAAAAACTTAAAAGAATGGCTACCTAAATTTTATTCATTGCGTTTATTGGAAAGTACTCTTGCAATGAGTACTCCCTATGAAGCGGCAGCAACACTTTCAATTATGATGGCATTTTTTCTTGATGCATCTAAACGCCTCAATCACCCTATTGATGTAGCAATAAAAACGCAAGAATTAGTCAGTGATTGGTTAATCGATAATGAATTTTTGACTGAAAATGAATACACCCAAATCACGTCATCAATTATTTGTCATTACTGATTTGAATGTCATTTTAGATTAGGGCTAGGTAGTTTTTTCAATTTTGAGAAAACTATCTTCATTGTTTAATAAAGCAATGAATTTCACTATGAAAAGAGAAAAAAGTTACTAAAAATTTATTTATTGTTTAAAGGATGGTAGATATACAGGGAGAGGTTTGAAATGGTGGGTCGTGGGCGATTCGAACGCCCGACCAATTGATTAAAAGTCAACTGCTCTACCGACTGAGCTAACGACCCATTTCAATAAAAACGGATTAGTATTCGAAAATGGTGGGTCGTGGGCGATTCGAACGCCCGACCAATTGATTAAAAGTCAACTGCTCTACCGACTGAGCTAACGACCCTTTTTCGAACTCGCCACATTCTCTGTGGCAACGGCGGGTAATAATACTGATTTAATGTTTTTGTGCAACGTTTTTTTTCAAAAAAAAGTTCAACCGTTGAAAAAACAATCATTTAACCCCGAAAATGCAACATTTTACATTACGGGGTCAATAATTAGAGTGTTCCTAGCTGCTTTTGCGCTAATTTAGCGCCAGCGCTATTTGGATATTGCTTAATCACTTGTTGGTAAACAGCTTTAGCATTATCCTTTTGCCCTTTCTCTTGCATGATCAAACCAATTTTATAAAAGGCTTCACTTGCTTTTTGAGATTTTGGATAGTTTTTAACAACGATAGCAAATGTGCTTGCAGCCTGATCCTTATTACCTTTTAGATAATACATCTGACCCAACCAAAATTGTGCATTTGATTGATAGCTAGACTTTGGATAGTTATTGATAAAGTTGTTTAATTCAACAATTGCCTTATCGTAATCTTTAGAATTCAATACGATATCAATTGCTGCATTATAATCGGCCTTCTCATCACCTTGTCCTGAGCTAGTTGCAGCAGGTGGTGTTGAAGAAGCAGTATTATCAGGTTGAGTGGCTTCTGTTGATGTTGAAGCTCCGCCACCAAGGCTATCTAACTGTTGATAGATATTACGTTGGCGTTCAACAACTTGATTTAACTGATATTGATTTTCCTGAATTTGACCACGTAACATATCAATATCACGCTGAGAATCAGCGAGTTGTTGCTGTAATTGGGTCAAAAGCTGGCTGTGAGCATTTGAAAAACGCTCAAGTTGGGCGAGTCGTTCATCGGTCGAACCTGAACCGATATTACTGATTGGCGCTTGGGCAATAGCGGCTACTGGAGCCGCTACGCCAACCAGTAACAACAGACTCATCAAGAAAGGTCTGAAGTTACTGTTGTTCATGCCGTTCTCTTAGTAATCCAGTACTGCACGACGGTTTTTCGCGTAAGCGGCTTCGTCATGACCCAGTACAGCTGGTTTTTCTTTACCGTAAGAAACGATTGACAGTTGATCAGCTGATACGCCTTTACCTTGCAGGTACATTTTCACAGCGTTAGCACGACGTTCGCCCAGAGCGATGTTGTATTCTGGAGTACCGCGTTCGTCAGCATGACCTTCTACAGTGATACGTACTGATGGATTTGCACGCAGGAATGCAGCGTGTGCGTCTAACAGGTTAGCGTAGTCTGAGCTAATGTCATATTTGTCAAAACCGAAGTAAACGATGTTTTGTTGTTTCAGTTGTTCTAATTGCTGACGTGCTAATTCTTCAGCAGTAGGACCTTGTTCAACAACTGGTACATTGTTTGTATCAGCTTGATCGTCGTTTTTGTTTGAGCTACATGCTGCAACAGCAACGAGTGGTAATGCTAACATCAACCCTTTAAACACTTTGTTTAATTGCATCTCTATTTGTTCCTTTATTTGTTTGCCATACATAATTTTTATGCATCACATAAACGGTGACCAGGCAGGTGATTTAACCTGACCATCAGTCGCCGGAAGACGCGCTTTGAAACGTCCATCAGTCGATACTAGCTGCAAAATGGTGCCTAAGCCTTGTGTAGAGCTATAAATAACCATTGTGCCGTTAGGCGCGATGCTTGGCGTTTCATCCAGAAACGTATCTGTTAGATATTGTACGGAATTCGTTTCCAGATCCTGCTTAGCGATATGTTGCCTACCGCTTTCAGAACTCACCATAACTAAGAAACTACCATCTGGGCTTACTGCTGGGTTTTGGTTTTGTTTACCTTCCCAAGTAATACGCTCTGGTGTTCCACCGTTAATATTAACCTTGTAAATTTGTGGACGTCCACCTTGATCTGAAGTATAGACTAAGGTTTGTCCATCTGGCATCCAATTTGGCTCGGTATTATTACTTCTACCATTGGTTACCTGTGTCATATTCCCACTCGCTAAATCCATAACATACAGATTTAAGCTACCGCTCTTAGAGAGAGCAAATGCAAGTTTAGAACCATCAGGTGAAAACGAAGGTGCGCCATTATGTCTTGGGAATGATGCAATTTGACGAATTTCACCTGTTGCTAATGTTTGTACTACTAAAGCAGATTGACCACTTTCAAAAGTTACATATGCTAGTTTAGCACCATCTGGCGACCATGCTGGTGACATTAATGGCTGTGATGAACGATAAACACGATCTTGGTTAAATCCATCATAATCTGAAACGCGCAATTCATAAGGATATGCGCCACCATTTGTCACAACAACATAAGCAATACGTGTACGGAATGCACCACGAATACCTGTCAGTTTTTCAAAAACTTCATCACTAGCGGTATGTGCAGAGTAACGTAACCATTTAGATGGCACTTTAAACTCACTTTGAGATAAAACTGCACCTGGTGAGCCAGCAACATCCACTAACTGATAGCTAACTAAATATTGACCATCTGCTGATGGTTGCACACGTCCCACAACAACAGAGTCAATACCTAATGCAGTCCAAAGTGCAGGTTGGACTTCAGAAGCAGTAACCGGTTGTTGAGGTATACGAGATACATCAATCGGATTGAATTTTCCGCTATTTCGTAAATCAGCTGCAATGATACCAGCAACATCTTCTGGCATTTGACCAGTACCTTCCCATTTAAAAGGAACGACACCGATAGGGCGTGCAGTATTCACCCCTTGTGTAATTTCAATTCGAACTTCAGCGTTAGCCAGAGTGGTTACGCATAAAATTAAAAGTCCGAAAATAACATTTAATGCCTGCTTCATCATGTCTCCCTTTTATTATTGCGGTTATTACGCAATAACGCACAGAATAGTAACAAACGCTTTTCAACAACACCATACAACGCATCAATAACATTCTAAAATAGCTATAAATTAGTGTATGTTTTCCTACAATCAGACAGTTTTATGGTTTAAACTCAATTACTGATGATTTTACTTGCTCGTAAACATCTTTCGGTGGCTTAGGTAATTTAGCGGTATTCGCTGCTCTTAATGCCACTTGACATAAAGAAGGATCGCCCCCTACAACCTTCGCACTGATTAACAAGCCATCAGGTGCAATACTGACTTTTAGTTCACAAGTTCGCCCTTTATACAACTCAGGGTCAATAAACTTCTGTTCAATAGCCGTTTTCACTTGTCCAATATAAGTAGCAACACCTGCATTATTGGCACCAGTGCGATTTCCACCGCCTTGACCAGCTGCAGCTGCACCGCTTTGTTTGTTACCATCAGCCATTAAACCATCAAGTAAACTATCTACTGCTTTACTTTGCTGTTGTGCTGCCGCTTTTGCTTTAGCCTCTGCTGCGGCTTTGGCTTTTGCCTCTGCAGCTGCTTTTGCTTTTGCATCCGCTTCAGCTTTCGCTTTTGCATCGGCCTCTGCTTTGGCTTTAGCATCTGCTTCAGCTTTAGCTTTCGCCTCTTCCGCTTTTTGTTTCGCTGCTAAATCGGCTTGTTTTTTTGCTTCAGCTTCAGCTTGTTGTTTAGCATCAGCTTGTTCTTTTAAGATGCGATCACGCTCTGCTTTCGCTTGCGCGGCCGCTTCTTCTGCAACTTTTTGTTCTTCTTTTGCTTTCGCAGCAGCTAATGCAGCTTCACGTTTTTGAGCTTCTGCCGCCTCTTTCGCTTGTAAACGTTCAACTTCTAACGTTTTCAAACGTTCTTGTTCTTTCATTTGTTGCTGACGCAACTCTTCTTCTTGTTGCTCTGCACGCTCTTTACGCACTTGCTCGGCTTTTTGGACATTAGCTTGTTGTGCTTTCTGCTGGTTATACTGTTGCACCACAGCATTAGGATCGACCATAATAGCATCAATAACTTGCCCGTCTTCTCCACCGCCACCACCTAAATCCCATTTCTGAGTTAATGACCCCCAGATAAGCAATGCGATAACGAGTAAATGCAAGGCGGTAGACAAGATAACTGAACCGCTCAATTTACTTCGGATTGGTTTCGTCTTCTTTCCCACGCTATCATCCAAACTTATTTCAACCTAATTACATAGGTTGAGTCATTAAACCTACAGATTTAACACCTGCTTGACGTAACATGTTGAGCGCTTTAATTATCTCATCATAAGGAACATCTTTAGCACCGCCAATAAGAAATACAACTTTCGGATTTTTTTCCAATTGTCGTTTGGCTTCAGCCATAATCTGTTCTTGTGGTAATAATTCTAATACTTCCTGATCAACACGAATGTTGTATTGCCCAACACCTGCAACTTCGACAATCACAGGAGGGTTATCGCTACTTGAAACAGTTTGTGTCTCTGTTGCTTCAGGAAGATCAACCTCAACACTTTGCGAGATAATAGGTGCCGTTGCCATAAAAATAAGTAACAGCACTAATAATACGTCTAGCAAAGGAACAATGTTAATCTCTGATTTTACGCCTCGGCGGCTACTGCGACCCCGTGCCATCAGCTCTCTCCTTCTGCGTTAACTATTTCTTTTCTGCGGAGGCAAAAGCTTGGCGATGTAAAATCGTCAGGAACTCTTCCATAAAGTTATCGTAACTTTGTTCCAGTTTATTTACACGCTGCGTAAACCGGTTATAAGCCATAACTGCGGGGATTGCCGCAAATAAACCGATAGCTGTTGCAATCAGAGCTTCAGCAATGCCGGGTGCGACCATTTGTAATGTTGCTTGTTTAACACTACCTAATGCAATAAATGCGTGCATGATCCCCCAGACTGTACCGAACAGACCAATATATGGGCTGATAGAACCGACAGTACCAAGGAAAGGAATATGATTTTCTAAAGATTCTAATTCACGATTGAAAGAGACACGCATTGCCCTTGATGCACCATTAACTACTGCATCAGGCGCATGAACGCTTGCTTGATGCAAACGTGCAAACTCTTTAAAGCCAGAATGAAAAATCTGCTCTGAGCCAGATAACTCATCACGACGAGCTTGGCTATCTTTATATAAACGTGCCAAATCAGTACCTGACCAGAATTTATCTTCAAAATCTGCAGCTTCACGATCGGCGGCATTCAGAACTTTAGTTCGCTGAATAATAATCGCCCAAGATGCAATAGAAAATCCGATTAAAAGCAACATGATCAACTTGACTAAAAGCCCCGCTTTTAGGAAGAGATCGATAACATTCATGTCAGCCACTACTTAAACTCCGCGATAATGGACTTAGGAAGCGCTACTGGCTTCATTTTTGATGAATCTACGCAGACAACGAGCACTTCTGCGCTACACAATACACAACCATCTTCATTAATAATCTTTTGAGAAAATGTCATTGAAGCACCACGCAATGTGGTAATTTCACTTTCTACTTGCAAAAGATTATCAAGTCGAGCTGGCGCAATATATTCTATTGATAATTTACGTACAACAAATACAACATGATCATACTCCCGTAAATCATGCTGATGAAAACCTTTTTCTCTGAGTAGTTCAGTTCTAGCACGTTCAAAATATTTCAGATAACTGGCATGATAAACAACACCACCGGCATCAGTATCTTCATAATAAACACGAACAGGCCAAAGAAACTGCATATTACCTCCCTTACATTTCCCGAGTTAAGTCCATAAATAATGTAGTTATAAGTTACCTAACTATACTTAAGAGGTCGCTCTAAGGGAATCGTAGTAACGTAAAGAATAGAAAACGCAGTTTTCAGCCGCCAATCATAAACTCTTCTTTGCAACACGCAATATGCTTTGTGCTCTGAATAGAAAAAATATTTTTATTAAGACAGCATAAAAATGCTTGCTAATTAGAAATTCATAGATTGTCTTATTTAGTAGTATTATTTTTAATGACAGAAAAAAACCAGTTAAAAAACTGGTTTTTCATATAAATCAATCAATTATTTGAGATTGGAGTTTCATGAAGATAGTGCCACTGCCAACACTCATCATGAGAATTACGTCTCAATAACACCACAGATTCGCGCATAAGAATTTTCTTATTTTCACTGTGTGTTTCTTGATATCTGACAAGCGCCAAACAATCAGACTGATAAATTATTTTATAATCGTCCGTTTTTATTTTCAGACCACTTCTTTTTCCTGCATTTTGTCTGAACATCGCGATAACGTCATCATAACTCACTGCTTTTCCACTGATCCCTACCATTGAAAATTCTTGAGATAAAAGATTTTCTATTTTTGTAATGGCATCGACTGATAGGGGATATTGCGTAAAAACCGTTTCAATCTCATCATGCAAAGATTTAATGCTTTCTATAATTGAGTCAGTATTAAAATTCATCTTGTATTTCCTGTGTAATAACTTTTTTCTTTAGTGTAAATAATAAAGTAAGAGGTAATATGCCTATCAATGCACATATTAAAAAAGTCATGCTATAAGCTGTTTGTGGTAAACAAAAAAGAGAAAGAATATTAAATAACATAGCAACCATAGTTGCCCCGACACTAAAAACAACTTGTCTATTAATATTCCAAATAACACTTGCTTGAACTAATTTTTGTGCACCGAAATCATACAACGCCGTGGTTTGTGCGGTGTTAGCGCCAATCCCACCACCTACGCCGATAATTAGATAAGCAATAATAAGTAATGGAATATCGCTACTGCTATTTACAAATGTTAATAAAGAAATACCAATACTGTGTAATAGCAATGCAATAATAAATAAACGTTTCATCCCTAATTTATTATAAAGCGCACCACTTATTGTCATTGAAATAAAAGCACCTAGTGCATACAACAACATAAAAATACCTGTACCTTGACCTGTAAATTTTAAATATTGTTGTAAATAGAAAATAGCGAGAATATTTACTCCAGTAAAAACACCGGGAATACAGTAATAAATAAAAATAGAGAGTGATAGATTTCTATTTTTTAGTAATGCTAAATTAATAACTGGTGATGAATGGTGTCGATAATGGTAATAGTAAAGTACAGCAAAAATTATTGAGAATACGGCAATCGCTAAAGCGAGTAATGTTGAGTGGTATTCGCCATAAGCAGATAACGCGAATAACCCAGATACAATGATCAGACTAATAAGAATGATACCTTTAATATCAGGCATAGCGTTTTCTTTAGGTAAAGGCTCTTTTACCCAGATAAAAGCTAGAAATGCGGTTAATAATGAGAATGGAATATTGCTATAAAAAACCCAACGCCACGAAACAACATCAACAATAAATCCACCTAATGTCGGCGATATTGCAGGTGCAATTAAGGCTATTGCCATAATCAGTGTAGAGATTTTACTTCTCTCATGCCCTTGAAAATATTGAAAGGTTAATGCTTGCCCAATTGGGATTAACAATCCACCACTCACGCCTTGAATAAAGCGCCAAAAAATAAGCTCATTAAAAGAGTGAGAGTATCCCACTAATGCAACGGATAAACTAAACATCAACATTGACGTTACCATCAATGCTTTAATTCCAAAACGTTGAGATAGCCAGTGACTCAATGGAATAATTAACGTTAATCCCAAAATATAACTATTTGAAACCCATGTAACAGAAACGATAGAGATCTGCATATCATCGGCAATTGCAGGTAATGCAATGGCTGACATAAAAATATTAATACAATCTATAAAGAAACCCAGCAGAAATATAGATGCAATTCGATAGCGGTAAGTCATAAAAATCCTCCGCACATAGAGTACGGAAGATTGACGAATTTCGTCTATCTGACAAAATAGAATTTATTGTTTAATCAGAGTAAACAATCATGCAAAACCAAATTGATCGAATTCGCTCTTTTATTGCTGTTGTTGATACCGGATCATTTACTCAAGCCGCAAAATATTTACGCCTTAGTAAATCGATGGTAAGTATTCATATCAAAGCGTTAGAAACAGAATTGGATGTGTCATTACTCAATCGTAATACTAGACGATTCTCACTCACTGAAACAGGTGAAATGCTTTATCAAGATTTCCGCCTCGTGTTAAGTCAGTTAGAACAAACATTAGATAAGGCACGATTAGGACAACAAGAATTACAGGGATCGTTGCGATTAAGTTCGACTGCGGAATTTGGTGAACACTATATTTTGCCGTTACTTAATCAATTTATGCAATTACACCCAAAGCTAAAAGTACAGTATGCGTTTAATTCTTCTATTGAAGATTTAATAAATCATAAACTTGATCTCGCGATCCGCCTCGGCACATTGAAAGACAGTAATTACCGATCTACAAAGCTGGCTGATTATGAGATAAGTTTAGTTATCTCTCCTGATTTATTGCAGAAGTTCTCAATAAAAACTATCGACGACTTGAGTGCTATTCCTTATTTAGCAAATAGTAATTTACGTCAAAGTAAACTTTCATCATCTTCAGAATTTAATACCCTACTCTCTCAGTTAGCTCAAGATGCTTATTTTGAAACCAATACCATTGCAGCATTAAAAAAAATGGTACTCGCGCACTC
The DNA here is from genome assembly GCF_040140245.1 of Proteus sp. fly-1013. Lineage (NCBI taxonomy): Bacteria > Pseudomonadati > Pseudomonadota > Gammaproteobacteria > Enterobacterales > Morganellaceae > Proteus > Proteus sp. fly-1013. The sequence continues at coordinate 115,927 of NZ_JBEEWD010000001.1, read as the reverse complement.
TGGGATGACTATTTTGCCTCATTGGTACATTCAGCAAGAGTTATTAGAAAAAAAATTAGTTGTGCTATTCCCTGAAGTTTCCCTGTTAACGCAATCCGTTAATATTATTTTCCCTTATAGCGAATATATCCCAAGAAAAACACGTCTTTTTATTGATTACTTAAAAGAAAATATCCAGCTATAACGCTAGATGTGTGAAGGAATTTAGAAGAGAAATTTAGAAGAAATAGTTAGAAGATAAAATACCTTATTTCTTTCTCATACACTGAGCAGAAATAAGGTATTTTCTTAGAAGAAAAAGTAACTTAGCCCAACAACTAAAATAATAATTGCAGGGATTGGATGTAATAAACATTTTGCTACAACATGTTTAGGGCGAAATGCTAGACCAAAAGTTGCGCCAGCACACACAGACCAAATAAGAAGGATGCCTTGCCAAATTGCAAGTGAACTAGTGTTCGCTGCAAATCGGCTAGGGTCCCACATGACACAAAATGCCATTACCAACGCCATGATTAAAACAAGAGCCCTAATAGGGCCCTTGTCTAGTAGTTGGTAGCTTTTATCCAACATTATTCTTCACTTGCTGAAGTTTTTTTCGCTTCAGCGTGCTCGAAAGCCAGTCCTGCGATCACCGCAATACTACAAGCGAAGAGCGTTCCGAGAAGCCATGCAAAATACCACATTCTCTATGCTCCTTAGTACAGAGTATGATTATTGCCTTCGATAAATTTCTTATCGAGGCGACCATGCATTTTCCAATAACACCAGATAGTGTAAAGGAGAACGATAGGTACGAAGATAATCGCAACAACTGTCATTACCTGAAGAGTAAACAGGCTAGAAGTTGCATCCCACATTGTTAAGCTCACATCTGGGAAAGTGCTTGAAGGCATCACAAATGGGAACATAGTCACACCACAAGTTAAGATGACACAAGCAATTGTCAGTGAAGTGAACAGGAATGCCCAACCACCTTTATTTGCTTTAGTAGCAACAATCGCTAGTAATGGAGATAACAGGCCTAAGGCCGGCAATGCCCATAATACTGGATAGTTGTTGTAATTAGTCATCCAAGCACCCGCTTCATGAGAAACGGTTTTCAGTAGTGGAGATGATGGACCTGCTGTATCAATAGCGCTTGTAATAATAAAGCCATCGATACCATAGATTAACCACACACCTGCTAATGCGAATGCGATGAAAGTAATTAATGAGGTAATGTAAGTTGTTTTACGAGTACGCTCATGTAATTCACCAGTAGTACGCATTTGAAGATAACTTGCACCATGTGCAACAATCATCATTAAGCTAACCACACCTGCTAGTAAACCATATGGGTTTAACAGACTTAACAGGTTAATCAGCGCATTAGTCGTGCCGTTATAAGATACACGTTGCATGCTATCGACTTCTAATGGAACACCTTGTAACAGGTTACCAAAAGCAACACCGATAACTAATGGTGGAACGAAGCTACCAATAAAGATACCCCAATCCCACATACCACGCCATTTTGGAGATTCTAGTTTAGAACGGTAGTCAAAACCTACTGGACGGAAGAATAATGCCGCCAATACGAAGATCATACCAAAATAGAAACCAGAGAATGCCGCAGCATAAACCATTGGCCATGCAGCGAATAATGCACCACCTGCTGTGATTAACCAGACTTGGTTACCATCCCAGTGAGGTGCAACAGAGTTAATCAAAATACGGCGCTCAGTGTCATCTTTCGCGATAACGCGCAATAACACACCGACACCCATATCAAAACCGTCAGTGACTGCAAAGCCAATCAGTAAGATACCAATCAGTAGCCACCAAACAAATCGCAATACTTCATAATCAAACATAGTGGACTCCTGTGTTACTTACTTTGTGCAGAAGAAGCGTTCTTCTGTTCAAAGTGATAGCGACCCGTCTTCAGGCTACTCGGCCCAAGGCGACCAAATTTGAACATCAGGAACATTTCGGCAACTAAGAACAGAGTATACAGACCACAGATAAGACCCATAGATACTAGGATATCAGCCTGTGTCAGTGAAGAAGTTGCTACAGCCGTAGGCAGGATTTCACCAATCGCCCATGGTTGACGTCCATATTCTGCAACAAACCAACCTGCTTCAACTGCGATCCATGGTAGTGGAATACTAAACAGTGCAGCACGCAGTAACCATTTGTAGTTACCAATACGGTTAGACAGAACAGTCCAGAAGGAAATCGCAACAACCAGTAACATCAAGAAGCCAGCGGCAACCATGATACGGAATGACCAGAACAGTGGCGCGACATTAGGAATAGTATCTTTTGCAGCAGATTTGATTTGCTCTTCTGTTGCATCAACAACCTTATCAGTATAACGCTTCAGTAATAAGCCATAGCCTAAATCTTGTTTAGCGTCATTAAATGCAGCACGAATAGCAGGATCAGTATTACCTGAACGCAGTTCGCTTAATAATTCGTAAGCTTTCATACCGTTACGAATACGAACTTCATGCTGACTCATCAGATCATTAAGACCTAATACAGGCGTATCGAAAGAACGCGTTGCAATAATCCCCATCACATAAGGAATTTGTAATGCAAACGAGTTTTCCATTTTTTCTTGATTAGGGAATGCAATCAGATTAAATGCAGCTGGAGCCGCTTCTGTATGCCATTCACCTTCAATTGCAGCCAGTTTGGTTTTTTGTACGTCACCCATTTCGTAACCAGATTCATCACCCAGCACGATAACAGATAATACAGCTGCGATACCAAAAGTAGCGGCAACTGCGAAAGAACGTTTTGCAAAACCGATGTCACGACCTTTGAGCAGGTAGTAAGAGCTGATACCCAGAACAAAGAATGCACCAGTACAGTAACCAGCAGCGACGGTGTGAACAAATTTAACTTGAGCGACAGGGTTTAAAACCAGATCAGCAAAACTCAACATTTCCATTCGCATGGTTTCAAAGTTGAAGTCTGCAGCGACAGGGTTTTGCATCCAACCATTCGCAACAAGGATCCACAGTGCAGAGAAGTTAGAACCGAAAGCAACTAACCAAGTTACCATCAAGTGCTGCTTCTTACCTAAGCGATCCCAGCCAAAGAAGAACAATCCGACGAAAGTTGATTCTAAGAAGAACGCCATCAGACCTTCGATTGCTAAAGGCGCACCGAAGATATCACCGACGTAATGAGAGAAATATGACCAGTTAGTACCAAATTGGAACTCCATGGTCAACCCAGTTGCGACACCCAGAGCAAAGTTAATACCGAATAACTTACCCCAGAACTTTGTCATATCTTTGTAAACTTGTTTACCCGACAGGACATATATCGTTTCCATGATTGCCAGCATAAACGCCATACCTAACGTTAACGGGACAAACAGGAAGTGATACATCGCTGTTAAGGCAAACTGTAACCGTGACAGTTCGACAATATCAAACATCTTGACTCCTTGCTCCTAGCAGGAAGACACCGACTTGCGGCAACCCGACTTTATTAAATTATAAAGCCTCATAACTACCAGCAATAAATGCCTCTAAAAACAACAACGAATATTAAAGACCAAAAACACAATACCTTACAAATAGTACGCTTATATTTACATATAATAAATATATTTTGCGTGACCCAGATTTGAATTCTGAGCTTAGGTCAACAATACGACTTTTAGGTTTGTAACAGCATATTTGATCGTGTGCCAATTTAAGCATATTCAGAAATTTTTGCCACAATTAATAACTTGACCCACATCAAAAAAACACTTTAATGTTAACTAGTTGCGAATAAATTACCCAATAGTTACCATTGTGTTAATGCAATGTTGTTTTTATTTTTAAGTGTAATTTACCTCCTTATATTTTCCATAATAAAATTAACTTTTTATTTTCATAAAAGACTTAAAAATAAACACTTTTAATTGTGTTTTATTAATTTTAATATTAATTCCATTTTTTTGCAGGTAAATAATAAATATTTTAAAAAAATAATCTATTAATTAATAAGTTGAAATTTACAAAAATGTAAATATAAAAAAACACTCTTAATTATTTTATCCAATAAAGATACATTAAAAGTCTAATCTTGATTATCAACTTCTAATATTATTTATTTTTTTATTTCTTTTTTATTCTAGATAAATGAAGTGAAATAAATCTGTATTTAACAAATAAAACGTAAATCCATTATTAACATAAAAAATATATTATCATTAAATTCAATAAGATAACAAAAAAAGAATAAATCATTTATTGAATACAGCAAGAAAAAGTAACAAAATTTTTTATTGAATTTTTGTATTTAAGCAAAGTGTTTTTCAAGATACTACCCAACTTCTTATTATCAATTCTTACAGTGATAAGGAGATCATAATTCCCCTTTAATCGTCATTTTGATGTTCTAACATAATAAAAAGATATATTTTACTATCAAAGCGCTTCCCTCCCCTCTTTTTAACGCATCCATTAACATGTTTAAAAGTCTATCTCCTTAGTAAAAATCAGTGTTACAGCGTGATCCTTGTATAAATTTAAAGCTAATTATTACGATATTTATAGAAGTACCTATATTGAAAACCGTACAAAATAAGTGTTCATTTTTTCTTGTTAACACTCTTTTTTACTAAAAACATGCATTTAAAATATTATTTTTAACAATTCAGGGTATCTATTCATAGCTTATATCATTACATTTAGACGCCACAAGAAAGTTAATAAATAGAAAAATGATGTTTCGTATACAGATCAATTTTCAAAAAAGGCAATATAAAACAGCTTGTTAGAATAAATTTAGGTGGGGTATTAATGCGTTAATGACAATAATAGCTATTGATATAGCTTTTTAAATGAAACTAGAAATAAAAAATGCCAGCTCCTTTTTTAGAAACTGGCATTCTAGATAGTATCAATCCGAAATTATTAACAGAATTGTTACTTACTTGATCAGTGATTTAATCGCTTCACCGATATCTGCTAAGCTACGGACCGTTTTAACACCTGCAGCTTCAAGGGCAGCGAATTTCTCATCCGCTGTACCTTTACCACCAGCAATAATTGCACCCGCATGTCCCATACGTTTGCCTTTAGGCGCTGTTACACCAGCGATATAACCGACTACAGGCTTAGTGACATGATCCTTGATATAAGCAGCCGCTTCTTCTTCTGCTGTGCCACCAATTTCACCGATCATCACAATCGCTTCTGTTTGTGGATCTTCTTGGAATAACTTCAGAATATCAATAAAGTTAGAACCCGGAATTGGGTCACCACCAATACCAACACAGGTTGATTGACCTAAACCAACATCTGTTGTTTGCTTAACAGCTTCATAAGTTAATGTACCTGAACGAGATACAATACCTACTTTACCCGGTAAGTGAATATGACCAGGCATAATACCAATCTTACATTCACCCGGAGTGATAACACCTGGACAGTTAGGTCCAATCATACGCACGCCAGCTTCATCTAATTTAACTTTAACAGTCAGCATATCCAGTGTAGGAATACCTTCTGTAATAGTAATAATTAGTTTAATGCCTGCATCAATCGCTTCTAAGATTGAATCTTTACAAAATGGTGCAGGTACATAGATAACTGTCGCCGTTGCACCTGTTGCTTCAACGGCTTCACGTACCGTATTGAATACAGGTAAACCTAAGTGCGTAGTACCGCCTTTACCCGGCGTAACACCACCAACCATTTGCGTACCGTAAGCAATAGCTTGCTCAGAGTGGAATGTTCCTTGGCTACCCGTAAAGCCTTGGCAAATTACTTTGGTGTTTTTATCAATTAAAATAGACATTATTTTGCCTCCGCTGCTGCAACAACTTGTTTCGCGGCATCCGTTAAGCTTTTAGCAGCAATAATATTTAATCCACTATCTGCTAATTTTTTGGTGCCTAACTCTGCATTGTTTCCTTCCAGACGAACAACCACAGGAACATTAACGCCAACTTCTTCAACTGCGCCAATAATACCATCTGCGATTAAGTCACAACGAACAATACCGCCGAAAATATTGACTAATACAGCACTGACATTTTCATCTGACAAAATAATCTTAAATGCTTCAGTTACGCGCTCTTTTGTTGCACCACCACCTACATCGAGGAAGTTTGCAGGCTCGCCACCGTGAAGTTTAACGATATCCATTGTACCCATCGCTAAACCAGCACCATTAACCATACAGCCAATGTTGCCATCTAATGCAACGTAGTTCAGTTCCCATTGTGCCGCTTGTGCTTCACGAGGATCTTCTTGTGATGGATCGTGCATTTCACGCATTTCTGGCTGACGATACAACGCGTTGCTATCTACGCCTAATTTGCCATCAAGACAAATCAGATCGTCTTCTTTAGTAATAACCAGTGGGTTAATTTCGATTAAAGCGAGATCACGCTCTAAGAAAATAGAGGCTAATCCCATAAAGATTTTAGCGAATTGACTAACTTGCTTGCCTTTTAAACCCAGTTTAAATGCTAATTCTCTTCCCTGATAAGGCATTGGGCCTGTCAGTGGATCAATAATTGCGCGATGAATAAGTTCTGGCGTTTCTTCAGCTACTTTCTCAATTTCAACGCCGCCTTCTGTTGATGCCATAAAGACAACACGACGGGTACCACGGTCAACAACCGCACCAAGATAAAGCTCTTTAGCGATATCGGTTGCTGCTTCGACCAAAATCTGTGTAACAGGCTGACCATTAGCGTCTGTTTGATAAGTGACTAAACGTTTGCCTAACCATTGTTCAGCAAATGCGCGGATCTCTTCTTTAGATTTAACGACTTTTACGCCGCCCGCTTTACCACGTCCACCCGCGTGAACCTGACATTTCACGACCCAAGGGCCTTGACCGATTTTTGATGCAGCTTCTTCTGCCTCGCGCGGTGTGGAGCAGGCGAAACCAGCAGGTGCTGGTAATCCATACCGTGTGAAAAGCTGTTTTGCCTGATACTCGTGTAAATTCATGATGTTCTATCCATAATCTTGTTGAAAGTCGGGCTTTCTTATTTTTTTGACTATAAGCCAGAGAAATCTGGCTTCACGAACACACTGTACTTCTTTGATGCTTGTGTCTGTTGCTAAGTAGGCAGGAGGAGCATCTCCTGCCTAAAAGCGATATTTATTACCTATACATCCAGTAATAAACGAGCTGGATCTTCTAGCATCTCTTTAACGGTTACTAAGAAACCGACAGACTCACGACCATCAATTAAACGGTGGTCATAAGACAGAGCCAGATACATCATTGGTAGAATAACAACCTGACCGTCTACTGCCATTGGGCGATCTTTAATTGCATGCATCCCTAAAATGGCACTTTGTGGTGGGTTGATAATCGGAGTTGACATTAATGAACCGAAAACACCGCCGTTTGTGATAGTGAAGTTACCGCCAGTTAAGTCTTCAACAGTTAACTTACCATCACGACCTTTTACAGCTAACGCTTTGATGTTTTTCTCAATATCCGCCATGCTCATTGCATCTGCATCACGTAATACTGGTGTTACCAGACCACGAGGTGTTGATACTGCAATACTGATATCGAAGTAGTTGTGATAAACCACATCAGTGCCATCAATAGAAGCATTCACTTCTGGATAGCGTTTCAGTGCTTCAACAACCGCTTTAATGTAGAAAGACATAAAGCCTAAACGTACACCGTGGCGTTTTTCGAATGCTTCACCATACTGAGCACGTAAATCTTTGATTGGTTGCATGTTGATTTCGTTAAATGTTGTCAACATTGCAGTGGTGTTTTTTGCTTCTAGTAAGCGCTCTGCTACACGTTTACGTAAACGTGTCATTGGTACACGTTTTTCGCTACGGTGCGATAACAGAGCTTGAGGAACTTCTGCTACCGGTTGTGTAGTTGATTTATTCGCAACATGACCTTCGATATCTTGGCGAGTTAAACGTCCGCCTACACCACTGCCTTTCACATCCGCAGGGTTAATATCGTGTTCAGCCACTAAGCGACGAGCCGTTGGACTTAATGCATCGTTATTGCCTTTTTCAGCAATATCAGCACTTTGACGCTGTGCTGGAGTGCTATCTTGAGCAGGTTTCACATCAGCAGGAATGCCTGTGCTATCACCTAAACGAATGCGACCTAGTAATTGGCGTGAACCAACAGTAGCGCCTTCTTCTTCAAGAATACTTTCTAAAACACCTGCTTCACTTGCAGGTACTTCTAAAACAACTTTATCTGTTTCGATTTCAACCAGCACTTCATCGCGTTGAATGCTATCACCAGGTTTTTTATGCCAAGTTGCGACCGATGCGTCAGCAACTGATTCAGGGAGATCCGGTACTAGAATATCTACACTACTCATTTTCTATCCTTATTTATTCAACTTTCAGTGCGTCTTCAACCAGAGCTTTTTGTTGCTCCTGATGAACAGAGGTATAACCAACTGCTGGAGAGGCTGATGCAGGGCGTCCTGCATAACGTAATGTTGCGCCAGCTGGAATAGCATCACGGAAGTTATGCTGACTACAATACCAAGCACCTTGATTCAGAGGCTCTTCTTGACACCAAATAAACTCTTTTACATGAGCATAAGGTGCGAGAATTTGCGCAATATCTTCGTGTGGGAATGGATACAGTTGTTCAATACGAATAATGGCAACGTTGTTTTGCTCATTAGCACGACGCTGTTCTAATAAATCGTAGTAAACCTTACCGGAACACATCACAACACGTTTCACATCAGCAGGTTTTAAATCATCCATTTCACCAATGACAGGTAAGAATTTACCATTTGCTAATTCATCCAATTCAGAAACCGCTAATGGATGACGTAACAGTGACTTCGGTGACATTACGATAAGTGGGCGACGCATACCACGTAACGCTTGACGGCGTAACATATGGTAAACCTGAGCCGGAGTTGATGGCACACAAACCTGCATATTTTGTTCTGCACACAGTTGCAGATAACGTTCTAAACGTGCAGAGGAGTGCTCTGGGCCTTGACCTTCATAACCGTGTGGTAACAGCATAACTAAACCACACATACGACCCCATTTTTGCTCACCAGAGCTAATAAATTGGTCGATAACGACTTGAGCAACGTTTGCGAAGTCACCAAATTGTGCTTCCCAAATTGTTAACCCACGAGGTTCCGTTGTGGCATAACCATATTCAAATGCAAGTACGGCTTCTTCTGTTAATACAGAATCCCAGACATTAAATTGTCCTTGAGCATTATGAACATTGGCTAATGGTACATAAACAGAACCATTTGTTTGGTTATGAATAACTGCATGACGATGGAAGAATGTACCACGTCCCGCATCTTCGCCAGAAAGACGAATGGTGATACCTTGGTCAACTAAAGTCGCATACGCTAATGTTTCTGCCGCACCCCAATCGAGTAGTTTCTCACCTTCAGCCATAACAGCACGGTCAGCATAAATTTTCTCAACACGAGATTGCATCACGATTTCTGAAGGAACGGTACTCACACGACGCGCTAAATCTTGTAAACGCGCTTTTTCTACTTTATGTGGGTACTCTTCATTCCATTCATGATTCAAATACGGTTCCCATGTGTAAGAATGCAGACCCATAGGGCGGTATTCTTCAACAACACAATCACCACGATCCAGCGCATCACGATAAAGATTAACCAGTTCAGTCACATCATTGGCATCAAGTAGTGATTGAGCAACCAGTTTATCCGCATAAATTTTACGTGGTGTTGGATGTTTTTTGATTTTTTGATACATCAGAGGCTGAGTCGCATTTGGCTCATCCGCTTCGTTGTGACCATGACGACGGTAACAAACGAGATCAATCATAACATCGCGTTTAAAGGTATTACGGAAATCCAATGCTAAGCGAGTCACAAAAGCTACCGCTTCAGGATCATCTGCATTAACGTGGAAAATTGGTGCCTGAACCATTTTCACAATATCAGTACAATATTGTGTTGAACGGGCATCTTTTGGATTTGAAGTTGTAAAACCAACTTGGTTATTGATAACAATACGAACTGTACCACCTACTTCATAACCACGTGCTTGAGACATGTTCAAGGTTTCTTGTACAACACCTTGACCTGTCACTGCCGCATCACCATGAATAGTGATAGGAAGAACCATATTGCTACGCGCTTCATCTAAGCGATCACGACGAGCACGAACAGAACCAATTACAACTGGGCTAACAATCTCTAGGTGAGATGGGTTAAAGGCTAATGCGAGATGGACTTGAGCCCCTTCAGTCGCAAAATCAGATGAGAAGCCTTGGTGATATTTAACGTCACCGGTTCCCAAATGTTCTTTGTGAATGCCTGCAAATTCATCAAATAAATCAGCCGGTTTTTTACCTAGGATATTAACTAGAACGTTTAAACGCCCGCGGTGCGCCATACCAAGAACCACTTCACGAGTGTCTTGTTTACCTGCATGGCGAATTAAATCTTTTAACATCGGAACTAATGCATCACCACCTTCTAAAGAGAAGCGTTTTGCACCCGGGAATTTCGCACCTAAATAGCGCTCTAAACCTTCAGCTGCTGTTAGCTCTGTCAGGAAGCGTAACTTTTCTTCTTTAGTAAATTGATCTGCAACATTTACTGATTCTAAACGTTGTTGTAGCCAGCGTTTTTCTTCAGTATTAGTGATATGCATATATTCAGCACCGATTGAACCACAGTAAATGCGTTTCAGTGCTTCATATAACTCACCTAATTTCATCGTTTCTTTGCCAATAGCAAAAGAACCGACGTTGAAGGTTTCTTCAAAGTCTTCTTTAGTTAGATTATGGAAAGCAGGATCTAAATCTGGAACAGATTCTTGTTTCCATAAACCAAGCGGGTCGAGATTAGCATTTTGATGACCACGAAAACGGAAGGCATTGATGAGCTGCAAAACTTTAACTTGTTTTGAGTCCATTGCCGGATCGCTTACCGAGGTATGATATCGAGTGGATTCTTTTGCGAGGCGTCTGAAGTAGTCGCGGGTTTGAGAATGCGACTGTTCTATGCCTTGACTTGCGGGCAGTTGTTGAAAAATCTCTCTCCAACTTTCGTCAACAGAGTTTGGGTCAGTTAGGTAATCTTCATAGATATCTTCTATGTAAGACTGATTCTCTCCTGCTAGAAAAGTTGATTCTAGCCAGTCCTTCATTGCGCCGTTCTGCATTATGATCCCTTAAGCTATACAGCTTTAGTTCGCCGTGGATAACTAATACCGTGATTAAACGGTGTCGATTGCAAGGTTCTCTTATGACCCGCTATCTCGCAGGTTCTTTAAATATGGAGCTTTAGCTCTCAAGGAACCTTTAAGCACTGTCTAACAGTGTTTAAAGGTGCCTTACTATTTTTACCGCAAACGTCTAACTTAGTTTTTCCATTAACCGCCCTAACTATTTTAGGGCGGTTATTATTTTATGCACTACGTTTTAACAACATTGACTTAATATGACCAATCGCTTTTGTCGGATTGAGTCCTTTAGGACATACGCTGACACAGTTCATGATGCCATGACAACGGAACACACTGAACGCATCGTTAAGATCATCAAGACGAGATTCAGTCTCTGTATCACGACTATCAATCAAGAAACGATAAGCCGCTAACAATCCAGCTGGCCCGATAAACTTATCTGGATTCCACCAGAATGACGGGCAAGAGGTTGAACAACAAGCACAAAGGATACAATCGTAAAGTCCATCAAGCTTTTCACGCTGTTCTGGTGACTGTAAGTTCTCACGAGCAGGAGGATTTTTGCCATTATTAATTAAATACGGACGAATTTTCTCATACTGTGTATAGAACTGAGTCATATCCACTATTAAATCACGAATTACTGGTAAACCGGGTAACGGTCTGATCACAATTTTCTTACTTCCTTTCTGTAAAGATGAAATAGGTGTGATACAAGCCAAACCATTTTTACCATTCATGTTCACGCCATCAGAGCCGCAAACACCTTCACGACAAGAACGACGGAACGATAAGGTAGGATCTTTTTCCTTTAATTGAATTAATGCATCCAATAGCATCATGTCACGCCCTTCAGGAACTTCGAGGGTGTAATCTTGCATATGCGGCGCATTATCAACGTCGGGATTGTAACGATAAATCGAAAATTCAAGTTTCATATTTAAGTCTCCGCAACTTCAATAACACCGCTAATTAATATGTACGCACTTTTGGTGGGAAGGCTTCACGCAGTTTCGGCTGCATATTGACTTCACGTCGTGTCATTGTTTCGGTTTGCGGTTGATATAATGTATGGCATAACCAGTTCGCATCATCACGCTCTGGGAAATCGAAACGGCTATGAGCTCCACGACTTTCTGTACGGAAGTTAGCAGACACCGCAGTGGCATAAGCAGTTTCCATCAGGTTGTCTAATTCTAAGCATTCAATACGCTGTGTATTAAACTCACTTGAATTATCATCCAGTCGTGCATTTTGTAAGCGCTCACGAATAACTTTCAGTTCTTCTAAGCCTTTTGCCATTGCATCGCCTTCACGGAATACCGAGAAGTTATGTTGCATACAAGATTGCAGAGCTTTACGGATTTCAACTGGATCTTCACCAGAACGGTTGTTTTCCCAGCGATTTAAGCGTGTCAATGCTGCTTCAACATCAGAATCGCTCGCATCACGCATAGTGCCTTGTTCCATCAGTGACTCTTTTAAGTGAACCCCTGCTGAACGACCAAATACAACGAGGTCTAACAATGAGTTACCACCTAAACGGTTTGCACCATGAACAGATACACAAGCAATTTCACCGACTGCGAACAATCCAGGAATAACAACATCTTCGCCTTTCTCGTTCACACGAATAGCTTGACCCGTTACTTTTGTTGGAATACCCCCCATCATATAGTGACAAGTAGGTATAACAGGAATTGGTTCTTTAACTGGGTCAACGTGTGCGAAAGTACGAGAAAGATCAAGAATACCCGGTAAACGAGACTCAAGAACCTCTTTACCCAGATGGTCTAGTTTCAATTTCGCATGAGGACCCCAAGGGCCATCACAACCACGACCTTCACGAATTTCAATCATGATTGAACGTGCAACCACATCACGACCAGCAAGGTCTTTGGCGTTTGGTGCATAACGTTCCATAAAGCGTTCACCGTCTTTATTCAACAGATATCCGCCTTCACCACGACAACCTTCGGTCACTAACACGCCCGCACCCGCAATACCTGTTGGGTGGAATTGCCACATTTCCATATCTTGCAGAGGAACACCTGCGCGAACCGCCATACCTACACCATCACCGGTGTTGATATGCGCATTTGTGGTTGACTGGTAAATACGACCTGCACCACCAGTCGCTAAAATTGTCGCGTTTGCTTTGAAATAAACGACTTCACCCGTTTCGATGCAAATTGCAGTACAACCGACAATATCGCCATCTTGATTTTTCACTAGATCCAGTGAATACCACTCTGAAAAGATGGTTGTGTGATTTTTTAAATTTTGCTGATAGAGGGTATGTAACAATGCATGCCCAGTACGGTCAGCAGCGGCAGCTGTACGTGCGGCTTGTTCACCACCAAAGTTTTTTGACTGACCACCAAATGGACGTTGATAAATACGGCCATCATCTAGACGAGAAAATGGAAGTCCCATATGTTCCAGCTCTAAAATTGCTTCAGGGCCGGTTTTACACATATATTCGATAGCGTCTTGGTCACCAATATAGTCGGAACCTTTTACCGTATCGTACATGTGCCATTCCCAGTTATCCTCATGGGTATTACCTAGTGCAACAGTAATACCACCTTGAGCGGAAACAGTATGAGAACGAGTAGGAAAAACTTTAGAAATCAGTGCACAAGACAGACCCATTTGAGAAATCTGTAAAGCGGCACGCATACCTGCACCACCCGCACCAATAACAACAGCATCAAACTCTCTTACTGGCAGATTCATTACACACCCCACACCACAATTGTTCCATAAATAAGATAAACCAACAGCGCAACAACAATAATCAGTTGTAAAGTCAGGCGTAATGCCAGCGGTTTAATATAATCCGTTAACACTTGCCACATTCCGATCCACGCGTGAATAAGAATCGAAAGCAAGGTCAAGATGGTGAACACTTTGGTTAAGGATGAGCTAAAGAATCCGCGCCATACCTCATAGGTTATTTCTGTTGTAGCAATAAATCCCACAAGATAAAGAACATATAAAACGATAATAATGGCTGAGGCACGAAGGAATAACCAATCCTGGATGCCAGTACGGCCTAAAGTAGAAGAATTACTTACCATACTAATACCCCCGCCAATATTGATAAAATCACGGTAATAACCATTGATGCAGCCGCTGAATTGCGACCTACAATCAAGGTTTCATCAATAAAGCCGAAGTCCATTAGCATATGACGAATACCACCACAAATGTGATACGCCAATGCCGTTAGGATGCCCCACAAAATAAATTTTGCGAAGAAGCCAGTCATAATTTCAGCAGCTTGCTGAAATCCTTCAGGAGAGGAGAGAGAGGTGCCAAGTAACCACAGTAAGATGCCTACTGCGACTAACATGATAACCCCAGAGACACGATGCAAAATCGATGCGATAGCAGGGAGTGGAAACTGTATCGTCTGTAAATCCAGATTGACAGGTCTTTGTTTTTTCACAATTTATGCCCACACAGCTTTTATAATTTTTCCTTCCTCCGGACCTGGATGGAAATCAAACAGCGAATGGGGTACAAAGGCACATTTTAAGTAAAATGTTAAATCCGTCTATTTTACAAAAAGTGTGGATTCGTTACGCTGGTTCTCCATACAACAACGGTTCCGGAGACCTGCGCGCAGTATAAGTGCTTCACAAACTTATTACAATTACCACACAACTTGTGTGCCCGACATTTGCCTCGAACAGTGAGAGGGATCACTATTTAATACATCTGATGCAAAAATGATTATCATTTTTGACACATACACAACATTTTTCTTACATTTACTGCATTATTTTAATGTTTATGTTTTTTTTGTGCGCAAACACGCTTCCAGAAACCTCAAACTTATGTAAAAGTGATAGCAGTACTAATTCTAAGTGCATTGCATAAAAAAGCACCTAAAAAAACATAACATCAAAAGCTCCTTAACATAAGTGACACACTATAGACCTAGACATTACGGGCATTAAATAAAACTCGGCTGGGTACCTTACATCAACTATAGTTTCACTATCGAAGTGCATCTTTATGAAGATACCCTCGACTTTGTTAGGAGACATATAAGCGCTAAGGAGATTATAAATGGCTGATAACAAAGCTAAGCTAACGATTGCTGAAACATCTGTAGACTTGGACGTTCTATCCCCTACACTCGGTTCCAAAGTTATTGATATTCGTACTCTCGGCTCCAAAGGTTATTACACCTATGATCCCGGCTTTACCTCAACCGCCTCTTGTGAGTCAAAAATCACTTTTATTGATGGTGATAACGGTATCTTACTTCACCGTGGTTTCCCTATCGGGCAATTAGCGACTGAATCAACATACTTGGAAGTCTGTTATATCCTGCTGTACGGTGAAGCACCGACCCAAGAACAATACGACAATTTTAAAACCACAGTAACTCGTCACACCATGATCCATGAACAAATTACCCGACTGTTCAATGGCTTCCGTCGTGACTCACACCCAATGGCAGTACTGTGTGGTGTTACAGGGGCTTTAGCTGCGTTCTATCACGATGCATTGGATGTTAGTAATCCTGTTCACCGCGATATCACGGCATATCGCCTACTATCAAAAATGCCAACAGTGGCAGCGATGTGTTACAAATACTCGATTGGTCAACCTTTCGTTTACCCAAGAAATGACCTCTCCTATGCAGGTAACTTCTTGCATATGATGTTTGCAACACCATGTGAAGAGTATGTCGTTAATCCAGTCCTTGAACGCGCAATGGATAGAATTTTCATCCTTCACGCTGATCACGAACAAAATGCGTCAACCTCAACGGTGCGTACTGCGGGCTCTTCTGGTGCAAACCCATTTGCCTGTATCGCAGCAGGTATCGCGTCACTTTGGGGACCAGCTCACGGTGGTGCTAACGAAGCTTGTCTACGTATGCTGGAAGAGATCAAAACGGTTGAACACATTCCTGAATTTATTAAACGTGCAAAAGATAAAAATGATTCCTTCCGTTTAATGGGCTTTGGTCACCGTGTTTACAAAAACTACGATCCTCGTGCAACGGTAATGCGTGAAACCTGTCATGAAGTGTTAAAAGAATTAAACCTCAATGACAGCCTGCTTGAAGTGGCAATGGAATTAGAACGTATTGCTCTAAATGACCCGTACTTTATTGAGAAAAAACTGTACCCTAACGTTGACTTCTACTCTGGTATTATCCTGAAAGCGTTAGGTATTCCGTCCAATATGTTTACTGTTATTTTTGCTATTGCACGTACAATTGGCTGGATTGCTCACTGGAATGAAATGCACGAAGATGGCCTGAAAATTGCGCGTCCTCGTCAGCTTTATACCGGTTATGATGCACGCGATTTTAAAAGTGAAATTAAAAAGAAATAATTGAATTTTATTAATTATTTATCTTACTAAGCCCCGTTTAAATCGGGGCTTTATGTTTTAAAATTATCGATAAAATTCAATCAGCTTTTCAAATATTCTTGCGGTGTTTGCCCTGTCATTTTTTTGAAAAAGGTAATAAAGGCACTGTCACTGGCAAATCCTAATATCTGGCTAATATCAATATAGCGATGATGGGTAGCTAATAATTCAATGGCTTTCATTAATCGCCACTGTTGACGCCATTGTTGATAACTCAGTCCCGTCTCTTTGTAAAATAAGCGTGTGATCGTTTTTTCACTCGCCCCTACATGCTTTGCCATTTCTTGTAATGCTGGCGGTAAATCATCAAAGGATAAACGACTTAACCGTCTATCTTTAGGCATAAATAAATGATTGGTTTGCCGCGGTGCTTGGGCGATTTCATCAAAAAAAACGGCCAATAAATTTGCGTAGCGCCCTTCATCCCATTGAGTATTAAAATCAGCAATAGAAATTCGTTCTAATATTTCTCGTAAAAGAGGTGAAATCGTTAAGATCTCGCTCTCACTTGGAAAATTATCATGGAATTTATCACTAATATAAACAGAACGATATCCAACAGAGGCATACATTTCGACTCGATGTTCAAGTCTTGGAGGGATCCACGCAATCCTCATGGGAGGTAATACAGAAACACGGGAAGCCAAAGTAATTCGCATACACCCTGACTGCGTAAATAATAGCTGCCCTCTATCATGAGAATGAAACCCTGAGTCGTGCTTTCCCATTTCTGCTGCAATACCAACGACTGATGCAAGATGCTCTTCTGGCACAAAGTGGTCGTATTGATTAAGCCAAGCCATCACTTGTCCTATTTGAAAAATAATATGTCTTTATGTTTATAACAAGACATTCATTATCTCTGTATTCTGTTCATCAAGATTTAAGGATGTAGGAAAAAAAAGATGAACAAAAAACTCTCTTTATGGTTAGCAATTGCGTTAATGATGTTTCCACAAATTGCAGAAACCATTTATAGCCCAGCACTTACTGATATTGCAAACGGCTTTCATGTCAGTGCAAATAAAGCTGGGCAAACACTTTCGCTCTATTTCTTTGCGTTTGCATTGGGCGTCATTATATGGGGTCGATTATGTGATGTCATTGGTCGTCGTCCGACAATGTTAGCTGGATTGCTTATTTATGCTGTTGCTTGTCTTGGCGTTTTTATGACACAAGATTTTTCAGTATTACTTGGATTGCGTATGCTTTCTGCTTTTGGTGCGGCGGTAGGCTCAGTAGGCACACAAACCATTATGCGTGATGTATATAGTGGCGATGAACTGGCTAAAGTTTTCTCAGTGATGGGAGCGGCTATCGCCCTAAGCCCAGCAATTGGTATGTTAAGTGGCTCATTATTAGTGAGTTATGCTGGTTATCAAGGTGTGTTTAGTGGGCTTGCCCTTCTTGCTGTGATTTTACTGTTATGGAGTACTTTTGCTTTACCTGAAAGTCGCCCTGAAACAATAAAAACAGCACCATTAGGAGAAACTGCAATAAAAATGCTTAAGGATAAGCAAATTGCCAAAACAGTATTATTAATAGCCTTTTTTAATATCAGCCTTTTTGCCTATTATCAGTTAGCACCTTTTATGTTTGATAAACAAGGTTATAGTGCAAGTACCTTTGGTTATAGCGGTATTGTATTAGCAATAGGTGTCGGTATTGGCTCTTATATTAATAAAGCACTATTAAACCATCATTGGCAATGTGGAAAACTCGTTTTACTCGCAAGTTTTATTGCACTAGTTAGCGCTGTGGGTGTTTATTTATTACGTAACCACATTAGCTTTATTATTCCAATGATGACGAGTGTTGTTGCTTATGGCGTTGCTATTCCAAATATCTTAGCCACAGCATTAGCACAATATAAAGACAGATTAGGTACTGCGGGTGCATTATTAGGCTTGTTCTACTATTTGTTAATTGGTGGTGGGCTTGCACTTGCAGGATGGGGACAAAGCTTAGCAATTACTTTACTAATTTGTAGTCTAGGTTCATTGCTACTCTCTTTTTCTCGTCAAACGACAAAATAATAAACCGAAAAGAGCTCCTTATGTTTAATGTGAGCTCTTTTTATTTTGCTCTTTTTATATAAAATCAGGAGGTGTAGAGTTAAAAAATGAAAAATAAATAAGGATAAAATATGTCAAATGGAATAAGTGCTGCTCAAAAAAATCTTGAAAAAAAATTAGCCCTATATAATAACGAAAATAATCATTATCCACTTGAATTGCCTAAATTAACTCAACTTAAAGACACTCTCTTACCTGATAATATTTATGAGCACATTGTTCACTCATATAAAGAATTATTAAAAGAGATGAAGCAAAAGGCAATTAATGAGAAAAATTGGAATAAGCACTCTTCATTTGTTCATAAAAAAGCACAAGAGTCTTATGAAGAATTGTCTCAATACAATGAAATCAGCCTGAAAAATATTTTAAATCAGCTTAATTCGCCTAAAGGCTCACTCAATGAATTAGATCGTGAAATTATTAAGTATGAAAATATTATTACAAACTTACCTGAATTCACGATTTTTCATCTTATTCGCTCAATAGATGATTATCTTAAACCTCAATATATGTCGAGTTATGCGATTAATCACTATAACACCAAGCATATTTTCGAGCATATTGAATTACGTCATATTGAAGAGATCTTAATTCAGCGAAATTATTCTGATCCAGCACGCATTATCGCTAGTTTTTTTCTTGGACAATATGGTATTGAGGATTTATCAAAACCAGAGCAAATCTGGCCTTTTTATTACCAACATCCCGAATATCTCGCAGAAGCCTTACAACTTATTCCTAGTCAAAGTAATACTAATAATGACTTTTTTAGCCTTGATAATGCAATTCGTGTATTAAAAACCTACCCTGTTATTCCATCACAATTTATTCCTAAAATATTACAACTCGCTTTAGGTGATATACAAATTTATCGCTTTGATGCACAAGAGCTTATTGAAAAACTTCCTGAGCCTCACTTATTTATTCAAGAAGGTCTGACATCAAAGAAAAAGAATGCTCGAGTGATTGCAATAAATTGGCTAACTGAACTCAATAATCATGATGCTGTTCCAGCACTAATCACCTTATTAAAAACAGAAAATGACGAAGTTGTTCGCACACTTTTAATTACTGCTCTAGAACATTTTGGTGAAGATATTTCAGACTTTCTCGATCCTCTTACCTTACTTGCAGAAGCTGAAATTGGCTTAAAAAATAAGATCCCAGATAATTTATCTTGGTTTGATTTTAATGCTGTACCTCAACTCACTTGGAAAAATGATAAAGTCGTTGAACCCAGAATTATTCAATGGTGGATAGTGTTAGCGGTAAAATTAAAACTTCCGGCAGGTAACACACTATTACATCGTTATATCAGTTTGCTTTCTCTAAAAAGCCAACAAGATCTTGCCCAATTTTTGTTAATTAAATTTATTACTCAAGATGTTGATACACCATCAGAAGACAAAGTTTATCTAAGTTCAGGATTATCTTATTCTGCTCCTATGTCAGCCATTAAAGAAAAAGGCATGTTAGGGCTTATTTTTGCTATTGAAGGTTATATTGCTGTACCTTTATTGCGAAATTATATGCGAGACCACTACGAGCGCCGAGCACAAATAGAAGCAATGATTGATGCTATTGGTGGAAGTAATGACCCACTTATTATTCAATTTTTACTCTCTATTTCACGTCGTTATCGTGCCGCATCTATTCAAGCTAAAGCACGACAATTAATTACCCAGATAGCGCAACGTAATAATTGGACTGAAGATGAACTGGCAGATAGAACCATACCAACAGCAGGACTTGATGATTCAGGCGTACTGACTTTAGATTATGGTGAACGCTCATTCACTGCAAAAATTAACGATAAACTGCAATTTGTCTTATTTAATACCGAGGGCAAAGTAATAAAAGCATTACCAGCACCTCGTGTTAATGATGACAGCACACTGATTAAAGAGACCAAAAAATACTTCACATCAAGTAAAAAAGAGTTAAAGCAGATTATTGAATCTCAGACATTACGCTTATACGAAGCGATGTGTGTTCAACGCCAATGGTTAAGTGCTGACTGGCAAGAATTTCTTCAAACTAATCCGATTATGCATAAATTAATGGAGCGATTAATTTGGCAAG
The DNA here is from genome assembly GCF_040140245.1 of Proteus sp. fly-1013. Lineage (NCBI taxonomy): Bacteria > Pseudomonadati > Pseudomonadota > Gammaproteobacteria > Enterobacterales > Morganellaceae > Proteus > Proteus sp. fly-1013. The sequence goes on along the minus strand of NZ_JBEEWD010000001.1, from coordinate 95,193 downwards.
AAATTAAAGATGACAAAGTCATTAATACATTTCGCCCTTCAAATGATGGTGCTTTATTAAATATCGAAGATGAAGAAATTACCTTACAAAGTAATTCATCTCTTCGCTTAGCACACCGCGTACTTTTAAATGAAGATGAAAAACATGCTTGGCTAACACATTTTAAAGATTACAAAATGGCGTTTTTATTTTCCCAGATAGAGCATGACACACCAATCTTAGAAGACAAGCAAACTCAGATCGCAGAGAAAAAAGGTTGGTTAACGGATGCCTATACCTTGAGAGGTGCCATGACAAAATTAGGCTATCAACGTGGTTCGGTAGAAGATGCTGGATTTTATAACTGTTATTACAAATATTTTTCTGGCTTAGATCTCAGTGTCATTATCAACTTCAGTGGTAATTGTGTGCCAGAAGACAATATTACTGTCGCGCTATTAGAGTTAGTTTTTGAAAAAGGTCGCCAAAGTGGATTAGATAGACATAAATTAGCGATTAAAAATATCCCACCGATTTTATTGGCAGAAAGCTACGCTGAATACCTAAAAATTGCAGATGCCTGTGCTGGTTTTTCTCCTGATTGGGAAAAGAAATTACCTTGGTAGACACTATTCACTGATGATTTTCTTATCCCGTACTCCATTAAAAGTACGGGATTTTTTCTTACAATATTAAGCCTATTTTTTGTTGTTAATTTTTTAATCAATCTAGCTAAGTGTTAACGCTTATTTTGCTTAGCAGACAATTCTTAAACTTTTTAAATGCCACAAAAAATGCCTTTATTATCATTTATTCATTTTTAGCACTTTTTCCTGATATACCTCTTTATATAAAGCCAAATTGAATATTAATAAAGTTCAGTTAGCTTTTTTAGCGTTTATCTCTATAAATTTGATAAATGGTATGCGTTGATTTTATTTTCACCAGTAATAATCAAATTGTTCGTTACGCCGTTTCATGGTAAAAAAAACTGTTTATCCATACATAGCTTAAGGAACTGGCGTGATAAAAAAAATCTTAGACATTTTCCCTCTTTTTGGGAAAAAAGACGTCGCAATTACCGAAAAACATCTCCAAGAATCACTGGTATTGCTTGCAGTATTTGATGAGAGCTTACCTAAACGTACATTAAATTATGTACTTACAGGTGAAAATCCGGAGATCCTTTTCGAATTAAACAAGCTGGATGCTTCAAAAGCGGCGGTTTATTTTGATAAACCAGGTACTCTAGAGTGGTGGTATGCACACAATAATGTGAATACTGGCCAATATAGCAAAGTGATCACTCAAGGGCTAAACGCACGACACAAACTCTATTCTAAAGTCGGCGATGGCTTTTCATCAGAACAAGTAGCGCGTTTCGGTAAAGTCCTTGCGGCTGCTTGCCAAGATATCAATATTAAAGTTATTACAAAAGAAGTACCAACTTGGGTGCTTTATCTTTTAATTGATGTGTTTTACAACACTTATGAAAATGCGCGTAATCTCAATTTAGAGCATCGCAAACATTGGAATATGGAATTTATCGCTAATATGGTCGAAAAAGAGGCCAATATTGCGGGTGAAAATGCCTTATTCGCGGTGTTTGATAGAAAAGATGTTTCTGAATACTATGCATCTAATCTGAAGCGTATTTATGAATTAAGTGATTTAAAAGACTACCTACTTTCACATCAAGAGTTTGTTAGAACAGAATTAATTGAAAAACTGTCAGCAAATGGCTTAGTTGAGTTAATTAATTATCTTAATAAAAACACTGTGTTACGTGACAATTTTGCTGACATTATCGTGTTACTTGCCACCAGCAGCTTAAAAACTGTTAAAAAAGCCGCAGAGCCTATTTTAGTCACCTTACCGCCTGAAATTGTTAAAGAAAATCTTACTCATGTTTTAATGAATGGTACGCCAAAACAACGTACTCAAGCAGCCGATTTATTTGCACGCCAAGGTGAAAACCGTGAGGTACTTGAAGAAGCGTTAAAACATGAAACTTCAAAAGCGGTCATGAAAAGTATTGAAAGCGCCCTACTACGTTTTAATGTTGCAGATGATGCCAATACCGTAGAGGCTATTGAGGCTCCTGATTTCACGCCATTAGAAGACACTCCATTACCTGATAGCGTTCGCGATATGATGGTCAATAACTTCAATGAGATCTTGGTCAAAGCCAAAGAAAATGCTGAACGTGAAATTGAAGAAAATAAAACGGCTAAACACACTTATAATTGGGCACAGCGCCATTTAAAAGATTTGAATAAGATTGATGAAAAACAGTGTCGCGCATTAGTTGATAAACTCAATAGTGGACAAGGTTCGATCCAATCAAATGAAATTCAAATCATTAAACATAAAAATCGTGTTTTAAACTTGCCTGAATATACGCTATTCCACGCTGTGCGTGTGATAGTTAATAATCGCCAACATGCCGATCACTTCTCTTCTCACTATTTTAATGGCGAAATTCCTGAACGCTTATTTAGTGATATTGAATTACGTCACCTTGAAGATGTATTGCAACGTTGCAACTTTAAAAATGCAGCCCGCCTGACTGCTGCATTATGTTTAGAATCTTATGAAGATGGTTTAAAACGCTTCCGTAGACCGGAGCAAGTTTGGCCTTTCTTCTCTCAACATACCGATTATATCGCTGAAGCCCTGAATTTAATGCCAAGTCAAAGTGAGCGTCGCTATCGCCAGTTTGAGATTTCACAAGGTATTAAAGTATTAGGTCGTTTCCCTACCATTCCAGCACAATTCGTGCCTCGAATTATGGAACTGGCATTAGGTGAAAATAAAATGCACCGTGTTTCAGCGCAGAATTTACTTGAGACACTGCCAAATATTCATACAAGTGCTCAAGAAGGTTTATCTTCTGCGAAACAAGAAATTCGCGTTACCGCTATTGAGTGGTTGGCACGTTTAAAAAATCCAGAATCATTACCTGCACTGAATGCCTTATTGAAAAAAGAGAAGCGCGAAGTTGTACGTGCCTCTTTATTAACGGCGTTAGAGCAACTGGGTGAAGATATCTCAAGTTATTTATCACCAAAAACCTTATTAGCTGAAGCTGAAAAAGGCCTTAAAGCCAAAGCTCCAGCAAGCCTTGCTTGGTTTAACTTTGATGCTATTCCTGCATTGACATGGGAAAACAAGAAAGCGGTTGACCCGGCGATTATTCGTTGGTGGATTATTCTGGCAGTGAAATTAAAAATGCCAGGAGGAAACGCGTTATTACAACGTTATATCGGTCTGCTCTCTACTGATAGCCAGCATAAACTTTCAAGCTTTATTCTGCATACCTTTGTTGCTCAGGATATTAAAGGTCCATCACTTGAAGAAGCAATGGTCGAAGCACAACGTGAAGCTCCGGGACGTTTAAGCAACTATCAAAACTGGGCGAAACGTTATCCTGAATATTACGCTAAATATGAAAACTACACGTTAGAGCAAGTGGTTGAAGAAATTAAAAACGAGGTGTTACGTCGTTATTTAGGCTCTGCAATCAGCGATAAAGGCATGTTAGCGCTTATCTGCGGTATTGAAGGCCATGTTGCAGTATCTGTATTACGTAACTATATGCGTGATCACTATCAGCGCCGTGCTCAAATTGAAGCCATGATTGATGCAGTAGCATCAAGCAATGATCCAATTATCATTCAGCTTCTTCTTTCATTATCACGCCGTTATCGCACCGCATCGGTTCAAGAAAAAGCCCGTAATTTAGTCACGCAAATTGCTGAACGTAATGGTTGGAGCTCAGATGAATTAGCAGACAGAACTATTCCGACTGCTGGCTTTGATGATACGGGTACATTAGTGCTGGAATATGGTGAGCGTATCTTTACTGCGAAGATGGATGCAAAACAAAAACTGGTCTTGTTTAATCCGGAAGGTAAAGAAGTTAAAGCCTTACCTGCTGCGCGTAAAAATGATGATGCAGAGCTTATCAAAGAAGCGAAAAAGCTCTTCACTTCGAGCAAAAAAGAACTTAAACAAGTTATTGAGCTGCAAAGTGTACGTTTATATGAAGCCATGTGTGCTCAACGTCAGTGGTTAAGCGCGGATTGGCAAGAATATATCTTAGCTCACCCAATCATGCATAAACTGATTGAACAATTGGTTTGGCAAGAAGTGAAAGATGGCAAGATTATCAATACATTCCGCCCTTCTGATGACGGTGCATTGCTCAATCTTGAAGATGATGAAGTGACTTTACAAAACGATTCGTTGATCCAACTTGCTCACGCAGCATTGGTTAATGAAGATGAACGTAAAGCATGGATTGCTCATTTTAAAGATTACAAAGTGAAATTCTTGTTCTCTCAAATGGAGCATAAGATCCCAGAATTAGATCTGAAACAAACGGAAGTGGAAGATAGAAAAGGCTGGATCACAGACACCTTCACTTTACGTGGTATTTTAACCAAAATGGGTTATCAACGAGGTCCAGCAGAAGATGGTGGCTCGTTCTCTCACTATTACAAATTCTTCTCTAGTTTAAACTACTACGTGAATATCGGTTTCAGTGGTAGCTATGTTCCAGAAGAAAACATTCCAGCGGTCTTATTTGATTTAAGCTTTGAGAAAAATCAGCAAGATTACTGGGATCGCAATAATGTTGAGCTAAAAGATGTACCACCTATTCTATTAGCAGAAAGCTATGCGGATTATCTAAAAGTCGCTGAAGCTTGTGCAGGATTTGATCCTGAATGGGAAAAGAAAACACCTTGGTAAAAGATAGGGATAATTAGGAAAGAATATGGCTAAAAAAGCACCCGCAGATCAACAAGCAATTAGGGAAAGTGCTGAGGTTCGATTTGCTCAAGAGTTAGAGCGTTTAACAAAAGCTGATGCTAATAATCCTAAACCACAAGGATGGCTTCGCTCACCCCGTGCTGTACGCCAATTTATTTTAGGTGATGATGCATTAGGCATCACACCTAAGTTTTTCGGCGATGATGCATTGGTTGATCGTGCAATTGTCACATTATTGGGTAAACAAGGTTTAATGTTGGTCGGTGAACCGGGTACGGCAAAATCAATGCTCTCAGAGCTTTTTGCTGCTGCCATCAGTGGTGATTCAGGTTTAACCATCCAAGGAACAGCGGGTACAACAGAAGATCATATTAAGTATTCTTGGAACTATGCATTGCTATTAGCAGAAGGCCCAACAGAACGCGCTTTAGTGGGGTCGCCGCTTTATCAAGGTATGTTACAAGGTAAAATTGTTCGCTTTGAAGAGATAACTCGTTGCCCTCCTGAAATTCAGGATGTGCTAGTTTCCTTAATGTCAGAGAAACAATTGATGATCCCTGAAATGGGTGATGGTGCGCGTATTAGTGCAAGACCGGGATTTAACCTTATCGGTACAGCAAACTTACGTGATCGCGGTGTTCATGAAATGTCGGCTGCATTAAAGCGCCGTTTTAACTTTGAAACTGTGAAACCTATTCGTGATCCTGCATTTGAAATCAGCCTGATCCAATCACAGCTTGAGAACGAATTAGGCTCCTTAGCCAATGAAGTCACTGTACCGGCGGATGTTGTGGAATTACTGGTCACAACATTCCAAGAGTTGCGCTCAGGTAATACGAAAGATGGCGGTAATATCAAAACACCTGATGCGGTTATGTCAACCGCAGAAGCCGTGAACATCGCTTATGCTTGTGCCTTAGAAGCGCATTATTTAGGTGATGGAGTGATGAATGCAGGCGCAATTGCCCGCCAATTAATCGGTGTTGTATTAAAAGACAATGCTGATGATATCAAACGTATTCGTTATTACATGGACAACGTCGCTAGAGAGAGAGCAAGAAACAGTAAAGAGTGGAAAGCTTTCTTTGATGCATCAAAAGAGTTTTGGCAATAAAACGCTAAAGCTTGTAGCTACACATTAAAATACGTTATTTATCTATTAAAGGCAGAGTTAACTTACTCTGCCTTTTCACCCAGAAAAGGGATCGACACGGTGACGCTACCTTCAATACCTTTGCCAGAAAGAATTGACCAAGCACGACTGAAATGGACGTCGTTACAGCAACAACATCTCTATTTTGCCCCTGTACGCCACCATAGCCCTGCTTGTGCTTATGCGGTTTTATCATTAATTGATTCTGTAAAACCTGACTATATTTTAATTGAAGGCCCAGATACCTTTAATTCACTTATTCCTAGCCTAACAGATAAAGATACCCTACCTCCCGTTGCGATTATGGGGCAAGCGGAGTATTTGCATAACGATGGAAACCAAGAGGAGCGTGAGAAATCACTGCACTCTGCTTATTTTCCATTTTGTGAATATTCGCCTGAATGGCAAGCTTTGCGGGGTGGTTTGCGCATCAATGCCAAAACACGTTTTATTGATTTACCTTGGGCTGCACAAGTTAATAACGAAGAGTATAGCGACTCGCAAAGTCGGAGCTTACAAAAAGAACGTTATTTAGCACATAGCCAGTTTATCGCGCAACTAGCTAAAAAATGCCACTGTCGTGATCATGATGATGTTTGGGAGCATCTTTTTGAATTACGTAGTATTGAAGCCTTGGCTGATTGGCAAACACTTTTTAATGACACCTTTATTTGGTGCGCACTTGCACGTCTTGATTATGAACCTGAAGTGCTTGAATCTGAGGGCTCTTCACAGCGTGAAGCACATATGCTCGCTCATATTCAAACCATCAAACAGCAAGAGCCTAATGCTAAAATTTTAATCGTCACAGGGGGATTCCATACCCTTGCATTAATTGAAGGTCTAGCTAACTCACAATCTCAATCTTTCGCCATTTCTAGCACAGAACAAAAGCAATTCACTAAAATGCAAAAAATGGGCGAAAATGAGCAAGCTTGGCTTATTCGCTACAGTTTTGACAGACTAGATGCGCTTAATGGTTATGCTTCAGGAATGCCTTCTCCTGCATTTTATCAACAAGCTTGGCAAAGTTTGATGCAACAACACCATGATAAATTAGAAAATAATGATGTTGCAAAGCAACCAACCCAAGTTTATCGCAATAAAATGGGGATTGCTTTTCTAAGCTCTATTGCCCAAGCGATTAGAGAAAAACAGTTTGATAATCCACCGAGTTATTTAGCTGTAAAACTCGCAGCCGAACAGAGTTTACGCCTCGCTTTATTAAGAGATCACGCAGGTACAGGTCGCTATGATTTGCTTGATGGTTTACAAAGTGCCTTTATTAAAGGCAGTTTAGATGATAGCCAAAGTGAATTATGGGCTGAAATCAAAACCTGCTTTTCAGGTTATCTCTTAGGTAAAATTCCATTAGGCACAGCAACGCCTCCTTTAGTTAATGAAACTTATGAGCGAGCTAGAGCGTTTCGTTTCAAACTTGATGATACTTTAGCAAAAACAACTAAATGCGATGTTTATCGTAACCCACAACATCGCTTAAGAAGCCGTTTTCTACATTTATTGTCTTTCTTAGAGATCCATTTTGCACACCGTGTAAATGGTCCTGATTTTCTTTCTGGTCATCAATTAGATCTGTTATTTGAAGAGTGGCAATACGCTTGGACACCCAATGTAGAAGGCGAGCTAATTTCATTATCAGAGAAAGGCTCTCAACTTGAAGCTATCGCCTTAAATAAGCTGTTATCAATGGAAAAACAGCTTGAAGAACAAGGGCAAAGTCGTTCAAGCCAGAGTGCGGTTACATTATTAATCCAAGCAGCATTAATTGGGCTCCACCAGCGCATTCCTTCACTCTTTAAACTGTTAGATAGCTATATTCAGCAAGATTTTCGGCTTGAATCACTGACCCAGTGTGGACATAAACTGATCCATTTATGGCGAGGTCGCCAATATCTTGATATTACCGATGAGCTTTCACTTGAAAATCGCCTACATCAAGTTATTCCGCAAGCTTTCTTTTGTTTAGAGCAATTGGCTCAAGGTGATGAGCAACAACAAGAAAGCAATTTACAAGCTCTACTCTCTTTACGTGAATTGATTGAATTTATGCCATCGCTCAATAATCAGCATGATTATAAAAGTGATTTCTATCAGCAACTCAATCGCCTTGATGGTCAATTAGATACAGTGCCTTTATTAAAAGGTGCAGTAGATGCCTTACGTTATTTAGGTTCATATATTGATGAAAATACGTTGGTCACCGCGCTAAATACGACCTTCAGTACAGGCAGTTCTCCTGAACATGCCATTGGTTATTTCGTTGGTATGATGCGAACAGCACCAGAGTTAGTTATTCGCCTTCCGTTATTGGTCGATCACTTAAATACCTTGCTACAGCAATGGGATGAAGAGCGATTTATTCAGATCTTGCCTGATCTGCGTTTTGCCTTTAGCCAACTTAATCCCAAACAAAATGCAGAGCTGGCGCAATATATTGCCAACGATATTGGTTTAGATACCCAAGCGTTATCTTTATGGCAGTCAGAATTTAGTGCTAAACAGATGCTTGAAGCCACTAAACTCAATCAAAAATTACAACAGCGAATAATGGAACAAGGCATGATTTCTTGGTTTGACGCTAAGAAAATAGAGAAAGGAGATACGACTCATGAGTCAGCATAATGACGATGTGCCTGAAGATAAAATAAAACAAGCAAAACGTTGGCGCCTGATTTTAGGTCAATATGCTGATGATGCGCTTGGGCAAGCGACTTTTAATGCTGATGATTTAAAAGTGGAGCGTACACTCGACTTTCTCTACCGCCGAGAATATCAGCGCCGAGGTCTTCGCCAAGAGCGAGGACGTCATGGATCACTCGATGCATCGCAACTTACTGCGGTAAACTGGCTAAATCAAGCGCGTAAGCTATTTCCTAATAGCACCTTTGAACGTATGCAATCACAGGCTATTGAACGTTATCAAATCAGTAGTTTTCTTAAAGATCCCAATACGTTAAAAGCGATGGAGCCAACAAAAGCGTTAGCGAAAACATTATTAAGTTTACGTGGACGTATGAGTGAAGAAACGCGAGATGCAGTTAAAACGATTATTCGTAAAGTGGTCGATGATATTTTGCGTCAAATTCGCAATAACTTTCGCCAATCATTAACAGGTCGCCGTAATCGTTTTAGACGCTCTTTAGTGCCTAATAGCCGTAACTTTGATTGGCGTGCCACCATCGCTGCAAACTTAAAACACTACGATACTCAAAATCGCCGTTTAGTGATTGAAACTCCTTACTTTAACTCACGGATGCAACAACATTTTCCGTGGGATGTCATTCTTTGTGTTGACCAAAGTGCGTCAATGTCTAGCTCAATTATGTATGCGGCTGTTTGTGCCAGTATTTTAGCCTCTTTACCTGCTGTTAATGTCTCTTTAGTGGTTTTTGATACCCAAGTTGTCGATTTATCGCATTTAGCAGACGATCCCGTTGAAGTTTTAATGACGGTACAATTGGGTGGCGGTACTGATATTGCAGGTGCAATGCAATACTGTGAAAGTTTGGTCAAAAACCCTAAACGCACAGTTATTTCACTTATCAGTGACTTTGAAGAAGGTGGCTCATTAAACCGTTTATTAGATTGCACGCAACGTCTTAATAGCCAACAAGTTAAATTATTGGGTCTTGCAGCACTTGATGATGAGGCTCAACCTGCTTATGACTCTGCTATTGCACAAAAGCTTGCAGATAGAGGCATGCAAGTTGCAGCGTTAACACCTGAACATTTCGCACAATGGTTGGCAGAGGTAATGCAATGAGTTGGCAAACTGTTTACTTTCATTACGATGAAGATGCGCTCACTGTATTTGCTAATGCAGGATTATTAAGACGCGCAAGAAAAGATGTTGATAACGAAAAAGTTTCTCTCACTGATGCCAATACTGGGCAATTTAGCAGTGATGGACAAAATGTTGTTTTACACGAAGCGGGAATTCAACAAGCCAGTTGCGATTGTTCTGCATCTGGTTGTTGCAAACATATTTTAGCCGCTGTTTTATGGCTACAAGCTAATAATAGTGCTGATAATTCAAGTAACGATAATAGTGATGAAACTTCATCAGAAGCTATTGCAGAGCCTGTTGAAATTTCTCCACTGTTACCCGCGCTATTCACGCTTGATCCGGAAACATTAGTCAAAAAAGCAGGAAAACCAGCCTGTCGTGTGGCGATTAAATTAGTTGAGCAGTGGGAAACAATAACATTGGATTTAGAAGACACAGGGACACAGTTAAAAATTCAACTCCCTGATGTTGATGAGCCTGTTATTTTCTTACAAGGTAGTGGTTACGATGGCATGTTATCGCCATTTTCTGACTCACAGAAAAAAGCATTCCACCTTGCTATTGTGGCTAAAATATTTGAACAACATGCTCAACCATGGAGTTGGCCTGAAGATTTAATCATTGTGCAATCTTCAAAGCGCCCTCTCAATGAAGAAGAAACAGCGTTAATTACGACGGTTGAACAATTTATTTATGATTTATTGCGCCAAGGGCTATCACATATCAGCTTGAGCAGTGCCACACAATTACACTTATTGAATATGTCCGCTCGAGCAGAAGGTTTACCTCGTTTGGCATCTTATTTACGAACATTGAGCACTCAAGTCAAACTGTTGGCAGAAAGACATTTCACTATGGATGAAAGTAATGTCTTGCGCTTACTGGCGCATATTTCAGCCTATCTATTTCAATTATCCAGTGCGACGCCAGAACAGCTAAAAGTGTTACGAGGACAACTTCGCCGTCAATATGACGATAAAAAAGCGAGCCTCTCTCTGATCCCTGTTGGCGCAAATTGGTGGACAGCGCAAAGTGGTGCATTAGGCGCAACCTTTACCTTTTGGGATAAAGAAGAGAAACAGCTCTTACAAGCGACTCAAGCTCGCCCTAATCAACTTGATACTCTGTTTAATCGTTATAGTGTTTGGAATAGTTTATCCTTATGGAAACAAACATCCGATAAATTAATGCGTCGCCCTTTTTTATTACAAGAGCCTCGTATTTCTGATGAAGGAAAACTGGCAACTATTGGCGAAAGCTTCGCACAAAACCAAACGGATTTTCTTGATATTACCGATTACTACAATCTACAAACTGAATTAGGGATCAACAATTGGCAAGAGTTACCAGACTATTTTGCTAATCAGCCTGAAGGGTTTCTTTCTCCTCTCGTCTTACATATCAAAAGCTATAAGCCTTTAATTTGGTATGAAATAGAGCAATGTGTTATTTGGGATGTTTCAGATAATCATGATAATTCAGCCTTCTTACGTCTTTATTGGGAAGGAACAATGCAAAATAATCTGGAAGAATTACGTTATCTCACTAAGCGAGAATTAGAGATAGTTGCAGTCACCGTGCAGCCTGTTCGACGTGATTTAAATATGGATTTATTGCCAACGACTATTTGGCTCAAAACAGAAAAAGGCATTGAAATGTTTTATCTCGATTTTGACCAATTTCCACGAAAGAAAAAACAATCAGGGTTTATTAGTCGTATTCAAGAATATATGGCTAAACGTAAGCAACAAACGGCAATGCATCACAGTGAACCGACATTAGCACAAAAATTTTGTCGCCCTATTTTGTCTGTATTAGAAGCCCAAGCATGTACCGGACGGGAATTACTTTCTGAAATGCAAAAAGAGCAGTTAGAAATAAGCAAGCATACTGCTGATGATTTAGGAATGACATTAATTGCCAACCAATTGGCTCGTTATCTAGCATTAACTACACGTGACTCTCAGGCTTTATTACAGTTAATTTGGCTATGCGATAATCTGCAACAATTACAAAGTCCGTTACCCATTCAGCTTAATGAGTAATAAATATCTCCCGATATAGCTGAGGATGTATATATACAAAAAAGCTATCTCTCTTTAATTAGAGAGATAGCTGATAAAATAAGAATAAGTAAGCTTATGCTGGATTATCAATATCAACAAACGTCACATCAAAATGATGTGTTTGAGCAAGCCATTCACCTAATGCTTTAATACCATAGCGCTCTGTCGCATGGTGTCCCGCTGCAAAAAAATGAACGCCCATTTCTCTGGCGATATGAATAGTCTGTTCCGAAACTTCACCCGTTACAAAAGCATCCACACCCTGCTCAGCTGCATCTTGAATAAAGCCTTGTCCGCCCCCCGTACACCAAGCAATATTACGAATAGTTTCAGGTGCATTATCACCACAATGTAATACATTGCGTTGTAATGCTTTTTCTAAACGTTCTTTTAATTCAAGAGGCGTTAAAGGCAAATCAAATACACCTTTAGGCACTAAAGGTAATATTTCACCTTCAACTTTAACGCCCATTTTTAACGCTAATTGAGCATTGTTTCCTAAGATTGGGTGGGCATCTAACGGCAGATGATAACCAAAAAGATTAATGTCATTACAAAGCAATGTCTTTAAGCGATTACGCTTCATTGAACGAATAACAACAGGCTCATTTTTCCAAAAGTAACCATGGTGTACTAAAATTGCATCAGCGTTTAATCGTACTGCTTCATCAAGTAATGCTTGGCTTGCAGTCACACCCGTTACTATTTTTTGAATATGAGGGCGTCCTTCGACTTGAAGTCCATTAGGCGCATAATCTTGAAAGTTCTCAATGCTTAACTTCTCATTAATCACTAATTCCAGATCAGTATTCTTCATTTCATTTATTTCCCTGTTATCACGAATGCCACTATTTATATAACAATAGTACAAATAGCAATAGGTTAATGGCATTCGTTTAAATGACTCATTATTGTTTATTGTAACGTAAAAATTGAAGATTATTTGAGGATAAGAAAAAACAAAAAGATAGCACAGGAAAAGTGCTTAAAGCGGGATAAAAATAACGCCTACTTTTGCAGGCGTTATCTTAATATTCTGTTATTTGTGACTATTGAGTGCCACTTCTGATTTTGCCAGCCAAACTGGTTTATCACTTGTTTTAGACCATACACGATGTATATAGCTATAAAATTGTGCGCGTTTAGGATGGAAAATCATAACAGGAAATGCCACAACACCTAGCGCAACAGCACCAGTACGACGGGCTAAAACATGTTTTTTTGTATATTCGTTATAAGCTGGCATAGTGCTCTCCTGTATAGAGATTAATTTGATGACTGAAATTTTACCTCATTTGATGAAATTTTACTACTGATCAGACCACTTAATTCGTGCGAAAAATCACCTTTATTTTGCTTGATATGTAATTAAATTTCATAAAAGAAACAAAAATGAAACATAAATGACATATTCATTAACAAAACCAGATCGGTATTTTTACTTAATAAAAGTGGTAGTAAATAATTTCGAGGATAAATTATCAAAAAAGAAAAAATCAAATAGAGAAGAGAAGATAAGAGAAGTAGGATATTCAAAAATGCGGGTTTTAGTATTAATAATATAGATCTACTACTAAATAATATACAACTGAATAATACATTTAGCAGTAAGTAATAAAATACTTATTCAGGGAAATCAAGAAAATCCACATCCATTGAATGATGGATAAGGCGAGCGATAAATAAGGTATCATTTTTTGGTAGATAATAAATTGAGTGTTTTTTAAACTCAAATCGTCTCATACCGTCACATACCCAATTACACTCTCGCTCAATCCAAGGTGCTCGAGCAAGTAGCTCAAAAGTCTGTTGTAACTCATTATGATATTTTTTTGCCTGAGTTACACCAAATTGCTGAATGGTATAACGTGCAATTTGATAAATATCTTCTTCTGCTAATTTAGAGAGTTTATACATTTAAGTCCTTTTCAGCTCTTGAAAAAATATCATCCATGTTGTTTTCACTCTCTGGTGAATTCACACCATCTAGTACCATTTTGCGAACTATTTGGAGCCGTTCTTCTCTGATTTCCATCATACGTAAAGCATCTCTGATTACCTCAGAGGTATTTCCATAACGTCCTGAATTAATCATTTCACCAACAAAACCATTAAAATGTTCACCCAAAGTTACGCTAGTTACTCGTGCCATAAATCCTTCCCACATTGTATTACTTAGTAATACAACAGTAGCAATAAATTTATTAATTTGCCAGCTAATACCATAAAAAAACACCCCAATATTGAAAACCAATTTTGGGGTGTCACAGTAAATAGAGAATTTTATAGCTTAAAATACCCTGAACTTATTTCTTAACTGCTTTACCTTTACCGCGTAGGGTTTCGGTTAATCCTTTCAGGAAATATCTTACAAGCTGATCGCCACAATTACGGTAGTTTTTATGTCCTGGTTTACGAAATACAGCACTTAATTCAGGCTTAGAAACACGGAAGTCCGCAAGCTCATAAATCTTTAGAATATCCACATCTTTTAATTCAAAAGCGACACGCAGTTTTTTTAGGATGATGTTATTTGTAATACGCTTTTCAACTTCAGGTGCTGGGAAGTTTTCATCTTTTCCACGACGATAAAAAATTAAACCATTTAAAAAATGCCCCATTGCATTATCGTCACACTCGACAAATTCAGGTTCATCGTCTTTTTTCAGCCAGCTATTTACTAACTCTTTTGTAACTGTGTAATCAGCCAGTTTCATGATTTCAACAACATGTGCATCACTTAGGTCCAGCATGTAACGTACACTTCGTAAAACAAAATTATTTTGCATTGTATTGATTATCCACTCTATTTTTAATTCTAAATCAACCTCAATGATGGATATCAATGCTGTGATCTAAAAATATTTAATAATTAAAAAAATACACTCTACCTTTGGGTAGAGTGTATTCTATATAAATAGTTTATTGCACTAACTTATTTGTTAGCAAAAACATTATTTACTATTTCAATCGCTTCTTTTTCAATTAATTCACGATGCTCAGGGCCTCGGAAGCTTTCACAGTAAATCTTATATGCTTCTTCAGTGCCAGAAGGACGAGCCGCAAACCAACCGTAATCGGTCATCACTTTTAAGCCACCAATAGATGCGCCATTACCTGATGCATGTGTTAAACGTGCAGTAATCGGGTCGCCGGCTAATGTGCTTGCGGTTACCATTTCTGGTGATAAGCGAGACAACAGCGCTTTTTGTTCATGAGTTGCTGATGCTTGAATACGGTTATAGCTTGGTGAACCAAAGCGTTGTGCCAATTCGTTATAATGCTCTTGCGGATCTTTACCTGTGACGGCTTTCATTTCAGCAGCTAACAGACATAAAATGATGCCATCTTTATCGGTTGACCATGGTTTGCCATTAAAGCGTAAGAAAGATGCACCTGCACTCTCTTCACCACCAAAGCCAAATTCACCACTAAATAAGCCTTGAACAAACCATTTAAAACCAACTGGCACTTCAACAAGTTCACGACCTAAGTCAGCGACAACACGGTCAATCATTGCACTTGAAACCAGTGTTTTACCCACTTTTACATCTTTAGCCCATTGTGGACGATGACGGAAAAGATAGTTAATTGCAGCCGCTAAATAGTGGTTTGGATTCATTAAACCAGACGGTGTCACAATACCATGACGGTCATAATCAGGATCGTTGGCAAAAGCTAAGTCAAATTTATCACGCAGTTGTAATAAACCTTCCATTGCCCATGGTGACGAACAGTCCATACGAATAACGCCATCATGATCAAGCGTCATAAAACGGAATGTCTGATCAACTTGATCGTTAACTAATTCAAGATCAAGGCCATAATACTCACCAATACGTTTCCAGTACTCGATACCGGAACCACCTAATGGATCAACACCTAATTTTAAGCCTGCTTTCTTAATAGCTTCCATATCAACAACGTCACCTAACGCTTTGACATAAGGCATAATTAAGTCTTGAGCTTCAATATAACCACTTGCTAATGCTTCATCATAAGAAAGACGTTTGATGCCCGCTAAATTGTTTTCAAGCAGTTCATTGGCACGTTTCTCAATAACTGAAGTTAAATCTGTATCCGCAGGTCCACCATTTGATGGGTTATATTTAATACCGCCATCTTCAGGTGGATTATGAGATGGTGTTATCACGATACCATCAGCAATATCTTGATGTGCTTCGTTGTATGTCAAAATAGAAAAAGAAACTGCCGGTGTTGGTGTATAGCCATTATTTTCTTGAATAATCACCTTAACTTTATTGGCAGCAAGTACTTCTAAAACAGAAATAAATGCAGGCTCTGACAGTCCATGGGTATCTTTACCCACGTAGCATGGCCCTGTTACTCCATTTTTAGCACGTACTTCAGCAATAGCTTGTGCAATTGCCAAAATATGCGCTTCATTGAAGCTATGGCGATTTGCACTTCCGCGATGACCAGATGTACCAAATTTCACACGATGAGCGTTATTGCTAGCTTGTGGTTTAAGTGAATAATATTGAGACGTTAATTGCGCCACATTAATCAGATCACTTTGACGAGTATGCTGCCCTGCTCTTGGATGAATTGC
Source organism: Proteus sp. fly-1013 (assembly GCF_040140245.1). Classification (NCBI taxonomy): domain Bacteria; kingdom Pseudomonadati; phylum Pseudomonadota; class Gammaproteobacteria; order Enterobacterales; family Morganellaceae; genus Proteus; species Proteus sp. fly-1013. The sequence goes on along the minus strand of NZ_JBEEWD010000001.1, from coordinate 78,838 downwards.
CACAAATCTTCTCCTATTTGACATCACAATCACGCTTTAAACAAAAGCCTTTGCAATGCATCAATTAACAATAGTGGTTAGATAGTTCCACACACCTTATCAATCTCATTTGCAGGAAATTGCATATCCTGCATGATGCTTTGTACCATCGTTCTCTTACGCTCTGTGTTCGAGTTAGTAATAACCCAAAACGGCGTGCCTGAAATATGGCGCGGTTTTGTATGACGTCCACTATCGAGTAATGTTTGTTCATCACCAGCAAAATAGATACGTGTTCGTCCATGTACTGTTTCAGCAGATTGAGTAAAAGTAGCGCTATCTAGGCTATATAACGTAGAAAGGATCTGTAAAAAGCGATCAACTGATTTTGTTTTTTCTGCATAACTGTCAGATAACAGCAGTTCTCGCATTTCACGGATCGGATTTTTTGCTGGTGTAATAGCTGGTGTTATAGGTGTAGGTTCAGCTTCCTGTTTAATAACAGGTGCTTGTACTGACTCAGTGACAACGACTGGCTGTACGGGCTGTTTGGCATCGAGCTTCAGTAGACGCCTTAAAATATCTGAAGCGCTTTCACCGATATGTCTAGTTTCGCTAGCAATATAGCGGTAAAGTTCGTCATCAATTTCTATCTTTTTCATTGCTACCCAGTACTATTTTCAAAAAAAAGTAATTAGGATTATAAGATATAATCTTTAAAAACAAAATAGGTAAAATTTCAATAACTTAAAGAGGATCTATTCAAGATCCTACCGTTTTAAAGGCTAAGCTCGGTATTTATCCTATTGTTTATCTCGGTATCATCTTCTATTCTTTGAACTTATTCGCACAAAGCCAGCTTTAAATTCCGCTATATCACACCACCCAGCCCCCAAATAATATAAAATTCTAATTATTTATTTTTGAGCAATGTCAAGATTTCAACTTTTTAAATAAGTTTAGAATATATATCTAGATAATGGTGTTTTTATGGTTTTTTATAAATTTCTCTTATTAATTATTTCTGAACTTCATCACTCTTTCATATTATTGCGATAAGTTGGCTTAGCACCTTGCGCATGTCATCATAGAAGAAAATCGTAATTATTTTGGTCATTAATATGAAACTCAATACATTATTAAATTATCAATTACACCAACCTGAAACGACACCTGCATCCAGTTTACCTATCGTCTTGATCCACGGCCTTTTTGGTGATCTGAATAATTTAGGCGTTTTAGGTCGCGCACTTCGCCAAGATAATACCGTGATACAAATTGATGTGCGTAATCATGGGCATTCTCCTCATAGTGAAAGTATGAATTATCAAGATATGGCGCAAGATGTGCTTACATTGCTTGATAGTTTAAATATCCCAAAAGCCATTATTATTGGTCACTCAATGGGAGGCAAAATTGCGATGGCGATGACAGCATTAGCCCCTGAGCGTATCGCAAATATTGTTGTGATTGATATGTCACCTGTTGCCTATAATGTTCGCCGTCATGACAAAATCTTTGCTGCACTTGAAGCTGTAACTAAAGCCCAAGTCACGCGCCGTCAAGATGCGGTGGAAATCATGCGTCCTTTTATTAAAGAAGACGGTGTGATCCAATTTTTACTTAAATCCTTCAAAAATGGTGAGTGGCTATTTAATTTACCTGCAATAAAAAATGCCTATTCAGACATTATTGGCTGGCAAGAAGTACCAGCTTGGCATCACCCTGTATTATTTATTCGGGGAGGTTTATCACCTTATATTTTGGATGAGTATCGTGAAAACATAGCTCGTCAATTCCCTCTCGCAACCGCCTTTGTTGTTGCAAACACGGGGCATTGGGTGCATTCAGAAAAACCAGATACCGTCATTAAGGCAATTCGTCGCTTTTTAGAGAAAGCTTAGTGAATAAATTTAACTGCTTAAAATAACGCCACTGAAAAAATGATAACTTAATAGAATGTATAATTATTGTACTTAAAAACAGTATCTGTTGATAAAAAGACCAAATCACAATAGGTTAAAGTCAGGAAGCAGTGGCGAGACATCACTATGTGGGGTATTATTGGGCGTTTCGCAATTTAGTCATTGGTATACGCCCTTTCACAGCAAAATTTATGGCAAAAGAACAAACTGATCGCACCACACTGGATTTGTTCGCAGATGAACGCAGACCTGGGCGACCTAAAACAAACCCGCTTTCTCGGGATGAACAGCTTAGAATTAATAAACGCAATCAATTAAGACGTGACAGAGTTAATGGCTTACGTCGAGTTGAGTTAAAATTAAATGAAGATGCTGTGAATGCTCTCAATGAGTTGGCGACAGAAAGAAACGTCAGTCGTAGTGAGCTTATTGAAGAAATATTACTAGAGCAATTGGCGCAAAATCACGCCTTAAAAATGCATCAAAACAAAAATAGCTAGCAGATAAACCACACAAATTCGACAGAATTAGCCTGCTATTTTCGTCAAAATACGTTTTTAGTTTTCTATTATGAAAACACAATGCTTATCTTTCACTAGTAATTGTTCAAACACAGACAAATATACTCTAAATATTTTGAAGTGTAGCTAGGTGACAAGTGAATGAGTCACTGGAAACATACAAGAAAGTATGTAACTTGTGAAAATATACGTAGTCAATAACGCTACAATTTGAAATATAACGAATTTAGAATAAAAGAGGTTATCTCACTTTATGGCAATCATAGGAATATTCTTCGGCAGTGATACTGGCAACACTGAAAATATTGCCAAAATGCTTCAAGAAAGACTGGGCGCTGATAATGCCGAAGTTCATGATATTGCAAAATCCAGTCAAGAAGACATCGAAGCGTTCGATATTCTGTTACTAGGTATTCCTACTTGGTATTATGGTGAAGCACAATGTGATTGGGATGATTTTTTCCCAACACTAGAAGATATTGATTTCAATGGTAAGCTTGTTGCACTATTTGGTTGTGGTGACCAAGAGGACTACGCAGAATATTTCTGTGATGCAATGGGTACTATCCGCGATATTATTGAGCCTCGTGGTGCAGTTATCGTAGGACATTGGCCAACAGAAGGTTACCATTTCGAAGCCTCTAAAGGGCTTGCAGATGATAATCATTTTATCGGTCTTGCGATTGATGAAGATCGTCAACCAGAATTAACTGAAGAGCGTGTTGACGCTTGGGTTGCTCAAATCAAAGAAGAAATGAGCCTAGACGAAATTCTGGGATAAAATAAATACTCAATATTGAGAATGATAATTATTCAATGGTGTGCTAAGATAGTGTGATAGGTGGGGTGTTTATTTTTAAATATCATGCCTATAATCAATGAGGTTATTTATTCACCCGAGTATTAATGAATAAAACCTATTTGTGAGCACAAAAATTAAATTCACCATTAGCAACAGGATTAAATCCGCATGACCGACAATAATAAAGCGTTAAAAAATGCTGGGTTAAAAGTTACACTTCCTCGCTTAAAGATCTTGGAAGTGCTCCAGGATCCTGAGTGCCATCATGTCAGTGCTGAAGATCTCTACAAAAAACTCATCGATATCGGTGAAGAGATTGGTCTGGCAACAGTGTATCGCGTCTTAAACCAATTTGATGATGCTGGTATTGTTACCCGACATAATTTTGAAGGTGGTAAATCAGTATTTGAATTAACTCAACAACACCATCATGACCATTTAATTTGTCTTGATTGTGGTAAAGTTATCGAGTTTACAGACGATGCAATTGAATTACGCCAAAGAAACATCGCTGAACGTCATGGTATCAAGCTTTCCAATCATAGCCTTTACTTATATGGCCACTGCGCTGAAGGCAATTGCAAAGAAGATAGCCACGCACATGATGAGAAATAATTCATTCTGGATGATCTCTCAGTAAAAAAAAGGAACTGTTCACAGTTCCTTTTTTATTGCTTTTAAAAATAACAGAAGTATTAACGTGTAACGAGTTCTCGCTCTAATAACTGAACAATAAACTGATTTTTTGAAATAGCATGAGCCGCAACTGTTGCATTTAAGCGTGCTTCTAGCCAAGCAGGATAACGTAAAGTAAATGCTTTAAGCTTATCTTCTTCCTTAAAAGGTGCTATTCCTTCTTCAGTGCAAGTTTCAATAAATTCAGTTAAAGAAATCGCCCCTTCTTTTTGTAATCCATCAATACTATCAGCAACAAAATCGCAGTACCCATTCACATCTAAAAATTGCCCACGGAAAGCTTTAATTTCAGATTCATAAACAACCGATGCAGGATGTCCGCTTATTATCATGATATTCGTACTTTTAATCATGCTTTACTCCTATCATATTCTCAAACCATTCACGTAGACCATTTAATTCCTGATTTTGGAGGCACAGTGGGTATATCAGATAGTGTTTTGTAGTGTTTGGAACTCAGGTCGTTGGCCTTTATCATTTCTCATTCCATTGACGTCACATGATGACATCTATTTAACACAAAAAATAATGACGTCAAAGAACGACGTCATTTTAAATCTGACTATATTTTCTAACTCTACTTAGCCACACTGATACTGTGCTTAATATGTTTTAAATGAACCACAATGGTAAATGTGACAATAACCAATAGTGACCAAGAGCCCCATTTGCCTGCATGTACAGCAGACCAAGCACCAATTTGGTTAGGATATTGCCAAACACCAAAAAATGTACCGAAATTCTCTGCAAGCCAAATAAAGAAACCTATTAGAACAAAAGCGAGTAATAAAGGCATTTTTCGCTCTGTATCATAAGGCGTAAAATAAACCACACTACGAGCATAAAGACCTAAAATAAAGGCAGTTAAATACCAGCGATAATCACCGATAAAGTGATGAGAAAAGAAATTAATATAGATAGCGAGCGCAACCAAAGTTGCCATCCAATAAGGTGGATAATGTCCAATTCGTACTTTTAAAAAACGCCATGCTTGAATTAAATAACTTCCTACCGCAGAGTACATAAACCCTGTAAACAAAGGGACTTCCCACAATTTTGTATAAGCAAAATCAGGATATTTCCATGAACCAATTGCCGCTGATGTTTTAAATAATTCCATCACAAAACCAACAATGTGGAAAAAACAGATCGCTTTTAATTCATCCCATGTTTCGAGCTTTCCCCACACCATCCATAATTGAAAAGCGATAGCGAGAATAAGAAGCACATCATAACGAGGTATACCAAAGATACCTTTACTTGGTGTTGCAAATAAAATAAAAAAGAAAAATCCGGCAAATAAACAGGAACGTGCTTCTTTCACACCAAAGAAAAGAAATTCAACAATAAATCGCTTTATACCTTTAAAGGGCTTCAATGGTGGTTCTAATAAAAAATCATCCAATCGCTTTAACATGCTTCTTCCTGAAAACTCGCATTATCGAACAGCATTCAATGCAGAATAATAAATAAGGTGAGATAAAATGAATGGCAAGAAATTTGCCATAGAATAAAAAAACCTACAAGGATGAAAAGGACGAAAAAGAAAGGAATAAAAAAAATAAAGGTATTTACCCCCCACTACGATACCCACTCTGACTGCCTTTACTTAGGGTAAATACCTTACGCAAATTTTGCGAAATAACTGAAGCACAGGAGATAAACATAACCCACTCACATTTATCTCAGACGACATGACATGACGACTTTACTTCATTACTTTTACTGCATACTGCGATTTTAAAACGACTCTTTACTACTTTTTGCTTCTACTCTTTTACTTCTTACTTCCACTTCTTACTACTGCTGACAACTTCACTTTATTAACGAGGCTTATTTGTAAGGCTCTTCTTAATTACCGCATCCCTACCTTTTTACTACTTATTTTTACTTATCGTAATCGTATTTAACTTTTTTAGTTTTATTCAGGATAAAGTGCAATTAATACACTTTATCCTTATGCTGATATTAGAAAATAGTAAATGGCATTATCACGTTAAACTTAACGTCTTTTTCATCTTGGAAAATATTACCAAAACCACCTTCATAACTTGGAATATCGGAGTGGTTATCATAACGGGTATAGTGAAGCTTAAAGAGAGTGCCTTTAGCGCGACCTTCTTGAACCGTATACATAATATCCGCATTCCATGCACTTTCTCTGATACGCTGACCTTGGTCATAAATAGCTTTACCACTTGGCTTAGCATCCCACGCGTAAACATAAGAAGTACCTACTGCCCAGCCTGACAGATCCCAGTTTTTCAGATCATACATAACGCCAGCATAAAGTGCTTTTTCACCATTGGCGTTAAAGTCAGAACGACCATCCCACCAGACATCAAGACGACCATTAGATGTTGCCCAGCCCGGAGTCATACGTTGTAAGAAATAACCTTGATTACCTTCAGCTTTAACCCACGTTCCTTCTACTTTGAAGTCAAATACATTGTAGGTATAACCAAAAGTCAGTGCTTGTAACCATGCCAGCCCATCATAAACATCATTAACGCCACCACCGGTAACTTTATCTTTAGCACCGTAGAATTGGTAAGACGTTCTTAATGCATTGTCAGCAATTGGGAAATCATAAGAAACTTTACCAAAATACTGATCGATATAACCATCAGCCTGACCAAATGCAGCTTCTAACACTAGGCTGTTTTTAAAATCATATTTGGCGCCGAAAGAGTGAAGATAGCTGATATTGGTTTCTAGATCAGCTTTACGGAAATTGTACATATTCCGATACCATGGTGCTTTGTATTCATCTGTCCACATATAGGAGAAAGATAATTCACCACTTTTATCGAAATCAAAGACAGCACCCGCTTCAGCACCGCGGTAAGTTCCCGGTAAGAAGCTCCAGTGTGGGCGCAATAAGCTTTGGCCTTTAGGTTGAATATATCCACCTTGAGCCCAGAAGTTGCCTAATTTGAATTTTGCAGCCGCTTTATAAACACTCATGCCACTGCGATCGCCAGTCCATTTTTCATCCCAGCGACTTTTTGCATCACTAAAACCGATTTCGTTAGGTGCAGCAGGGCCACTGTTATTCAGTTCAGCCGCACCAAAGGCAGCTAAATCAATACCAATAAAATCACCAAGGTAACCTGATGAGAAATCGAGATTAGCGTTGAAAGTAGAATGGTGTAAGTTAGCTTTGTATTTGCCGTAATCAGGGCTATTTGGTGTTAACTCTTTTCTATCACGGTCACGTTGCCAATAAAAAAGACCGCCTGTTAAGGTTGAGTCATCAATAAACCCTTCAGCATGAGACATTTTTGCAGGTAGTGCAGTTACAAGCAATGCGCCCATAACGGCAAGTGCCACCCTGCCTGGTTTAGCATTTTGCATAACCATAGCATTGTTTCCTCTTTGACTTTGACTAAAAAAGAAATAAGCACAATGCCTATTTCCAAATATAAAACCCCAAGTGGGGAAAAAACCTAAATTAGGTTATAAACAGCATATTTTTCGCGACGCGAATTATCAACCAAAAAAAAAGAATTTTTATCAAAATATGACAAAGGGCACATAACTAAATGATCGTTTCATTTTCTTGCTTTTATAAGGATTGATTAAAAATAAATATAATCACTTGATTTAATTGTATTTTATAAACCAATCTTTAAATGATATAAAATTTCGTTTTTATAGAAAGGAATAATAAGTAGTATTTATAAATAATCTTTTTTAATGATGTAAAATATGTGGTTTGAATCACACTTTTCTTATTACAGTTTTATTTAGCGTGATGATATGAAAAAACAAAAGAATAAAGTGATAGTGAATAAACTATTTCAAACGAAATAAATGAAAACTAATCACCTAAAAAAGATAAAACGAGAGGCTAATCAAATTAAAAATAGTAAATATTTAATATCAATAGATGAAAAATTAGGCAAAATAAGCTGTAAAACAGATAAAAAAATGCTCGATAAATAAATTACCGAGCATTTTATTCATTAAGGCACTAATGTGACTTAAAGAACGTCAAATTAACCTTGTTGAGAAATCTTCGCCCAAGTATCACGTAAGCCCACAGTACGGTTAAACACAAGTTTATCCGCCGTTGAAAGCTTATCAGCACAGAAGTAGCCTTCACGCTCAAATTGATACGCTTTCTCGATAACCGCATCTTTTAAGCTACGTTCTACAAAACCTTCACGAATAACTAATGATTCTGGGTTAATTGTTGATAAGAAATCATCTTCTGCCGCCGGGTTTGGTACGCTAAATAAACGGTCATAAAGACGGATTTCAGCTGGGATCGCATGTGGAATGCTTACCCAGTGAATAACGCCTTTTACTTTACGTCCATCAGCAGGATCTTTATTTAAAGTCTCTGCATCATAGGTACAGTAAATAGTCGTAATTTCGCCTTGTTCGTCTTTCTCAACACGTTCTGCTTTAATAACATAAGCATTACGTAAACGTACTTCTTTACCTAGCACCAGACGTTTATATTGACGGTTTGCTTCTTCTTTGAAGTCAGCACGATCAATATAGATCTCACGGCTAAATGGCACTTCACGCGTTCCCATTTCTGGTTTATTCGGGTGATTTGGTGCAACAAGAATTTCTTCACCTTCTGGCATATTTTCAATCACTAAACGAACAGGATCGATAACAGCCATTGCGCGTGGTGCATTTTCGTTTAAGTCATCACGAATACAAGATTCCAGAGCTGCCATTTCGACGTTGTTTTCTTGTTTCGTCACACCAATACGTAGACAGAATTCACGAATAGATTCTGCGGTATAACCACGGCGACGTAAGCCTGAAATTGTTGGCATACGAGGATCATCCCAACCATTCACAATGTTTTCTGTCACAAGCTGATTCAGCTTACGTTTTGACATCACTGTGTATTCAAGGTTAAGACGTGAGAATTCATATTGACGAGGATGGCAAGGGATAGTGATATTATCCAGCACCCAATCATATAAACGGCGGTTATCTTGGAATTCTAAAGTACATAAAGAATGTGTGATATTTTCCAGTGCATCAGAGATACAGTGGGTAAAATCATACATTGGATAAATGCACCATTTATTTCCAGTTTGGTGATGTTCAGCGAATTTAATACGATAAAGCACAGGATCACGCATAACAATAAATGGTGATGCCATATCAATTTTCGCACGTAAGCACGCTTTACCTTCTTCAAAGCCACCAGCACGCATTTTTTCAAACAGCGCTAAGTTCTCTTCTACGCTACGTGAGCGATAAGGGCTGTTTTTACCTGGCTCTTTTAATGTACCGCGGTATTCACGAATTTCTTCAGCGCTTAACTCATCAACGTAAGCTAAGCCTTTATTAATCAGCTCAATCGCATATTGATAAAGTTGATCAAAATAATCTGAGGAGTAATGAATGCTACCTTCCCATTGGAAACCTAACCACTGAACATCTTTTTGAATTGAGTTGATGTACTCAATATCTTCTTTTACTGGATTGGTATCATCAAAACGTAGATTACATTTTCCCTGATAATCTTTAGCAATACCAAAATTCAGGCAAATTGATTTCGCATGGCCGATATGAAGATAGCCATTAGGTTCAGGTGGGAAACGCGTTTGAACGCTATTATGTTTCCCAGTAGCCAGATCTTCGTCAATAATTTGACGAATAAAGTTCGTTGGGCGGGCATCTGCCTCATTCATGGTCATTTTTTCCTCAAAGCAAAACGCATAATTAACCCACTATAATCCAATAAGCAGGTTTCATAAATACCTTAGCTAAATACACCCCTGAGATATTTATCAAAATAGAGATAAAAAAACGGGAAGTTTGAAAGACTCCCCGTTTTATCGTCTTATTTAACCATCTCTTTATAGAGGATTAAATATCTAGATAGAATTTATTTTAACACGTTGTAGATAACCGTTTTATTTCCGACCACAACACCATCAACTTGTTCAGCAATCTTATCAAAATCATCGATATTGCTAACAATGACAGGGCTTATCATCGATTTGGCATTAGCGTTCAGATATTCAAGATCTAATTCTAAGATAGGTTGGCCGACTTTAACGTCTGCACCTTCTTCAACTAAACGCTTGAAGCCTTTGCCACCTAATGCAACGGTATCAATTCCCATGTGTACGATGATTTCAACCCCATTGTCAGTCTCGATACAAAATGCATGATTAGTATCAAAAATCTTAACAACAGTACCTGTTGCAGGTGCCATCACGATATTAGAGGTTGGTTTGATTGCTACACCATCCCCAACAACACCACTAGAGAACGCTTCATCAGGCACATCTTTCAATGCCACGACTTCACCATCAAAAGGCGCAATCATTTCAAGTAACACTTTTGCATTTGTGTTGGCTTGTTTTACAGGTGCTTTTTCAGTAGATACTGTAGAGGTAGCTGGCGCTTCATAAGCTGGCACAGGGCCTTGAGTCAATACATCACGCATAGCGTTAGCGACTAGTTCAGCACGTGTACCTACAATCACTTGAACACTTTGTTTGTTTAAGCGAATAACACCTGATGCACCTAAGCGTTTTGCATAGGCATCATTAACAACAGTGGCATCTTTTACATTTAAGCGTAAACGGGTAATACAAGCATCAATACCCGTTAAGTTATCAGAACCACCGATAGCTGCGATATATTGACGAGCTTCTTGTTGAATACCTTCTTTACTATTTGCTGGCGCTGTTTTGATATCTTCATCATAGCCATCAGCAGTTTCATCACCCATCACATCATCTTCACGACCCGGAGTTTTCAGGTTAAATTTGGTGATAGTGAAACGGAAAATACCGTAATAGATAAAGAAGAAAACAATACCTTGAACAATCAGCATGTACCAATGAACAGCCAGTGGGTTACGTGAAGATAAGAACATATCCACTAAGCCCGCACTAAAGCCGAATCCTGAAATCCACTCCATGCTTGCTGCGATATAAACAGAAATCGCCATTAAGAATGCGTGAATAACATAGAGCACAGGCGCCACAAACATAAAGGAGAATTCAAGTGGTTCAGTAATACCTGTGAAGAAGGCAGCAAATGCACCTGCAATCATGATACCAGCAACTTTTGCTTTGTTCTCTTTACGTGCGCAGTGATAGATAGCAAGCGCTGCACCCGGTAAACCAAACATCATTACTGGGAAGAAACCTGCTTGATAACGACCTGTTACACCCACAGTTGCTAAGCCAGAATCGATAGCTTGCTGACCTGCAAGGAAGTTAGGAATATCGTTAATACCGGCAACGTCAAACCAGAATACAGAGTTCAACGCATGGTGTAAGCCAACTGGAATTAATAAACGGTTAAAGAATGCGTAGATACCCGCACCTAATGCGCCCATATCTTTAATGCTTTCACCAAAGCTGACTAATCCGCCATAAATCACAGGCCAGATATACATCAGAATAAAGGCGACGATGATCATTAAAAATGAGGTTAGGATAGGAACTAAACGGCGGCCACTAAAGAATGACAGTGCGCGAGGCAGTTCAACGCTACTAAAGCGGTTATAAAGCTCGGCAGAAAGTACACCAACCAAGATCCCAACAAACTGGTTATTTATTTTACCAAAAGCAACTGGAACCTCTTCTAAAGGCAGGCCTTTGATCATTGATACCGCTGCTGGAGAGCAAAGCGTTGTCACGACTAAGAACCCAACAAATCCTGTTAAAGCGGCAGCACCGTCTTTGTCTTTCGACATACCATAAGCAACACCAATGGCAAACAAGACTGACATATTGTCGATGATGGCAGCACCAGATTTGATAAGTAAGGCAGCAAGCGCGTTATCGCCACCCCAGCCTACTGGGTCGATCCAGTAGCCAATCCCCATCAGAATTGCTGCTGCAGGTAATGTAGCAACAGGCACCATCAGCGCCCGTCCTATCTTCTGCAGATAACTTAAAATATTCACAAACTCCCCCTTGGATAGCCCCTATGCGGGATCTTATTCATACTCATTCATATTTTATAATAAAATTGATGAGCTAATTATTTAATTCCATTTTTAGTCTAAAAAAATTATTTCGTATCGCAAATTAATTAGTCATAATTTGTGATTAAAGTCACTAATATCGTATAATTTTTAGCTGAAATGCTGGCTAAGTCAGAAAGCTTATTTTATGATTAAAAATATCTTTTGGCGGGACATTTCGATCATCAGCTAAAAATGAAAAGAAATTCGTGTTATAGATGAGCCACTGATAATCACACGATGAAATAACACGTTACTGAGTTATCAGATTTGTCTTTTTTCTATGAGGTTACTATGAGGTTAATCCCCCTATCCACGGCAAAACAAGTTGGTAAGTGGTCTGCAAATTACATCGTTGAGAAAATCAACGCGTTTAATCCAACTGCAGAGCGCCCTTTCGTACTTGGTTTACCGACTGGTGGCACGCCATTGGCGACATATAAAGAATTAATTGAGTTACATCATGCAGGAAAAGTCAGCTTCCAACACGTTGTGACGTTCAATATGGATGAATATGTTGGTATTCCATCAGATCATTCACAAAGTTATCGCACATTCATGTACGAAAACTTCTTTAATCATATTGATATTAAAGATGAAAATATCAATTTATTAAATGGTAATGCTGAAGATCCACAAGCAGAATGCGAACGCTATGAAGCTAAAATCAAGTCTTATGGCAAAATCAATCTGTTTATGGGCGGTGTAGGTAACGACGGTCACATTGCATTTAATGAACCTGCGTCTTCACTCTCTTCACGCACTCGAATGAAAACGCTAACTGAAGATACACGCTTAGCAAATTCACGTTTCTTCGACAATAATGTTAATCATGTTCCTAAATATGCACTGACAGTCGGTGTAGGCACATTATTAGATGCTGAAGAATTAATGATTTTGGCGACCGGCTTTAATAAAGCGCAAGCAGTACATGCAGCAACAGAAGGCGCTGTTAACCATTTATGGACGATTTCCTGTGTTCAACTTCACCCTAAAGCAATTTTAGTGTGTGATGATCCTGCAACAATGGAATTACGTGTAAAAACATTGCGTTATTTCCAACAGATTGAAGCGCAAGAGTGTCAGAAATACCAAGACTAAGTTTAGTAAAATAAGTACCTACTGATTAAGTAGCGGAAAAGGCTAAGCTCTCTTACTTATCAGCCAGAATTTGCTGGCTGATATCGGCTTTTTAGATTGACTTCCCTTATCAGGAGACAAAGGTATGTTTGCCTTAACAAATGCTGTTATTTATACAGGTTACGACCGTTTAGAAAACCACGCCATTATTATTAACGGCTCCCGTATTGAGCAGGTTTGCCCACAGGATCAACTGCCAAAAGATATCACTGTTCGTGATATGAAAGGTGCAATTGTCTCTCCTGGTTTTATTGATTTACAGGTTAATGGTTGTGGCGGTGTGCAATTTAATGACACTCCTGAAAATGTCACCGTTGAAACGTTAGAAATTATGCAAAAAGCGAATGAACGCTTAGGTTGCACTAGCTATTTGCCAACGCTAATTACCTGTTCTGATGAATTGATGAAAATAGGCATTGAAGCAACTCGTGCTTATATGAAGAAACATGAAAATAAAGTATTGGGATTACATTTAGAAGGCCCATATATCAATGTGATTAAAAAAGGGACTCACGATCCACAATTTATTCGTCAACCAAGTGCTCAGATGATTAGCTATTTGTGCGATAATGCGGATGTCATCGCCAAAATCACCCTCGCGCCAGAAATGGTTGATGAAAAGTATGTTCGTCAATTAATCAAAGCAGGTATCATTGTTTCTGCGGGTCATTCTAATTCGACTTATGAAGAAGCACGTAAAGGATTCCGTAATGGTATCTCATTATCGACTCACCTTTACAACGCAATGCCTTATATTACAGGCAGAGGCCCAGGGCTTGTAGGTGCCATTTATGATACACCTGAAGTTTATGCTGGTATCATTGCTGATGGTTTACATGTTTCATGGGCAAATATTCGTAACAGTAAGCGTTTGAAAGGTGAAAAATTACTTTTAGTCACAGACGCAACTGCGCCAGCGGGGCTTGATCCTAGCAAAAATGAGATGGATAGCTTCGTTTTTGCCGGTAAAACCATATATTATCGTAATGGTCTTTGTGTCGATGCAGATGGCACATTAAGTGGATCATCACTAACCATGATTGGTGCAATTAAAAATAGCGTGATCCATGTAGGTATTCCATTAGATGAAACATTGCGGATGGCAACACTTTATCCTGCTCGTGCAATTGGAATGGAAAAAGAATTGGGAACAATTGAAGCTGGAAAAATTGCTAACCTCGCTTCTTTTGATAAGGACTTCAACCTTTGTACAACGTTTGTCAATGGTATCGAAATAACTGAATAACTAATGGATGTATATGCTGATGAGTCATAACAACACTGAAACGCAAATTGGCAATATCGATCTTGTTAAACAACTTAACAGTGCGATTGTGTATCGACTGATTGATCAACACGGGCCAATTTCCCGTATCCAAATAGCCGAACAAAGCCAGCTAGCGCCAGCCAGTGTGACTAAAATTACTCGTCAGTTGCTTGAACGAGGCTTAATTAAAGAAGTTGATCAACAAGCATCAACAGGTGGACGTCGCGCAATTTCTATTATTGTTGAACACCGCAATTTTAATACAGTTAGTGTGCGATTGGGGCGTAATGATGCCACTGTTGCTCTTTATGATCTAAGTGGAAAAGTCATCATTGAGCAACACTACCCTTTAGAACAAAGTACTCAAAATGAAGTTGAAGCTCTGCTTATCAATGCAATTGATGATTTTATTAAACAAAATCAGCGTCGTATTCGTGAGCTTATTTCAATTTCGGTGATCCTACCCGGTCTTGTTGATCCAAATAAAGGCATTGTTCGTTATATGCCTCATATGAAAGTGGATAATTGGGCTTTGGTAAATAGCTTAGAAAAACGCTTTAGTCTGCCTTGTTATGCAGGACATGATATTCGAAGCCTAGCTTTAGCTGAAAACTATTTTGGTGCTACAAGAGATTGTGAAGACTCATTACTCGTCCGTATCCATCGGGGTGCAGGTGCTGGTGTTATTATTAATAATAAAATTCTGCTCAACCAACGTGGTAACTTAGGAGAGATTGGTCATATTCAAATCGACCCTCTAGGTGAACGTTGCCATTGTGGTAACTTTGGTTGTTTAGAAACGATTGCATCCAATACAGCAATCGAGGCGAAAGTACGCTATCAATTAGAGCAAGGCTATCCAAGCCAGTATTTATCGCCAACACAGTGCCAAATCCAAGATATTTGTCGAGCCGCTGTTAAAAATGACCCGCTAGCAGTCGAAACCATCAAACAAGTGGGTTTACACTTAGGTAAAGCTATTGCGATTGCCATTAACCTATTTAACCCACAAAAAGTGGTTTTAGCGGGTGAATTGACTGAAGCAGCTGAAGTTTTACTTCCCTCAATTCAAAGTTGCATTAATACACAAGTATTAAAAGAATTCAGAGAAGAGCTTCCTGTCGTCACATCAGAGCTTGATCATCGTTCTGCCATAGGGGCTTTTGCCTTGACTAAACGCGCAATGCTTAACGGAGAATTGCTTCAACAGCTATTAGAAAAGTAATTTATTGTTGATAAATTACACTTTTTGCGTTGAATGTATACTTTTCTGAATTTCATTGTGAAATAAGTCTAAAATTCAATCAGTAATATTCAAAGAAAAAGAAATGTAGCGTGAGTTTCTCACCTCATTTCTTTTTTTATACTCATTATTCTCCATCCTTTCCCGCTTTGACTTAATATCATTTCTCTTACTGCTTTGTTTTTTCTTTTTATTCACACACTATTGCGCCTTATTCTTTGAGATATTTTTCATCAATAAGGTTGTTTTTTGGATCTTTTTTCGACAAAATGATTAACCATCGAGCAAACGGACACGTTTCTCGAAAATTAATGCAAAAAGCAGTTGACGGATTTGTCTGTAATACGCATAATGCGCCCCGCAACGCCGACGAAGGTTATGCAAAAAAAGATGGCTATGTAGCTCAGCTGGTTAGAGCACAACACTCATAATGTTGGGGTCACAGGTTCGAATCCCGTCATAGCCACCATCTTTTTGCGGGAGTGGCGAAATTGGTAGACGCACCAGATTTAGGTTCTGGCGCCGCAAGGTGTGCGAGTTCAAGTCTCGCCTCCCGCACCATTTTAACCTCGTCAAGAATTTATCAGTTGGGATATCGCCAAGCGGTAAGGCACCAGGTTTTGATCCTGGCATTCCCAGGTTCGAATCCTGGTATCCCAGCCATATTTCTGATAAATAAGTGTGTTGACAATTGAATTAGCGGATGGGGTATCGCCAAGCGGTAAGGCACCAGGTTTTGATCCTGGCATTCCCAGGTTCGAATCCTGGTACCCCAGCCATCTTTCAAAAGAAAGACAGCTAGATTCAATACGGCTATGTAGCTCAGCTGGTTAGAGCACAACACTCATAATGTTGGGGTCACAGGTTCGAATCCCGTCATAGCCACCATTTTTTGGGATATCGCCAAGCGGTAAGGCACCAGGTTTTGATCCTGGCATTCCCAGGTTCGAATCCTGGTATCCCAGCCATATTTTGAAAGAGAGACTCGCTGAGCGAGTCTTTTTTTCTCCAAGTTGTTGCGGGAGTGGCGAAATTGGTAGACGCACCAGATTTAGGTTCTGGCGCCGCAAGGTGTGCGAGTTCAAGTCTCGCCTCCCGCACCATTGATTACTAACGTGTTAAGCACGAAATCAACAGATAAGACTCGCATTGCGGGTCTTTTTTGTTTTTGTCTCTTACGTTTTTCTTGTCTCGATCTTTTCTCTCAACTTCATCACCCCTTTATCTTCTTACACCTCTGCTCTCAAAAGCCAACATTCTCCACACCATCATTTTTATTTATTCTCATCATTTCACACTTTCTTGATCTCTCTGTACATATATCTCCCTAGATACTATACTCCCCCATAGTATATTTAAGGATTATGTATGCCACACTCACCAGCAGAAAAAAAAGCCGCGTTAACTCGCGTAAGAAAAATTAAAGGGCAACTTCTTGCATTAGAAACTGCCCTTGAAAATGAAAATGAATGCGGTCAGGTATTACAACAAATTGCCGCCATCAGAGGTGCTATCAACGGTCTGATGGCAGGTGTGCTCGAAAGTCATTTACGTGAAGGTCTTATGGATGCTGTCGCTTCTCCTGAAGATCAAAAAAATTCCGTTGATGATGCCATTTCACTTATCCGCACTTACCTGCGTTAATAACAAAAAAAGGATACACCATGAAATCTCGTGCAGCGGTCGCATTTGGACCAGGAGAACCTTTAAAAATCGTTGAAGTTGATGTGATGCCACCAAAAGCAGGTGAAGTACTCATAAAAATCAGCCATACAGGTGTTTGCCATACAGACGCTTTTACACTCTCAGGTGATGATCCTGAAGGTGTATTCCCTGCTATTCTTGGTCATGAAGGCGCTGGTGTGGTTGTCGAGGTCGGTGAAGGTGTCACCAGTGTTAAACCGGGCGATCACGTTATTCCTCTATACACTGCCGAGTGTGGCGAATGTCTATTTTGCAAATCAGGCAAAACAAACTTATGTGTTGCAGTCAGAGCAACGCAAGGTAAGGGTTTAATGCCAGATGGGACAACACGTTTTTCTTACAACGGACAACCTATTTATCACTATATGGGATGCTCTACTTTTAGCGAATACACTGTGGTGGCTGAAGTTTCTCTGGCAAAAATCAATCCAGAAGCCAATCACGAAGAAGTTTGCTTATTAGGTTGTGGCGTAACAACCGGTATTGGTGCAGTTCACAATACGGCAAAAGTACAAGAAGGTGACTCTGTTGCTGTATTTGGTTTAGGCGGTATTGGTCTTGCCGTTCTTCAAGGTGCAAGACAAGCCAAAGCAGGTCGTATTTTTGCTATCGATACAAATCCTGAAAAATTTGCATTAGCGCGCCAGTTTGGTGCAACTGACTGCCTAAACCCTAATGACTACGACAAGCCTATCCAGCAAGTCCTTGTTGAAATGACACAATGGGGTATTGACCATACTTTTGAATGTATCGGAAACGTCAATGTCATGAGAGCTGCATTAGAAAGTGCGCATCGTGGTTGGGGTCAATCCATTATTATTGGTGTAGCTGGTGCTGGGCAAGAGATCTCAACTCGTCCATTCCAATTAGTTACAGGGCGCTCATGGAAAGGTACTGCTTTTGGCGGTGTTAAAGGCCGTAGCCAATTACCCGGTATGGTTGAGGATGCAATGAAAGGTAATATCGAACTTAAGCCTTTCGTTACCCATAAACTACCGTTAGACAAAATTAATGAAGCTTTTGATTTAATGCACGAAGGTAAATCAATCCGAACTGTTATTCATTTCGATTAATCATTCTCAAGCTTATGTCTCATAGGTTTGTCTTTGTTTTTAAAGGAGTCAAAATGGAAAGGATTGAACGTCACGCCTGTTTTGGTGGTTGGCAAGAAGTTTATCAACATACATCAAAGGTGTTAAATTGTGAGATGAAATTTGCTATCTATCTTCCTCCTATGGAAGAAGAGCAAAAATACCCTGTTTTATATTGGTTATCAGGCTTAACCTGCAACGAGCAAAATTTTATTACTAAATCAGGTGCTCAACAATTTGCAGCACAACACGGTATTGTTTTAGTGGTACCTGATACTAGCCCTCGCGGTGAAAATGTCGCTGATGATAGTGCTTATGATTTAGGGCAAGGTGCTGGTTTTTACCTTAATGCGACACAATCGCCATGGAATACTCATTACAATATGTATGACTACATTGTTGATGAACTTCCTGCACTAATAGAAACACATTTTCCTGTAACTCATCAACGTGCTATTAGTGGGCATTCAATGGGGGGTCATGGTGCATTAACGATTGCATTGCGAAATTCGGCACGTTACAGCAGTGTGTCAGCGTTTTCTCCAATTGTGGCACCATCAGTTGTTCCTTGGGGTAAAAAAGCGTTTAGCGCTTATTTAGGCGATGATACGACACAGTGGCAACAATATGATGCGGTTGAATTAATTAACCAAGCAGAAAGTGTGTTACCTATGCGTATTGATGTCGGACTCGATGATCCTTTCTATCAAGAGCAACTGAAGCCTGAATTATTTGCTCAAGCTTGTGATGCAAAACAGTTCCCTTATCAATTGAATTTACATCAAGGGTACGATCACAGTTACTATTTTGTGGCGAGTTTTATTGGTGAGCATATTGCTTTTCATGCCAAGCATTTAAAAGCGTAACAATTATGCGATGATCTTATTGTTGATATCTAACTCAGATCATCGCATTTCTAATTATTTAATACCTAACGCATAACGCAATGCCGCTTCTTTCGCTTTTCCTGCATGTTGTGCTGCTAAAAGGCCAATATTTCTAACGACTTTTAAACCCGGTAATTGGTGACTAAAGGCGTGATAAAATACGTCCATACCCGCTTGCATAACTAGATTATCAGGCATACGACGGCGCTGGTATTTTTTCAATAACGCCATTGAATCCCAAGGCTCGAAATGTTTTTTAGCCTCAGCCACTAAGTCTAAGAAACAATCTACATCACGATAACCTAAGTTAACGCCCTGTCCTGCTAATGGATTAATGGTGTGAGCCGCATCTCCCAACAAAACAATCCCTTTATCAACATAACGACTTGCATGCTGACGAGTTAATGGGAATGAACCTGCTGCAATAGGTGTCGCTTTGCCTAATCGCTCTGGGAAAGCGTGTTGAATTTCTTTTTCTAACTGCGCCATCGACATGTTTTGCAGTTTTCTAATTCTGTCAGGCGAGTCATACCAAACCAAACAAGCCCAATTATCAAAAAGCGGCAAATAAGCACGAGGTCCTGAAGGGTAAAAGCGTTGCCATGTACCCTTTTCAGGGGGTAATTCTGTTTTCACCGTGATCAGCATACAAGATTGGCGATATTGCCAGCCATTGCTACCAATACCCGCAAATTGGCGCACTTGAGAATTTGCACCATCCGCACCTACCACTAAATTTGTAGTGACTTCACTGCCATCAGAAAGCGTTACTTTCCATTTATCATCTAAATAAGTCATTTTACTTAGACTATTTGGACATAATAAGGTGATATTGCTATAACGTTCAGCCTCTTTCCAAAGCGCTAATTGCAAAATTCGGTTTTCAACCATATACCCTAATTCAGGTAAACCTAGGCTTTTAGCATCAAAAATTACATGGGCATTTTCTTCTTCCCATGTTTCTAAGGTAAGATAAGGCGCAGAACGCATAGCTAAAACATGTTGCCATGCACCTAATTGTTTTAATAGACTAACGGACGCGCAACTAATCGCAGAAATACGGATATCAGGATGAGATGACGCATCAAAAGGTGCAGGAGACTGTCGTTCAATCATTGCAACACGCAATCCTTCTTGCGCCAGCCCAATTGCAACAGCAGCGCCAATCATCCCGCCACCAGCGATGATTGCATCAAAATCGTTTTTTACATTACTCATCATTGTTATGCCATAACTCATTACTTTAAATAATAGGTAAGCGCTGTTTCAGTTTATTTCTATTAAACTAAACGCCATAGAGAATTAGCGCCGACTTGCTCTAGTCACTGACCACACAAATGACTACAATAACCGCCTTATTGGCTTATTACACGCAACGTTTTCCAATGATTAGCTATTGTCTCACTGAAAATACCGGATTTACACAATGTCGACGATAAAAAAACTGTACATTAAAACTTGGGGCTGTCAGATGAATGAGTACGATTCATCCAAAATGGCAGACCTACTCGAAAGCACCCACGGTTATCAGTTAACCGATGTCGCCGAAGATGCGGACATTCTACTGCTAAATACCTGTTCTATCCGTGAGAAAGCACAAGAAAAAGTCTTTCATCAGTTAGGACGTTGGAAATATTTTAAAGATAATAAACCCGATATTATCATTGGCGTCGGCGGTTGTGTTGCTTCTCAAGAAGGTGAATACATCCGTCAACGTGCGCAGTGTGTCGATATTATCTTCGGACCACAGACTTTACACCGTTTGCCTGAAATGATTAATCAGGTTAAAGGGACTAAAAGCCCAGTTGTCGATATCAGCTTCCCTGAAATCGAAAAATTTGACCGTTTACCAGAGCCTCGTGCTGAAGGCCCTTCGGCTTTCGTTTCCATCATGGAAGGCTGTAATAAATACTGCTCTTTCTGCGTAGTGCCTTACACACGCGGTGAAGAAGTTAGCCGTCCTTGTGATGATGTGCTATTTGAAATTGCTCAATTAGCGGCACAAGGTGTGCGCGAAGTAAACTTGTTAGGTCAAAACGTTAACGCCTATCGTGGTGCCACTTTTGATGGTCAAATCTGTAGTTTTGCTGAATTAATTCGCTTAGTCGCTGCAATTGATGGCATTGACCGCGTTCGCTTTACGACCAGCCACCCTATCGAATTTACTGACGATATTGTTGCCGTTTATGAAGATACACCAGAATTAGTCAGCTATTTACACTTGCCAGTGCAAAGTGGTTCTGACCGTATTCTAACATTAATGAAGCGTAACCATACTGCACTTGAATATAAGAGCATCATTCGCAAACTACGCAAAGCACGTCCTGGTATTCTGATAAGTTCAGACTTTATCATTGGTTTCCCGGGGGAAACTCAAGACGACTTTGAAAAAACCATGCAATTAATTGCAGATGTTAATTTCGATATGAGCTTTAGTTTCATCTATTCAGCACGTCCGGGCACACCAGCTGCTGATTTACCGGATGATGTCAGTGAAGATGAGAAGAAACAGCGTTTATATCTGCTACAACAGCGCATCAATCAGCAAGCGATGAACTTTAGCCGTGCAATGTTAAACACTGTACAGCGTATTCTAGTAGAAGGTCCTTCACGTAAAAATGTGATGGAGCTTTCTGGCCGTACTGAGAATAACCGTGTGGTTAACTTTGAAGGTACACCGGATATGATTGGTAAATTCGTTGATGTTGAGATTGTTGACGTTTATGCCAACTCACTACGTGGTAAAGTCATTAGAACGGAAGATCAAATGGATTTACGTATTCACGAATCTCCAGAATCCGTCATTGCACGTACACGTAAAGAAGATGAATTAGGGGTAGGTGTTTACCAACCTTAATTGATCAGATTTAATAAAAGGATAATCAGTGACAGTAATAGCACATGCACAGGTAGCGACCCAAGAAATCTTCTTAGAGCCAGCTGACAATGCCCGTTTAATGAGCCTATGTGGTCCATTTGACGATAATATTAAGCAACTTGAGCGCCGTTTAGGTATCGAGATTAATCATCGTGATAACCGTTTTAAACTCACGGGAAAATCATTGTGTGTCAATGCAGCCGCAGGTATTTTACGTCGCCTGTATGTGGAAACCTCGCCAATTAAAGGCGTGATCCCCGATATCGACCCTGAACAAATTCACCTAGCAATCAAAGAAAGCCGTGTGCTTGAGCAAAGTGATGAGCATGTTCCTGAATTTGGGAAATCGACCAATATTCGAACTAAGCGAGGTGTGATAAAACCTCGTACACCAAATCAGGCACAATATATTGCCAATATCCAGACCCATGATATTACTTTTGGTATTGGTCCTGCCGGTACAGGGAAAACTTATCTGGCTGTTGCTGCCGCTGTTGATGCTCTAGAACGTCAAGAAGTACGTCGTATTTTATTAACGCGTCCTGCGGTTGAAGCCGGTGAAAAACTGGGCTTTTTACCGGGCGATTTAAGTCAAAAAGTCGATCCCTATTTACGACCACTTTATGATGCGTTATTTGAGATGTTAGGTTTTGAAAAAGTTGAGAAACTAATAGAGCGTAATGTCATTGAAGTCGCGCCTCTCGCCTATATGCGTGGGCGCACATTAAATGACGCCTTTATCATTCTTGATGAAAGCCAAAACACCACCATCGAACAGATGAAAATGTTCTTAACGCGTATTGGCTTTAACTCTAAAGCGGTTGTTACTGGGGATATTACCCAGATTGACCTGCCAAGAGGCAATAAATCAGGCTTACGTCATGCCATTGAAGTTTTATCTGATGTCAATGACTTAAGTTTTAACTTTTTCCACAGTGAAGACGTTGTTCGCCATCCTGTGGTTGCCAAAATTGTTATCGCCTATGAAGCTTGGGAAACGGAAGATCAAAAACGCCGCCAAGCTATCAAAGCAGAAAAAGAGAAGCTTCAGAGAGAAAATCATGAGTGAAGTTATCCTTGATTTACAAGTAGCAAGTGAAGATACGCAAGGGCTTCCTACTGAAGCCCAATTTATGACATGGTTAGAAGCGGTATTACCGCAGTTTCAACCTGTAAGTGAAGTGACTATTCGCGTTGTTGATGAAGCAGAAAGTCACGAACTGAATCTCACTTATCGTGGAAAAGACAGACCGACTAACGTGCTTTCTTTTCCCTTTGAGGCGCCGCCTGAAATTGAATTGCCTCTATTAGGTGATTTGATTATTTGCCGTCAAGTAGTAGAAAAAGAGGCGGTTGAACAGAGTAAGACTGTTGAAGAGCATTGGGCACACATGGTTATTCATGGATGTCTGCATCTTTTGGGCTATGATCATATTGAAGATGATGAAGCCGAAGAAATGGAAGGTTTAGAGACAGAAATCTTACAAAATTTAGGTTATGCAGATCCCTATTTGATTGAAAAAGAGTAACAGTTCTCTTATTTTTATGATAAATACTATATCTAATTAACCATTCAATGAGGAAAAATAGTTAAAACGCCATGAGCGACGACCAATCTTCGAGTAACGATAACCCTGGTCCTAAGAAAGGGTTTCTCACACTGCTTAATCAGTGGTTCCACGGTGAACCTAAAAACCGTGATGATCTGATGGAGCTTATCCGCGATTCTGAACAGAAAGAATTAATTGATCCTGACACCCGCGACATGCTTGAAGGGGTAATGGATATTGCTGAACAACGCGTTCGGGACATTATGATCCCTCGCTCTCAAATCGTCACACTAAAACGCAATCAAACTCTTGATGAATGTTTAGATGTGATTATTGACTCAGCACATTCCCGTTTCCCAGTCATTAGCGAAGACAAAGATCATATTGAAGGCTTATTAATGGCGAAAGATCTACTGCCATTTATGCGTACTGACGCAGAGCCATTTAGTATGGATAAAGTCTTACGCTCTGCTGTCGTTGTGCCTGAAAGCAAACGGGTTGATCGCCTATTAAAAGAGTTCCGCTCTCAACGCTATCATATGGCGATAGTGATCGATGAATTCGGAGGCGTATCTGGGCTCGTCACAATTGAGGATATTCTTGAGCTTATCGTAGGCGAAATTGAAGATGAGTATGATGATGAGGATGACATTGATATTCGTCCGTTAAGTCGTCACGCTTACTCAGTTCGAGCTTTAACCCAGATAGAAGATTTCAATGAAGCGTTCGGTACACATTTCAGCGATGAAGAAGTTGATACAATTGGCGGTTTAGTTATGCAAGCCTTTGGTCACCTTCCTGCTCGTGGTGAAACTATTACCATTGATAATTACCAATTTAAAGTTGTTATGGCAGATAGCCGTAAGATCATTCAGGTTTATGTGCATATCCCCGATGATGCGCCAATTCCTGAACTAGGTAATGATGCATAGGATATCAATGAATAAGATCTCTTTCTTAAACCGCCAGTGGGTTCGCGCCCTTCTGGCGGTTTTTTTCGGTGCCATTGGCACATTAGCATTTTCCCCATTTGATTTTTGGCCTGCGGCGTTAATTTCACTACTCGGCTTATTACTGATAATCACTCACCGCACAACTCGCCAAGGTGCATTCCTTGGTTTTGCTTGGGGATTTGGGTTATTTGGTAGCGGTGTAAATTGGGTTTACGTCAGTATCGCTGATTTTGGTGGTATGCCGTTTGCGATAAATATCTTTTTAGTGATTTTATTAGCACTCTATTTATCACTCTACACACTCTTATTTGCAGGATCACTGAATAAGTTTTTTCCAAAACCAACACTCTGGCGGTTTGTATTTGCAGCCCCTGCACTATGGCAAATTACCGAATTTTTAAGAGGTTGGGTATTATCAGGCTTTCCATGGTTACAGTTTGGTTATAGCCAGATTGATGGCCCATTAAAAGGTATTGCACCTATTTTTGGTGTCACCATGATAACGCTGCTTTTAACCGTTATTAGTGGATTAATTGCATTTACAATCTATCGTAAATCAATTTACAGCCTTGTGGTTGCACTGCTTTTATTAATATTACCTATTAGCTTTAAATCCTATCAGTGGTATCAACCTTTGCCTGATGAAACGCAAGAAATTGCATTAATCCAAGGTAATATCGCACAATCTTTAAAATGGGAACCGGGTACATTAGAAAGCACATTAAAAACCTATCTCACCTTGAGTCGCCCTTTTATTGGTAATGCAAATCTCATTATTTGGCCTGAATCTGCGATCCCTGATGTTGAAATTCAACAGCAAAACTTTTTAGCAGAATTAGATAAACAATTAAGAGAGCAAGATACCCATTTAATGACAGGGATTATTGATGCTCGACCGACATTAGAAGGTTATCGTTTCTATAATAGTGTTATCACATTAGGTGAACACTATGCTTATCAATATCCAGCAACAGATCGCTATAATAAGCATCACCTTGTTCCTTTTGGCGAATATGTACCATTAGAATCACTCTTACGCCCACTTGCGCCTTTCTTTAATTTGCCGATGTCATCATTAAGCCAAGGTGAATATGTACAACCTCAGCTTACTGTTAATGATGCTAAAATAACCGCGGCTATTTGCTACGAAATTATTTTAGGTGAGCAAGTTCGCGCTAATTTCAAACCTGATACACGGTTCTTATTAACGATTTCTAATGATGCGTGGTTTGGTAATTCAATTGGCCCTTGGCAACATTTCCAAATGGCAAGAATGCGTTCTCTAGAGTTAGGAAGACCATTATTACGCTCGACAAATAACGGTATCACCGCATTTATTGCTGCCAATGGTGATGTAATCTCTCAACTTCCTCAATTTGAAGAAGGCGCTTTAGCGGAAAAAATCACACCAACAACTGGGTTAACCCCTTATTACAAATGGGGCAATACACCATTGTGGATATTGGTTGGATTATTTTTTACCATCGCATTTATTAAACGCCGTAATTAAGATGAATAAAGCCCAACCCTATTAAGTTAATATTAATTAGGTTGGGCTTTTTCTAATAAGAGAGCTTTTTTATGGAAAATTATCCTGAACATATTCTTGATGTCATTTGGCAAAGAGCTAAAGAAATATCAGCAGATAATGAAACAAAGGGCTTTCGTACGGATAAAGAAAATAAATGGCTCCAACGCCAAATGTTCAATCAACAAGAACATGAATTTGGCTGGGTATTATCAAAACAACCAGAGTCAATTAGCCAACTTATTGAAGATAAAACCATTGTACCTGTGCATTGGAAAACAGCGGTTACCGATCAACAAAAACAAGAGGCCGAGTCTAAACGCGTTAATGTCACTCCACTTGAACCACCAGCTCTATCCCAATTAATTCAGTCATCTGTAAATATTCAATCTTATTGGCAATATGCACATAAAATTTCCAGCGATAACGAAGAAAAAGGTTTTCGTAAAGATCATTATGGTTATGTTATTCAGCAAAATGCGTTTGGGGATAAACAGCATCAATATGGCTGGACATTAGCTCAATTAACCTCCGCTAATAGGAATAACCAAACCGTTATTCCTATTAATATTGTGCCAATACATATTAATACTGCAAAACGCATTGCCAATGAAAAGGCATTAATTGCCCAAAATACCGAAGAAGCAAAAATTGAACGCAGACGTAAAAATATTATTTATGAAATAATCTATTTTATTGTCAGCTTACCCGGTACCCTTTTTTCTTTACTAAAATTCTGATGGCTGATTTAGATAGAAGCCCACCATAAACGTAGTTTTAATCCCCACGAAGATGACCAACCACTGGTAAAACCGACCATTTCACCTTTATAAACAATAACAAATGAAGGTGTTGCACTAATTTCCCACTGTTGAGAAATATCCCCTCGACTATCATTTATTACAGGAAAAACCAGTCCTTTAGATTGAATACCGCGCTCTAACTTCGCGTTATCACCAGAACGGATCGCAACAGATGTCACGTTATAACCATCTTGCGCTAACGAATTTACTGCGGGTGTTGTTAGTTTACAAACTCCACACCAAGTTGCCCAAAAATAGATTAACAAGGGCTTTTCAGCACTCAATTCAGCCAATGAAACAACTTTATTATCAACAGTATAAAGTTCAGGTAAATTCGTTAAGGAGGGTGGCGTAGGTTGTCGCCACCAATCCATTGCAAAAGAAGCTATAACGAAAATGACAACCAGAACAATCAGTTCTTTACTCCACTTTCGTAAGCGACTACGCATTATTTTTTCACTTTAGCCAGTTGCTCTTTTACAATCACTTCTAACTGAGCGTAATCAACGGCACCCGGGATAACCATATCGCCAACAACAGTTGCAGGTGTACCTTGAATACCTAATTTACGAGAAAGATCTAAGTTATTTTGTAACGCTTTTAAGCTTTCATCCGTTAATTTCACTTTGCTTGTATTGGTTGTTTTCATTGCATCATCAATACTTGCATTATCTAGCATTGTTTTCTTCTGCATTAAACGTTGGTGTAATGCTAAGAATGCTTTTGGATCTTCTTTCCAAACTGAAAGTACAGCTTGAGAAGCTTTTGCAGAACTTTCACCTTTAAATGGCAAAGGCTTAATCACCACGGCAACTTCAGGATAATCTTTTGTGATTTGTTCTAATAATGGATCGAAGCGTTTGCAGTAAGGGCAGTTATAATCAGTAAAAGAAACCAACACTAACTTAGCGTCTTTTGCACCAATTCGAGGACTTGCTGCATCGTTATATAATGCGTCGTGCTCTGCATTTAATGCAGTACGGAATTGAGCTTGTTGCTCATCTGCTTTTTGTGCTTGTAATGCAGTGATAGCTTCTTCCAGAATTTCTGGATTTTTGATCAACGTATCACGAACCAGCGCGCGAACTTCTTTTTCCTGATCAGCACTTAATGCCGCAGCTTGCACATTTGCACCAAAAAGTAACGAAGAGATAACCAGTGCAGAAAGTGTTTTTTTCATTATTGGGCTCCTTTAGCCTCTGAAAGAACTGTCAATGTTGAATCTTTATTTAAAATAGGAGGTAAAACCACGCCATCTTTATGGCAAGGTCCATAAACTTGGTTAAAAGGTACTGCAACTTGACCACGTTGTTTTAAAAACTGAGTGATTTTATCAGAGGGTTTAGTCCAATCCCCTCTTAATGCGACAACATCTGGCGCTGAAAGTGCAGCCTGGATCTCTTCTCGCAATAATACATTGTATTTGTTTGCTTTGCAGGTTACACACCAATCTGCTGTTACATCAACAAATACGCGTTTATTGTCTGCTAATGCTTGGTGTATCGCTTCTTCTGATAAAGGTTGCCAATTTATCGAATCTTGACCTGCGAGTGTTTGGCTTGCTGGTTGTTCCACAAATAAGTAAGTACCCGTACCTAAAAAGAGAGCAATAACGGCTGAAATAAATACCGTTTTTTTGCCATAATGCCGCGCTATCGCAAACAATAACAGCAGAGTAATGGCAATAAAAATAGCCATAACGATTGGCAATCCTAGATGCGGAATAAGTAATGTAATTAGCCAAATACTGGACAATAACATCATAAAACCTAAAACCACTCTTAGGCGATTCATCCATTTGCCCGGTTTTGGTAGCGCTTTAGCGATAGATGGGAATATAGCCACTAAGATCCAAGGCAAACTCATTCCAATCCCTAGAGCGGTAAAAATAAGCCAGAGTTCATTTAGTGGCGCAATAAGTGCATAAGCAACCGCTGTTCCTAAAAATGGTGCTGAGCAAGGTGTTGCGAGTAACGTCGCAAATGCACCTTCCCAAAAGTGTCGGCTATATCCTTGTCCACCTGCTGTTGCCATTTTAGTATTTATATTGCTACTTAAACGCAGTTCAAATAATCCAAAGAGATTCGCAGTAAAAATAGCAGTAACTAACACCATAAAACCAATAAACCAAGGACTTTGGAATTGAATTCCCCAGCCTAAGGCTTCTTGGCTATAACGTAAGCCTGTCATAAACAGAGCTAGCGCCCAAAATGAAACTAAGATGCCTAGAACAGAAACAGAAAATTGCTTGCGAATAACCCCTTTATCGCGATTTTCAAGATGTAGAATTGATCCCATTTTCATCGCAAGTACAGGTAATACACAAGGCATCAAATTCAGAATTAAGCCACCTAATAGCGCAAAAGCAAGAATACTCCAAAGCCCAACACCTGAATTGGAAGTAGGAGCAATCTCCGCTCCGCCATGCCCTATCGTGTCATTAACTTGGCGAGAAAAATCTTGGTCAGTAATAACAAAAGAAAGCACCTTACCTGAGATATCGCCAGCAGCATCTCCCCAATCATCAGTCACATCAACGGTGACAAATAAGTTTTTATCTTGATGGTTTAATTTTGGAATACCATAAAGCATACCTTCAGGGGGATCGAGGTAAATATTAGGTTTAACCCAAGCACCTTGCTCTTTTTGTAAAGAGATAGTGAGTTGGCTATTGTTATAACCAGAAGAAACTGATGATACTAATCCTGTTCCAACAGGAATTTTTGCCATTGCCTGATTATATTGCCATTCAAAATCAGCAGGCACAGGTTCAGTAAGATCCAAATCTAAAGTGTAGTCAGTCAAAATACAGACATTACTACATGTCGATAAAGTTAAAACTCCCGTTAAACGATCAGACTGAACAGAGGATAGTTCAATAGGAAAAACAACTTGTTTGTCATAGCCTTGAGTGTGAATACCCGCCACATCAAAAGCTGAAGGTGATGGCCAATGCCAAGTTATTGCACTTACATCTTGCGACCAATTAATTTCAGGGGCAACACCGCCTTCTCCAGGAGAACGCCAATACGTTTTCCATCCAGACTCAAGCTGTACCTCAAGTAAAACTTTCACGTCACCTGCTGGGGACTTTTGTGCTGTCGCCCTAACTTGTGCATGAGAATTATCAGGCATGGTTAGCCAGCCTGTATCTGCTGCTTGAGAGGTAGATAAAGTAAATAGCGTTAATATCAACGCCATAACAAAAGAACGAAACATAACAACTCCCTAAAAATTCCTACAACGCTACACATAGAGCCACGCCCAAAATAGACGCGCAATCTTTTAGCTAAAAGGAAATTTCTAATCCCTCAAAATACAATAATGAAGGTGAAGTCTGATTGGAGGAGGTGGATGATGATGTTTTTTCTGATTACGCTGACGCGACACATAGATGGCAGCCATGCTTAACAATAGCAATACTGCCCATGAATGGAAAAATGGCTCTATTGTTAATGGAGGAACAGATAATAATGATTTGGCGCTCAATTCACAGGTAGACAGTGAATAAGTGTGCTCTGTTGCGCTATTCTCATCGGCAATCGGTGTTGATAGTGGGTATTGTGTTTGAGAGACAGCCGTTGCTAAGCGCTCACTAATGATGTGGGCACCTAATGAACGCTGAACAATACAACACAAGATCAGCAAAACTGTTATCACCACTAGCCAGCGACCTGACCGCCAATTACTCATAGATGTTCCTCATCAATATGACCCGCTATCTTAACGGTAATCCACAGACAAACAACTCCTTAAGACAAACTTTACAAATCCCTACTGAGTTTATTTTTCGTATTATCTCCATTTTTCATCTTTAACCTTTATTTCTATAAGGTTTCTACTACAATAATTTTAAATATTGAAAACAACTTCCAAAAAAATAATCAACTACATTTGATTTCATTCTTTTATTGGGAGATACCTCTCGTATTTCACAAATTGCACTTCCCAACAGTATGTTATTTGTTCTATCTATTAACATTATCAAAACAAATTAAAACAAAAAAGCAACACAAAGCAAAACATAAATATCACTTATCACCACGACAGGAGTTATTATGCGCATGCGTAAACTAGCATTATCATTAATGATCTTAGGGGCTGCAGGAGCTGTGCAGGCAGAAGAACTCACTGGAACCTTAAAGAAAATCAATGACAACGATATTATCATCGTTGGACACAGAGAATCCTCTGTTCCTTTCTCTTACTATGATAATCAACAAAAAGTGGTTGGCTATTCTCAAGACTATTCCAACCTCATTGTACAGGCTGTGAAAGACAAAATAGGCAAACCAAACTTACAAGTTCGCCTCATTCCTATTACTTCTCAGAATCGTATTCCATTATTACAAAATGGCACATTTGATTTTGAGTGTGGCTCAACAACCAACAATGAAGCTCGTCAGCAACAAGCTAGTTTCTCTAATACTATTTTCATCGTAGGTACACGTTTACTGGCGAAAAAAGACAGTGGAATTAAAGATTTCGCTGACCTGTCCGGTAAAAACGTTGTTGTAACATCAGGAACAACATCTGAAATGTTACTCAACAAGTTAAATGATGAGAAAAAGATGAATATGCGCATTATCAGCGCAAAAGATCATGGAGACTCATTCCGTACACTTGAATCAGGTCGTGCTGTTGCCTTTATGATGGATGATGCATTACTGGCTGGTGAACGTGCGAAAGCGAAAAAACCGGGTGAGTGGGAAATTGTAGGAACCCCACAATCTGAAGAAGCATATGGTTGTATGTTGCGTAAAGATGACGCTCAATTCAAAGCGTTAATTGATGAAACTATCGCTAAAGCACAAAAATCAGGTGAAGCAGAAAAATCGTTCAGTCGCTGGTTTAATGCACCAATCCCACCTAAAAATCTTAACTTAGAATTCACCATCTCTGATGAAATGAAAGCATTATTTGCATCACCAAATGATAAAGCATTGAACTAAAAACACATAAGCAGTTGATGCAAAATAAATAATTATAAAGTATCTGTTGGACAGACAGATCAGTGAAGTTTGGGGCAGTCGTTCCCTGCCCCTCTTTTTCACCGGAGGTGAAATCATGTCGATTGATTGGGATTGGGGGATATTCTTCCAAGAAGCCCCATTCGGAAACACCACATACTTAGGATGGCTGATTTCTGGCTTCCAAGTCACCATTGCCTTATCTCTATGCGCTTGGGTTATCGCTTTTCTTGTCGGTTCTTTATTCGGAATTTTACGCACAGTACCTAATCGGTGGCTTTCAAGCTTAGGCACTGTTTATGTTGAGTTATTCCGTAACGTACCACTTATTGTTCAATTCTTTACGTGGTATCTCGTCATTCCTGAATTATTGCCCCAATCTATTGGCGACTGGTTTAAAATGGACTTAGCGCCAAATGTGCAATTTTTTGTCTCATCAGCACTCTGCTTAGGTTTGTTTACCGCAGCGCGTATGTGTGAGCAAGTTAGAGCCGCAATAAACTCATTACCTCGTGGTCAAAAAGCCGCAGGCTTAGCATTGGGCTTAACTTTACCCCAAACCTATCGTTATGTTTTATTACCTAATGCATACCGCGTCATTATTCCACCAATGACATCCGAAATGCTCAATCTCGTAAAAAACTCAGCGATTGCTTCTACTATCGGACTTATTGATATGGCGGCACAAGCGAATAAACTGCTCGACTATTCAGCAAAAGCGTATGAATCATTCACAGCAATCACACTTGCCTATGTATTTATCAATGTCATCATTATGCTAATAATGCATTGGCTTGAAAAACGCGTTCGCTTACCCGGCACAACGGGAGGTCAATAATGTACGAATTTGACTGGAGTTCTGTTGTTCCAAGCCTACCATTTTTAGTCGATGGAATGGCAATCACGCTAAAAATTACTATTACCGCTATTGTAGTCGGTATTTTATGGGGAACGGTGCTTGCTGTTATGCGCCTATCTACCTTTAAACCTATTAGCTGGTTTGCAGCCGCTTATGTTAATACCTTCCGTTCTATCCCATTAGTCATGGTATTACTGTGGTTTTATTTAATTGTGCCTAACATATTACAAAATGTTCTAGGACTTTCACCGAAAAGTGATATCCGTTTAATTTCAGCAATGATAGCGTTCTCTTTATTTGAAGCGGCTTATTACTCTGAAATTATAAGAGCAGGCATTCAAAGTGTTAGCAAAGGGCAATTTTCAGCCTCACTCGCGTTAGGTATGACCAAGTCACAAACAATGCGTTTAGTGATCTTACCTCAAGCCTTTCGAGCCATGATCCCGCTTTTACTGACTCAAGGAATTGTATTATTCCAAGATACCTCCTTAGTTTACGTTTTAAGTCTTACTGACTTTTTCAGAACAGCGGCAAATATTGGAGAGCGAGATGGTACACAAGTTGAGATGATCCTCTTTGCTGGTTTTGTTTATTTTGTCATTAGCTTCGCCGCTTCGATGTTAGTGAACTTTCTTAAAAAAAGGACTACCTAGATGATTTCCCTAAAAGACGTATCCAAATGGTATGGTCAGTTCCAAGTACTGACTGAATGTTCCACTGAAGTTAAAAAGGGGGAAGTTGTTGTTGTCTGTGGGCCTTCTGGATCAGGTAAATCAACACTGATCAAAACAGTGAATGGCTTAGAGCCTATACAACAAGGCGAGATCCTTGTTAATGAAATCAAAGTAAATGATAAACATACTGATCTTGCTAAATTACGAGCAAAAGTGGGTATGGTATTCCAACATTTTGAACTCTTCCCTCACCTCTCTATTATTGAAAATCTTACCTTGGCACAAGTTAAAGTGCTTAATAGAGAGAAAGCTACCGCAAAAGAGAAAGGATTAAAGCTATTAGAACGAGTGGGATTAGCAAGTCATGCTAACAAATACCCTGCTCAACTTTCAGGTGGTCAACAACAACGAGTCGCCATTGCTCGCGCATTATGTATGGACCCGATTGCAATGTTGTTTGATGAACCCACATCAGCACTTGATCCTGAAATGATTAATGAAGTACTTGATGTAATGGTAGAACTGGCAAATGAGGGTATGACGATGATGGTAGTAACCCATGAAATGGGTTTTGCTAAAAAAGTTGCCGACCGTATTATTTTTATGGATGAAGGTCGAATTGTAGAAGATAGACCTAAAAATGACTTTTTTGATAATCCAAAATCAGCGCGAGCAAAAGATTTCCTCGCTAAAATTCTGCACTAATCCCCACATCCCTTCTGCTGACGTGCTTTTTTTAGCACGTCAGCCCAAAATAATAATTTCGATTAACCTCGCAATTAAATATCAAGCAATCTTCTTTTCTCGCAACATCACTATTATTTTTTCACAAAATACGCATTTATTGTCTTTTTGCTTTAACTCTTTCCAAGATATCTCGCAATTGTCTTGAAAAAGTTATGCAAACAGTGGCTTTCATTGAGATCAATAGTTGTGGCTATTAGACAAAATCAGCTATGCTATGCAAGTCTTAATTTCATAATAGCGGTTACCCTCCGGTAGCCATTAATTCACCATAGGATTATCGGTGCCATGCAAGAACAATATCGTCCCGAAGATATAGAGCAAACTATCCAGGAACACTGGGAAAAGAACAATACATTTAAAGTGACAGAAGATAATAACAAAGAAAAATATTACTGCCTGTCAATGCTACCTTATCCTTCTGGCCGACTTCACATGGGACACGTCCGTAACTACACCATTGGTGACGTGATTTCCCGTTATCAACGTATGCTAGGTAAAAACGTCTTACAACCTATTGGTTGGGATGCGTTCGGTTTACCAGCAGAAGGTGCCGCAGTAAAAAATAAAACAGCTCCAGCACCATGGACTTACGAAAACATCAATTACATGAAAAACCAGTTAAAAAAACTGGGTTTTGGTTACGATTGGGATCGTGAAGTCACTACTTGTACTCCAGAATATTATCGCTGGGAACAGTGGTTCTTTACTAAGTTATATGAAAAAGGCTTAGTTTATAAAAAGACCTCTGCTGTTAACTGGTGCCCACACGACTTAACCGTTTTAGCCAACGAACAAGTTATTGATGGCTGTTGCTGGCGTTGTGATACCCCTGTTGAACGTAAAGAAATTCCACAGTGGTTTATCAAAATTACCGAGTATGCTGAAGAGCTGTTAAACGATTTAGATACGTTAGATGAGTGGCCTGAACAAGTTAAGACCATGCAACGTAACTGGATTGGTCGCTCAGAAGGTGTCGAAATTAAATTTGATGTTGCTGACAGCGACGACACCATGACTGTTTATACAACGCGTCCAGATACATTTATGGGAGTCACTTATGTTGCAGTTGCAGCAGGTCACCCATTAGCGCAAAAAGCTGCTCAAAATAACCCTGAAGTTCAACACTTCATTGATGAATGCCGTAATATGAAAATGGCAGAAGCCGATATGGCAACAATGGAGAAAAAAGGGATTGCAACAGGTCTTTATGCTATTCATCCATTAACTAAAGAGAAAGTCGCTATTTGGGTGGCTAACTTTGTATTAATGGAATACGGCACAGGTGCTGTAATGGCAGTTCCAGGTCACGATGAACGTGACTGGGAATTTGCAACCAAATACAACTTACCAATCAAGGCTGTTATTGCAGATGCTGAAGGTAATCAACCTGACTTATCTGAAGGTGCATTAACCGAGAAAAATAGCCTGATTAACTCTGGTGAATTCTCTGGGTTAGACAACCAAGCTGGCTTTAACGCAATTGCAGATAAACTGGCGCAAATGGGTGTTGGTGAGCGTAAAGTTAACTACCGTTTACGTGACTGGGGTGTTTCTCGTCAACGTTACTGGGGTGCGCCAATTCCAATGGCAACCTTAGAAGATGGTACTGTTGTTCCTGTTCCTGAAGATCAACTACCCGTGATCCTGCCAGAAGATGTAACAATGGATGGGATCACTAGCCCAATCAAAGCAGATCCTGAGTGGGCAAAAACTACGATCAATGGCCAGCCAGCGCTGCGTGAAACGGATACTTTTGACACCTTTATGGAATCTTCTTGGTATTACGCTCGTTATACCTGCCCAGATTACGATAAAGGCATGTTAGATCCGAAAGCAGCTAACTATTGGTTACCTGTTGACTGGTATATTGGTGGTATTGAACACGCCATCATGCACTTAATGTATTTCCGCTTCTTCCATAAACTGATGCGTGATGCAGGTTTAGTGAACTCTGATGAACCGGCAAAACGCTTACTGTGCCAAGGCATGGTATTAGCTGATGCGTTCTATCACACGGGTGAAGATGGTGCTCGTCATTGGGTATCTCCTGCTGAAGCTATCGTTGAACGTGATGAGAAAAACCGCATCATAAAAGCGACTGACAGTGAAGGTCATGAACTGACTTATGCTGGCATGAGCAAAATGTCTAAATCTAAAAATAACGGTATCGACCCACAAACGATGGTTGAACGTTATGGTGCAGATACCGTTCGTTTATTTATGATGTTTGCTGCTCCACCAGAGTTAACACTGGAATGGCAGGAATCTAGCGTCGAAGGTGCAAACCGCTTCTTACGTCGTTTATGGCGTTTAGTCCACGAACATTCTCAAAAAGGAGCGACACAGTCTCTTGATCTTTCTGCACTGACAGAAGAACAAAAAGATTTACGTCGTGACTTACATAAAACGATCGCGAAAGTATCTGATGACGTAGGTCGTCGTTTAGCCTTTAACACAGCGATTGCAGCCATTATGGAGTTAATGAATAAATTAACTCGTGCAACACAAGAAACAGAACAAGATCGCGCTTTAATGCAAGAAGCATTAGAAGCCATTGTTCGTATGCTTTCTCCAATCATCCCTCATGCTTGTTTTGTTATGTGGCAAGCATTAGGTGGAAAAGAGGACGTTGATGTTGCACCATGGCCTGTTGCTGATGAAGAAGCAATGGTCGATGACACCAAACTGATCATCGTTCAAGTGAATGGTAAAGTGCGTGGTCGAGTCACTGTTCCGGCTAATTCAGAAAAAGAATATGTTCAGGAAATGGCGACAAAAGAGTACAGTGTTGCTAAATACTTGGAAGATGTGACTGTTCGTAAAGTCATCTATGTTCCAGGAAAATTACTGAACATCGTTGTTGGCTGATAAGGAGGCCTAGTGCGATATCTACTTTCGCTATTTTTCGGTTTAGCGGTGTTAATCACCGCTGGCTGTGGTTTTCACCTTCAAGGTAAAACTCAGGTTCCAGCAGAATTAAAAACGCTTTATCTTAGCTCTGGTGACCCTTATGGCCCATTATCTCGTGTAATGCGTCAGCAACTTAGATTGAGTGGTGTTCAGCTTGTTGAAAATCCAACAGCAAATATCCCTATTCTTAAAATTGTCGGCTCATCTGAAAGTAAAGAGACCGTTTCTGTGTATCAAGACGGTAAATCAGCAGAACGTCAGTTAACATTTGTGCTTGATGCACAAGTGATTATGCCTGATGGTACGATTTACCCAATTTCATCACAGGTTTCACGCCCATTCTTCGATAACCCATTAGAAGCATTAGCGAAAGATGCTGAAAATGACATTATCAAGCAAGAGATGCGTGAACAAGCGACAGCAATATTAGTGCGTAAATTATTGGTTGTTCACAATGCTGAACGCCAAAAAGCCGCACAAGCTGAGCAGGCAAAACAGATAATCTCACCCGCCAAATGATCCGCTTATATCCAGAACAACTGAATGCGCAGCTCCAAGAGGGGCTGCGCCAAAGTTACCTACTCTGGGGTAACGAACCTCTGTTACTCCAAGAGTCTCAAGATGCTATTCAATCCGCTGCTAAATCCCAAGGATTTGTCGAGCATTATCAATTTACCCTTGATAATAATACGGACTGGAATGAAATTTACTCGCTTTGTCAATCGCTAAGCCTTTTTTCTCAAAGACAATCTCTTTTACTGCATTTGCCTGAAAATGGCCCCAATGCAGCGATGTCAGAGAAACTTACTCGCCTATCGCAAGAATTACATCAAGACTTATTGTTGATTTTACGTGGCAATAAACTCACAAAAGCACAAGAAAATAGTGAATGGTTTAAAACATTAAGCCAACACGGAACCTATATTTCTTGTCTAACACCTGAACTTGATAAATTACCTAATTGGGTTGCGCGGCGAGCAAAACAAAAAGGGTTAGCGCTGGATGAACAAGGTAATCAATTACTTTGCTACTGTTATGAAGGGAATTTATTGGCACTAGCACAAGCCATTGAGCGTCTTTCTCTGTTGTACCCTGACGGTAAGCTAACGCTCCCAAGAGTAGAAGCGGCGGTCAATGATGCGTCACATTTTACCCCTTATCACTGGGTTGATGCATTACTTGCAGGGAAAACACAACGTGCATGGCATATCTTGCAACAACTCAAAAGAGAAGACTCTGAACCTGTTATTTTACTCAGAACTTTACAACGTGAGTTAATGCAGTTGATTACGCTACATCGAGAATCTAAAACGGCTTCGTTAAAAACAATTTTCGATAAGCATCGAGTTTGGCAAAACCGACGCCCAATATTCACAGCAGCACTACAACGTTTATCTGAACATCAATTGCTGACAGCCATACGATTACTCGCAACAATTGAAATTACGATTAAGCAAGATTATGGACAGACAGTTTGGCCCTCTCTTAATGCTCTGGGCTTATTACTTTGTGGAAAAGCATTGCCAGAAGGATTTGTAAGTCATGCCTAAAACCAATCACTCAACACCTTTAATTAACCAAGCTATTGCTTTATATGGTGGTACATTTGATCCTATTCATTATGGGCATTTGCGTCCTGTTGAAGCCCTTTCCGGATTAATTGGTTTAAAAGAAGTGATTTGGTTACCTAACAATATTCCTCCTCATCGCCCTCAACCAGAGGCGTCTTCTCAACAACGTCTTGATATGGTACGTCTTGCTCTTGAGCCATATTCTTCATTTAAAGTCGATACTCGTGAACTTGAGAAGCCAACACCTTCTTATACTATTGAGACGTTAAAAGACTTCAGAAAAGAAATCGGCGATAAGCAACCTTTGGCTTTTATAATTGGTCAAGACTCATTGCTATCAATTAATACATGGCATCAGTGGGATCAACTATTGAACGTATGCCATTTACTAGTTTGTGCCCGTCCTGGTTATCAAACACATTTTGGCTCAGCGCAAATGCAAGCATGGCTGACCAAACATCAAACTCATCAGCAAGAAGATATTCATTGTTTACCTGCGGGTAAAATATTCCTCGCTGACACACCACTTTATAATATTTCAGCGACTGATATTCGAGCTCGCCATAAAGCAGGATTAGATTGTCACGATTTACTACCAAGTTCTGTTGAAGACTATATTCGCCAGCAACAACTCTATAAATAATTAAGACTAAAGTTGCTCTCTTAAATAATTAAAAGCGAGCGGATAAGGCGAAAAATAGCGTTGATGGCTCAAATATTCATCAGGATAAACAGCTAACCAATATTTGAGTAAATCATAAGGTTTAGATAAAGGCACAATACCTTGACGATATTGTAAAATTGTCTGTGTCATTTCTTGTTTTTGTTGTGAACTTAGATTTCGCTTAAAATACCCAGCCATATGCATTAACGCATTAGTTTGCCCTTCTCTATTTGCTGCAACACTAAATGCTTTCATTAGCTTTTCCTGATATTTCGATGCAACATCTTCAAGGGGAATGGTATCAGAAAAATTAGCAATATCATGCCCCAACTCTCGATAAGCTGCTTGTGAATAAGCCATAATTAAATATTTGTATCGACTATGAAATTTAACTAAAGCCCCTTTAGTTAATGACTGATTAACCTGTTGTTGGTAATCAAACAGTGTGAAAAATTGGGTAAGAAAATGGTCAAGAGCAATAGGCTGTAAAAATTGATCAATATTTAATTGAGGTAAAGTAAAATTCGGAGGTGAGGAAAGGCTGTCTCCTCTTTTTCCAACATAACCATAAAGCGGCAACAGATTATCCCTATTTTGAGCCTCTATCTGCATAATACCTATCTTTTCCGCCTGAACAGTATCGCAAAGCAATGCTAACTTCTCTTGCAATTGGTGATTAGTGTTACTCACAATTTCTGAAGATAACCCGAGATAATTTTCTTTTCTTTCCATTCTTTTTCTCTCTAACTAAAAAGTATGAGTATTAGTCTGTATAATCTAAACTTAACAAAGTGAAAACACGCTAATTAGGTGTTTCATGAGCATTGACAGACGAGGTTTAGCTGTTATTCTCACCCACTGCTCCCTTAAGGGAACTGTAAGGTAAAACTGTCGTCTAAACGGAAAAGTTCTTATCTGCCTTCTTTTTGTTATTTATTATGACGCAGTTAATGGGCATATATGAATTTTTCTAAATCAAACGTCGAAAAACAAGAAAATGAGGTTTATGTTCTTGTTATTGCTAACTAGAATTAATCATCCAGTAAAATAGATTTATTGGTATAAATTCCTTTAAAATAGCGCTTATTATTTTTTCGACTGAATCAACCCATTAGATTAAAGGTGATCCTTTTGCAAGGTTCTGAATTACAGCAATTTATTATTGATAAACTTGAAGATTCTAAAGCTCAAGACATTATTGCATTAGATGTCCGTGGAAAATCAAGTGTAACTGATTACATGATCATTTGTACGGGTACATCAAGCAGACACCTCATGTCAGTTGCAGATAATCTCGTTGATGATTGCCGCGAAGCGGGATTACAACCTTTAGGTGTTGAAGGACAAGGCGTTTCTGACTGGATTGTCGTTGATCTTGGCGAAGCCATGGTACACGTTATGCAAGAAGATAGTCGCCGTATGTACGAACTTGAAAAACTCTGGAGCTGAGTTTGAAATTACAGCTCATTGCCGTTGGTACAAAAATGCCGGACTGGATACAGACCGGCTTTATGGATTATCTTAATCGATTCCCCAAAGACATGCCTTTAGAACTTATCGAGATCCCCGCAGGCAAGCGAGGAAAGAATGCGGATATTAAACGTATTCTCGAAAAAGAAGGTGAACAGATGTTAGCTGCAGTAGGTAAAGGAAATCGTATCGTCACTCTCGATATTCCTGGCGCTCGCTGGGATACGCCAAAACTTGCAGAACAGCTTGATCGATGGAAGCTCGATGGTAGAAATGTCAGCTTACTCATTGGTGGCCCGGAAGGATTAGCACCCGCTTGTAAAGCTGCAGCTGAACAAAGCTGGTCTTTATCTCCTTTAACAATGCCACATCCCCTTGTTCGTGTCGTGGTTGCAGAAAGCCTTTATCGA
The DNA here is from genome assembly GCF_040140245.1 of Proteus sp. fly-1013. Lineage (NCBI taxonomy): Bacteria > Pseudomonadati > Pseudomonadota > Gammaproteobacteria > Enterobacterales > Morganellaceae > Proteus > Proteus sp. fly-1013. The sequence continues at coordinate 37,627 of NZ_JBEEWD010000001.1, read as the reverse complement.
GCATGGAGCATTACCACAAACCATCCTTATCATCGTGAATAATCAATAAATTGGCGGGTCAGTAAGTGAAGTCAAATGGGATGAAAAGAAAAAAACGTACCCCGTTTCGAGATTATACTGCGGAATCAAAGCTATTTATCCGTCGTGTGATTGTCGCATTTTCAGTAATTATTATATTGAGTGGTGTTTTGGTTTTTAACCTCAATCACTTACAGATCGCTCGCCATGATGATTATCAGACACGTTCAAATGATAACCGAATTAAATTAGTACCGATTGCTCCTAGCAGAGGTATTATTTACGATCGCAAAGGCATCCCTCTTGCGCTTAATCGTACTATCTACCAATTAGAAGTTGTGCCTGAAAAAGTAGCAAACTTACAAGAAACGCTGGAAAGTTTAAGGGATGTTGTTGACTTAACTGACGAAGATATTGCGGCATTTGAAAAAGAGCGCAAGCGCTCACGTCGATTTAGCTCTATCGCCTTAAAAACAACATTAAGCCAAGTACAAGTCGCGCGTTTCGCTATCAACCAATATCGCTATCCCGGCTTAGAAATCAAAGGCTATCAACGCCGTTATTATCCTTATGGCTCAGCATTAACGCATGTGATTGGTTACGTCGCAAAAATTAATGATAAAGATGTTGAACGTCTAGATAAAGAAGGTTTATCACCTAACTATGCTGCAACTCATGATATCGGTAAGTTAGGCATCGAACGTTATTATGAGTCTACTTTACACGGCACAACAGGCTATGAAGAGGTTGAAGTTAATAGCCGTGGTCGAGTTATTCGTCAATTACACGAACAGCCGCCACAAGCAGGTAAAGATATTTATCTTACCATCGACCTTGAACTGCAAACTTACATTGAAACATTGCTCACTACAAGCCGAGCCGCGGTTGTAGTAACCGATCCTCGCAATGGTGAAATTTTAGCACTGGTATCAAACCCTAGTTACGATCCTAACTTATTTGTCGGTGGAATATCGAACACAGAATATCAAGGGTTACTAAATAACCCAGATAGACCGCTGATCAACCGAACAACTCAAGGTCTTTACCCACCAGCATCAACCGTGAAACCCTTTATGTCTGTTGCGGCATTAAGCGAAGGTGTGATCACAGCCAATACAACCATTCATGATCCCGGCTGGTGGCAACTTCCTGGCTCAGAAAAACGTTATCGAGACTGGAAACGTTGGGGACATGGAAAACTTAATGTCACAAAATCTATCGTAGAATCAGCGGATACCTTCTTCTACCAAGTTGCTTATGATATGGGAATTGATCGTATATCAACTTGGATGGGTCGCTTTGGCTATGGCGAATATACAGGTATTGATCTCTCTGAAGAGCGCAATGGCATCATGCCAACACGTGAGTGGAAACAGCAACGTTATAAAAAACCTTGGTATCAAGGTGACACGATCCCAGTAGGTATTGGACAAGGTTATTGGACAGCAACGCCAATTCAAATGGCGAAAGCTTTAATGACATTGATTAATGACGGTCAAGTTAAAACTCCTCACCTACTTTACGGTACAAAACTAGGCAATGAAATGCTGCCTTATGTTGATACTGAAACTCGCCAAATTGGCGATATCCACTCAGGTTATTGGGAACTCGCAAAATACGGTATGTATGGTGTGGCTAACTTCCCAAATGGTACAGGTCGCCGAAGTTTTGCTGATGCACCTTATAAAGCAGCAGCAAAATCGGGAACGGCACAGGTGTTTAGTTACGAAACCTACAATGCGAGCCAATTGGCAGAACATCTTCGTGATCACAAGTTGATGATTGCCTTTGCGCCTTATGATAATCCAACTGTAGCTATCTCTATTATCTTAGAAAATGGTGGTGCAGGCCCTTCTGTCGGTGATATTACAAGACAAATCCTTGACCACATTCTCCTTGGTGATAACAACACTGTATTGCCAGCGTCTCCACCAGCACCGCGTGGTTCAGAGGAATAATACTCATGACTGAAAATAATAAGAAAAAATCCTTCTGGACACGGATACATATCGATCCATTATTCTTACTTTGTATTATTGCTTTATTAGGATACAGCGCATTTATTATGTGGAGTGCCAGCGGGCAAGATCCAGAAATGATGCAACGTAAGTTAGGACAGATTACTATGGGTTTCATGATTATGATAGTCATGGCGCAAATCCCACCAAGAGTCTATGAAAGCTGGGCTCCTCATCTCTATTTCTTCTGTATTATTTTACTTATTCTTGTTGATGTCTTTGGGCAAATCAGTAAAGGAGCACAACGTTGGCTAGATTTAGGTATTGTGCGTTTTCAGCCTTCAGAAATTGCTAAAATAGCCGTGCCTTTAATGGTCGCTCGATTTATGAATCGCGATGTGTGCCCTCCTACATTACGTAATACGGCCATTGCTCTGGTACTTATTTTTGTGCCAACTTTATTAGTCGCCGCACAGCCAGATTTAGGAACATCTATTCTTGTTGCTGCTTCTGGATTATTCGTCCTTTTCCTTGCAGGAATGAGCTGGCGACTTATCACTGTGGCTATTATTCTTGTTGCCGCCTTTATCCCCATACTCTGGTTTTTCCTCATGCATGATTACCAGCAAGCACGAGTAATGATGCTTCTCGACCCTGAATCAGACCCGCTTGGGGCAGGATATCATATCATCCAATCTAAAATTGCCATTGGTTCTGGTGGATTACATGGAAAAGGATGGTTACAAGGCACTCAATCTCAATTAGAATTCTTACCAGAGCGCCATACAGACTTTATTTTTGCTGTATTGGCGGAAGAACTCGGATTAATTGGTGTTTTGATACTACTGACTCTTTATATACTCTTAATCGCGCGAGGCCTTTACCTTGCAACGAAAGCACAAAATACATTTGGTAGAGTAATGATTGGCGGATTAATGCTAATTTTCTTTGTCTATGTCTTTGTCAACATAGGAATGGTGAGTGGCATTCTTCCTGTTGTCGGTGTTCCGTTACCGTTGATGAGTTATGGAGGCTCGGCCCTGATTGTCTTAATGGCAGGGTTTGGTATCGTGATGTCGATTCATACACACCGAAAACTACTATCGAAAAGTTTATAATGAGGTTTTTATGCGTCTGCAATGGGTTTTGATCGGTATCAGTGCATTGCTACTGTCGGGGTGTGTTGTTGATAAAACGAATACCAATAAACCGCCAGCACCATTACCCAATGTGCCAGCTCAACGTGTTCTCGGTGCAGAGCCACGTTACGAGCCTTATCATCCTACGGCAAATCAAGATTATCGAAAAAATGGGGTGGTTTACCGTATTGTGACTGATCCTGCAAACTTTAGTGAGCGAGGAGAAGCGATTGTCTATGATAGTTTAGCGATGAGTCGTTTAACTACCATTGGTGAACGCGTTAATCCTTATGAGTTTGCTGTTGCTCATCCTACATTACCGATCCCAAGCTATGCAAAAATCACAAACTTGCTCAATGGGCGCACAATGGTTGTACGTATTAACGACCGTGGCCCTTACGTCAATGGAAAACAGATCCAAGTCACTCCAGCGGTTTCTGATAGCTTACGTTTAATGCCGACAACACCCTTGCTTATTGAAGGAATTGTTGTTGACCAAAGTGGCCATATGAGCGGTATCGGTACACATGGTGCGCAAATAGAGAAGAAAACGACCGCATTACCAGAGCGTCCTAATTTTAATGCTCAACCAGCAACACCTGCGCCATTAACGACATCAACACCTATCAACAACAATATGCCTGTTGAACCATCGGCTCCTGTGCAAGTAAAAGCACCTACTCCAGTTCCGGCACCAGTTCCAACGCCGGCTCCGGCAAAGGCAGAAGCACCCAAACCCGTTTTATCCTCAAATTCCATAGCACGAGGCTTTTATGTCCAAGTTGGTGCTCTCAGTAACGAAAATAATGCACAATTTTGGCTCAATGATTTATCGTCGTTATTTAACACTCAAGGTGTAATCAACAAGACAGATGGATTATATAAAGTACAACTCGGCCCTTATTCATCTAAAGATCAAGCCGAAACGATAAAAAACAAGCTAAAACAAGTTAAAGATATTACTGGGTTTATTATTACCCAATAAAGGATAATTTACGTAAAATCCTTTTTATATCAGCAAATTCAAGCGTAGAATCGTCTGGATTTGCTGATATTTTATTTATCAGTCCCTATTTTTCCCTGAATTTTCGGATTAAACAAACAGAATGAAACAAATACTCCCAGCAAAATTACTAAGAACAAGCCTATTAAGCGCCACTTTCGCTTTACTCACAGTAAGCCATCAAGGTATTGCGGAAGATTCCCTAAAAACAATGATACCGTCTGTTCCTAGTATCGAAGCCGAATCTTATATTCTTATTGATTATAATTCTGGGAAAGTACTGGCTGAAATGAATGCCGACGTTCGTCGTGATCCTGCAAGTTTAACCAAAATGATGACCAGCTATGTTATCGGTCAATCCATTCGTGCTGGTAAAATCTCTAATAGCGATATCGTACCGATTGGTGAAGAAGCGTGGGCGACGGGTAATCCTGTTTTTCGCGGCTCATCTTTAATGTTCTTAAAACCGGGTGATCAAGTTACTGTTGCACAGTTAACCCGTGGTATTAACTTACAATCAGGGAATGATGCTTGTGTCGCAATGGCCTCTTATGTTGCAGGAAGCCAAGATACATTTGTGACCATGATGAACGACTACGTTAAACGTCTTGGTTTAAAAAACACACAGTTCCAAACCGTTCATGGTCTTGATGCTCCGGGACAATATAGCTCGGCTCGCGATATGGCACTAATTGGTGCTGCATTAATTCGCGATGTGCCTGATGAATACGCCATCTATAAAGAAAAAGAGTACACCTACAACAATATCCGCCAAACAAACCGAAATGGTTTGTTGTGGGATACCAGTTTAAATGTTGATGGTATTAAAACAGGCCATACTGCATCAGCAGGTTATAACCTTGTTGCGTCTGCAACTGAAGGCGATATGCGTTTAATTTCTGCAGTTATGGGTGGTCACTCATCTAAAGGTCGTGATGCCGAAAGTAAAAAGCTACTTACTTGGGGGTTTCGTTTCTTTGAAACCGTAAAACCATTACAAGTGGGTAAAGAATTTGCTGCTGAGCCTATCTGGTATGGCGAGACAGATAAAGTACAATTAGGGGTAGATAAAGATGTTTATTTAACTATTCCTCGTGGTCGTTTAAAAGATTTAAAAGCAAGCTATATTCTTGATAATGTAGAATTACATGCACCAGTAACTAAAAACCAAGTTGTAGGAACAATTAATTTTCAACTTGATGGTCAAGTTATCGAACAGCGTCCGCTAGTTGTGATGAATGAAGTAAAAGAAGGTGGTTTCTTTAGCCGTATTATTGACTATATCAAATTATTATTCTCACACTGGTTTGGCTAAGGCTTGAAAAAGGTAAATGTGACCACATATAACTTTTATACAGATATTGGCAGAAACACATTTACCATTCCCATATTTACCCTAATTACCAGTATCGCATTCCTTATTATGTAAGGAATGCGCTTTTTATTTGCTAAGATTAGGTGTAGAAATAAATTATTAAAACAACAGCACCTGTTGTCTTAAGGAATTACATTATGATGAAAACAAAATTAAATGAACTGTTAGAGTTTCCATGTTCTTTCACTTATAAAGTGATGGGCCATGCAAAACCAGAATTAGTGGATCAAGTTGTTGAAGTTATTCAACGCCATGCGCCTGGTGATTACACACCATCGGTTAAACCGAGTAGCAAAGGTAATTACCACTCTGTTTCTATTACCATCAACGCAACTCATATTGATCAAGTAGAAACGTTGTATAAAGAATTAGGTGAACTTGAACTAGTACGTATGGTTCTGTAATCTCTTCTTTTAGCTAATGACTTTTTAAAAGCGCCTTTCATAAAGGCGCTTTTTCTTATTCTGCATTTCCTCATTTTTCACCCTACCTCGGAAAAAAAACATCTCAATCTGGTAGTTCATTTACTGGAGCGTTATACTGCTCTTCACAATTACGCTACAAATGAAGATTTTCACGGTGCAAGACAAGACAATCATTATTCGCCAATTAGGTGTGAAACCCTATTTACCGGTTTCTGATTCTATGCATCAGTTTACGGAAAAACGGGAAAGTCACACACCTGATGAAATATGGCTCGTTCAACATGAACAGGTTTTTACCCAAGGCCAAGCAGGTAAAGCTGAACACTTATTAAATACGGGAACTATCCCGGTTATTCAATCCGATCGTGGTGGTCAAGTAACTTATCATGGCCCCGGTCAACAAGTGATGTATGTTTTAATTGATTTAAAACGCAATCATGTAGGTGTTCGTCAATTAGTTACCGCTCTTGAAAACACCGTTATAGACACGCTAGCAGAGTTTAATGTAGAAGCTTATGCTCGCGCTGATGCGCCCGGCGTTTACGTAAAAGGTGATAAAATTTGCTCTTTAGGATTACGCATTCGTAAAGGTTGTTCCTTTCACGGACTTGCGCTCAATATCGATATGGATTTATCCCCTTTTGCACGAATAAATCCTTGCGGTTATTCTGATCTAAAAATGACGCAGTTAATTGATTTTGCACCGAATACGACAACGACACAGGTAGCACCGTTATTAGTTAAGCATTTTTGTACACAACTAGGATTTCAACCACAGCAATAAAAATGCTATAATTTTTTTAACATTTGTCATATTTTTTTAAAACCCTGATTACCTCAGTCACATCGTGTTAATCACTCTAGATAACTGGAACTGGCACAATTATGAGTAAACCTATTCAGATGGAACGCGGAGTTAAATATCGCGACGCCGATAAAATGGCACTTATTCCTGTTAAAACAGTCGCTACAGAACGTGAACAACTGCTACGCAAACCTGATTGGATGAAAATAAAGCTACCCGCTGACTCAAGTAAAATTCAGGGTATCAAAGCAGCAATGCGTAAAAATGGCCTTCATTCCGTCTGTGAAGAAGCCTCTTGCCCTAACCTTGCTGAGTGTTTTAACCACGGAACGGCAACCTTTATGATCTTGGGTGCAATTTGTACACGCCGTTGCCCATTCTGCGATGTCGCTCATGGCCGTCCTAATGCTCCCGATCCTCAAGAGCCAGAAAAACTTGCTCAAACTATTAAAGATATGGGTTTACGCTACGTCGTAATTACGTCCGTAGACCGTGATGATCTACGTGATGGTGGTGCTCAACATTTCGCGGATTGTATTGCTGCAATTCGTGCAAAAAACCCAACGATCCGTATTGAAACATTAGTTCCTGATTTCCGTGGCCGTATGGATAAAGCGCTTGAGATCCTCACTGACACGCCACCAGATGTCTTTAACCATAACTTAGAGAATGTTCCTCGCGTTTATCGTCAAGTACGACCAGGTGCTAACTATCAATGGTCGCTGACATTGTTAGAGCGTTTTAAGCAAGCTCACCCTGATATTCCAACAAAATCAGGTTTGATGGTCGGTCTTGGGGAAACCAACGAAGAAATTATTGACGTTATGCGTGATCTGCGTAAACATGGGGTAACGATGCTGACATTAGGGCAATATTTACAGCCAAGCCGTCACCATCTTCCTGTTCAACGCTACGTCAGTCCTGACGAGTTTGAATATATGAAAGAGCAAGCACTTGCGATGGGCTTTACCCATGCAGCTTGTGGGCCGTTTGTTCGCTCGTCTTATCATGCTGATCTTCAAGCTCAGGGGATTGAGGTTAAATAACAATTAATCTCTCATGCTTAATATTGCAATTGCTGTATTTATAGGTGGTGGTTTAGGTAGCGTATTACGCTGGCTAATTAGCTACCGCCTAAATTCTATTTTTCCTCATTTTGCCACAGGCACCTTTATTGCTAACTGTATCGGTGCTTTTATTATTGCCTTTGGTATCGCTTGGTTTAGCAAAGCACCACATATTGATCCTATTTGGAAAATTATGCTAACTACGGGCTTTTGTGGCGGTTTGACAACGTTTTCAACCTTTTCTGTCGAAGTTGTCGCACTCTTAACTGAGGGGAAGATAGGATGGGCATTAAGTACGATGGGCGCTAACTTGGCAGGTTCATTTTTAATGACCGCTTTTGCGTTTTGGTTACTACGCGAGATGTAATGCTTGGAATATAAAAACCTGTTATAAAACGGGTTTTGCTTTAGATACATAAAAACCCGTTATTCAACGGGCTTTGCTCTAGATACATAAAAGCCCGTTATTCAACGGGCTTTGCTCTAGATACATAAAAACCCGTTATTCAACGGGTTTTGCTCTAGATACATAAAAACCCGTTATTCAACGGGTTTTTACTTGTCTCAAAGAAGTCGTTAATTAGATAGCGACAACGTTTGCAGCAGATGGCCCTTTCGCGCCGTCAGTAACTTCAAACTCTACTTTTTGACCTTCAGCAAGGGTTTTAAAGCCTTCTGATGTAATAGCGGAAAAGTGTACAAATACATCTTTGCTGCCATCTTCTGGAGTGATAAAACCAAAACCTTTAGTTTCGTTAAACCACTTAACGTTACCTTTTAATTTAGACATCAAGTTTACCTTTAAAATAGAAAATAAACGCAAGCGTTTTGCGTTGGCTATAGTAAAACAAAAATGATGATTCCCTGTCCACAGTCTAGATCACGAAACTCACATTTTTTTTCTGCCAAATGATTAATATTCAGACAAATCCCATGCCTTAACACATAGTTCACTTAAGAAACAATACTTAATACTTACAATCTGAACTATTCATCGACTTCTACCTTTTCATATTGAAGCAGCCAACGCTTAATATCTAATCCACCGGTATAGCCGACTAACTTACCGTTATGACCAATAACTCGATGACAAGGAATAATTAAAGATATTGGGTTGCGTGAGTTTGCCATTCCTACCGCTCTGCAATAATTGACCGAACCTAATGTAAGCGCCAATTTTTTATAACTCCAAATTTCACCATAAGGGATGGTTTGTAATGTTTTCCAAACACGGCTTTGAAATTCCGTTCCTTCTGGCGCTAATGGCACCGAAAATGTCGTGCGTTTACCTGCAAAATACTCTTTTAATTGTTTTATACATTGGTTAATAACAGGGCTCGAACTTACGGCAGCCTCTTTGTCATTCACAAAATAGAGACTCGTGATCCCTTTTTCATTTGCAGTGATAGAGATATAAGGTTTTGGGAAGCCTTTAGGTGCATCGAGATAGTCTTGGTACATAATGTTTTCTCTGCTGATTTGTCTTTAGCAATCAGATTAAATCATGCTTGATTGATAAAGCAATCATCTAATTACTCGTATATCTAATAAAAATTGATCAATCGAGCGATCTAAAAATAAAATTAGTTCACTAACTGTTTAATTTTAATGATAATCATTATCAAAAATGAAAATCACCATATATTGTGTGGTTGAAAATAAATAACTCTATATATAGTATTTAAGTACTTCTCATTATGGATGTGAAAACAGACGCATCCATATTTTTATAAGGGTTATTTTTATGTCTGTTATCCTCTATACCAAACCGAATTGCGTTCAATGCAGTGCCACAGAACGCGCTTTAAAACAGAAAAACATTCCGTTTGTTGCAGTCGATCTCACCAAAGATACACAAGCTCTCGCCCGTATCGTTTCTATGGGATATCGCCAAGTACCTGTTGTGGTTCATGGTGAACAGCATTGGTCAGGTTTCTGTCCTGATAAAATCAGACAGATCACGCTCTAAAGGAGCATCTCATGCAAACTGCACCTTTGATCTATTTTTCAAGTCGCTCTGAAAACTGCCATCGCTTTGTACAAAAGCTCAATTTAAATGCGACCAGAATTATTGAAGATGAAACATTGCTTGCAACACAACCCTTTGTGTTGCTTTGCCCAACTTATGGTGGTGGTGGTACTAAAGGTGCAGTTCCTAAAGCAGTTATTCAGTTTTTAAATATTCCTGAAAACCGCCAATTAATACGTGGAGTCATTGCTTCTGGAAATACTAACTTTGGTGCAGCTTACGGATTAGCTGGCGATATTATTGCACAAAAATGCCAAATCCCTTTTTTGTATCGATTTGAATTATTAGGTACGCCAGAAGATGTGAATCGCGTAAAAACAGGTTTAAGTACATTTTGGTCAAGTCTTACTGACCAATGCGTCACGAGATAATTAACATGACACAATCAACAGAACAACTGGATTACCATGCATTGAATGCCATGCTAAATCTCTATGATGAGCAAGGTAATATTCAGTTTGATAAAGATAAATTAGCGACACACCATTTTTTTCGTCAACATGTCAATCAAAACACAGTATTTTTTCATGATCTAAAAGAAAAACTCGAGTTCTTAGTACAACAACACTATTACGAAGCGCAAGTGTTAGAACAGTATGAATTTGCCTTTATCAAACAGCTATTCAAACATGCTTATAGTAAAAAATTTCGCTTTCAATCTTTCCTTGGTGCTTTTAAGTACTACACCAGTTATACCTTAAAAACCTTTGATGGAGAGCGCTATCTTGAACGCTATGAAGATCGCGTTTGTATGGTGGCTCTCACGCTTGCACAAGGCGATACTGATCTTGCTATTCATCTTGTAGATGAAATTATTAGTGGTCGTTTTCAACCCGCTACACCGACTTTTTTAAATTGCGGAAAACAACAACGCGGTGAATTGGTTTCCTGCTTTTTATTGCGTATAGAAGATAATATGGAATCTATCGGTCGATCGGTAAATTCCGCGTTACAGCTTTCTAAACGTGGCGGTGGTGTTGCATTTTTGCTCACTAATTTACGTGAAGCAGGTGCACCGATTAAACGTATAGAAAATCAATCTTCTGGCGTTGTTCCTGTTATGAAAATGCTTGAAGATGCTTTTTCTTATGCTAATCAGTTAGGTGCAAGACAAGGGGCTGGCGCTGTTTATCTTCATGCTCATCATCCAGATATTTACCATTTTCTTGATACAAAAAGAGAAAATGCAGATGAAAAAGTGCGAATAAAAACGCTCTCTTTAGGCGTTGTTATCCCTGATATCACGTTTGAATTAGCGAAACGCAATGAAGATATGTATCTCTTCTCACCTTATGATGTAGAGCGTGTTTATGGCGTACCTATGTCGGAAATCAGTGTGAGTGAAAAATACAGTGAGATGGTGAATAACGCGCAAATTCGTAAGAAGAAAATTAAAGCGAGGGAGTTTTTCCAAACACTTGCCGAAATTCAATTTGAGTCTGGCTATCCTTATATCATGTTTGAAGATGCGGTAAATCGTGCCAATCCTATCGCTGGTAGAATTAATATGAGCAATCTTTGCTCTGAAATTTTACAAGTAAACAGCGCCAGTGAGTATCACCCAGACTTAAGCTATTGCCATATTGGTCATGACATCAGTTGTAACTTAGGTTCTATGAATATTGCTATGGCAATGGATTCACCTAATTTTGCACATACCGTCAGCACGGCAATTAGAGCATTAAGCAATGTCTCTGAAATGACGAAAATTGAGTCCGTTCCTTCTATTGAAAAAGGTAATCTCGCTTCTCATGCCATTGGTTTAGGACAAATGAATTTACATGGCTACTTAGCGCGTGAAGGGATTTATTACGGCTCTGAAGAAGCATTAGATTTCACTAATATCTATTTTTATACCGTCACTTACTATGCGTTGTTAGCTTCAAATCAATTAGCCATTGAAAAAAAACAGCAGTTTAAAGGCTTTGAAAATTCGAAATACGCAACGGGTGAATATTTTAATAAATATGTATCACAACAATGGTTGCCTAAAACACAAAAAGTCCACCAGCTATTTAGTCAATCTAATGTTCATATTCCAACACAGGAAGATTGGCAGGCTCTCAAGCAATCTATTATGACGCATGGGATCTATAACCAAAATTTACAGGCGATACCACCAACAGGATCTATTTCCTATATCAACCACTCTACATCGAGTATTCATCCTATTGCCGCACCAATAGAAATTAGAAAAGAAGGTAAGATTGGGCGAGTTTATTACCCTGCTCCCTTTATGACCAATGAAAACCGTCAGTATTATCAAGATGCATATGAAATTGGGGCTGAGAAAATTATTGATACCTATGCTGAGGCTTCTCAACATATCGACCAAGGTTTATCGCTCACATTATTCTTTTCTGATGAAGCAACAACTCGTGATATTAACAAAGCGCAAATATATGCATGGCGTAAAGGTATTAAAACCTTGTATTACATTCGTATCCGACAATCTGCATTAGCAGGTACTGAAATCAAAGGCTGTGTTTCGTGCGCACTTTAATAATAACAATAAGGAGAACATAGCATGTCATCACCTTTATTAAGTCACGTTAATGCGATTAATTGGAATCGCATTGAAGATGAAAAAGATTTAGAAGTTTGGAATCGCTTAACCATGAATTTTTGGTTACCTGAAAAAATTCCACTCTCTAATGATATTCCTTCATGGAACACCCTGAACCAAGCTGAAAAACAACTCACAATCCGTGTTTTTACAGGGTTAACTTTGCTTGATACGATCCAAAATACCGTAGGCGCACCGACTTTGATGCCTGATGCACTCACGCCTCATGAAGAAGCCGTGTTATCTAATATCTGTTTTATGGAAGCGGTTCATGCTCGCTCTTACAGCTCGATATTTTCTACACTCTGTTTAACAACCGATGTCGATGAAGCATACCGTTGGAGTGAGGAAAATCCTTACTTACAAAAGAAAGCAGAAATTATTTTGCGTTATTATCAAGATGAAGATCCTTTAAAGAAAAAAATCGCCAGCGTCTTTTTAGAATCCTTTTTATTTTATTCAGGATTCTATTTACCAATGTATTGGTCAAGCCGAGGAAAATTAACCAATACAGCCGATTTAATTCGTCTTATTATTCGAGATGAAGCCGTTCATGGTTATTATATTGGCTATAAATTTCAAAATCAGTTATTAAATAAATCCGAATTAGAGAAGCAAGATATTAAAGATTTTGCTTTCTCATTATTATTAGATTTATATGACAATGAAGTGAAATATACCGAAGATCTTTACGACACGGTAGGTTGGACAGAAGATGTCAAAAAATTTCTTCATTATAATGCAAATAAAGCATTAATGAATTTAGGGTATGAAGCTTTATTCCCTGATGAAATAACTGATGTAAGCCCTGCTATTCTTTCTTCATTATCACCAGATGCAAATGAAAATCACGATTTCTTCTCTGGTTCAGGTTCATCTTATGTTATTGGAAAAACCATTAACACTGAAGATGACGATTGGGATTTTTAAGGTTTATTAACCTAATTGAAGGTAAAAGAAACCACACAATACATTCAATTTAATTATGTATTCCATATAAATCATAATACACTGAAAAATATAGATTATTTTTTGGTGTATTTTTATTTGTTCACTAAACAATCTAATTGATTGATTTTTGCCGTTCAATATTGTCAAAAAATCAATTTTTTTCGAATTATTCCAGCCTATTTCTAGTATATAAACCTTATCATAAGATATTAAACATTAATTTACCTAATGAATTACGATTTTTTTTCATTTAATTTCTCTCTCTATTTCCCTTCTATTTTGATATTGAGTCTTCATTTTTATTGAGATCCTAATCAAATTTGCAATATCTCTAAAAATAAAGTTATTTCAGTCAGTTAGCGGTAAATATATCTTTTAATAAATTTTATTTATTTCACTTTATTTAATTATTAATCATATTAAAAATAAAGAAAATACAGCTAAATTATTTAATTAATTATAATTAACATAGGGTTGTCAGACTCAATCATTGTGGTAGGGTATTTCCCTTACTAAAAATCTTATTTAGGAAAAATAACAACACTTATTAATTAATATCTAATTTATTCCTTTCAATATTTAAATAGGAAACTATATATTGCATGGCAATTAAACTCGAAGTAAAAAATCTCTACAAGGTATTTGGCGAGCACCCTAAACGCGCTTTTGAATTATTAAGATCTGGTATGAATAAAGATCAGATTTTTGATAAAACAGGGCTTACAGTGGGCGTTCAAAATGCAAATCTGGCAATTGAAGAAGGCGAAATATTTGTCATCATGGGATTATCTGGTTCAGGTAAATCCACTCTAGTCCGCCTTCTCAATCGTCTGATCTCTCCAACAAAGGGAGAGGTGCTTATTGATGGTGAAAATATTGCCACTATGTCGGATAAAGAATTACGACAAGTGCGCCGTAAAAAAATCAGTATGGTGTTTCAGTCATTCGCATTAATGCCCCATATGAACGTGCTTGATAACACTGCATTTGGAATGGATCTCGCGGGATTAAGCAAAGATGAGCGTTATAAAAAAGCGATGGATGCCTTAGAGCAAGTCAACTTGGGCAGTTACGCAAACTCTTGGCCTGATGAGCTTTCTGGTGGGATGCGTCAACGTATCGGTCTTGCGCGTGCACTTGCTAATGATCCCGATATTTTATTGATGGATGAAGCCTTTTCAGCACTCGATCCATTAATTCGTACAGAAATGCAGGATGAGTTATTAAGCTTACAAGGTGATAAACAGCGCACCATTGTGTTTATCTCCCATGATCTGGATGAAGCTATGCGTATTGGCGACCGAATTGCCATTATGCAAGGTGGCGTTGTTGTTCAAACGGGTACACCAGATGAAATACTTAACAATCCAGCAAATGATTATGTGCGTACATTTTTCCGTGGTGTTGATATTAGCCACGTATTTAGTGCAAAAGATATAGCCAAACGTCGCCCTGAAACCTTACTGCATGTTGCGCCCGGTTTTGGTCCTCGATCTGCCTTAAAAGTACTCGAAGATGAAGATAGAAACTTTGGCTATCTCATTGAACGAGGAAGAAAATTTATTGGCATCGTTTCTGTCACATCTCTTGAAGAGGCGCTGAAAAATAAACAACCTATTGAGTCAGCTATTTTATCTGAGCCTTGTGCCATTAATGGTGATACACCGTTAAACGAGCTGATTTCAACTGTTGCACAATCTCCCTGTGCAATTCCTGTTATTGATGAAAAAAACCGTTATATCGGCTTAATTTCTAAAGGAATGTTACTACAAGCACTGGATAAGGAGACGCCAAATGAGTAATACAACAGATAAAGATGTGGCTTTGGATACAAATATCCAAGAAACCACAACAAACAAAACGGCACCAGAGACAACCAATAACGTAAATGATGATCCTTGGGCAACAACTGATACCACTACAACAGAAAGTGATCCTTGGAGTAGTGCCGACAGTTCATCAACAGATGCTGATCCTTGGGGTGCTGGCAGTGGTACTGAAAATATTGATACCTCATCCTCTGGCAGTGATTGGTTAGATGCAACACCAACAGATGTAGCACCCGATTCATTCAATCTAATGGATCCGTTTCATAATACGCTGATCCCCTTAGATTCATGGGTTACTGATGCGATTGACTGGATTGTGTTGCACTTTCGCCCTGTTTTCCAAGGTATCCGTGTACCGGTTGATTTGGTCTTAAGTGGTTTTGAAAATTCCTTAACTTCAATGCCAGCACCTATCGCCATTATTCTGTTTTCTCTGATTGCATGGCAGCTTTCAGGCAAAGTCATGGGTGTCACTTCTTTTATCTCATTAATATTAATTGGGGCGATTGGTGCTTGGTCTGAAGCCATGGTTACCCTTGCATTGGTACTAACCTCGTTACTGTTTTGTCTTATTATCGGGCTTCCATTAGGAATATGGCTGGCTAACAGTGATAGAGCATCCAAAATTGTTCGACCTTTACTCGATGCGATGCAGACAACACCTGCGTTTGTCTACTTAGTTCCTATCGTCATGTTATTTGGTATTGGTAACGTACCCGGCGTTGTGGTCACTATTATTTTTGCCTTACCTCCAATTGTGAGATTGACCATTTTAGGGATCAAACAAGTCCCTGAAGATTTAATCGAAGCAGCACAATCATTTGGTGCAAATCCTCGTCAAATGCTGTTTAAAGTACAATTACCTCTCGCCATGCCAACGATTATGGCAGGTGTAAACCAAACGCTGATGTTAGCGCTTTCAATGGTTGTTATTGCATCAATGATTGCCGTTGGTGGATTAGGTCAAATGGTATTACGCGGTATAGGTCGCCTTGACATGGGACTGGCTGCCGTAGGGGGTGCAGGTATTGTTATTCTTGCCATTATCCTTGACCGATTAACACAATCTTTAGGTCAAAACAGCCGTCATAAAGGCAATCGATGCTGGTATATGACAGGACCTATCGGTTTAATTTGCCGACTCTTTGGCAAAAAAGCATCGTAATAAATATTTTTACTATTAATTAAAAATCAATAAAGAACATCACGTTCAATCAATATAAGAAATAGAGGCGACAGTTCGCTGTCGCTATTTATCTCTTACCATAACAACAGAAGGAAAAACTATGCGTAATCCAGTTCTCTGGGCAACAGTATTGTCCGCCACACTGATAAGCACCCAGTTATCCGCTGCTGATTTACCTGGAAAAGGGATTTCGGTTCAACCCGTGCAAAGTACGATTTCTGAAGAAACATTTCAAACTTTAATCGTTAATAAAGCACTAGAACAATTAGGTTACACCGTTCAGCCAATTAAAGAAGTTGACTATAACGTTGCTTATTCCTCTATCGCCAATGGTGATGCCACTTTTATGGCAGTCAGTTGGGTTCCTCTTCATAATTCACAATATGCAGCGGCAGGAGGTGATAATACCTTTTATCGTAAAGGGGATTATGTCGTTAATGCCGCTCAAGGTTACTTGATTGATAAGAAAACAGCAGAGAAATATAACATTACGAATATTGAGCAATTAAAAGATCCTAAAATTGCCAAATTATTTGATGCCAATGGTGATGGTAAAGCCGATTTAACGGGTTGTAATCCGGGATGGGGTTGTGAAGAAGCGATTAACAATCACTTAAAAGCCTATGGATTAGAAAAATCTGTTACACATAACCAAGGTAACTATGCGGCAATGATGGCAGATACCATTACTCGCTATAAAGAAGGCAAACCCATTTTTTATTACACATGGACACCTTACTGGATAAGTGATGTATTAAAACCGGGTAAAGATGTTGTTTGGTTACAAGTGCCTTTCTCTTCATTACCGGGTGATGATAAAACCGATACCACATTAGCAAATGGTAAAAACTATGGCTTCCCGCCAAGTACCATGCATATTGCAGCAAATAAAAAATGGGCTGAAGAAAATCCCGCTGCGGCAAAACTCTTTGAAGTTATGAAAGTGTCTGTTGCCGATATTAATGCGCAAAACTTACGTATGCATAATGGTCAAAAATCACAGGCAGATATTGAACGTCATGCTAATGCGTGGATCAAAGCACATCAAAAAACCTTTGATGGTTGGATTGAACAAGCTCAAGCTGCTGCAAAATAATCAATAAATAATCTTCATTTAAGATTGTCACAAAACAGGTCACATTATTGTGGCCTGTTTTTATTTATAAAAAACTAAATTTACATGTAATTAGATAAAATAAGTTTATATAAAAATTAAAAGTCATCTTAATACTATTTTATTATTAAGATTATTCTTTTTATTAATGGCAGAGACATACCCACCTTTCATTCTCTCATTTCTTCAATTATGATTATCCTTTTCTCCAGTTGCCATTTTGGCATTCTCATTTTTATATTTATTATTTTAGATAAGGAATAAACTGTGTCTTACACTAACAAGCCCGTACCTGAAGAAATTAAACGTTGGAACTGGGGTGCTTTCATGTTTAATATTATTTGGGGTTTTGGTAATAAATCCTATCTTCCATTATTAGCGCTTGTTCCTTTACTTAATCTTGTTTGGATTTTTGTCTGTGGTATTAAAGGGAATGAGTGGGCTTGGAAAAGTGGTGATTATGATTCTGTTGAAACCTTTATGAAAGTGCAAGAAACATGGAACAGAGCTGGCTTTGTTTACTTTATTATTAGTATTGTTATGGCTGTTCTTTTCTTTATTTTCTTCTTCACGACTATGATGGCGATGATTGCAACTTCTGCATCACATGGTTATTAATGCAATATATCGAATATTGAATTCTTAATGATAATAAACCCCATAATATCTATGGGGTTTATCTGTTTTTATTTTCAGTAATATTAGAAACGTTTTACCACAGTAAATCGATAATCACGTCCTACACCCGAAACTGATTCACCTAAATAAGGGTAATAATCACGGTTAAATAAATTTGCGACCGTAAAACGAACTTCTGTATTATCTATAAAAGAGGGTTCCCAATTCGCAAATAAACCGTGAATTGCATAACCTTTACTTTTTGGTAGTGACCAATATCCAGCATCAGGATCGGCATCCATTGGTGAACGGCGTTGAGCACCAATAAAATCACCTGTCCATCCCATATTGACATTAATACTGGGTACTTTTACGCCAAGAGTGGCATGTAAAGCGTCAGGTTGTATCTCAGCAATCCATGTTTTTTGACCAAACCACGGGTCACGCGGTGATTGGTCACGTTTTCCTTTCATTGTTGAATATGCTAAACGGCCGAATACATTAGGGCTATTATAAAAGGCTTCGATTTCCAGCCCTTGGATATGGTAGCCCGGTAAATTACGGTAATTACCAATCGAAGGTGGACAATTTCCATTATGTCCATCCACCTTTTGACTTTCACAATAGACACCACGGCGACGGAAAATTTCGTCTTTACCACGAGTATCAAACAGTGTTGTTCTTAATTGCAGTTGGTCTTCTTGCTGAATAACACTTTCAAAATCCGCAATTGCACCAATTCGTGCAGCCCTTACAGTTTCTTTGTCTAGATGACGACTCGTTCCTGTTAAGCTAGAAATACTTCCTTGTACTTCATACTGCTCATCAATCAATGGAGCACGCCATGTATAGGTTAAATCACCAAAGAATCTGAAATTCTGATTCATTTTCCATAATAAACCTAAATGAGGTGTTGCCCCGCTATAAGTCACATCAGAGTAATCATGACCATAATAGGGATCTGGATCTTGATAGGTAATAGCCCGACTTCCCTTGCCTTGATTTTTAACGATATCGTAGCGAACGCCCGGTGTTATCGTCAGATTTCTATAACTCATCGAATCTTGAAGATAAAAACTGGTTGTCGTTTGCGTACCTTCTGGCATATAAGGAGGCGCATAATATCCATAGTTATAATTTGGATTTTTAGCTTTATCGCGAGTAAACATTAAGACATCACGATCATTACGATGCCAACGTGTTCCTACTAATATCTTATGCTCTAAAGCGCCTTGCATAACGGTGCTTTCATTTTTAATTTCAATTTGATGATTTCGATAATCTACCCAGCTTTGATTACCCATACTGCCACTAAAATAGGAGCTAGCAGTCTCTGGGCGACTATCATTTTGTTTGGTTTTTGAATAACCGTAGGTAAGCGTTAGATTAATTAAATCAGAATCAATTGGCTGAAGATTCCATTTCACACTGAAGGTGTCATCTTTTTGATCACGATAAACTAATTTGCGTTTCATCGCCGCATCAAAACCATATTTATCCACTTCAGCTTGGCTAGGTTTAGCTAATTCATCACGTTTAGCCGCCCAAGGCGTCCAACCATCACTTTCTGATCGTGATGCTGATAACGTTAATGTTTGTGCTTCAGTTAAATAGATATTAGTTTTAATTAAAAAAGAATCTTGATCTGATTGTGAATAGCCAAATTTAGTCCCATCAGGGCGACGCAGATCGTCACTTTCACGACGGTTAAAATAGAACAATCCGTCTGCTTGTCCATCCAGTAATTTACCGTATACCGCACCACTATAACGGTTTTGTCTATCGTTGGTATGGTGACCATATTTTAAAAACATCCCAATATTCTGATCGGGTAGTAATAAGTCATCGGGATCTTTGGTTTCAATTCTCACCGAACCACCAAAACCGCCATTTCCTTGAGTAATATTATGAGGCCCTTTATCAACATCTATACGACGGATTAATTCAGGATCAATAAAAATTGAACCTTGGCGATATTTCTCAAAGGTTTTAGGCGTACCATCAAGGGTAATTTTAATATCTTCAGGATTACCCATCCCCCAGATATTTAATGTTTGACCGCCTGGTCTTGGTGAACCCGATGATGAAATTCCGGGTAATTTATCCACCAGCTCTGCAATATTATTAGGCTGAATTCTATCGATATCTTTTAATGTCAGAACGGTACTTCCCGCATCAACACTCGAGTTGAGTTCACCTGATACATAGATAGGTTCAATAATAATCTTTTCACGCGATTTTAGTTGTGCAGGACTTTCCGACTTTGTAGATGTCGTTATTTCTGGTTTTACACTTTCAGTTGCATAGCTATTTAACGAAGTGAGTGAAGTCAATAATAATGCTATCGCTGATGACGAAAATGAAAATATCCCAATTCCCTGACGATAAGCATCATTTTTTGCTAAGAAATGGATCATAATAGTAGTATCTTTTTGTATGGTTATTAGTTTGATAAATGATTAGAGCTGTAACTAACAGCGCCAATTATGATAATGATAATAATTATCATTATCTAGTTTTTTTGCACTTATCACTCAATACAGATAACTACACTATCGATACACTCTTGTTAGATTTAAATTTTATCTAAAATAATATTTATAATAAATTAAACTAATTTCATTAGTTATTATAAGGTATTTAATATCTCTTATTTTTATTTTCCTCATTTAATTTACTAATTATAATTACGTACATATTACTAAAGAAAATTTAATGATTTTTAAAATAAAAAGAATAGAGCAGACACGGAACAGTCTGATAATTACAGTTTTGCGGATCTTATTTTCTCTTTATTTTGAGAGCTAAATAATTATTAACTCAAGTAAATTTTAAGTCTTAGTTTTATGTTTAAATTGTAAATAAATTAAAGCATTGAAATAAAGATATTCAATGAGATAAAAATCAGCTAATAATAAAATTATAATTATGAGGTATATACGCACTTTTGAACACAAGGATGCGTCATGACAATTTATGACCTAAAACCCAAATTCCAAGCTCTATTACGCCCTTATGTAGAACAGTTATTCACAAAAGGGATCACAGCAAATCAGATCACGCTTTTTGCCTTACTGTTATCCATTGCTGTTGGTGGGTTACTTTTGCTCTATCCTTACCCTCGTTTATTTTTATTGCTCCCTTTTGTTCTCTTTTTTCGTATGGCACTTAATGCCATAGATGGCATGCTTGCACGAGAACATAATCAAAAAAGTGCGCTTGGAGCGATATTAAATGAAGCCAGCGATGTTATTTCAGACATTGCACTCTATCTACCCTTTGCTTTTATTTTTCCACAAGCCTATTGGTGGATCATGCTGGCACTCTTTTTAATGATAATGACTGAGTTCTTAGGTGTGCTTGCCCAAACTATACATGCTTCTCGTCGTTATGATGGCCCGATGGGAAAAAGTGATAGAGCCTTTATTTTCGGTGCAATCGCCTTTTTTATCGGATTATTCCCCTCACTGACATTATCAGAAAACACGCATTATCTTTTTATTATTATTAATTTATTACTTTTGTTGACTTGTTATCACCGAATTCATCGCGCACTAAAAGAAGCAACGATGACAGATAAAGATAAGGATACATCGTTATGAATCAACAACCGCAATATCAAACTCAAAGGAATATGATTGAGTCTGAATTTACCACCAGCGATAAAACACCTTTGTATTATCGCCATTGGCCTGCTCAAATTACCACTGAACCAAAAGCAATTATTTTATTTCACCGAGGTCATGAACACTCAGGTCGTGTTTCTCATCTAGTGGATGAGTTAGATCTTCCTGACTTTTCAATGTTTGCTTGGGATGCTCGTGGACATGGTAAAAATGAAGGCGCTCGCGGTTATAGCCCATCAATGGGAACTTCAATAAAAGATATAGACGAATTCGTTCATTACATTTCATCCAACTATAATATTCCAATGGAGAATATTCTGGTTGTTGGTCAAAGTGTAGGTGCCGTTTTAGTTACCGGTTGGGTACATGATTATGCCCCTAAGATCCGCGGCATGGTGTTGGCTTCTCCTGCATTTAAAGTGAAGTTATATGTTCCTTTTGCACGCACAGGCCTTGCCTTGATGCAAAAAATTCGTGGGCTTTTCTATGTCAATTCATACGTAAAAGCAAAATACTTAACCCATGACCAAAGCCGCATCGATTCTTTTAATCAAGACTCGCTGATCACTCGCCCTATTGCCGTCAATATTTTATTAGAGCTTTATAAAACGGCTGATCGCGTTGTTGAAGATGCAAGTGCAATTACTTTACCAACACAGTTATTTATTTCAGGCAATGATCATGTGGTTCACGCCAAACCTCAACATCTTTTCTATGAACGTTTAAACACATCTATCAAAGAAAAGCATGTATTACCGGGCTTTTATCACGATACTTTAGGTGAGAAAGACAGAGTTATTCCTATCAATAAAATGCGCAGTTTTATTGAAACCTTATTTGCACAACCACCTTATCAACATGATTACCAATATGAAGATACTTGGAGTCATAGTGCAGATGTTTATCGCGCATTACAAACGCCACTTCCTAAATATTGTCCAAAAAGACTTTATTACAAAGTACTTAGTCGCTCTATGAGCACTTTAGGTAAAGCATCTGAAGGTGTTGCTCTGGGTTATGATAAAGGTTTTGATTCCGGATCGACGCTGGATTATGTCTACCGTAATCAGCCTCAAGGGAAAGGATTATTTGGTCGTATTGTCGATAGACAATATTTAAATAGCATTGGTTGGCAAGGTATTCGCCAACGTAAAATCAATATTGAAAATACAATCCGCTACGCAATTCGCCAATTAATACAAAATAATATGCCGGTGCATATTATGGATATCGCAGCAGGACAAGGGCGCTATCTTTTTGATGCAATTAACGATTATGGTAAGGTCGATTCAATTTTAATGCGTGATTATAGCGCCATTAACGTTGAACAAGGCAACATTGCGATTAAAGAGCGCCACTTAGAAGATAAAGTACGTTTTGAAGAAGGTAACGCCTTTGATGCAGAAAGCTTGAGTGCTGTTTCTCCGTCACCAACTTTAGGTATTGTCAGCGGACTTTATGAATTATTCCCTGAAAATCATCTGCTAAAAGAGTCTTTAAAAGGACTATCGCAAACCATCCCAAGTGGCGGTTTATTGATTTATACCTGCCAACCTTGGCACCCTCAGCTTGAAATGATTGCGCGTGTATTACCTAGTCACCAAAACGGACAACCTTGGATCATGCGTTGCCGTAGTCAAGGTGAAATGGATGCTTTAGTCAATGAAGCAGGTTTTGAAAAGTTAGATCAACAAATTGATCATTGGGGTATTTTTAGTGTATCGATAGCAAAACGTCGCTAACGGAATGCGCCATAAATAATCAAACTATCGCTATATAGCAACACATAGCGATAGTTTTAAGTCATTGTAAAAATATAAACATAAATAAAGAAAGGAATTTTAGTATGGGTGGAACCCAACACACTCAAATAACATCATCAAGAAAAAGTATCTGGCTTGCTGGTATTGTATGGCTGTTGTTTCTTGCCCCATTTTTCTATTTAACTTATATGCAAGTTAACACTTATACTTCCACTTTATCTGATGTTCCTTCTTTTGTTTATTCCTGGGAAAAAGCGATCCCCTTTTTACCTTGGACAATTATTCCTTATTGGAGTGTGAATATTGCCTATGGTATTTCACTGATTATTTGTACAACGTTAAGAGAACAATTTATACATGGACTACGTTTAATTGTTGCCTCTCTTATTGCTTGTACTGGTTTTTTATTATTCCCTTTAAAATTTAGTTTTATTCGCCCAAAAACAGAAGGGTTTTCTGGTTGGTTATTTACCCAATTAGAAGGTTTCGATTTACCTTATAACCAAGCCCCTTCTTTGCACATAATCTTATTGTGGATACTTTGGTTACGTTTTCACGCACATACTCCAAAATCATGGCAATGGTTTTTAAATTTATGGTCATTGCTTATTGCTGTTTCTGTACTGACAACGTGGCAACATCACTTTATCGATATTATTACGGGTTTTGGTGTCGGCGTGCTTATTTGTTATTTATTACCAATAAACTCTCGTTGGAAATGGCATTTTACTGGCAGTAAACGCAGTTTACGTATTGGTAAAAACTATGCGTTATCAGCAATGGTGTTTTATCTGTTATCTTTTGGCTTACAAGGTTTCTTTTGGATTTTTCTCTGGCCTGCAATCACATTAACTTTTGTGACTTTAGGTTATTTAGGCGCAGGAGCCTCTATTTTTCAAAAAAATGCACAGGGTGAAATTCCCCTTTCCGCGCAGATAATCCTATTACCATATCGCTTTTTTGCTTGGTGTACTTATCGCTATTATTTAACACGTTGCCAAACACCCAGTTTAGTGGCTGAAGGTATTTTATTAGGCGGACGCCCTCTTTATAAATTAAAAGCGAACGCCGTCTTTGATTTAACCTGTGAGTGGCCAAGAAACAAATTTAGCCAAAATCAGCTTTATTTAGCGCAACCTCAAATCGATTTATTACCATTATCTCCTGATGATATCAGCAAAGCCATGTTGTCTATGGAACAGCTTAGCCAAGTAGGAACTGTTTATATTCATTGCAAATTAGGCTATTCGCGCAGTGCAACCATTGTAGTTGCATGGTTAGTTTACAGTGGCACAGTAGATACTTTGGAAGACGCAATAAAACAGGTGTATCAAGTTCGTCCTCAAGTGATTTTAAATCCAGAAACACAAGAAGCATTACAAATTTGGTATTCGCATTTCCAACAAAATAGATGACGAGATAACGATGCTGACAACAAAAACCAGCGGTAAAGTGATTGTGTCTTTAACACAAAGTTGGCGCTATTTACTGCTTTTATCACTATTACCTTATATAAGTACATCGCCTGTATTTAGCCTTCATTTTCATAATAAACTGGCTTTCTTCGTAGCTTCTATTTTATTTTTATTTACGCAATATCCCCTTTTTCGTTTATGGCTTGATAGTCATTTTTTTCAAGCACTTTATCGCTATCAAGATGATGTTAGCTTTGATGAAAGTCTCTCTATATTATTCCCTAAACGCCCCAAAAAACAGACGATAGAAGCTCGCTGGCTAGGGACTAAGCGCCTATTTTCTTTTGCCGTGATTGGTGTTTCAGTTCAATGGATATGGTGTCTGGCTATGCTCTTTTTTACACTTTTTAGTTATTAATAAGCTAAGGTTAACGTTTATTTATCATATAAAACAATATGTTATAAGAATAAAATCTAAGTGTTTATATCAAATTAATTGAACATCTCTATCACAGTAATTCTTTTCTCAAAAAAATGACTCATGTTACTATCATTTACCTTATAAATGATTTGTTATGAGTATTATGGAAAACACCGCACCACAAACATCGCTAAGCAAAGGCCTTATTTTACTTATGGCGGTTGCCACAGGTATGGTTGTTGCCAGTAACTACTACGCACAACCGCTACTAGATTCAATCGCAAACTACTTCCACATATCTGCGACGTTGGCTGGATTTATTGTTACCACCGCGCAATTAAGTTATGCCGTAGGGTTAATGTTATTAGTGCCTCTTGGCGATATTTTTGAACGTCGCTCACTGATTATTACCATGACATTAATTTCAGCGAGTGGCCTATTAATTACCGCTATGGCATCCAATATTTGGGTAATGTTAATAGGAACGGCGCTCTCAGGGATGTTCTCCGTTGTGGCTCAAATTCTTGTTCCTTTTGCTGCAACCCTTGCCGCACCTCATCAACGAGGCAAAGCAGTCGGCACGATTATGAGTGGTCTTTTACTCGGAATTTTACTGGCAAGAACTGCATCTGGGTTAATGGCGTCATTTACTAATTGGCAGGGTATTTTCTGGGTAGCCAGTATTTTTCTGGCGATTTTAGCTATCACTTTATGGCGCTGTTTACCTACTTATAAAAGTGAAACAAACTTAAATTATTTCCAATTGCTAGGTTCTATTTTCAAATTATTTGCAACAACTCCTGTCTTAAGAACTCGTTCATTAGTTGGCGCACTTATTTTTGCTCACTTTGGTTTATTGTGGACCTCAATGGCTTTTTTATTGGCTTCTGATCCTTTTAATTATTCTGACGCCGTTATTGGTTTATTTGGTCTTGTGGGTGCCGCAGGTGCATTAATGGCGGGTAAAGCTGGCGTATTAGTGGATAAAGGAAAAGGCAAGAAAACCACCACTGTAGGATTAATCATCCTCTTTCTTTCTTGGGGTTTTATCATTATTGCGCCTTATTATCACTGGATTGGGCTCATCAGCTTTATTATTGGCGTTGTCCTGCTAGACTTAGCTGTTCAGGGTGTTCATGTCACTAATCAGAGCACCATATACCGTATTTTACCTGATGCTAGAAATCGCCTAACTGCCGCTTATATGACAAGCTATTTTATTGGTGGTGCATTAGGATCTTTACTATCAGGCTATGCTTATCATCAATATGGATGGACTGGTGTTTCCATCGCTGGATTAGTCATCGGCGTTATCGGTCTTATTGTTTGGTTTTTAGGTTATAAAAATGATCCAATAATCCACGCTGAATAATTTTTAGACCCAAGGATGGGTTACATTATTTCTTCAATCCCACTCTAATCAGAATAAAATGTGAATGTTTTAACAGCGTGATTACTATTAATGTATATCATCATCCCATTCTTTATTAAGAAAATTATATCAATCTCATCAATAAAGCACTATATAAATAATTTCACTTCGGTATTATCTGCATAACAACCATTGGCAGTGATAATAAATTTATTACGTGTTTTATCGTAAAAAATGATCCCTTTTTTCGCAAATAGACTACTATTCATTGTCAGATAAGTGATAAATTGATTTTATTAACTTATTGTAAAGAGATAAGTACCTATTCTTTTTTTTGTGTTATCATTCAGAAAATTTATGAATCAGGTAACATAATCAAAAAAACATAGTGACTATAAATAATAAAAATTGCTAAATTGTGTGTTTAATATACCATTTAACATGTTGATAACAGCATTATCCTAATTTTCGAAACTAACAAGGTGTCTAAAAATGGAAAGCTCATTTACGCCAACAGAAGAATTACTAAACACTCGCGCTACACAACAGAAATCGCTTAACAAAGATATTCCTTATCAAGAAATTTTGTTAACTCGCCTTTCTATGCATGTTCAAAGCAAACTTCTTGAAAGTCGTAATAATATGTTGAAGTCTCAGGGTATTAACGAGACATTATTTATGGCACTAATGATTTTAGATACGACAGAAAATCGTAGTATTCAACCATCAGAATTAAGTGCAGCTTTAGGCTCTTCAAGAACAAACGCAACACGTATTGCTGATGAGCTTGAAAAGCAAGGTTGGATTGAACGTCGTGAAAGTCATAATGACCGCCGTTGTTTACATCTCCATTTAACTGATGCAGGTGAAGAGTTTTTAAATAGCTTATTACCACCGCAACATCAGTGTTTAAAACAAATCTGGTCTGTATTAGATCAATCAGAACAAAGACAGCTTGAAACGCTAATGCGTAAGTTATTATTACAATTAGATACTTTGGCTGAAAAAGGTTGTGAATAAGTAGCATAATAAATAGTTTTATTGATCTAATCCTATTTACGCCATAAATCGGCAAACATACTTACCCATTAGCATTTATAATTTACCTTCACGCTAATAATTATTCTAAGATTGACTTTATAATTATGTTTCCAGTTTTAATACTGGAAACATATCTAATGATGTTTTTCTGGTTTTATGGAGATCTTCTAAATGAGTGTTAATGAGGAAACTACCCCCCCTCAGGCTCCCATTCGCAATAAAAAACGAACTCGCCGAAACGTTCTACTGTTGCTAACTATCCTATTTATTGTTGCTGGTGCAGCTTACACAGCTTATTGGTTTATGGTGTTAAGACATCATGAAACAACAGATAACGCTTATGTGACTGGCAATCAAATCATGGTGATGCCACAGATTTCTGGTTCTGTTACCACTGTTTATGTGGATAACACCGATTTTGTAAAAGCAGGTGAACCCTTAGTTTTATTAGATTCAAGTGATGAAAAACTCGCATTAGAAAAAGCAAAAACAGCATTAGCTAATAGTGTTCGTCAAATGCATCAGCAAATCATCAATGGTCGTCAATTAAAAGCAAATATCGTTTTACGCGAAACTGAGCTCACTAAATTACAAAATGATCTTCGCCGCCGTGAAGTTTTAGGTGAACGCAATGTCATTGGTAAAGAAGAACTTCAACACGCCAGAGAAGCTGTTTCTACCGCAAGAGCGGCTTTAGAAGTTGCAAGAGAGCAATATAATGCTAATCAAGCCATTATCTTAAATACACCAATTGCAAAACAACCTTCTGTCTTACAAGCATCAACTGATGTTCGTAATGCATGGCTTGCCTTAGAACGTACTAAAATTTTAAGCCCAACAGATGGCTATGTTTCACGTCGTAGCGTTCAAGTTGGTGCTCAAGTCTCACCGGGTAAACCTTTAATGGCCGTTGTTCCTGTAACAGGTATGTGGATTGATGCCAACTTTAAAGAAACCCAACTCGCGAATATGCGAATTGGTCAACCTGCAAAGATAACAACTGACTTTTACGGTAAAAAGGTCATTTATCACGGCACCGTGTTAGGTTTAGATATGGGAACAGGTAGTGCTTTCTCATTATTACCTGCGCAAAATGCCAGTGGTAACTGGATAAAAGTGGTTCAACGCTTACCCGTTCGTATTTCATTAGATGAAAAAGAGTTAGCAGAAAAACCTCTGCGTATTGGTCTTTCTTCTGAAGTGACTGTCGATACGATTAACCTTGATGGAAAAGTATTATCACACAGCGAACGCCAAGCACCTGCTTATCATACTGATGCTTTAACAATTGATATGTCAGAGATTAATAAACTGATCAATGAAATCATTGAACAAAATGCAGGACAATAAAGGCGAGGTGTAAAGGTGATCAAAGAGCCATTACAAGGAGGAAGACTTGCCTTAATGACCATCGCCCTTGCGTTGGCAACCTTTATGCAAGTTCTCGATTCTACAATCGCTAACGTAGCCATTCCAACTATTGCAGGAAACTTAGGTGCCTCTAACTCACAGGGGACTTGGGTTATTACCTCATTTGGTGTGGCAAATGCTATTTCTATCCCAATTACAGGTTGGTTAGCAAAACGCATTGGTGAAGTTCGACTCTTTATGTGGTCAACAGCACTTTTTGCGTTAACGTCTTGGCTTTGTGGTATTTCACAAAGCCTTGAAATGCTTATTTTCTTTCGTGTGCTTCAAGGTTTAGTTGCAGGGCCACTAATTCCTTTATCACAAAGTTTGTTATTGAATAACTATCCACCTGCCAAACGAAATATGGCGCTTGCGCTATGGTCAGTAACCATTGTTGTAGCACCTATTTTAGGACCTATTTTAGGTGGCTACATCAGCGATAACTATCATTGGGGATGGATATTCTTTATTAACGTTCCATTTGGTGTGTTGATTATTATGTGTATATCAAACACCTTAGCTGGACGCGAAACAAAAACTGAAATTAAACCAATAGATACTATCGGCCTTGTTTTACTTGTCGTGGGTATTGGTGCGTTACAAATCATGCTCGATCAGGGTAAAGAGCTCGATTGGTTTAATTCGACAGAAATTATAGTCCTCACTATTGTTGCCGTAGTTGCGCTTAGCTTCTTAATTGTTTGGGAGTTAACGGACGATCATCCAGTGATAGACCTTTCACTCTTTAAGAGTCGAAACTTTACCATTGGTTGTGTCACGCTCAGCCTCGCTTATATGATCTATTTTGGTACCATTGTTTTACTACCACTGCTTTTACAAGAAGTCTTTGGTTATACAGCAACATGGGCTGGATTAGCATCAGCGTCAGTAGGTTTATTACCTTTAATTATCACACCGATTATAGGTAAGTTTGGTGGTAAAGTGGATTTACGCTATATCATCAGCTTTAGCTTTATTATGTTTTCTGTGTGTTTTTATTGGCGAGCTTATACCTTCGAGCCAGGAATGGATTTTGCCACTGTGGCATGGCCTCAATTCTGGCAAGGTTTAGCGGTTGCGTGTTTCTTTATGCCATTAACGACAATGACATTATCTGGATTACCCCCAGAAAAAATGGCATCAGCCTCAAGTCTTTCAAACTTTTTAAGAACATTGGCAGGAGCAATTGGTGCATCGTTAACCACAACAATTTGGACACAAAGAGAATCACTTCACCATGAAACCTTTGTAGAAAAAATTAATCCACTCGATCCTGATTCGCAAATGGCGTACCAACAAATGAATGATCTTGGTTTTTCAAATGAACAAGCGTCTGCATATTTAGCGAAAACTATTACAGAACAAGGATTAATTATTTCAGCCAATGAGATTTTTTGGTTAGCAGCCGGTATTTTCCTTATCATGATGATCGTGGTTTGGTTTGCTAAACCGCCTTTCTCACCAGGAAAATAATGCAATTAGCATAGCTGTATAAATAAAAATCCCGCTTAAATCATAATGACTAAGCGGGATTTTTTGTACTCTGCTTTAAAAAAGAAAATATTTTTTAAAGTAATTAGCCTTGGTGCTGTCGCCACCATTCAGCTAATAACACACCAGAAGCCACAGAGACGTTTAAGCTTTCAACGTGACCTGTACCACCGATGTAAATGCTCATATCACCTTGATTTAAAGTGCTTTCACTTAAGCCATCTTTCTCTTGACCTAAGATAAGAACCATTTTCGCCGGTAATTGTGCTTTTGATAATGGCACGCTGCCTTTATGGCTTGATGTTGCCACCAGCGTATAACCCGCTTTTTTAAATTTATCTAAAGTTTCAGCAAAATTATCAGCATCAATACCTTGGATATATTCTGCACCACCTTCTGCGGTACGAACAGCAGCACCAGATTCTAATACAGCAGAATCAGGAGAAATAACCCCTTTCACACCAAAGTGCGCACAGCTACGCATAATTGCACCTACGTTATGTGGATTACCCACATCTTCAAGTGCTAATACGCAATCATGTTCAGGTGCATCTTTCAGATAAGTTTCTGCATCATGACCCATACGTTTTTTAATTAAGAAGCACACGCCACCGTGGTGATCGGTACGAGCGGCTTTCACCATCTCTTCTTCTTCAACAACGTGATAAGCTTTACGGTTTGCTGCCATCCATTTCAATGCATCACGAAAACGTGGTGTCACATCTTGTAAAAACCAAGCACGAACAATCGCATCAGGACGATTTTTAAACATTGCTTGGCAGGCATTTTCACCATAAATACGCGTTTCTTCTAAACGCTGGCGACGTAGCTGTTCAGGATCGATTTGGCTCTTACCTGTAATGCCATCGTGCTCTTTAATTGCCTCTTCACCAGCTGGGCGAGAAACCGTTTTCCACGGAGAAAAACTTCCGCCTTCGCTATCGCGAGAAGGTTTTGATTCATTACGTGATGCGCCACGCCCTGAAGGCTTACCTGCACCGCGGTCATCACGACGAGAAAATTTGTTATCACCACGTCTGTTATCGCGATTTTTATCATCGCGGTTGTCACCACGTCTATTATCACGATTTTTGTCGTCACGGTTGTCACCGCGTTTGTTATCACGGCTATCACCACGACCATTTTCAGGACGGCGGGATGGTTTTTTAGGTTTATTATCGGCATTGTCCTCACTACGGACATACATCACTTTTACTTTGCCGTTTTTACCTTCATAAGAATCGTTCATTTGTCTCTCCAACTGCAATAGGGGCGCAGATTACATGATAGTTTAGCAACTGTCACCGAGAGAATCACGCACAGGAATCGATAAACTAATCAGGATCAATTGATAATTAACTTCATCTCATAGATAGCTAATATATCAGTATGATTTTTATGATAAAAACACACTGAATAGTTTGTTTGTTTTGAACATGATAATATTCGATTCTTTTTTATGAGTATTGGTCAATCTGTTATGCATGACAATGCAGTCTCTCGACTTCGTCAATATCGACTTTCGATTTCAACTCGCCCTTTTAAAGCGCGTGGTTTTCGTACAAAACGTTGCTCTTTTTGCTTATTACCTGAAAAACAGTGCCTTTGTGACACGATTATCAATCAACCAGCAAAAAGCCAATTTTGTTTATTGATGTATGATACTGAAGTGATGAAGCCAAGTAATACAGGAAAATTAATTGCCGATGTATTACCAGATACGCAGGCATTTTTATGGTCTAGAACCGAGCCTGAACAGGCTTTGCTTGATCTAATCAATACACCTGATAGACAAGCTTATGTTGTCTTCCCTGAAAGCTATGCATCAAATGAACGTGTTGTATACAACCAACTTCCAACCAATAGCAAACCGCCTTTGTTTATCCTCCTCGATGGTACTTGGAGTGAAGCTCGCAAGATGTTTCGCAAAAGCCCTTATCTCGATTCATTGCCTCTTTTTTCTTTAAATGAAGCAATTAAATGTGAGTATGTGCTTCGCCAAGCAGCAAGAGAAGACCAACATTGTACCGCAGAAGTTGCGGCTTCTATTTTAGAAAATGTCGGCGATATTCAAGCCTCACAACAACTTTTTTCTCATTTTAGTTACTTTCGTCAACAATATTTACTTGGAAAACCAGACCGGAGTCAGGCAAAAGAAGATCAAATCAGCTACATTGAATAGCAGTTGATAATGAAACTCTGGAGTGGATATGAGCCAACGAGGTCTTGAAGCACTATTACGTCCTAAATCTATTGCGGTGATTGGTGCCTCTGAAAAATTAGGTCGAGCAGGAACCACCATGATGAAAAATTTGCTCAGTGGTGGATTTAATGGTCCAGTGTTTCCGATTAATCCCGCTCGTGGCTCTGTCTCTGGTGTTTTTACTTATCCCTCTATTGATAAATTACCTCAAGTACCTGATCTCGCGATTATTTGTACACACCATCGTCGCAACCTTGAACTACTGAAACAATTAGGTGAGTCTGGTTGCAAAGCCGTAATTGTACTTTCTGCACAACCTGAACAATTTCAGCCAATAAAATTACTTTGCCAGCAATATCATATCCGTTTACTTGGCCCAAATAGTTTGGGGCTTTTAGCACCATGGCAAGGTTTAAATGCCAGCTTTTCACCTCTTCCAGTTAAAAAAGGAAAGCTCGCTTTTATTTCGCAATCAGCGGCTGTCGCCAATACGATTTTAGATTGGGCTTATTATCGCAATATTGGCTTTTCCTATTTTATTGCGTTAGGTGACAATCAAGATATCCAAGTCGATGATTTATTGGATTTTCTAGCAAGAGACAGTAAAACCAGTGCAATTTTATTGCATCTTGAGCATATAAAAGATGCTCGGCGTTTTATGTCAGCATCTCGTAGTGCTTCGCGCAACAAACCGATTCTGGTGATAAAAAGTGGTCGTACCCAAAAAGCTCAACTGCTATTGGGAGATACACCGAGTTATGACGTAGCCTATGATGCAGCTTTTCAACGTGCAGGTTTACTACGAGTACAAGATACCCATGAAATGTTTTCTGCCGTTGAAACACTTAGCTATATGACGCCTTTAAAAGGCGAAAGATTGATGATTATAAGTAATGGCTCGGCACCTGCTGCAATGGCCGTTGATGAGCTATTTTTGCATTCAGGAAAGCTTGCACAACTTACGGATGAAACAAAACAAAAGCTACAAAGTATTATTCAAGAAGAAAATGCCATTCGTAATCCGCTAAATTTAGGTGATGATACAACGGTTGATCGTTATATTTTGGCATTGAATTGTTTGTTAGATAGCCATGATCATGATGCATTACTTCTTATTCACACACCTAGTGCCATAGCCCCTAGCATTGAAACGGCACAACGAGTTATAGAAGCCATCAATAAACACCCTCGACGTAAATGGCTTACCGTTTTCACTAACTGGGGCGGAGAATATTCATCTCAACAATCGCGTAAATTATTTAGTGAAGCTGGAATTCCAACCTATCGAACACCTGAAGGTGCTGTCACCGCATTTATGCATATGGTGGAATATCGTCGAAATCAGAAACAGCTAAAAGAAACACCAGCATTGCCTTTAGATGTCAAAATGAATACGCAACAAGCGCACCATTGCATTGAAGAGGCATTAAAAAATAAGCAATATCGATTAGACACACACCAAGTTCAGCCAATTATGGAAGCTTACGGTTTTAATACACTTCCTACTTGGATTGCTCATAATGCACAAGAAGCTGTCAATATTGCTGAAAGGATTGGTTATCCTGTTGCACTAAAATTGCGTTCTCCTGATATCCCTCATAAGTCCGAAGTACAAGGTGTTATGCTTTATCTTCGAGACAGCACAGAAGTATCATCAGCAGCACATGCCATTATAGAGCGCGTTACAGAACTCTACCCTCAAGCACAAATTCAGGGTTTATTGGTACAAAGTATGGCAAATCGCGCTGGCTCTCAAGAACTACGCGTCGCCATAGAGCAAGATCCTATTTTTGGCCCATTAATTGTGTTGGGTGAAGGGGGGGTTGAGTGGCAAATAGAAACTAAAGCAGCTGTTGCTCTGCCACCACTCAATATGGCACTTGCCCGTTATCTGGTTATTAATGCGATAAAAAGCGGAAAGATACAGCCAAGAAGTGCTTTACAACCTCTAAATATATTAAGCCTAAGTCATTTTTTAGTGCAGGTTTCTCACTTACTTTTAGATTGCCCACAAATTGTCAGATTAGATATTCATCCCCTATTAGCTTCAGGTAATGATTTTACATTACTCGATGTCGCGATGGAGTTAGCGCCACTACAAGGCGATCCTCATCAGAGACTCTCTATTCGCCCTTATCCCAATGAATTAGAAGAAACCTTTTTCCTAAGAGATAACAATCCTTGCTTTATCCGCCCTATCTTGCCAGAAGATGAACCGTTACTGAAAACGTTTATAAACCAAGTAACAAAAGAAGATCTTTATTATCGCTATTTTAGTGAGATCAGTGAGTTTACACATGACGATCTCGCGAATATGACGCAAATAGACTACGATCGAGAAATGGCTTTTGTCGCGATCCGCAATCGAGAAGAAAGGCCTGAAATCATTGGTGTTGCCCGTGCAATGGCAGATCCCGATAATCAGCATGCAGAATTTGCTATTCTTGTGCGTTCTGATTTAAAAGGAAATACTCTAGGTCATCAACTTATGACTAAACTTATCAACTATACTAGAGAACATGGCATTAAACGTTTAACCGCGATTACAATGCCTGAAAATCGCAACATGATAAGTTTAGCGAAAAAACTGGGATTTTCTGTTGAAGTACAATTTGATGAAGGAATAGTCAATCTTGATTTACAGCTTGGACCTTCAAAAGATAACCCAACGCTATAATCATTAGCGAAAGTTT
The DNA here is from genome assembly GCF_040140245.1 of Proteus sp. fly-1013. Classification (NCBI taxonomy): domain Bacteria; kingdom Pseudomonadati; phylum Pseudomonadota; class Gammaproteobacteria; order Enterobacterales; family Morganellaceae; genus Proteus; species Proteus sp. fly-1013. The sequence goes on along the minus strand of NZ_JBEEWD010000001.1, from coordinate 2,109 downwards.
CTTTATGTGATTGTTCACGCATCCTTTGATAAATTAGCTATATATGATGATTTTATGCGTACATCCCATATAACTAATGTTATGATCAGAAGATCGGTTAAAGAAAATCTACATGGACGATGGCTCCATCTGCCATCATAAACAAGAGAATTAAGCACTGTGATGTTGTCTAAACTAAAACTTGCTAAGCATCAACAACACCTTGCACAACTGCCTAAATTAGCTCAGTCAGTTGCTGATGTTGAAACGCTTTATCAGACGTCCGCGTTTCGCAGCACCTTATTGAAATACATTGCTCAAGCAAAAAAAGAGATCTTTATTACAGCTCTTTACCTAGAGCACGATGAGGCTGGTGAAGAGATCCTTGATGCGCTTTACACCGCAAAACAACAACGTCCTGAATTATCCATTACCGTTATTGTTGACTGGCACCGTGCTCAACGTGGGCGTATTGGTGTCTCTGCTGATGCAACAAATGCAGATTGGTACTACCATGTTGCACAGCAACACCCTGATATCGAGATCCCTATTTACGGTATTCCCGTAAACACTCGCGAAGCATTAGGTGTATTACACCTTAAAGGCTTTATCTTTGATGATACGATTATCTATAGTGGTGCAAGTATTAATAATGTTTACTTGCACAAGCTTGATAAATATCGTTATGACAGATATCACATTATCCAAAATAGCGAATTAGCTTCCACAATGAAGCAATTTATCGTGTCTGATCTTTTGCAATCAGAAGCGATTCAACGACTGGATATCAAAGATAGAGTTCGTTGTGCCGAAATTAAAAATTGTATTCGTCAATTTCGTTTCAATTTACGTACTCGTGATGGCTATGATATTAAAGCCAATGCTTCTAACAACGAGCTAGCAGTAACACCTTTAATGGGTTTAGGTAAGAAAAATATCTTAAATAAGACAATTTCTCACCTTATGGCTTCTACTGAAGAGAAACTTGTTATTTGTACACCTTATTTTAATTTACCTGCAATCCTTGTACGCCAAATCAGTCATTTATTAAGAAATGGCAAGCAAGTTGAAATTATTATTGGTGATAAAACAGCAAATGACTTCTATATTCCACCAGAAGAACCATTTAAAATTATTGGTGCTCTACCTTATCTCTATGAAATGAATTTGCGTAAATTTACCCAACGTTTCCAACGATTTATTGATAGCAACCAATTAACAGTAAGACTTTGGAAAGATAGCGATAATACATATCACTTAAAAGGTATGTGGGTAGATGATAGCTGGCAATTAATTACTGGTAATAATCTTAATCCACGTGCATGGGGATTAGATTTAGAGAATGCCATATTAATTCATGATCCTAAACATGAATTACATGAGCAACGACACAAAGAGTTAGAATGCATTCGCCAACATACTATTGTCGTGAAACATTACCAAGATCTAGAAAGTATTAAGCTTTATCCTCTAAAAGTGAAGAAATTAATTAAGCGATTACGCCGTATTCGTGTTGATAGATTAATCAGCCGCATACTTTAATTGACGCTTCATTTGATAAGCCTTGCTAAATTACAGCAAGGCTTTTTTGTTTAATAAAATTATTTTCTCAAATCATCCCTTATCTTTAATAATCTTCTATATTAAAAACATTGTTATCAGTGAAAAGGCTTTTATTTTTATGAAACTAAAGCTCAAGTGTCACTCTCTGATTATTTTATTCTCAATAATGACTTTAAATGGTTGCCAGTCATTTCATTTTGCTAATGATAATTGGAAAGGCAAAGATAAAGCTCAGCATTTCTTATTTTCAATGGCAGCATCCGCGGGTGCAAATGCGTATGCAGATCATCAAAATTATGGTCATAGAGAGGGATTATTAATAGGGCTCTCATTTTCGATTAGTTTAGGTGCAGCGAAAGAGCTTTATGATAGTCGTCCAGAAGGCACTGGCTGGAGTTGGCATGATTTTGCTTACGATGTAGCAGGAGCAGTTGCGGGTTCATTACTTTATCAGCAATTAAAATAGTTTTTTATTCAGAGTACCTAAACTTCCAAACGCAAAAAAGCCAACCCATTGGGTTGGCTTTCTCGTCTTATTTAATGCCTGGCAGTTCCCTACTCTCACAT